>JANRKQ010000128.1:0-113116 GCA_033763395.1 Myxococcaceae bacterium
TGGCGGCTCGGCAGGCGGCGTCGGAGGCGGCTCAGCCGGTGGTGGCCCTGACGCCGGCGTGCCCAGCCTGTCCGTCACCCCGCTCACCGCAACGACCTGGTTCGGCGGCGCCAATGTGTCGCTCCAGGCGACCCTCGTGAACTCGACAGAGGTCGTCTCGTGGCAGCTCTCAGGCCCCGGCAGACTGAGCGCATCGACGGGGCTGACGGTGGCGTATCAACCTCCCGCGAGCGGTACGTTCTCCAGTCAGGCCGTCATCCAGGCCAACACCGCGTCGGGGCTGATGGCTCAGGCGGTGGTGACCGTGGGCCTGACGCCCGTGCTCAGTGTGTCTCCGGCCAACGCGGCGGCCACCATCGGCGGAGGCCCCGTGACGTTGACGGCGACGACAGCGAACTTCCCGTCGATACCGACGCTGACGTGGACCCTCGCGGGTGCGGGCACGCTCTCAGCAACCACGGGTGCTTCGGTGCAGTGGACCCCGCCCACCGCTGGCCTGGCCGGCATGTCGATGGTGGTCGTCAGCGCGCCGGGCGGATTCATGGCCGTCGCCACGTTGTCCTACTCGACGGCCCCGACGCTCGTTCTCAACTGCGGTCCCGGGCGAGCGCTCGCCGGCGGCTTCGACCTCCCCTTGACGGCCACCGTGAGCGGCTCGACGGCCCCCGTGATGTGGGCGAGCCCCGCGGTCGGGTCATTGCTGAACGCATCGGGCGCGATGACCTCGTACCGACCACCGACGGCGGTGACGGACTCGCAGGGCTTCCAGGACGTCGTGGTCACGGCGAGCGCGGGGAGCCTCATGGGGTCCTGCACCGTCCGCGTCTACACGGTGACGCTCAACGCTCCGGGCCGGGTCTTCATCTCGAGCCCGCCGGTCCCGGTGACGGCGACCGTGCGTGGAGTACCGCTTGGAGGCACCTGGAGCCTCATGAGCGCGAGCCCTGGCTCGCTGTCGAACCCGCAGGGATTGTCGGTCGACTACGTTCCACCCCACGACCCGGCTCAGACCGGGCTCGCCACCCTCGCCTTCTCCACACCGGAAGGCGTGACGCGGGTGGCGGTGGACGTCGACGACCGGCTCAACCGCGGCCTCACCGTCGTGGCATGGGGCGTCGTCCCGGTGCTGTCGTCGAGCACCCCCGCCATGCTCTCGCCCACGACCTCATTCGTTTCGACGGGCCCCAACTCCGTCATCACCGCCACCCGCCTGGCCGCGGGCCGGGTTCGTGTGCTGGTGGACGGCCTGAGCGTCTCGGCCCGAACCACGACCATCGAAACGACTGGCTACCAGGGGCGCTTCTGCTCGGTCGAAGACGCGAGCCTCAACACCTTCACCGTTCAGTGCAACGACGCACCTGGCGCAGCCGCCGACTCGGCGTTCAACTTCCGCGTCGTTCAGGACAACTTGTCCGCAGGTGGTGCCATTCTGGCGTATGGCGTCGTGCCGGGCACCACCGTCTTCCCGGCGTCGCTCTCGTCGACCGAAGGCTGGAGTGCGACGGGCTCCCTTCAGGTGACGAACCCCCAGGTCGGCACGTACCTGGTCTCGCTGGGCACCCTGCCCGCGGGCGCGTCGGTCGGCGCCGTGCTGGTGGCCCCTCAGACACCCGACGTCGGCAGACAGCGCTGCAGCCTCTTCAACGCGGCTGGTGCGTCTTCGATAGAGCTTCGCTGCCTTGGCCAATCGGCTGCCGTGAACACGGGCTTCTCATTCGTGGTGATGGGCCGGGGCATCGTCAGTGAAGCTACCGTCGACCTGCAGACCACCCTCGTGACGACGCCAGACGGCGGGTTCGCTTCCGTCGGTGCCACCTCTGGGGCTGCGGGTCTCTCGACCGGCCAACTGCAGACGGGCGTCTATCAGATCGTCTCGACCGGACCGCTCGCACGGGGCCGTTCCCCGGTGGTCTCCAGCGCCAGCACGCGGTCGCCCAACGCGACCTGCGTCACCAGCGTATTTGGCGGAGCGCTGCCGCCGGGCTACCTCGAATGCTACACGCCCTTCGGCGGGAGGCTGGACACAGGCTTCGACTTCACGGTGACCTCACGCGGCCGCCCCAGCCTCGCCAACGTCACCGGCTACGCCTTCATCGACGTGCCCGGAGCGTCGTCGACCCCGCCCGCCATCACTGCCTTCAACGCGAACGGCGGCGCCATCACCTCGACACGCCGGGGCGTGGGTGACTACCGCGTCACCTTCACCAACCTCGCGCTGACGAACGCGACCGCCGTGGCCACGGCCTTCGGCGGGGCCCGACGCTGCGCCGTCGAGAGCGTGCTCAACGACGACGTCGACGTTCGCTGCTACGGCGCCACCAACCAACCGCTGGACTCGCAGTTCTTCGTCACCGTGCATGAGTTCAACGCGCCCTCGACGGCCCGGGTGATGGCGTACGCGCGGGTTGCTGCGACGGGGGCGGCGCCAGCGCCAGCCTTCTCGAGCAATCCGGGCGGCGCCATCACGGTTCAGCGCACCAGTGTGGGCGTGTACGCCGTGACGTTGACTGGCTTGACCGGCGCTGACGCGCGGAGTCTTTCGGTCACGGCCGAAAACTCGAGCCGGTTCTGCAGCCTCTTCTCGCGCAGCGCGCAAGCCTTCGGGGTCCAGTGCCATGACGGCGCCGGCCTCGCCGACAGCGACTTCAGCTTCGTCGCCTTCACCGACCAGCCCTTCACCTCGCTCACCCAGCCCGTGACGAACGCCGAGGTGCTGGCGTTCGCCTTCGCGAGCGAGGCGGCCACCGCCTCGTACACACCCTTCATTCCCTTCTCGTACAACAGCGGCGGGCAGACCATCACCGCGACCCGCACGGGGCCTGGCGTCTATGCGATGCGCTTCCCCGGGTTGTCCTTCAACAGCGGCGTGGTGCAGGTGACGCCCACCGACACGGTGAATCGGTGCGCGGTGCAGTCACAGCTCGACGACACCATCTCGGTGCGCTGCTACGGGCCCTCGGGGGTTCCCGCCGACTCGCGCTACCTGCTGTCCTTCGTGCGGTGATGGTCATCTCTCCGCTGGTCGGAAGCGCTCGAGTGCCATCGCCACCTGCGCGCTCTCGTTGATGGTGCGCTGGCTGAACGCCGAGGCGCGCCCGAAGTAGCCGAAGGCCCGCAGCGCGCGGGGGTCGTCCTTCGCTTCGTCCACGCGTGACAGGTCGAAGCCGTCGGCCTCGAAGCGGTCGACGTGGCCCGTGGTGTCGACGCGATGAAAGGCCTCGGCGTTGCGGCGGGCGCGGCTGGCCACGTGGCAGCTCGCGCAGTCGACGGTCTTCGGGGAGGAGCGCTCCGGGTGCTCGATGCGCAGCGCCGAGGTGAGCGCCTTGTCGAGGGAGCGCCGGTCGAGCAGCCGCATCTCGCGCTCGCTCAGGAGCAGGTCGAGGGCGTCGGAGGGCGCGGCGGGAACGAGCGCGCCGTTGCGGAACGACTCGTTTCCGAACTCCTGGAACGCCTGGACCTTCAGCATCGGCAGCCGGGGAATCAGGTCGTCGACCAGCCCGCCTTCGCGCACGTCGAAGGCCGTGAACTGCCACGCGGCGCCCTGCGCGTCGACCGACATCACCGCCACGCGCGAGAGCGTCGCCGAGCCGCAGGCCTCGAGCACCAGCGTGCGGAGCTTCGCGCCGTACAGACCGTCGAGCCCCTGCCGCCGCAGCACCGGGTGCACGTCGAGCGGGCCGTTGGTGAGCGTTCCCGCGAGCTCATCGAGCTCGAACAGCCCCCGCAGGACGCCGTCGAAGCGCGCGGACTCGAGCGAGTAGAAGAGGTGCACGGTGGCGTCGCGCGTGGTGACGACGCCCTGGTCGACGATGACGGGCTGGGCCACCAGCCGCACCTGCTTGACGCACGAGGGCGGGCTCGGCGGAGCGCTCCCCGGAAAGCACGGGTCGACCCGCACGCTCACGACGCGCAGCTCGTCGAAGAGCGCGCCCGCGTCCTGCCCTTCGACCAGCCGCGGCAGCCGCTCGTACAGCGGGCGGGGAAGCAGGGGCCCCAGGTCGCCACCGGCAGCGAGGCCCAGCAGGCTGTCGAGCCGATGGGGCGCCGGAAGCGGCAGGAGGAAGGAGACGTCGTTCAGGTCGAGGCGCTCGGTCTCGACGACCCGTCCCGGCCCGATGACGGGCGCCGCTCCGCACCCGACGAGCACCACCATCACCAGAGGGCTCCACGCACGCATGGGGCCGGCCATCGCAAAGTCAGGACCAATGGCGAACCTCAAGGCGCGCGCGGTGTTGCAGGACCCGGGGCGCGGCGGTTTCAGTTTTCCGTCACGGGATTTCCGCCCGGCGGGTACACCGAGCGCGATGCCCTGGTACGTGTACATGGTGCGCTGCCGCGACGGCTCGCTCTACACCGGCATCACCACCGACCTCGCGCGGCGGGTGGCAGCGCACTCGAACGGCACTGGCGCGCGCTACACCCGCTCCCGGCGCCCGGTGACGCTCGTGTACTCACGCCGCGCGCGCGACAAGGCCTCGGCGCTCAAGACCGAGTACCGGCTCAAGCAGCTGTCCCGGAGCGAGAAGCTCGCGCTCACCACCACGACGGCGAGGCAGAGGGCTGTTCGCCGCCGCGCGACCTGATACGGAAGGCGCCGTGCTCTTCATCGTCCTCGGCCTGCTGCTCCAGCTCGTCGCCGTCGTCTGCTGGGTCATCATCTTCGCGCACGCGTTCCAGCGCAGCCTCGGCACCGGCGTGATGGTGATGCTCATTCCCATCTACAACCTCGTCTACGCGTTCACCCAGTTCGAGCACCGTCGCAAGGGCCTCGTCCTCGCGGGCGCCATCGGCGGCTTCGTGTTGGCCGTCGTCCTGCGCACCGTGGGCAGCGCGCTCGTGCCCGCCTGACGGACATGTCAGGTGAAGTAGGTTCGAGGAAGATCAACGCCGCTGCTGGACGGAGCGGTATGGTGGAGCGGCCGGCGCAACCACCCTTTGGTTCGCGGGTTCGTGCGATGTGCGCTCCACTCCCCTCGGTGCCAGTACCGCCGCGCCGCTCCGGCTGGAGCGCACCGTGACGAGCGGCGCCACCGTCGAGTCGATGGACTTCAACCTCGCGGGCACCGAGCTGGGGCCGTGGCACCTCGAGAAGGTGCTGGGCGAGGGCGCCATGGGCACCGTGTACCTCGCGCGGCATCAGCGCATCGGGCGCACCGCCGCGGTGAAGGTGCTCAAGGCCGAGCACGCAAAGAACCCCGACCTCGTGCAGCGCTTCATCGCCGAGGCCACCGCCGTCAACGCCATCAAGAACGAGCACATCGTCGAGGTGTTCGACTTCGGTGAGCAGCTCCAGCCCGATGGCTCCTCGCTCGCCTGGTGCGTGATGGAGCTGCTCGACGGGCAGCCGCTCTCGGCGCACATGGCGCAGCACTTCACGCTCGCCCGCACGCTCAAGCTCGGCTGGCAGCTCTCGAAGGCCCTGCACGCGGCGCATCAGATTGGCGTCGTGCACCGGGACGTGAAGCCCGAGAACATGTTCCTGCACCGCAAGGGGGACGACCCCGAGTTCCTCAAGGTGCTCGACTTCGGCATCGCCAAGCTGCTCAAGCCCATCGGCGACATTCCGCAGTCCGGCACGGCGGCGGGCATCGTCATCGGCACGCCTGAGTACATGGCGCCGGAGCAGGCGCTCGGCTCGCCCACCGACCGGCGCGCCGACATCTACGCGGTGGGCCTGGTGCTGTACGAGCTCGTCGCCGGCGTGCAGCCGTTTCGTGGCGACACCTTTGGCAAGCTGGTGGTGGAGATCACCTCGAAGCCGCCGCCGCCGCTCCCCGACGTCACCGCGCTCGGAGAGCCGGTGCACCCGGTGCTCAAGGCCATCATCACCCGCTGCCTCGCCAAGGAGCCCGAGCGGCGCTTCCAGTCGGCGGAGGACCTGGCGCAGGCGCTCGAGCCCTTCGTGACGGGCGCTCCGATTCGTCCGCTCGCGGCCACGCCCCAGCCGCCACCGCGCACCCTCGAGGCGCCGAAGCCGGAGCGCCAGGCCGCTCCGTCGGCCATCGACACCTCTGCGCTTCGCCCGTCGCGCGTGCCCCTCGTCGTCGGGGCCCTCGTGCTCGTCGGCGTCGTCGTGGGGGCGGCGGTGCTGCTGTCGGCACAGGGCACGCCGGTCGCGCCTCCGGCACCTCCGCCGCCGGCGCCAGTGGAGGCCGCGCGTGCACCACCCATCGAGGCGGTGCCGGTGGCGCCGATGCCGGCCCGTGTGCGACTCGAGGTGCGCTCGACACCGCCGGGCGCGCTGGTGATGCGCACGGACACGCAGGCCGAGCTGGGGGTGACGCCGCTCTCGCTCGAGCTCGACCCGGTCGACGCACTTCCTCTGAGCCTGTCGCTGTCCGGCCACGTCACCGACGCGCGCACGGTGGCCCTGCAGGCGAACGCCACCCTCGACGTCGACCTCGCGAAGACGCCGGAGCCCGAGGCCGTCAAGGCGGTGAAGTCCCCGCAGGTGAAGAAGCCCGTGAGCCGTGACGGCGTCGTCGACCCGTTCGCGCCGTAGGGGATGTGTTCGACGCGTCGGTAGACCCGCTCTCCCCGCTCAAGCAGGATGAGGTGCCCATGCCGTTCCGCCTCGCCCTGGTGTTGCTCCTCGCGCTGTCGCCGTCGGCCCTCGCCCAGAAGAAGAAGGTCGACCCCGTCGAGCAGCAGGCGCGCGGGCTCTTCGCCGAGGCCCAGAAGGCCTACGACGTCGGTGAGTTCGAGCGCGCGCTCACGCTCTACTCCGACGCCTACAAGCTCAAGGCGCTGCCGGGCTTCCTCTTCAACATCGCCCAGTGTCACCGCCAGCTCGGCAACTACGAGCGCGCGGCCTTCTTCTACGGGCGCTTCATCGACAACTCGAACACCACCGCGCCCAACGTCGAGCTCGCGCGCGAGTTGTTGTCCGACGTGTCGCGGCGGCAGAGCGAGAAGGAAGCGGCCGAGAAGAAGGCTGCGGACGAGAAGGCCGAGGCCGAGCGCCGCGCCGCCGATGCGCCGGTGGCGCCTCCGCTGACACCCACCGAGCTGTCGACGCTCCCGCCGCCGCCACCGCCCGTCGTCGAGCCCGAGCCGGTGACGAAGAAGGCGTGGTTCTGGGTCGTCATCGGCGTGGGGGTCGCGGCCGTGGCCACCGGCGTCACCGTCGGCGCCGTCGCCGCTTCACAGCCGCGCGAGGTGATGTACGTGCCGCGCATGACGTCCCTGCCCGACATCGATGGGAGGCGCTGAGATGAGACCGGTCATCGTCCTCGGGACGGCCTTCGTCGTCGGCACCCTCTTCGGCGCCGCGTGCGGCCCGGTGCGGGAGGTCGGACCCACGGCGCTGGTGCTCGAGGTGTACTTCAACGAGGCGCGCGGCACGAAGGCGCTCCTCATCTCGGGCACGGCCGAGGTCGACGGCGTACCGGTCAACGTCTTCCCCACGAGCCAGCGGCCCGAGGCGCTGACTGGCGCGGCGTTTCCGGTGCCCCAGACGGTGCGGGTGCTGCTCAACGACAGCCGCGGTGGCACGCCGGTGGAGGTCACGGTCATCGGCCTCAACGCCGATGGCGAGGCCGTCGAGGCCGCCACCCAGACGGTGACGCCCGTCACCCAGAGAGAGACCCTCGTCACGCTGACGCTGCGCCCCTTCGCCGATAGCGTCGAGCCTGACGCTGGTCTGCCGGACGCCGGCGTGTTCGACGCCGACGGAGGCCGGCCCTGCCAGTGCGACAGCGGCTGTTGCAACACCTTCGGGACCTGCGCACCCGCCCGTGTGCCGCTTGGCTCGGGCACCACGTTGAACGCGGTGTACCTCGGCGCCCCGAATCAGGTCTGCACCGGCGTTTGCCCTCTGGGGCGGGCGGACACGGTGGTCAATGGGACCTGCCGGTGCGGAAGCTCGAGCGCCTGCGGCGACGGGCTCCGCTGCCTCGCCGGTCGGTGCGTGTGCGACCAGGCCTCGGGCTGCCGTGGCTGTTGCAGCAGCGGCACGACGTGCTCCGCGGGCCGAATCAAGACCGAGTGTGGAAGCGGCGGCGTGGCGTGCGGCCGCTGCGAGGCGCTGTCGAACGTGTGCCTCAGCACCGGCCGGTGTTCGCAGAACATGTGCACCGGCGCCGCGGGGACCTGCTGCTCGGGAACCGGCTCGGTCGAGTCGAAGTGGCCCACCTGCACCGGAGCGTCGGGCGACTGTGTGGCCTGCGACCCGCTCCGCAGCAACGCCTGTCGGGTGGCCGCTGTTGGTGGCAATTCCTCTCCGTGCGCGTGCGGCGCGGGCAACAGCTGCACGCAAGAAGAACTCTGTCTCTTCCTCGGTGGCCAGGCCGTCTGCCGACGCTCGTTCTGACGAGGCTCCATGCACCCCAACGCCGAGCTGATTCGCCGCTTCTACGACGCCTTCGGCCGCCGCGACGCCGAAGGCATGGCCGCTTGCTACGCCGACGGCATTCAGTTCTCGGACCCGGCGTTCCCCGACCTGCGCGGCAAGGACGCGGGCGACATGTGGCGCATGCTGTGCGAGGCCGGGAAGGACCTGCGCATCGAGGCGTCCGAGATTGACGCCGACGACACCACGGGCCGCGCCCGCTGGGTGGCGCACTACACCTTCAGCGCCACGGGCCGGAAGGTGGTGAACGACATTCGGGCCAGCTTCCGTTTCCAGAACGGCCGCATCGTCGAGCACCGCGACGTGTTCGACTTCGGGCGGTGGGCGCGGCAGGCGCTCGGCCTGCCCGGGCTGCTGCTCGGCTGGACCGGGTGGATGCAGAAGCAGGTGCAGGCCCGGGCGGCGAAGGGCCTCGCGTCGTTCCAGAAGAAACGCGGCTGAAGCCGTCAGCCGAGCGTCAGGCTGATGGTCTCGGTGCCGAGCTGCAGGTCCATGTCGCGGTCGATGACGACCCGCTGCACCTTGCGCCCATCGGAGAACATGCCGTTCGACGAGCCCAGGTCTTCGATGATCCACGTGCGGCCATCGAAGGTGATGGCGCAGTGCTCTCGCGACACCTTGGCCGACTGCACGACGAAGGCGCAGGTGTTGCCACGGCCGATGGTGAAGCGGCCGTCCTGGTCGAGCTCCACCGACACGCTGTGGCCGTTGTAGGTGATGCTGAGCGGCGGCGGCTCGTTGCGGGCCGGCGGTCGCTTGCCACCGCCCTGTGGGCCGCGCTGGGGCCTCGGCGGCTCTGGAATCGGCTCCGGCTCGGGTTCGGGCTCGGGCTCCGGCTCGGGGGCCACGCCGCCGCCCGCCAGGCGCACGTAGATGCCGAGGACGTGGTTGATCAACGCATCGCGCTCGGTGCCCAGCCGCAGCGCGATGTCGTCGATGGCCTGCAGAAGGGAGTCGTCGATGACCGGCCGGGACACGGCGCGCAGTCTGCGTCCATTCTCCGGGGAGATCCACGTTTTGGTCAGCGGATGGGACGTCAGTGGGGGTGTCGCCTACACGTGACGGGGCCTTCCCGGACGGCTGGACAGCCCCGGCACCCGTCTTCGATGGTGGGCCCCATGAACGTTCGCCGGCTCGGGGTGGCGCTGATGGCAGTCTTCGGAGCGTGCGCGGGGCCGGTCGACGCGCCAGCGCCTGCGGCCCGCTCGGCGCTCGAGGGCCACTTCGAGGCGGCCGCGCGCGAGTACCAGGTGCCCGTCGAGCTCCTCAAGGGCATCGCGTGGGTCGAGACGCGCGTCTCGGTGACGGCGAACCTCGAGTCGGCCTCCGGCGGCCTCGGCCTGATGCAGCTCCCCGAGCACGGAGACTGGAAGCTCCAGCAACGGGCCCAGGCGCTGACGGGCGCCACGCGGGGGCAGCTCGCGGTCGACCCCGCGGCCAACGTGCGCGGGGCGGCGGCGGTGCTGCGGGAGCTCTTCGACCGCACCCAGCGTGACGAGCCCGGCCTCGACGCCCGCGCCGCTGGAGACTGGTTTCGGGCGCTCGCCCTCTACCCGGGCTTCGAGTCTGCCGACGCGGCGCACGAGTGGGCCGCCGACGTGTACCGCGCCATCGCCAGGGGCTTCTCGGCGCCGCAGCCCGATGGGGTGGTGACGCAGGCTCCGACGTGGACCGGCTGGGAGCGCCACGCGCCCACCGTGCAGACCCGCCGCGACGCGCTGGGCGACTACCCCGGGCGCGCCACGTACGTGCAGTCACCGCACCGCTCGAGCGGGCGCTCGTCGTACGAGTTCATCGTCATTCACACCATGCAGGGCAGCTACGCGGGCTCGCGCTCGTGGTTCCTCAACCCCAGCTCGAACGTGTCGGCGCACTACCTCGTGCGCTCGAGCGACGGCGAAATCACCCAGATGGTGGCCCACGCCGACACGGCCTGGCACGCGCAGTGTTACAACGGCCGCAGCATCGGCATCGAGCACGAGGGCTTCGTGCAGGACCCGGCGCGCTGGTACACCGACGCGATGTACACCGAGTCGGCGAAGCTGACCCGGTACATCGCCGACCGCCACGGCATCCCGAAGAACCGCACGCGCATCATCGGCCACGTCGAGGTGGCGCCGAGCTGCAACACCGGCCGCCACTCCGACCCGGGCAGTGGCTGGAATTGGACGCGGTACATGAACCTGGTGAACGGCGCGGGGCCCACGCCGGGCTCCGGCACGCTCATCGGCGTCATCTATCAGGGCGGCAGCACGACGAACCGCGTGTCGGGCGCGACGGTGACGGTGGCGGGCCAGAGCGCCACCACCGGCGCCGACGGGCTGTACCAGTTCACGCTCGCGCCCGGCGCGTACACGGTGTCGGTGTCGAAGGCCGGCTTCAGCTCGAACAGCGTGTCGCGCACGGTGACGGCGGGCGCGCAGGCGTGGGGCTCGATGGAGGTCAACCCCATGGCCGCGGCGAACGGCACGCTGCGCGGCAAGGTGTACGTCTTCAACGCGGCGAACCCCTCGGACCTGTCGCAGGGCGTGCCCGGCGCGACGGTGACGGTGAACGGGCAGACGGTGACGGCCGATGGCAGCGGGAACTGGCTCTTCATGCTGGCTCCCGGCACGTACACGGTCACGGCCGCAGCCCAGGGCTTCCAGTCGGCCCAGGTGTCGCGCACGGTGACGAGCGGCGCGACGACGTGGGGCTCCATCGGCGTGACGGCGACGTCGATGCCCGACCGCCAGCCGCCCGAGCTGATGTTCACCGCGCCGACGGCGAGCGCGATGCTCGACGTGGGCATGGTGACGGTGACGGGCACGGCGAGCGACGACCGCGGCGCGGTGGCCGAGGTCCGGCTGGCGCTCAACGGAGCCGCCGAGCAGCGTGTGCCGGTGATGGCGGGGCGCTTCTCGGTCGACGTGCTGCTGAAGCCGGGGACGAACACGCTCGTGGCGAAGGCGACTGACGGCGCGGGCAACGAGGGCACGGCCACCGTGACGGCGTCGTTCCTCGCGGGCGTGCGCGGCACGGTGACGCGGGCGGGAGACGGCGCGGTGCCCATCGAGGGCGCCACGGTCGAGCTGCGTGAGGCGGCGAGCGGCACCATGGTGTCGACGGCGACGAGCGCGGCCGATGGCACGTACACGCTCGCAGTGGGCCAGGTGCCGGCGGACTACCTGCTGGTGGCGAAAGCGACCGGCTTCCGCACCGCGAGCGAGACGGTGTCGGTGCCGGAGGACCGCCGGGTGACCGTCGACGTCGCCTTGATGCCCGGTGAGGACATGCCGGGCGAGGCGTCCGTGCGGTTCCTCGAGCCGATGGATGGCGCCGAGGTGATGACGGACTCGGTGACGGTCTATGGGCAGGTGGTGGGCTTCGACGTGGCGGGCGTGCAGGTGAACGGCGTGACGGCCGAGCTCGTCGGCGCGGGTGGCTTCTCGGCGACGGTGCCGCTGATGGAAGGGGAGAATGCGCTGACCGCGACCGCATCAGGCATCGCCGGAGAGTCCGCGGTGGGACGGTTGACGGTGAAGTACGCGAAGGCGCCGGGCTCAGGCCTTGCGCCGGTCGACCCGAAGAAGGGCGTGGCTGGTGGTTGTGGATGTCAGGGGGCTTCGGCTGCGTGGCCGGTGGTGGTGTTGGCAGTGGCGCTCGTGCGGCGCCGTCGTCGCCCAGCAGGGCAGGGCGGCCTCCCGGTCTGAAGGCCTGAGGGCCCGCTCCATCCAGGTGATGTCAGCCCCGTGTGAGAGAAGACGCCCCGCGCCATTGGGGGCGCCTGTTTCGGGGAATTCATGCACACGGATGACACCGTCGCGGATCAGCCACATCTGTTCTCATTGATGGCCAGGGTGGAGCGTCGATATCGCGCCCATTTGAAGGATCGGCTCGAGTTCCTCGGGGTGACCACTCGCGAGTATGAGCTGTTGCTGATCATCCAACGTCAGGGCTCACCAGCGCCGGCCTCCATCGCGAGGTCCGCCGCCGTCTCTCGGCAGCTCGTTCATCGCCTGCTCTGCGAACTCGAGCGTCGTGACCTCGTGCAGAAGTGGAGTCCTGGCGATGACCCGAGCGAGGTCCGCGTAGGCCTCACGCAATCTGCCGAAGAGGTGCTGGCCGAGGCCTCGGCTGTCGTCGAGACCGTGCAGCAGACGGTGCTCGGGACGCTGGGCGTCGAGCGTCGCATGGCCCTTGAGTCACTGCTCGCGGCACTCGAAGGAGCGCTCGTCGAAGTTCGGCGTCGACCGGAGCTCGCCGACCACTGAGCCTCGCCTGTGGGAGCGGCGTAAGTGATGGTCGCGCTCCGAAGCCTCGAGAACCGGGGGTCGCGTCGAATCACTCCCGCCGCCAACTCGACTCAACCTTCACGGCGACGGGGAGGCGGAGGACCGGGTCGCTCTCCCAGGGCGTGTCCACGTGTTGACGGAAACCGTCAACAGATTGACGTCAACTTGTTGACCAAAAGCGTCAACAGGTGGACACGTCCTGGGAGCGGCCCCCCCTCCGGCACCAACCGCACGCGCCTGGCTTTTCTGCAGTCGCTGCACTTCGCTCGCCAGCGCTTCACGCAGCTGAACCGGCGTCCTCTTGCTGCTCCTCCTGATCTGGGTTTTCGAAGTGCAGCTCGCGAGCGTCTCAGGAGAGCGTTCGCGCGCCGGAACGTTCAGCCGTGTCATCGCCCCTCGACTCGGCCACCATGCACCCGTGACCGACGCACTGCCCCGGCTCGCGACGAGCGCCGACAACGCCGCCCTCCTCGACCTCTTCGGTGACGTGCCGATGCGCGGCGAGCTCGTGCTGGCCACCCGCCGTGAGCCCGACTTCTTCTCGCTCTACCGCATGCAGCGCGCCGAACCCTTCGTCTACGTCGCCGACGGCCCGCGTGGTCTCACCGGCATGTGCACCGCGCTGCTCCGCGACGGGTGGCTCGACGGCGCGCCCACGAAGGTCGGCTACCTCGGAGACCTCCGCGTTCGTTTCGACCGCTCCCGCGCCTTCGCCCGCTTCTTCGGCGAGTACTTCGACGACCTCTGCCGACGCACCGGCTGCACCCGCTACTACACGTCGATCCTCGCCTCGAACCAGGCCGCCCTGCGCGCGCTCACCCGCAAACGCTCCGAGCGGAGCCGCCAGCCGCACTACGAGCTGCTCCGCCCCTTCACCACCGTGTCGGTGCAGCTCACCTTCCGCCCGAAAGACACCACCGGCCTCCGCGTCGACTCCGCCCGGCCCGACGACGTGCCGGCCCTCGTCGCGCTCCTCGACGCCGACCACCGCAGAAGGCCCTTCGGCTATCGCTTCGACGACGGCGAGCTCGAGCACCGCTTCGCCCACTGGCCAGGCTTCACCCTCGACTCCACGCTCGTCGTGAAAGACGGCGCCGGTCGTCCGATCGGCGTCGCCACCGTGTGGAACCCCCAGCCCGTCAAACGCTTCGAGGTGCACGCGTACAACGGCTCGATGCGGTGGGTGAAGCGCGGGTACGACCTCGCCGCGTCGGTGCTGCGCTGGCCGAAGCTCCCCGACCCGGGCCACGAGTTCCGCTACGCGTACCTCGCGAACGTCTCGGTGCTGAACGACGACGTGCGCGTCTTCCGCGCGCTCCTCGAAGCAGCGTATCGACGGCTCCACGGCTCGGGCCTGCACTTCTTCTCGTTCGACCTCGGCCGCGACGACCCCTGGTGGCCCGCCGTGAAGGGCTTCGTCACCCAGAAGCTCGACTTCGCGCTCTACGCCGTCACGCCGCAGGGGCAGCTCCGCACCGAGTGGCCGACGGGGCGCACCGGCTTCGAGGTGGCCCTCGCCTGAGGTCGTCGCGGCTGGTGTAGCGTTCACTTCATGACGGTGCTTCCCCGCACGCCGGTCGAGCGCGCTGATCAACGGGTCGAGCTCCCGATGGACTGGACCGCGTTCGAGCAGTTCCTCGTGCTGCGCGGAGAGTCAGGGGCAACGCGGCTCACCGATCTCGACGGCCGCCTGTCTGTTCAAGGAATGACTACTCCTCGACCTCGTCTGGAAGGCTCTCGTCGGGGATGACCGCATCACCCGGCTCTTCGTCACTCGTCGGCACCGGCGGCCCTGGCTTCGACGGCACGTGCGCCGGCATGGCGCCCGTCACCTCTTCGCTCGCCTTCGCGCGCGCCTCGAACTGAGCGAACGTCTCATCGCCCATCATCGTCATCGCGTCGTGGCCGATGAACTGCTCGGGCTTTGGCTTCTTCGCCTCGACGGCCTTCACCACGGGGCTCGACTTCTTCTTCGGTCGTTGCGGCGCCACGACCGACACGAAACCCCCGTTCCCGCCCCGGTGCAACCCGCATCGTCAGGGACGCTCCCGCTCGATGCTCAGCACGTTGTCACCCCGCACCCGCAACACGAAGCGGCCGCCCGAAGCCAGCTCGCGCAGGTCGTTCGCCGTCGGCACCGTCCACGTCAGCACACGGGACGACGTGGTGTTCGGCCCCGGCACCTCTCGGAACGACACCGTGTACGTGCCGCGGCGGCCGGCGAGGCGCTCGTTGACGCCGCGCGGGAGCACCAGCTCCGTCACCACGAAGCCCTCGCCCGCCGAGTCCTCGACCCGGTTCAGCACCCAGTCCTCCTGCTTCCACGCGAACACAGGCGCGGTGCGCTCGACCTGCTCCCACACCGGCACCCGGCGCGTCTTCTCGACCGTCTTCATCACCGGCTCCTCGACGGTGCGCCGCACGGTGCGAGTCCTCGGCGTCCGCTCGGTGCGCGACTCGTTGCAGTACTTCGGCTCGCAGCGCTCGCGGCCCCGCGTGCACTCCTTCCGGCAGGTCGCAAACCCGTTGCCGTTGGGCTTGCACACCTCGCGGCACGTCTCGCGGCCGGGCTCGCACGTCTCACCGCAGCGCACGCGCTCGGTGGTGCGGCGGGTGTCGAAGCCATCGTCCACCTCGTCTTCCAGGACGCGCGCGCGTGTGCCGTCTGGCACCTCTTCCTGGTACGTCTCCATCGTCCACCCGCGCTGCACGGTGTCGACGTGGTGCACGCGCAGGCCGATGGAGCGCACGCCCACCGCGCCCTTTGGAATGTCAGCCTTGAAGCCCTCGTGGTCGACCCACTGAAGCCGCTCCACCTCGACGTTGTGCACCCACCGCGCCGACTCGACCTCGGCCTCGACCTCGACCTCGGCCACCCTCGCGCCGAAGACCGACTCGGGCGCGACGGAGACGGGCGGCGAAGGTCTCAGCCAGAAGAACAGGCTCAGGACGACCGAGCCGAAGAGCCCAATGAGGACGAGCAGAATCGTGCCGCACCCCCAGGTGCAGCCCGTGTCGCGAATGACGATGGGCGGGCCCTTCGGCGCCGGCGCTTCGGCGCGTTCCACCTTGCCGGCCCCGCACTGCCGACAGCTGCCGTCAGCCTGACGCTGGTTCGAGCCGCAGAACGCGCAGCGCCAGTCGGGCCCGCCCTTCGCCAGCGCGAGCAGCGCCGGGTCGTTCACCGAGGGAACGGCCGTGGTGTCCGCAGGCATGTCCCACGACTCGGAGCCATCGAGCGGGTTGCCGCACCCCTGGCAGACGCCGTGCCGGCCCAGGTTGCGGGTGCCGCAGCTCGTGCAGCGCCAGGTGAGCTCAATCTGCCGGTCGGTCATCGGGGGTGAAGGCCCTCCATCACTGCGCTTGGCCGCAGACGAGCGTTTCCGTCAGGCGATTCACCGTCGATGGGACATTGCGTTGCACCGGCCGGCCGGGCGCGCGTCGCCGTGCGCGTTAGGAAGTCTTTCCATGAGCGCCAAAGTCCTCGACGTCGCCCGCCTCGGCTTCCCCTGGCACACCGCCGACCCCTTCCTCTTCTGCGTGCACCACGACGACGCCTACCCGAAGGGCAACGAGGCGATGGGCCCCGCGGCCTCGCTCTCGGGACGCAGCATCGGCAACGACTTCGAGGGCAAGGACGGCTGGCGCATGTACCACGGCGACACCGTGCCCGGCTTTCCGCAGCACCCGCACCGCGGCTTCGAGACCGTCACCATCGCGCGGCGCGGCTTCATCGACCACTCCGACTCGCTCGGGGCGAAGGCCCGCTTCGGTGAGGGCGACGTGCAGTGGCTCACCGCCGGCAAGGGCATCGTGCACAGCGAGATGTTCCCGCTGGTGAAGCGCGACGCCGACAACCCGGTCGAGCTCTTTCAAATCTGGCTGAACCTCCCGCGCGCCAACAAGATGGTCGAGCCGCACTTCTCGATGCTGTGGAGCCCCCGCATCCCCGTGCACGAAGTCGTGGACGAGGGCGGTCGGAAGTCGATGGTGACGGTGGTGGCCGGTGCGTTCGGAGGACACGCGCCGCCTCCTCCGCCGCCGAAGTCGTGGGCGGCCTCGGCGCAGAGCGACGTCGCCATCTGGACGCTCAAGCTGTCAGCCAACGCCACCTTGACGCTGCCGCCCGCGAAGGCCGGCTCGAACCGGGTGCTGTACTTCTTCCGTGGCGAGACGCTGAAGGTGTCGGGCGAGTCGTTCTCGCGCGGCGTGGGCATCGCCGTCGAGGCAGACGCCCCGTGCGTCCTCCAGAACGGCGCCGCCGAGGCCGAAGTCCTGGTGCTGCAGGGCCGCCCCATCGGAGAGCCGGTGGTGCAGTACGGGCCCTTCGTCATGAACAGCCAGCAAGAGATTCGCGACGCCTTCGCCGACTACCAGCGCACCCAGTTCGGCGGCTGGCCGTTCGACCGCGACGACCCGGTGCACCCGCGGGAGCAGGGCCGCTTCGCGCGCAGGCCCGATGGATCGGAAGAGACGCCCACCTGACGAGAGACAGCCGCGCGTGGCACCAACTCGGGTCTGCGTCGACGGCAGCCCGGCAGGCCGCTGGCCTCACCCGGGGTTGCCCGAGACGATGGTTCGACGCGCCTTCGTCTCGACGTCGAACGCGAACACGCGCAAGTCTGGGCCCATCGAGACGTAGAGCTCTCGCCCGTCGCGCGAGAAGACGAGGTTGTCGCCGCGCACCGGCAGCTCGACGAAGGTCTCGGCCTTGCCGCCAGCGATGGACACGACGCGGGCTCCATCGAGCGCGAACACGGCCCCGCGCGGGTCGAGCGCCACGGCGTAACTCTCGGGCCCCAGCCCGTCGGCGAGCACCTCGAGCGTCCTTCCGTCGAGCTCCACGCGCACCACGCGGCCCATCGTCGGTTGAGCGCCATAGAGCCAACCGTCTGCGCCGAAGAGCATGCCGTTGAGCGAACACCCCGTGCCCACGTCGGCGAACACCGTGCGGGGTTCCGACACCGACGTCGGCGACAGCGCGAACAGGTCGTTGCCGATGCCGAGGCCACAGCGGCCGACGATGAGCTCGCGCTCCGGGCTGAGCGCGATTGAGTTCGCTCCGGTGCCGAGGTCCGCGAGGATGACGGCGGGCCCGTCGCCAGACGCGCGGCCCACTTCGCCCGAGAGCAGCGACGTCCACCAGATGGCGTCGTCGAGGCCAGCCGGGTCGACTTCGACGTCGTCTGGCACGCGGACGCCGGTCGTCACGTCGCGCACCCGGGCGCCCGTCGACGGGTCGACGACCCGGATGAGGTTGAAGCCACCGTAAGCGATGACGAGCTGCCCCTCGCGGGTGACGGCGAGGCCGTTGACGTTGCCCGTGCTCGAGCCGCACGCCGAGAGGCCAAGGACGATGAACATTCGAAGGACCTTCATGGCGTCGACCTTTCCGCGCGCGGACTGCCGCCGAACAACACGCCGAGCCGAAAGCTCAGCTGAGGAAGCGACGCACCCGGCAGCAGCGTGGCGCGACCGGCCAGCACGGTGTCGAGCCCCACTTCGGGCAACACCTGCACGACCCCGCCAAGCGCCAACGCAAAGCCGACCGAGACGCCGCCCGAGAGCTCCCAGCCGAGGTTGAGGCCGCGCGCATCACCCGGGGCGACCACCTGTGCGAGCCGCGCTCCGAAGACGAAGCGGTGCGACCCGACGGGCACGTCCACGAGCACGGGCACCGCGAGGCGACCGTAGAAGGGCCCGACGCCTGCGACGTTCGCGAAGGCGACGGCGAGGGTCGGCGCGAGGGAAACGGCGAGCTTCGTCTGACGCGCAGCTCCCGGGTCGACGAGCAACGTCTTTCCCTGCAGCTCGACGAGCCCGGGCCCCAGCCGAAGCCCCAGGTCGAAGCGGTCGGTCACGCCGTATCGAGCCGACACGGCGATGGACGGCAGGACCGTTTGCCGCTCGTCGAAGCCCGTGATGGCAGCGCCCACCTCTGGCGCCACCTGGAGCCGGCCCTGACCGTTCGTGAGCGCGGTCTGCGTGAGCGTCGGCGCGCAGCTGCACGCCACCAGCACTGCACCCAGGAGCACCCCACCCCTCACGCCGGCGCCTCGACGGAAGCACCTGACGGCTCCGGTCGGCCCTCAGCGCAACAGTCTCGAACACGCGCTTTCCAACGCGAACGAAGCACCAGAGAATTGATTAGACTCACGCGGCTTGGATAAATCAGCCTCACGCGGCTCGCAATGAGATGGGGGCGTCTCGAAAAAAGACCAGTAAATCAAGGTTATTAAAAGGGTCTTGGCGACAAGGTGGAGGGAAAACTCGCCACTTGAGGCTGATTTTTCGCCCGTCCGGCTTCAGCGCGCCAGCTTCGGGAACCAACCCGCCAGGAACCGCTGGAGGTGGGTCTCGACGAACGCGTCGACGTCGAGCGGGCGACACTTCACGCCGTGCAGCGACTGCTGGTGCATCAGCGCGAGGATGACGGGCGACACGAGCGAGAGCGCGGCCTGTCTCGCGTCGACCTCGGAGAGGCCGGCGGCGTCGAGGCGCGAGGCGATGTGCCCTTCGAATGACGTGAGAATCGGCTCGAGCATGTTCGTGACGTACACCGGGCCGAGCTCGGCCTTAGTGAGGCCCCACAAGAGGCCCGAGGTGAAGAGCGAGCCGACTCCGACGCCCCAGGCGAAGACGAGCCGGTGGAGCGACAGGCGCAGGGCCTCTTCGAGCGACAACGACGCAGACACGGGAAACGCCGCGCCCGCACGGTCCGACAAGACGCGCAGGTGCTCCAGCATCGCGTGGAGCAGGGCGTCGCGTGTGGGGAAGTAGTGCCGCAGCGTCGCGCGCGAGACGCCCGAGGCCTCGGCGAGCTCGGCGAAGGACGAGGCCTCGGGGTTCGTCGACACCGCGTGCACGACGCGATCGAGGAGGTCGCGACGGGACTCTTCGAAGTCAGCGTTCCGTCTGCCGGCGGGCCTGCTCATGGGAAACACCTACTCCACCGACGCCGCGCGAGTCAGCGGGACGTGGTGGGTGCGGTCGGAACGCGAGCTCCAGTGCCGGCCCCTCACCAGCGTGAAGCACCTGAAACGTCTACAGAACCGGAACAAGGGGTCTACCAGGCATACCTTAAGATATTGATTTTATGGCCTTCGACCGCATCCCTGAGTGAATCGCGAGCGCGCCCCCAGGCGTCGGAATAGAAGAGTCTCATGAGGCTAAAATACATCATTCCCTTCGTGATGGCGACCCAGGTGGCCTGCTTCCCCTCGGTCGGGAGCGCCGGAATGGAGCTCGACCCGGCCGGCCGCCTGGTCGTGAGCCGCGTCTGGACCAACGAGTTCTTCGTGCTCGACCCTCGCACGGGCGAAACGCTCGAGACCCTGCGCGACGGCATCGTCAGGCCCGATGACGTCACCGCGGACTCGAGCGGCACGCTCTTCTACACCGCCATCTTTGCCGGCGAGGTGCGCTCCTTTCGGGCGGGCGAGGGCTCGAAGCTCGTGGGCAGGGTTCCCGGCGCCAACGCCATCACCTTCGACCGCAAGGGCCGTCTCTTCGTCGCCGAGTGCTTCACCGGCGAAGACCTCTACGAGGTGGACCCAACCGGGGCGATGGCGCCGCGCCTCGTCGTGAACGGCCTCGGCCGCGACTGCGCGATGAACGGCATGGTGGCCGGCGCCGACGACCGGCTCTACGGCGCGCAGCCCAACCTGGGCCGGCTGGTGGCCTTCGACCCCGACAGCGGCTCGCTCGAGGTGCTCGCCGAGGGCGTTGGCGCGAAGAGCTACGGCGTCGGTTTTCTCCCTGACGGTACGCTGCTGGCGCTGACGGGCGGAAAGCTCGTCGAGGTCGACCGTGAGCGCCGAACGTTCACGACGTGGGCGACGCTCCCTTTCGACGGAGACAACCTTCTGCCGTGGACCAACGGCGAGGTGTTCGTCTCGTCACCGTCGACCGGTGAAGTCATCGCGGTGAAGAGGGGCGGCGAGGGTCGCACGCTGCTCGAGGGCGCCACGGGGCGCAGCTTCGGGGCGACGCCATGATGTCCACGTTGCTGTCGGCGCTGGTGTTGGCCGCTCCCGAGCCGCTCGCGCTCGACGTGGGCCTCGCGGCCTCGTCGAACTTCTCGCCTGAGGTCTTCTTCGCGCAGCGCACGGGCCCACGCCTCTCGCTCGGGCTGACTGGCCTGCCGCTGGGCCCCCTGAACCTCGGCGCGCGGGTCGGGCTTCAGTACGACTTCACGCTTCACCGGGCGTTCGAGCTCCAGGCCCAGGTGCACGCGTCTCGTCGCTTCGGCCTCTTCGAGCCCTCGCTCGGCGTCGGAACGAACGTCTTCCTCGAGGCCGGTCGTGGCGCGCAGGTGTTCGGTGTCCTCGGGCTCTCGCTGCGGCCGGGCCAGGTGGTTGACGTCTTCCTCGACCTCGCGCCGGGAGTGCTGGTCGACCGCTTCGGGCCGAGCCCGTGGCTGATGGTCGCGCTCGGCGTTCGATTCCACCTCGAGCTGCCGCTGGGGCCTCGAGGCTGAAGCACTGAGCATTCTCGCCGGACGGTGTCGGTTCTTCGCAGGCGAGGTCAGGTGGCGCTCCGGCCCAGGGTGATGACCGTCAAGCCTGCCGCGAACACCCAATCGAACACGCTGCAGAAGGGCACGTACCAGCGTGGCATGCGGGTCGAAACAGCGCGCAGGTGATGTGCCACGTCCCAGGCTCCGTGCGCCGCCAGCGCAGCGGCCGTCGCGAGCGGTGACCAGGAGAGCGTGACCCAGGATGCTCCCAGAAACACCGCTGCCACGATGACCTCGACGATGACCGCACGGGGGCGGCCATCACTGAGCGCGAAGCCGACGTAGATGCCGGCAATGAGCGCCAGCGTCAGGGCCGCGAGCTGGTGCGAAGCCGACGCGCTGAGCGCGACGTGAGCCGGCAACGTCGCGACCGCCAGGACCGAACCCACCAGCGCAGGGCTTCGCACCCGTCAGCCTCCCGCCCTGCGGAGCGCCCAGGTGATGCGCAGCTCGGCGACCTCGACGTCCACCCGGTCGACGAGCTTGACGACGATGTCGAGGTTCGTGCGGCGCTCCTGCTCGAGAGCCCGCAGCACCTCGTCCACCGGCCGCACCAGCTCGGCCACGGCGCGAATGCGGCCCACCGCGGGCTTGCGGTACTCGATGGTGGCCGAGCGGGTGACGGCCCGCGCCTCGACGAAGAGGCTGCCGAGCGCACGCAAGGCGCACAGCCCCGAGGCCGCTTCGGCCAGCGAGAAGAGCGCTCCGGCGTGCATCGTGCCGATGTGGTTCGACACGTCTTCCGTCAGGTCGAGCGACAGCCCGTCACCTTGCCCCTCGAGGCGGAGGTGACGGTTGAAGGGGACGCTCAGCACCTGCGACTGCAGCTCGAAGGACACGCGTTTTCTCCTCTCGACGACGACGGGTCAGGGTCAACGGAACAACTGCCAACAGATGTGCGCCCAGGCGGCCGTGAGGGCGAACGCGCTCACGCCCGACAGGGTGGTGGCGAGCCGCTGCCGCACGGGGCCGGCGAAGACGAAGGCGTCGATGCCGACCCCGCGGAAGAGGTACGGCACCGCGTTGAGCCAACCGCCGGCGATGAGGGCGCCGGTGAGCGGGCCTTCGGCCTCGAGCGGGTGGAAGTGGTGAATGACGGCCGCCAGCCCCTGCGTGAGGGCCAGCAGAATCCAGTCGAGGTGGGCGGCCAGCAGGGCCTTGCCCGAGACGAGGCCCGCGAACCGTTTTCCCCACGGCTGGAGCGGCACCAACATCCACCAGCCGAGGAGTGAAGCGACGAGCACCTGCGCGGCAGCGTTCTTGAGCAGAAGAGCGGTCATGGCGTGCGCCCGTCCTGTCGCGGGCGTGTGGTACGAGTCGCACGGCGTGGACCCCTCGCGCATGAACGAAGCTGCACCGTGGCAGGGCCGCATCTGGCGCTCTTCGGGCGCGGCGGTCTTCCAGGGCCGTGGCGGGCCCACCGCCACGCACGCCCACCCGGCCTACAAGTTCGTGCTGGGCGCGCGCGTCGAGGGCGCCACGGCGCGCGAGGGCAACTGCCTGCTGGTGCCGCCGGGCAGCCCCCACGTCGTGGCCGCCGACGACGTGGTGACGCTCGTGTACCTCGACGCGCGCGTCTACGACGCCGACGCGGCACGGCGCCTGGGGGCTCGCCTCGCACGGGCCGGCGCCCGGTCCGACTTCGAGGCGATGAGCGACGACGTGCGCGCGCTGCCGACGACGGCGCACGAGAGCGAGGTGCGGGTGCTGCTCGAGCGCTTCATGGCCGGAGAGCGCAGGGGCGACATCGCCCGCTGGCTCGGCCGCTCGACCTCGCACGTCACCCACCGCGTCTCGGGCTCGACCGGCATCGCGCTCCGGGCGTGGCGCACCTGGAGCCGCGTGTTGCACTCGGTCGACCTCATCGGCCAGGGTGCCACCGTCACCGAGGCCGCGCACGAGGCCGGCTTCGCCGACTCGCCCCACCTGTGGAGACAGTGCCGCTCGACGCTGGGCATCTCGCCCAGCACGCTGGCCGGCTCGCGCTTCGTCTTCGCGCGGTGAGGTGGGCTTCACGGGAGCGCGCCTCCCGCGACCCAGGCCTCGAGCACGCGCACCAGCGTTCGGTTCGCCTCGTGCCAGCGCAGCGCGCCAGGTGGCATCAAGCTCCCGTCGGAGCAGCCGGTGAGACGGCGAAGCAGCAGGCTCTGCGCCGGCGCGCCAGCGTTGACGAGCGGGGCACCTTCATCGGCAGCGGGTGCAACAGGGCCGCGAGGCGCAGGGCGTCGGCGTCGGCCTTCACGAAGGCCGGGACTACGGCGCGCGCTCCAGCGGCCAACTCATGACTTGCGACTTGTTCGGCGGTTCGACCCACGGGCCACACTTCGCGGCTGACGCCTCGAGAAGAAACTCGACGCCGGGCTGGGCTTCGAGGGCCGAGCGAAGCTTCACGGCGACGTAGCCATCAGCCTCAGCGCCCGGAGAGAAGGGCGTCACCGGCGCCACGAAGCCAACGGCGAGCGGGCGTCCACCGATGCGCGCGTAGAGCCGCTGTTCCACGGCGCAGGCCTTCCACGCCAGGCCTTCCGGGCGGGGGTTGTATCGGAACCCGAGCCCACCGAGCCCAGCAGCAGGAGGGTCCCCAAGCTCGCCCTTCACCCAGCCTTGCCACACCCAGTCAATGCCAACGGCGATGCGTACCCAACCATCGCGCACTTCGAGTTGACGCACGAGGAGTGGTTCCTTGCCGGAGGAGAGCGTACCGAGGCGCGCGCCACCGGGCGCATCGAGCAGGGGCACTGCCGCAGTGACGTCGAGCGCCCGGACGGGCGCGTTGGGGTCGACGCCAGCCCACTGAAGGGCGTCACCTTCCTGGGGGTAGAGCGACAGGGCCTCACAGGACACCTCGGCAACGGCAGGCTCGTCGGGTGTGAACACCTGGAGCGCCTCGGCTTCGGGCGCCACACGCACCCGGTTGTTTCCGGGGGCGTCGACCACGCGCAGGGCCGTTCCGCGACCCAGCATCCCGGCCTTGCCGAAGGGCAGACTGGCCATCGAGAAGAAGACAGGCTCTTCGCTCGCGGCGACGTCGGCGAAGAGTCGAATGCCGTCGCCCTCCCAGACACCTTCGAGCACGAAGTGCGGACCAGCGAGTTTCAGGCCGCCAGTCAGCTTCGCGCCCGTCCACCGATTCTTGTCTCCCGAGCCGGAAGGCCACGTCGCCATGGGCACGCCGGTGTTCGGCGCGAGGAGCACGGAGGTGTCGAACCAGAACGTCGGCTGCTGCCAGCTGCAAACATTCGTCGAGTCGCGCCAGCGGTACCAATCGCCCCGCGACACCGGGGCCCGCGCACAACCCACCACGACCAGTAACACAGGAACACACATGCGCATAGATGGCGCGCCCTACCAGCAGGGCCGCAACCTCACCACTCGGGTTTGCCGTGGCAAGTGACCGTTCGGGCGACCTCGCTGCCCGCCTCACGGCACCCGCTGTACGTCGTCGACGACGTTTCGACCTGAAGGAGGAGCTCCAGCCGCTGCGCTCTGACTTCCCACCACGACTCCTCGAGTGAGTCCCGGCGCAGCGTGACCCGCTGCGCCTGGGTCGTCCCATGGAGCGGCTGACCGAACAACGTCACCTCACCGGCCTGAAGTGACCGCAGACACGCGAGCAGCGTGAGCAGCGTCGTCTTCCCAGAGCCCGAGGCGCCTCTCAACACGACGACCTCTCCGCGGCCGACGGTCAGAGAGACCTGGCGAAGAACCTCGGTTCGGAGCGGGCCCTCACCAAACGCATACGTCACGCCGTGCGCGTCGATGGCGTGCATCTCAGTAGAGCTCCGCGGGGTCGGCGCTGCGGAGCTTGCGCGCTGCCAGCAGTCCCGAGGCGCTCGAGGCGACGAGCGCGCCGATGAGGACGATGCTGAAGCGGGTCGACGTGATGACCATGGGCCAGCCAGTCGCGCCACCAATCGCGCCGTGGAGGAGCGAAGCAACGGCCGCCCCCGGAATGAAACCTCCCAGCGCGAGAATCGCCGCCTGTTCCAGCACGATGCCGACGAAGAGCCCGTCGCTGTGGCCAAGCGCCTTGAGGGTGGCGTACTCGCGCAGATGGTCGCTCACCTCGGTCGAGAGCACCTGGAAGACGAGCACCACGCCGACGATGATGCCCATCACCGCGCCAAAGCCGAAGAGCACCCCGACCGGAGACCCCGTCGTCTGCCGCCGACTCGGGAACGCGCCGAGGTCCACGAAGCGCTGCACCCGGCTCTCCACGGCAGGAAAGCGGGCGGCGAGGTCGGTGAGGACCTGAGGGGCGTCGGCGCCGGGGCGCAAGGCGACCAGGACGTGGTTCACCGCCGCCGGGTCGCGCTGGGGAAAGAGTCTCCCGAAGGTGGCGGGCGACACGATGAGGGAACCGTCGTTCTCGAAGCCCGGGCCCTGCTCGAAGGTCCCGACCACGGCGAGCGTCGAGTCCGGGAGTTTGAGCAGCGGCGGCTCGGCGCCCGAGGTCAGCAACGCCGGTGGGAGGCCCCGGGTCTTCGCATCGATGAGCGCCGAGCCGACGACCTCGAGCGCCTAGGCGTGCACCGCGATGGAAGGAGGCCCGAACCGCGCGAGCGAGGCGGGCTCGAGGCCGTACACCGTCAGCGTGAGGCTGCGCTCGCCCGCCACCTTGTACGAGACCGCCGCGACGGAGAGTCCGGTGGAGTCAGCGACGCCCGGGCTGGCGAGGACCTCGAAGACGCGGCGACGTGGCACGAACGCGCCCTCGGTGAGGCTGCGCACGTCGGGCCCCGAGAGCACCAGCTCGGCCCGGAAGAACCCGTAGGGGCGTCGCACCGCACCCTCGAGCCCGGTGAGGATTCCCGTCTGGAAGAAGACCAGCGTGACGGCGAAGGCCACCCCAGCGATGCCAGTGGCGAAGCGCCCGGCTCGATGCGTGAGCTGCAGCCAACCGATGGGCAGCCGGCCCAGCAGCACCTCGATGAGCCGGGTCATCGCGTCTCCGGCAGTTCGATGTCACCGAGCACCTGCGCGTTCGTCAGGGTGCCAGCCCGCTGGCTCGATGCGGTGTCGAGCGTCACTTCGACTTCGACGACGCGCGCGTCGTGTCGGGCCACGGGGTCGGCGCCGGTGACCGTCTGGTCGTGCACCTCGTTGCCGATGCGGGTCACGGTGCCGTGCAGCGCCCCGTCGAAGGCGTCGGCGTGGAGCGCGACCCGAGCGCCCGTTTGCACGCGGCGTACCTGGCTCTGATGCACCTCGAGGCGCGCCGTCATCACCGCTACGTGCCCGACGCGAAGGACCGTGCCCGAGCGGGGCCGCTCGCCGGCGCGCGTCGAGACGGAGAGGACGACACCGTCGCGAGGCGCCCGCACCTTCGTCCGTTCGAGATCGACCTGCGCCACGGCGAGCGAGGCGCGCGCGGCCGCGAGCTGTCGACGCGCGATACGAACGTCCGGGGCCTGCTCCGGGTCGGCTGGCAATCGCGCGAGGCGTGCGCGGGCCCGGTCTGCCTCGGCGGCGGCGACGCCGAGCGACAGGCGGCGGTCAGCGAGCTCGGAGGCGGGGAGCGCGAGCCCGTCGACCAACCGCTGGGAACGGGCCGTGGCCTGCTCCTCGAACGACAGCTTCGCATTCGCGGCCGCCAGTCCCGCTTCGGCCTCACGACGCTCCGAGGTGACAGCTCGAATGGTTCGCTCCAGCTCGGCCTCGCGAATCGCCACCTCGGCCTCGGCCCTCGCCAGGGACGCGGCCGCGCGCTTCGAGGAGTCAAGCACGGCCAGCACAGCGCCCTGCTCGACGCGGTCTCCAGCGCCCACGCGAAGCTCCTCGACGACGGCATCGCCAGCCCCGGACGGCACGGACACCTCGATGCTGCCGCCCATCGGCTCGAGCCGTCCGAGCGCCGCCACCCGCGTCACGGGTGACGTCGCCGGCGAGGGCGGAGACGCCACGTCGTCAGTGGCGGAATGACGCGCGAACACGGAGGTCACCACCACCCCACACGCAAGGAGGAAGACCCACCGCATCCACGTTCGGTGGGGCCGGGTGGTCGGCCTTGGAATTCGTGGCAGCTGCGCATCCGTCACCGGCAGGAGGTCCTCCGAGTCATTGCAACTATATGTTGCAAAATAACCAGGGCCCTTTCAGCGCGCAAGCCAACGAGCCGAGGCGTCGATGGACCGGCTGCAGGACCTGGTGAGGTTGCATCGAATGGGGACGGGCGACCGCGAGGTGGCCCGGTTGCTGAAGATGAGCCCGAACACGAAGCAGGCGCTCACGCGCGCGGTGGAGGCGTAGCTGGCGCAAGGAGTGGCGCAATTCGCCACGGCACTCGCCGAGCGCTGCGCGCCATCGTTCAACCGACCGCCCTACCGTCGTTCGGGTACCGATGACCCACACCCCGCCAAAGCCGAAGCGGGTCGAGGAGGGAATGGGTCTTGACGGGCAGGGAACGTCCGAAGACGACTCCGAGGAAAACCTCGAGGCAGACCCACGAGAAGAATCGCTCTCAGTGCTGCTCGTCGAGGTCTTCGAGCGCAGGACGACCAGGGCGCTGACCTCACGCGACGGGTGGACGAGTTCATTCGCGCCACGAAGCGCTGAATCGTCGCGACCGCCCTCACCGCCCCAGCCCGGCTCGGAACCAGTGCGTGCGGCTGATGGTGAGGGCCACCGCGCTCGCGAGGGCGACCCCGGCCAGGAGGGCTCGCTCGTCGGGCACGAGGTGCGGGCGGAGCTCCCAGCCCAACCGCGCCACCACACCGCCGGCGCACAGCCCGATGACCGACAGAATGCCGCTCCCGGGCCGCGCGTCGAGGAGCGCGCGCACCTGGTCTCGCCTGCGCTTGGCGCCCTGCAGTCGAAGCGACAGCCGCTCGCGCTGGAGCCGCAGGCCGGCGAGCTCGGCCTCCATCTCGGTGACGCGCTCGGCGACGTCGAGGGCCTGGCGCTGCGCGCGCTCGAGCGCGTCGTTGTCGTCGCGGCTCACCGTCCACCCCGCGTGAGCCGGGGCAGCAGCAGGGCCTGCACCGCCGCCGTCAGCGTCGAGAGCAGCCCCAGGGGCCAGACGCCGACGTCGAAGAAGAGGGCCGCGGCCAGCACCGACAGCGGCGGCGCGAGGCCCGCCCGAATCGAGGCCCACGGCCCCAGGGCCATGCTGACGTCGATGCGGTCCATGTCGCGCTCGAGCTCGTCGAGCTCCGCGATGAGCGCGTCGAGCTCACGGTGTACGTCGGCGAGCCCGCGGTCGGCGGCGTCGAGCCTCGCTTCGGCCTCGCGGAGGATGTCGTCGGGAGTGTCCATCTGGAGCTCCCATTCTCTCAGAAGTTCGCGCGCGGAAGTGGCCCCAGGGCCTGCGCCGAGCGTTCAACCGCACCAGGCTGTCGACGTGGCGTTCGCGCTCGAGACGACCGTCACCACAACAGCCAGCCTCACCGCGCATTGACCCCACGGCACATTCGGCTACAGGGCCCGCGCATGGGACTCTCCATCGGAATCGTCGGGCTGCCCAACGTCGGCAAGTCGACCCTCTTCAACGCGCTCTCGAACGCCGGCGCGCTCGCCGCCAACTACCCCTTCGCCACCATCGAACCGAACGTCGGCGTGGTGCCCGTGCCCGACGAGCGCCTCGAGAAGCTCGCCGCGATGGTGAAGCCCGAGAAGACGCTGCCCACCACGCTCGAGTTCGTCGACATCGCCGGCCTGGTGCGCGGCGCCTCGAAGGGTGAAGGCCTGGGCAACCAGTTCCTCGCCAACATTCGCCAGGTGGACGCGGTGCTGTACGTGCTGCGCTGCTTCGTCGACGACAACATCACGCACGTCGAGGGCAGCGTGAACCCCTCGCGCGACAAGGACACCGTCGATACCGAGCTGTGTCTCAAGGACCTCGAGACGGTCGAGAAGCGCCGCGACAAGACGCAGCGCTCGTCGAAGGCGCCCGGCAAGGAAGGCGAGCTGGCGAAGATCGAGCTCGCGGTGCTCGACAAGCTCAAGGCGAAGCTCGACCAGGCGATTCCGGTGCGCGCGCACGGCCTCTCGGACGACGAGCTCGAGGTGGTGCGCGAGCTCTTCCTGCTCACCTCGAAGCCGGTGCTCTACATCGCGAACGTGGCCGAAGCGCAGCTCGCGAAGGCCGACGCCGACCCCTACGTGCAGCAGGTGAAGGACATCGCGGCGAAGGAGAGCGCCGAGGTGGTGGTGCTCGCCGCCGCGCTCGAGGCCGAGATTCAGCAGCTGCCCCAGGAAGACCGCCCGTCGTTCCTCGAGTCGGCGGGCCTCACCGAGCCCGGCCTCAACAAGGTGGTGCGCGCCGGGTACAAGCTGCTCGGCCTGCAGACGTACTTCACCGTGGGCCCCAAGGAATGCCGCGCCTGGACGATTCGCAAGGGCTGGAAGGCCCCGGCGGCCGCGGGCGTGATTCACTCGGACTTCGAGAAGGGCTTCATCAAGGCCGAGGTCATCAGCTGGAAAGACCTGCTGGCCTTCGGGAGCGAGTCGGCGGCGCGCGAGAAGGGCATGCTGCGCATGGAAGGCAAGGAGTACATCGTGCAGGACGGCGACTGCATGCACTTCCGTTTCAACGTCACCTCCTGACAGGCTGAAAGGCCTTCATGCCGCTGAAGCTCTCCTTCCCGTCGCGCGCGCACCTGTGGGCCGAGGTGGTGATGTCGCGCGGCGAGCGCGTCTTCGTGGCGACCGAGGAGAAGCTCGAGACAGGGAGCCAGACCGGCTTGTCCCTCGAGGCGCCCGAGCTGCCGACGAGCCTCACGTGCGTCGTGACGGTGCAGGGCACGCGGCCCCCGATGACGGGCCTCAAGGGCGGCGTCTGGGTGAAGGTGGACGAGGCGACGGTGGCGCGGCTGCAGTCGCTGCTGGGCGCGGCCGCGAAGGACGACGAGAAGCAGCGCATCGCGGGCCGCACCGAGCCGCGCGTCGACTGCGACTTCCCCGCGAGGGTGACGGCGCCGGGGCCCACGGTGACGGCGAACGTGAAGTCCATCTCGCCGCACGGGCTGACGCTGAAGGCCGACTTCACCACCGCGCCGGGGAAGGTGCTCAGCCTCTCGGTGATGCTGCCCGACGGAGACGCGGCGCTCTCGGGCACGGTGATGTGGGTGCGGCCGGAGCTCAAGCTGTGTGGGCTGCGGCTCATCGGGCTCGACTCCATCACCGAGGTGCGGCTCGAGAAGACGGTGACGGCGCTGTCGGTGTCGAAGGCCGAGGCGCTGCCGCAGACGGGCCACACGGTGGTGGTGGCCGACGACGACCCGAGCATTCTCGACTTCATGACGCGCGTGGCGACGAAGGCCGGACACCGCGTCGTGCGCACCGACCGCGGAGACAAGGCGCTCGAGCTGGTGCGCCAGGAGAAGCCGCAGCTCGTCTTCCTCGATGTGTTGATGCCGGGGCTCGATGGCCTCGAGGTGGCGAAGGCCATTCGCCAGGACGCGACGCTGACGGGCACGCCGGTGGTGCTGCTGTCGGCGATGGGTGAGGCACGGCTCGCCGAAGCAGTGCGCAGCTCGGGCGCGACGGACTTCCTCACCAAGCCGATGAAGCTCGAGGCGGTGCGCGGGTTGATGGCCAGGCTGTTGCCGGTGGCCGCGCCCAAGAAGTGAGGGCACGGCGCCCCGGGCCTCGGGGGTCGAAGACGCGCCTCCGTCAGGCGACCGGCCTATAAGGGACTCCGCCGAAACGGAGGTCGCCATGGTTCACGAACACACCATCACGTTGAGAGGGCCTGCGGCTGAAACAGACGGCCTCTCGGCACAGCTGCTCCGCGACTTGTTCGACGTGCTCGTACAGGGCGCGGAGCAATCCTTACGCCTTCGACTCGAAGGCCGAAGCTCAGCGAGCGGCAGCTCGCCAGCCTGGCTGCACAGCGCCGCGGACTTCGAGATGGTGGACCTGGCTCGCTCGCGGTCTGGTCGGACGTTCAAGCTCGAAGCGAAGTCGCTCCTTGATTCGATGCCCGAGCGATTCCGTCAGGCCAGGCTGTTCGACGATCTCGACCCGGATCGTTCGCCGCTGGAGCTCTTCGAACTCGCGCTCGAGCAAGCGCTCGCCGGAAACGACGACAGTGACGCGTTCGACCATGGGCTGCTGAAGACGTGCGCCCAGTTCAGGGGGCTGCTTGCCACGGGTCTCGATTCGGTGGAGATCAAGAACGGCCGCACCGTCATCGTCGACGCGGTCTCGATCGAGCAGGCAGTTCGGCTCGCGAAGGTCGACTACCCCTCTCGACGGGTTCGTCTCGCAGGCCAGCTCGACACCATCAGCTACAGCGACTGTCGGTTCACCCTGCGCCTCGAGAACGGCACGAAGATCGTGGGCACCGCGAAGGATCTCGGGACGGAGGCACTTCGTACCGCCTTCGGTCGAAAGGTGCTCGTCACTGGGATGGCGGACTTCAGACCCTCGGGAAGGCTGCTCCGCCTGAATGCCGAGAGCGTCGACGAGGCCACATCGAACGATCTCCAGCTCTTTACGAGCATCCCTCGGCCTCTGCTTGGGCCTTCCGTCGTCGAACGCGAGCGCGAGCGGGGTGGTCTCGCAGCGATCGTCGGACGCTGGCCGGGCAGTGAGTCGATCGAGGAGCTGATGCAGCAGCTGAAGGAACTTGCTTGAGCCGGGAGGCGGACTGGCTCGTCGACACCAACATCCTCGTACACGTGCTCCGCGGGTCGCCCCTCGGACGCCACGTGGTCGACTCACTTCAGTTGAGGGCTCGCGGCCGAACGCCGCTTCTCAGCGTCGTCAGTCAAGGAGAACTCTTCTCGTTCGCGCGGCACAACAAGTGGGGCAAGCAGAAGCTCGACCTCCTCGAGCAGTTGCTCAACGAGTTGGTGATTGTGGATGTGGTCGCGACGTCGCGGGCTGCTGCACGAGACATACGCAGAGCTCGACGTGGTCAGCCGAGGTCTGGGCCGAAAGCTGGGCAAGAACGACTTGTGGATTGGCGCAACCGCAGCGGCAAGCGGGGCTCTCTTGCTGACCACGGACAAGGACTTTGACCACCTCTCGCCAGGGAAGCTCAGGGTCTGGCGGTTTGACCCGGACGCGAAACAGTGGCCGAGCGTGCCGAGTTGAGTGCGGTTTCCACCGCTCGAGTCGGCGACGCGCTGGGATGGCAGATCGACGTGTGCAACAGCTTGAAGGCACCATCCACGAGGCGCCCTTGATGCGCGCCGGCCTCACTCGAGCAGCGTCAGTGCTCCCGTCGTCAGCGCGACGATGCCCGTCTCGATGGCGGCCTCGTCGGGCGCGAACTGGGCCGAATGGAGTGAGGGAAGTCCCCCGCCCTTCGACGCGGCGAACACACCCGGCTCGACGGCGCCGACCCACAGCAGCACCGAAGGAAAGCCACCCGCGACGCCGTAGGCCCCGAAGTCTTCGCCGGCCATCGAGCGCTCGACGGGCCGAATGGCTCCCGCACCGAGCGCCGCTGACAGCGCCGGCCTGAGCTTCGTCACCACGGCCTCGTCATTCACCAGCGCATTGGCCCCGTTCGCGATGCTGATGAGCGGCGGCTTCGGTGAGCGGCCACCTTCGGCCTCGGCTTTCGCGAGCCGGGTGATGCCGTCGCGCAGCGCCGTTCGGGCGGCGTCGGTGTAGCTGCGCGCGGTGAGCTGGAGCCGCACCTCGTCAGGCACGATGTTGTGCTTGGTGCCGCCGTGAATGCTGCCGACGGTGACGACGACGGGCTCGAACGGGCTCGACTCGCGCGAGACGACGGTCTGCACCGCTGTGACGAACCGCGCGGCGATGACGACCGGGTCGACGGTGAGGTGCGGGTAGGCCCCGTGGCCCGAGGCGCCGAAGAAGGTGAGGTCGATGTTGTCGACGTTGGCCATCGCGGGCCCGCTGAGCAGGCCGATGCTCCCGGTTGGCAGCGCGGCGTGCGTGTGGAGCGCGAGCGCGGCGATGGGCGTCGTCATCTTCTGCAGCACGGCATCCGCAATCATTCCGGCCGCGCCGGTGCCGACTTCTTCCGCCGGTTGGGCGAGGAAGACGACGGTGCCCTTCCACCGCTCCCGCTGCTGCGCGAGGGCGATGGCCGCGCCGAGCCACGCCGCCATGTGCAGGTCGTGCCCACACGCGTGCATCACGCCAGGCACGCGGCTGGCGTAGGTGACGCCAGTGGCCTCCTGCACGGGCAGCGCGTCGAGGTCGGTGCGGAGCAGCACCGTCGGCCCGGGCCCGTTGGCCAGCGCGGCGATGAAGCCCGTGGTGGCGAAGCCGCGCGTGACGATGAAGCCGAGCGCCTTGAGCTTCCCGGCGAGGAGTTCGGAGGTCTTTGTCTCCTTGCCCGACAACTCCGGCGCCGCGTGGAGCCTTCGATAGACCGCCCTCGCCTCGGGGAGCGCCTTCTTCAGAGCCTCGGGCGCTGGAACGGCGGCGAGGGCGAGGGCGAGCGCAGGGGCGAGCATGGCGCGGGTTTGTGGCAAGGGCAGCCGCGCGAAGTCCAGCCCGGGAAGTCGACTTCGACGAGGCGCCGCTCCCGCGCCTGCGTCTCAACCGGCCCAGGGTGATGCCGAAGCTGCAGGAGCCATCGACGGGCTTGAGGACGAGCCGCGTCACGACGCCGAAGACAGCCGCTCCGGCCACGGAGTGATGGCCTTCGCCAGGTCCACCACCGTGAGCTGGCCGCCGGGCCCTCCCGACACGCCGGGGGCGAGGTAGTCCTGCTCGCGGCAGGTGAAGACGAGCACCTGCGTCTCGAGCGCCGTTTCGTTGAGCAGCGCGCGAAACCACTTCAGGCGCGTCGTGTCGGTGTGCACGAGGTGGTCGTCGAGCACCAGCGGCATGCCGAGCTGCTTCGCCAGCACCAGCCGCAGCAGCGTCGCCAGCTGGTCCTTCGTGCCCACCGAGAGCGCCGCCACCACGTCGTCTTCGCCCGTCGCTGCGGCGCGCACTGACAGGCCCTCGACCTGCAGGTGCGGGTCGATTCGCACCGTGCCGTAGCGCCCGCCCGTCAGCTGCGAGAACCGCGTACTCAAGGGGCCCGTGAGCGCCTGGCCCAGGTGCGCCGTCTGCGCGTTCTCAGCCTCGCGCAAGGTGTCGCGCAGCACCTGCCACGCCCTGGCGTCGAGCTCGACCTGCTGCTCCTTCTGCTTCGCCACCGCCAGCGCTTCGGTGAGCTGCGCGTGGCGCTCCTTGACGGACGGACCGGCGATGCGGCCGAGCACGCCCTGCTCCTGCGAGACGCGCGCGAACGCCGCCTGTTGGTCCTGCTCGGCGGCGGCCACCAGCGCTTCGGCCTGCGCGAGCAGCTCGGGCGTCGGCACCGCGAGCCCCTGCACCGGTGCGAAGGTGGCCTCTGCGTCTCGGAGCGTGGCCTCGGCCGCCACCCGGTCGAGACCCGCTGCCAGCTCGGCCTGACTCGTGGCGCGCGTGCGGGCTTCGACCGCCTGGGTCTGCGCCTCGAGGAGCGCCGCCTCGGCCTCTCCCTGCGCCGCGCGGGCCCCCTCGAGCGCCTTCGCCGCATGCGCGAGCGCCGTCTCGGCCACCTTCACCTGCGAGCCGCGCGTCTTTTCGAGCGTCACCAGCTCGGCGTCGAGTTGCGCGAGCACCGCGCGGCGCTGCTGAAGCGTCTTGTCGAGCGCATCGAGCTGGGGGCCGGGCCCTTCCTTCGGGGCCGGAGGGAGCGCCGCGAGCGCCTCCGACATGGCCGTCACCCGCGCGCGCTCGGCGGCGAGCGAGGCGTCGGTGCGGGACACCTCGTCGCGCGCCTTCGACTCCTGCAGGCGCGCCTGCTCGACGAGCTTCGTGGCCTCGGCCTCCCACTGGCTGCCGAGCCCCGGGAACATGGTGGCGATGACGGTGAGCTGCTCCGGTGGAATGCGGTCGCGTCGACGGGCGAGCTCGTCACGCGTGACGACGGGCCCCTGCGCATTCACCAGCGCCGCCTGCGCCTCGAGCATCGAGAGCTTCTGCCTCGCGGCCTCGAGCGTGAGGGCCTGGCGCTCCAGCGCTTCGAGCTGACCGCGCCGGCGCTCGACGGCCGCCTCGAGCTCCTTCACCGACGACACGCCCGCCGCCACCAGCACCGGCAGGCCTTCCTTCTTCCAGCGCTTCGACAGCAGGTCGGCCATCGCGCGCTGCTCCTTGCGCCCAGCCGTCACCTCGATGTCCACCAGATGTCCGATGGAGAGCGTCACGCGGCGCTCGGCGTCGATGAGCCGCTCGGCCGACAGCCGCGCCTCGTCGACGGGCGCGTCGTCATCGGCTTCGACGTGCAGCCGCAGTGGCTCTTTGGGCTTGACCACCACCGACAGGCCACCGCCCGCGTGTGCGTCGGCCTCGGTCTTCTTCGCCCACAGCTCGCGCACGGCGGTCACGACGTCGGGCTGCGGCAGCGCGTTCGCGTCGAGCTCGGCGCGTTGGCTGCCGAGGGCCGCCTCCTGCGCCTCGAGCGCAGCTTTGCCATCGGCGACCTGTCGGGCGAGCTCGCCGGAGCGCTCGGCCGCCGTCTCCTGCGAGGCGAGCGCCCGCTCGGCCTGTTTCCACTGGCCGTAGTCGAGCAGCCACTGCGCCAGCCGTGCCTGCTCCGCGGCCGTCGCCAGCCGCTCCGAGGCCTTCTCACGCGTCGCCTCGAGGGTGGTGACGTCGGTCTGCGCCGCGCGGAGCGCCTGCTGCTTCTGCAGGCGGTCGGTCTCGAGGGCGAGCGCGCGCGTGAGGTCGGCCTTCGTCGCCTCGAGCCGGGCGCACTCGGCCTCGAGCTGGGCGCGCGTGGCGGTGCGCCTGGCCACCTCGAGCGCCGCGGCGCGCTCGGCGTCACCGCTCTGCGCCGCGGCAAGGTGCGTCTCGGCCTGGGCGTGGGCCCGCGCGGCGGCGTCGGTCGCCTGCCCTGCGGCCCGGGCGCGGGCCTCGACGATGGCGCGACGTTCCTCGGCGGCGCGGGCCTCGGTGTCGAGGGCGCGGGCCTTCGACTGGTGCCCGTCGATGGTGGCGAGCCGGGCGCGCGCGTCGGTGACGGCCGCTTCGAGCGCCGCCCGACGCTCGGACAGGCGCAGCGCCTCGTGGGCCTGCGCCAGCAGGAGCCGGGCCTCCTGCTCCCGTGAGAGGGCCTGCGCGTGCAAGCGCTGGAGCTCCTCCACGCGTCTCTCGCTCGCCTTCGCCTCGTCGAGGTCTCGCGTGACGCGCTCGAGCTCGTCGCTCAACACCTTCACCTCGTCGCTCACCTTCTTGAAGGGAGACGCCGCGCCCCGGCGGCGCTGGCCGGTGTCGGAGAAGTACGTCTTCACCTCGGCCTGCGCCTGGTCGAGCACGGCCTTGAAGAGCGGGTCTTGTGCCAGCACCGAGAGCGCGCGGGTGAGCGTCTGCCGGCCCGTCTCGCTCGGGTCACTCTTGAGGCTCTGAGAGAGCAGCTCGTCGACGCCCGACTGGGCACCCAACAGCGCATTCGCGAGGAACGAGCTCGGCATGCCCCGCGGGCCGCTCTTGCCCTTGAACTCCGGCGTGCCCCAGCCGAGCCGGGCCCGGAGGAGCTCGTCGACCTGCCGTCCCTTCGCCTTGAGCGCCCAGCTCGACTCGTCCTTCGAGGTCTGCAGCTCGGCGACGTCGTCGCGCCCGAAGGCCTTGGTGACGCGCCAGAAGCCCTGGTCGTCGCGCAGCGTGAGGACGACCCGCGGCGTCTGGTCCGAGTACCAGGGAAGAAACGTCTCTCCCTCGCTCGAGGCGGCGGGCAGCAGCAGCGCGGCGCGCATGGCCAGCACGAGGGTGGACTTGCCGAGGTCGTTCGGCCCGTGCAGCACGGTGAGGCCCGGGCCGAAGGTGACGTCAGCGCGCGCGATGGCCTTGAAGGCCGAGACCTCGAGGCGCACGAGCTGGAGCGTCATGGCGCCTCACCGGGTGTCAGTCGAAGGAGAAGGGCCCCACGCATCGAGGGCAGACCGTAGCGCCAGCGTCGGCCGTTGCATCAGCCATCGCGTCCGTGGAGGTGGAGCGGGTTCTTCAGGACGGCGCCAGGGCCCACGAGGAGGCGACACTCGCCCAGGCGCTCCGAGTCACTGGCCCAGCGGCAGCGTGAGAATGGGCGCGTTTCGCGCGCTCGACGGGACCTCGAGTCGGCTCAGCTCCATGAGGAGCGCGAACGTCGCGCGGGTGTCGTGGTCAGTCACGTCGATGAAGAAGCACGTGCCACGGTACTCGACCCGGACCTGTCCGTTCGCACCACAGCCGCCGGGCACGGCGCGAACGCGGAACAGCCCCTCGAGCTGCTGCCTCCAGTCGTAGGGAACTCCGTCGTCGCGACGGGTCTCGCGAGCGAGCCCCGCCGTCAGGTGCTCTGGGGGCACCTCGACCCCCTGCGCGACGAAGTAGAGCGCCTGCAGCAGCGAGCGCGTCTCGAGGTCGATTCGGGTGAAGCCGCCGGCGGGCTCGGTGAAGGGTGCGATGGACTCGACCCCCACGTCGTATGACGTTCGGCCCGATGCGAGGTGAAAAGCCGTGCGAAGTTGTTGGGTCTCGGGAGCGTCGAGCGCGCGCGGGTTGAGGTAGAGCACCGGCACGCGCTCCCGCTTCTGCAGGCGCCACCCGCTCTCGGTCGTCGACACCAACTCGAGCCCCTGGGCCGCCGCGTCGACGGCTGCCTGGGCCGTCACCGAGGCAGAGGGGAGCGGGCCTCCCGAGGTGACGAGGCGCTCTTCGTGACCGAAGACGACGTCTCCGCGGTCCTGGAGCGCCTGCAACGCGCGCAGCCCTTCGAGGAAGGCCGAGCCCATCGGGGCGCGCGCCGGGGTGGGGCCGCTGGCCGTCTGCGCGTTGGGCACCCAGTTGAGGTTCTCGAGGTACAGGCGGAAGACGGTCGAGATGGGCACGTGGTGCGCGCCAGGTACACGGCGCCTTCGAGCGACAACGGCGTGAAGAGGCGCCGCGCGAACTCGGAGTCGTCGAGCGGCGTCAGGCTGAACGTCGGTCGGTCAGCGCCGCCCACCTGGGCCTGGGGCAGCACCAGCGGGAACGGGGTGCGTGCGGTCGGGTCTGCGCTGGCGCTGTAGAAGGGCGCGCCGCCCAACGAGGCCGCGAGCTCGAACTGCGCGGCGATGGACGAGATGGACAGGCTACTGGGGGTGTCGCCGTAGCGCAGCCGCACGATGTTCAGCAGCAGCTCCTCCTCCGCGGTCGTCTTGATGGTCTCGTTGTAGCGGGCGCGCGAGGCGCGCAGCGCGCTGGGTCCGACGGTGGCGCACGATGCGCCCGCGAGCAGACCAACCAGGAGCCACCCGAAGCGAAGCATGGGCCGAGCCTCGTCCCACGCGTGACGAGGTCAACTTTGTTCCCCGCCCTGAGGCCAGTCCCATCGATCTCCACGCCGCGAGGCGTCGAGGCGCCGTCACTCCGCCGCGGGGCAGGGGAAGTCGACCGAGGCCTCGCTGTCGGCCGCCACGGTGACCGTCTTCGGTGCGCCCGGCAGCGTGTTGCCCGCGGCGTCGTAACAGTCGAAGCGCACCTTGTGCGTGCCGGCCTTCACCTTGAGGCCCTCGATGGGCGAGCCGCCCACCTTCTTGCCGTCGACGAAGACGTCGGCCGTGTCCGAGGCGCGCAGGTTCAGGTAGCCGTCTCCGACGGGTGGCGTCGGAGTCGGCGGAGGCTTCGGCGCGGCCACGCCGGCGTCGGGCTTGGGAGCGGGCGTCGGAGCCGGGGTGGGGGGCGGAGTCGGAGTCGGCGTCGGGCTGGTGACGCCAGCGTCGGGAGCTGGAGCCGCCACACCCGCGTCGGTCGGGTCTTCGGTTGGTGTCGTGCGCGCGCCCATCACCGGAAAGGGCCGCACCGTCACTGGCGAGATGGTCACTGGCGCCTGTGGCCCTGCGTGCGAGAGGGACGTGCCTCCCACGACGCCAAAAGCGAGCGCGCCAAGCCCGAGCAGGCCGCTCCCGCCGACGAGAATCCACTTCGCCACCGCCATGACCGTCACCCCTTAGCGCTGCTGACGGTGGTCCGCCACAATCCACCTCGCGGGCAGATGACGGTGGCGACGGAAAGAATTTTCCCCCCGGGGGCGCCGCTGGTACTCGCCGCGCCACACCACTCAGTCCCCGGGAGGGGTTTCGAATGCTCACCTCGTTGCTGGTCGTTTCACTCCTCACCCAGGCCGACGCCGTCGCGTCCGCCGAGACGTCTGCGGCCGAGCGGGCGGCCCTCGCTGCCGAGAAGGCCGCCGAGGCCGCGGCGAAGGCGGCCGAAGCCGCGCAGCGCATCGCCGACCGCGTCGCGCCGCCTGCTCCGGCCGCCGCTCCAGCGGCTGCACCCAGCGCGGGCGCGTGGGCCGGTACGGCTGGCCTCGGGCTGTCGCTCCTCGGTGGCAACGCCCAGACCATCACCCTGACGGCGAACGTCGGCGTCGACAAGAAGTGGGAGTTGTGGACGCTCGGCATCCGCGCCACCGGTGCCTACGGCGTGACCAACCCCGACACGACGGACACCTCGACGACGGTGGCGCAGACGGTGGCGCGGCGCGCGGGTGCGACGGTGCGTGGAGACCGCTCCTTCGGCGGCATCGTGGCGGCCTTCCTGCTGGGCGGCTTCGAGTTCGACCACGTGAAGAACATCGAGTCGCGCTCCTTCGGCGAGGCCGGCGCCAGCTTCACCGTCTTCAACGAGAAGGTGGAGGACCTCGAGAAGGTCTTCTTCCGGCTCGATGCCGCGCTCCGCGGCGGCTACGAGACGCGCTTCACGTACTTCCCGGCGCCGGCGCCGGTCATGACGCCCTCGGTGGCCATTCTCGCGCCGCGCATCGCCGGCACGTTCCGCTGGGCCCTCAACAAGAACTTCCGCATCTCGGAGGAGTTCGAGGCGCTCTTCAACTTCCTGCCGCCCATCGCTGGCCGTGTGCTGCTCAACAGCAACACGAAGCTGAACGCGCGCGTCACCGAGAGCGTGTCGCTGGCGCTGGGCTTCCTCATCAACATCGATACACAGCCGCCCGCGGCGAACCTGCGGCCGTTCGACTACGCCTTGACGGCTGGCGCCGAAGCCGCGTTCTGACGCTGCAGCCGACATGAAGGACCGACGCCTCGCGGTCGCCATCACGGGCCGCAGGGCGTCGTGCTGTGAGTCGTCTCCGTACGCCGGCACCCGCGCCCGCTTCCCCGCGGGAGCGGGCCTCGGTGCGAGGTCCCGGCCAGCGAAAGCCTGATGCCGCTCGTTCCGTCACGGGCGCCAGGTGTACGTGGCCTTCACCACCAACCGCTGCTCCGGCACCGGCGCCATGCCTGTTTGAAACGCCCCGCGCGTGTCGGTGAAGACGACGTACACGAAGGACAGCGGCAGGAACTCCCAGGCGAGGCGCGCGTTGAGCAGGCCGATGTTGCCCGCGGTGTCGCGCTGGTAGCTGCCGATGAGCTGGAGCCTCGGGTTGAGCGCGAGCCGCGCCTCCACCTGCAGCAGGTGCGTCACCGCCACCTTCGAGGCCCACTGCACGCCCTCGCCCTCGAAGCGGTTGAGCTCGTAGTTGAGGAACAGCCCGAGGTGCGGCAGCGGCGAGAAGCCCACCTGGCCCTGCGCGCGCACGAAGTCGGCGAGGTAGTAGCGCCCCACGCCCACGTTGCCGCCCGCCGAGAAGAGCCGGCTCTGTTCGCTGTAGGCCGCCACGCCCACGCGGTCGTAGACGTACTGCCCCGCGGGAAAGGCCACGCCCGGCACCGGCGCGAACTCGCGGTCGAGGAACTGCCAGGTGCGTTGCCCGTACACCCAGCCGCGGTCGCCGCCCTGGAGCGTCACCCAGAAGGCCTCGAAGTACGCGTTGGCTTCCTGGAACGAGCCGTCCTTCGTGCTCCACAGCACCTGCGCGTCGAGGAACTGCTGCAGCGTGCGCACCCACTTCGGCAGCCACGGGGGCCGGTAGTCGAGGTACCAGTTCGCCGAGGCCTGGAGCGCGTCGGTGCGCGAGACGAAGCCCGAGCGCGCGCGGTAGCCGGGGGAGAGCCCCGACAGCCGCAGCGTCAGGTCGCCCCAGTTGCCCTGCAGGCTGCCCTCGACGGTGGCGGCGAGGCCCAGCGTCGTGGGCGTGCCGTCGTTCACCTGGTTGACGCTCCCCGACAGCATCGCCGTCAACGACAGCGGCCCGCGGCGCAGCAACGTGTCCACCACCGGCACCACGTTCGTCGCGCCCGGCTGGCCCATCGCCTCGAAGTCGTGGCGCAGCACCACCATGCCGCCCGCGCGCGACTCGCCCAGCAGGTGGTGGGAATAGCGCGCGACGCCGAAGAGGCTCGAGCGCTGCGCGTCCGTCGGGAGCGTGTGCACCACCATCGCGCCCATGCTGCGCTCCGACGAGCGGTACACCGCGCGCGCTCCGCCCGACAGCGGCTGCGGCTGGCCGTTCGACAGGCCGATGGCGCGGCTGAAGAAGGGCTGCACGAGGCCGTGGCCCATGGTGAAGAGGCCCGCGTTCTCGAGGAAGAACTGGCGCCGCTCGGGGAAGAGGACGTTGAAGCGCGAGAGGTTCACCACCCGGCGGTCGACGTCCACCTCGGCGAAGTCGGTGTTGCCGGTGAGGTCGACGACGGTGTTCGGCGTGGGCGACCAGGTCACCTCACCGCCGGCGTTGGGGCGCAGCGTGGGCGCGCCGCCGCGCCAGTCTCCGCGCAGAATCGCATAGGGCCGCAGCTGCAGGTTGAGGCGCGTGCGCGTCGTCGGTGGCTCCGTGAAGACGAGCTGCCCCGCGTAGGGCATGCGGAACGGGCTGAAGGTGCGGGGGTAGGGGCTGAAGGCCGACTTCTCCATGGTGCGGCGCACGGCCCGCACGGCGTTGAAGCCCCACACGAGGCGGTCGGGCTCGGTGCGCAGGCTCTTCCACGGAAGCTCGAGCTCGACGGTGTAGCCGCCGTCGTCGCGCGTCACGCGCACGCTCCACACGGTGTCCCACTGCGTCTCGACGATTTCGTCGTCGATGACCTGGACGTCGTGCTGGCTGCCCCACGGGGTGACGAAGAAGCCGAAGGCGTTGCGGCCGTCGCCGAGCGGGTCGAGCACGACGCCGAACCAGTCGAAGCCGCGGAAGAGGTTGAAGTCGCGGCGCAGGTCGGTCTGCTGGATGCCGCGGGTGCCGGCCTCGTCGTCGCAGCGCGCGCCCACCCAGAGGCCGTCGTCGGTGGCCAGCACCTTCACCGTGGTGGGGTGCCGCGCGGGCTCGAGCTGGTCCGGGTCGACCTGCCGGAAGCCCGGGAGCGTCGCCGCCGTCACCCACGCCGGCTCGTCGAGGCGCCCGTCGAGCACCAGCGCGCCCTCGGCTCGCGGCACCGTCACCTGGGGCCGTGGGGAAGGCGGTGGAAAGTCCTTCATCACGTCGGCGAGGGCCGGCGTGGACACGAGGAGGACGGTGAGGGTACTGCGGAACGTCACGGGCGCAGCGACATAACGCCGGGGCGTCGCGTCAGCCCCAGGTTTCCGGAGCTCAGGAGGAGCGCCCAGCGTCGGCCAACTCGATGCACGACCTCGAGCTGACCTTTTCGCTGCAGGGCCGAACCCGTCTCGCTGTGAGGGCCGCATCGCTCGACGTCAGTCAACGACAGCGCCTGGTCGCCACCCGTTCGGGTCTTCCCGGAACCCGAGTATCCGGTTGTGTCTCGCGCGCGTAGTGGGGCTCCGGTAACAGTCCTTCGAACGAAAGGTCGCATGTCTTCCCGCACAAGCGCCTCCAACCTCTCGCACGTTCCCCCTCGCCCCACTGAACGCCGGTTCGCCACGCGTGACGAAGCGGTCGCCCATGCGCGCACGCAGGCCCGAGACGTCGTCGTCACCCGTCAACCCGAGGGGTGGTCCGCCGAGCCCGTCTCGGGGCGCGCGGCGGCCGCGGCCGTGGCAGGCAGTCGCGAGGCGCTGCTCGTCGACGCCGCTGGTGCACTGCACACCTCGAGGGGAGGCCAGTTCGTTCCGCTCGCCGACGGCTTCACGGCCGCGCCGGCGTCGCGCGTCACGGCCACGGCGCTCCCGGCCGTTCCCGCCACGAAGCAGCTCAATCACGGGCGCAACGTCGAGTGGACGCCCACGTTCGCGTTCCGCCCGGGCCGCGACATCGAGCAGCTCGTCGACATCATGAAGTGGGTGAGTGACCACGTCGCGCCCGGGCTGCCCCTCAAGGCCGCCGGCAGCAAGCACTCGTGGTCACCCGCAGCCGCGACGAACGGCGTGTCGATTCAACCGACGGGCCTCACCTTCATCGAGCCGCTGCCCCAGGCCGGGCTCTTCCGCGTCGGCAGCGGTACGCGCATTCGGGAGCTCAACCAGGCGCTGTGGCAGCAAGGGCGGTCGCTCCCGGTGCTGGGGGGCTTCGACGGGCAGACGGTGGGCGGCGTGTTGCCGACGGGCACCCATGGCTCGGTCTTGAGCGCCGGGCCGCTGGCCGAGCGGTTGATCAAGAGCATCGACCTCGTCACGCCGCAGGGCGAGAAGGTGCGCCTCGAGCCCCGCGGCGGGCTGACCGACCCCGAAGCCTTCGCCCGCACCAACGCCGGGTGGAAGCTGATTCAGGACGACGAGGTGTTCGACGCCGCGAAGATCAACGTCGGCACCTTCGGCGTGGTGCACAGCTACGTGCTCGACACCGTGCCGCGCTTCTTCATGAAGGAGGTCCGCACCGAGACCACCGGCGAGGCGCTCCAGCAGCAGCTCGCTGGCGGCAACATTCGCCGGCTCGCGCAGACCGACGACCCCCGCGCGCCCACGCAGCCGCTCGAGGGCCACCCGCCGCACGCGTACCACCTCGAGTTCCTCTGGAACCCCCACTCGGACAAGGCCATCGTCACCTCGCGCCAGCCGCTGCCCGAGGCCGAGGGGAAGCGCCTCGAGGGCACGAAGGCCGACGCGGCCCGCCCGTCGCGCAGCCTCTTCCGCACCTTCACCATGCCGTCCGAGCTCGGTCGCCCGCGCTGGGCCGACGCCCTGTTCACGCACCTGCACGGCGTGGTGTCGGCGTTGAACGACGTGGCGCTCGAGGTCGCGCCGAAGATGGCGGTGAAGTCGGTCGACAGCCTCTTGTCGATGATGGTCGACCCCGACGGCTACGTCGCGCGCAGCTATAACGTCTTCAACATCGGCGACGGGCCCAACCAGCTCCCGGCGCAGTCGGCGACGTTGTCGGTGCCGCTCGAGGGCGACCAGTACCTCGAGGCGATGAGCATCATTCGCGACACCGCCAGGAAGTTCGCCGAGGAGAAGGGCCAGTACCAGACGGGCCCCATCTCGCTGCGCTTCGTGAAGGGCTCGACGGCGCTCCTCGGAGACCCGGTCGACGTGTGCAAGTTCGAGATCATCTTCTCGGGCAACGACAAGGGCGACCAGCGCCTGGCGCGTGAGCTGACGCAGGCCTACGACACGGCGCTACGCGCGCGGTTCGGGCCTGGCGTGCGCGTGCACTTCGGTCAGCTGCAGCCGAACGAGACCGATGGGCCCGAGCGCCTGAAGGCGAGCTTCCCGGGCTTCGAGCGGTTCGAGGCGGTGCGACGCTCGTTCGACCCGACGGGGCGAATGCTCAACGCGTGGCAGAAGCGCCTGTTCGGCGTCGAGTAGCGCACGCCGTCGTGCCACCACCGGGCCGCGTGTCTCTTTTTTCGAGGCTGCCTACAGTTGGCCCATGTCCGAGAACCTCTATCTCCAGACCGAACACGAGCCGGTGCGCGACGAGCTGCAGGTGGCCGCGCTGAAGACGACGGGCGCGCTGCCGAGCGGGCTCCGCGGCCTCTACGTGCGCAACTCGCCCAACCCGCAGTTCGCGCCCATCGGCCGGTACCACTGGTTCGACGGCGACGGCATGGTGCACGGGGTGCGGTTTCGAGACGGGCAGGCGAGCTACACGAACCGGTGGATCCGCACGGCCGGGTTCGAGCGCGAGCGCGCCGAAGGGCAGGCCCTGTGGACCGGCATCATGGAGCCCCCTCGCCGCAAGGACCTGCCCGGCGGCCCCTTGAAGGACACCGCGAACACCGACCTCGTCTTCCACCAGGGCCGGCTCTACGCGCTGTGGTGGTTGTCGGGCACCCCGTATGAGCTCGACGTCACGGACCTGTCGACGAAGGGCCCGCAGACGTTCGGTGGCCGGCTCACCGGTGGCTTCTCGGCGCACCCGAAGGTCGACCCACGCACCAACGAGCTCGTCTTCTTCGACTACTCGCTCATGAAGCGCCCGTTCCTTCGCTACGGCGTGGTGTCGGCCCAGGGCGAGCTCGTGCGGTACGAGGCCATCGAGACGCCGGCGCCGCACATCCTCCACGACATGGCCATCACCGAGCGCTTCTCGGTGCTGATGGACTTTCCCCTCGGGTGGGACCTCGCGAAGCTCAAAGAGGGCAAGCGCCGCATCGCCTTCGACCGCTCGACGCCGAGCCGCTTCGGCCTTCTCCCGAGGCTGGGCACCGCCGCGGACGTGCGCTGGTTCGAGGCCGAGCCCTGCTACATGTACCACACGGTCAACGCGTACGAGGTCGGCGACGAGGTGGTCCTGCTGGGCTGCCGCGTGAGAGACCTCATCCCCGAGACGCAGGACACCACGGGCCAGGTCGCGCGCCTCGACACCATCGAGCTGGTGCCGCACCTGTACGAGTGGCGCTTCAACCTGAAGACGGGCGCCACCACCGAGCGGCAGCTCGACGACGTGGCCACCGAGTTCCCGCGCATCAACGACGCCGTGCAGGGGCGCCGCGCAGCGTTCGCGTACCACCCGCGCGTGGCGAAGCGGCCCGACCTCATGTTCGACGGCCTCATCAAGTACGCGCTCGGAGACTCATCAGCGACGCAGGTCGCCAGCTGGAGCGTGCCCGAGGGCTGGTTCGTGGGTGAGGCGTCGTTCGCTCCAGCGGACACGGCGCGCGGCGAAGACGACGGCTTCCTCGTCACCTACGGCACCAACGCGCGCGAGCAGCAGTCGGCGGCCTTCGTGCTGGACGCGAAGACGATGGAGCTCGTCAGCACCGTGCACCTGCCGCGCCGCATTCCGCTGGGGTTCCACTCGTACTGGTGCCCGAAGGTCTGACGAGCGCAGGACCGGGCTTCACTCCGGTGAGAAGCGGAACGCCAGCGAGGCGCTCCGGGGCGACGCGGCCGGGAGGACCCAACCCCGAATCACCGTCCGCACGCAGGCGGCGAGCGCGTCGCTCCCGGTCGAGTTCTCGATGACCTCGAGCTCCTCGGCGCGCCCTTCGGCTGTGAGGTTGAATCGCACGACGGTACGTCCCTGCAGGGTCGGCTGGTGCGGGCGAGCTGGGCGTAGCACTTCTTTACCGCGCCACCGCGGGCCTCGACGTACGCCGCGAGCCCAGCGGGAAGTCCTTCACGCTCGAGCACCACCCGCCCAGGTGACGCGGGCTCGGCCTGCTGACGGACCGCGTCGCCTTCCTGCTTCGCCTGGAGCTGCTCGACGATGCGGGTGAGCTCCGAAGGCGGGCGCTCCTCGGGCGGGAGTGGGCGCGCCACCGTCAAGCCCATCGCGACGTTCCCGGCGAGCGCGAGGGACGCCAGCGCCAGACCCCACCGAGCGCGCCGCAGAAGCACCATCGCCGCGCCCACGAGGAACGGGAGCCCATTGCAGCCCAGCGCCACCACCAGGTTCCTACGGGACTCCGCGGCGCCCTGGCGCAGCAGCGCCGCCGCCTGATCCGCCGGCGCGGCATCGACGCTCTTGGAAGTGTTGCTGAGGCCAAGCCCGTAGCCGACGGCTCCGACGACGAGAATGACCAGCGCCACCACGAGACACACCAGCGCGGCCGGGCCGCTCGCCTCCGACTTTCGAAGCGCGAGGACTCCGGCGACCGCGGACGGCCGCGAGCCCGAGCGCGCCGAGGCCGACGTTCAGAAACGCGAGGGCTCCAGCGGCCTCGAGCAGCTCACCCATTCATATGTCCTTCCGCACAGGCTGCTTCGCGCGCCCGCTTGAGGCGGTGTAGCGGCTCGAGGCTTCACGCGTCCATTCGCGAAGGCCGGCCGTGGCGAAGTCGACGCGGGTCGACGAGAGTGACGACATGCCCCTCGACTCGATGGACCTCACCCGCGTCATGCTGAAGCGAAGGCGTACCAAAATCGTCGCCACCGTCGGCCCCGCCTCGAACAGCCCCGAGATGCTCGCGAAGCTGGTGGCGCTGGGCGTCGACGTGTTCCGTCTCAACTTCTCGCATGGCACGCACGAGCTGCACGCGATGGCCTTTGCGCGCATTCGAGAGGCGTCAGCTCGCGCGAACCGGCACGTCGCGGTGCTGGCCGACCTCTGCGGGCCGAAGATTCGCGCGGGTACCTTCGAGGGTGGCTCGATTCCCCTCGAGCGCGATGAAGAAGTCGTCATCTCGACGAGCGCTGGCGTCGTCGGCCGCAAGGGCCTCATTCCGTCCGAGTACGCCGAGCTGGCGAAGGACGTGAAGCCAGGCGACCGGGTGCTGCTCGACGACGGCAACCTCGAGCTGGCGGTGCTGTCGACCGACGGCGCCGACGTGCGCTGCCGCGTGGTGCACGGCGGGACGCTCAAGAACAAGAAGGGCATCAACCTGCCGGGCGTCGCGGTGTCGGCGCCGGCGCTCACCGAGAAGGACCGCGCCGACGCGCTCTTCGCCGCGGGCCTGGGGGTCGACTTCCTCGCGTTGTCCTTCGTGCGCAGCCCGGACGACGTGCGGGGCCTCAAGGCGCTGCTCTCACAGCACGGGCACGCCACGCCGGTGGTGTCGAAGATCGAGAAGCCCGAGGCGCTCAGGTGCATCGCAGACATCATCGAGGTGTCCGACGCCATCATGGTGGCTCGCGGAGACCTGGGCGTCGAGATGCCACCCGAAGAGGTGCCGCTCATTCAGCAGGAGCTCGTGCGCCTCTGCCGCCGCCAGCACCGGCCCGTCATCGTCGCCACCCAGATGCTCGAGTCGATGATTGACTCGCCCCGCCCCACCCGCGCCGAGGTGACGGACGTGGCGTCGGCGGCGTTCGGGCACACCGACGCGGTGATGTTGTCGGCCGAGACGGCGTCGGGCGCGTACCCGGCCGAGGCGGTGACGATGATGGACCGCGTGCTGCGAATGGTCGAAGGCTACAGCTGGAAGCACGGCTACTTCGGCAAGGTGGCGCCGCTCGCCGACGCCGAGGCGGTGCGGGTGTCGTCCGGTGTGTCGCGCGCGGTGTCGATGTTGTCGGGCGACCTCGAGGTGCGCGCCGTGGTGGTCCCGACGCACTCCGGAGCGACGGCCCGCGTGGTGAGCGCCGAGCGCCCGGCTGCTCCAGTGCTGGCGCTCTCGGCGAACGACGCGTCGTGCAGGCGCCTGTCGCTCTCGTGGGGCGTGACGCCGGTGATGATGAGCGCCGAGGCGCTGCGACAGCCCGCCACCACGGCGCGGGTCCATGTGCTGGAGCAGGGCCTGGGCGCGCGCGGAGAGCACGTGCTGCTCGTCTGGGACTCGGACCCGCAGCACCAGGGTGCGGAGCCGACGGTGTCGGTGCTGACGCTGTGACGCCTCGAAGTCCCGCCGAAACGGTACCGTGCGGTGAGGTACTCCATGCGCGACACCGCGCCGGTCGATCGAGCCCGACGAACCTGATGGCTTCGCCACCGCTTCCAGGACCTCTGCTTCCGGTCAGTCCGGCCGCAGAACGGAGCCCGCCGCGCGTGTTCGAGCCTGGTGCTCGCGTTCGCGGTTGAGACGCGAAGGCCCTGCTGACAGGACCGTCTGGGTACGACGTCGTGGTCAGCCGCAGGGCTTGAGCCGCGCCACGGGCTTCGGGTCGACCACCTTCGACTCCGCGCCGCGGCACACCCGGAACACCTCGACGCTGGCTGGCTCTCGACGGAGGAGGTCGTCACACAGCGCCCGCTGCTCGGCACGTTGGCCAGTACGCGCCGCGAAGCGGGCCAGCGTCACCTGCCCATCGACGTCGAGCGCACGTTCGCGCAGTCGCTTCTGGAGCAACTCCACCGCGTCGCGGTCAGTGGTGCCGACGTCCATCGCCCACCGCAGGCTCGCCTCGGCCCGCTTCGCCTCGAGCCCCGAATCTGGAGACTGTGCGAGGAGCAGGTCGAAGGCCTGCATCGCCTTGCTGAAGTGGCCCACCTTGAGCATCGAAAGCGCCTCGAGCTCCTTCACGATTCGAGACGGAAGGAACTCGGAGGACTTGAACTTCGGGGCGAGCACCACCACGCGCTGCCAGGCGCCCTGGGCGTGGGCGGCTTTGATCAGCTCGAACTGCTCCGCCGGTGAGGCGCGTTCGAAGGCGACCTCCCAGTCGGCTTGCGGCGCACCGCACGCCCACACCGCGCCGGGGACGACAGCGATGAGGACGAGAGCCAGGCGCACGCAGAGACGGATGCACCCGCTGCGCAGACCGTGCGCCGAGCCGACGATGCTGGTCTGACGCTGGAGGCCTCCTCCGCCGAAGGAGGTGATCTCGGCCTCGCCAGAACAACGGCCTTGAATTGGGTGTACGCGCGCGCCTACAGCGTCGTCATGCGCCTCTTCGTGTCACTGATTCTCGTCGCGAGCACTCCCGACGGAGGCGCTGGCGGAGGGTCCACGCTCCTCACAGGCGGTGGCGTGATGTCAGCGGAGGCGGCACGGCTGGTGGCAGCGCCGGACAGGTGATTCGAAGTCAGTCAGGAACCGTCGGAGGCGCGGCGCCCGCGTTCGTCTCGGGCTTCGCTCGGTTGGTACCGGCGATTGGTACGCAGCGGGCCGATCTGCTCCTGCTGATCTCGAGCCGCGCGGGGTTTGCCTGTCCCATCACCGAGGCGTTCGAGCTTCGACCGAATGAGGCCTCTGTCGACGTCAGCATCAGTGAGCCCACGGACGGGGGTGCGGTGGTCGCCGGGACCTACCCCATCGTGCGGAATCAACTGAACGACGTCGTCGTCTCGGCCTATCGCGCCCCTGCGGTCTGCCCGGCGAACCTCGGCGACGGAATTCCCGTGAGTGGCACCGTGACCATCACCTCGCTCTCGAACGGCGCGTCGGGCACCCTGACCGGGCAGCTGCAGGGCGGGGAACAGGTCAGCGTGTCGTTCGAGCTCCCGTTCTGCCCCATTCGCGGAATCGGTGGCCGCTGCGTGCCGTAGCGCCGTCGTGAAGACGGCCTGCAGGACAGTGCCTGGTCGCGACCGCCAGGCCCGCTCTTCGACAGCGCTGATTTCGAGTATGCAGTTCCTTGCACGCCTTGCACACGTGAAGACCCGGTCTGCGCGGTACCTCGCGCAGCACGTCGCGGCCATCGAGCGGGCGGTGCGCGACGGCGCCACCGTGCACGGGTACGTGAACTGGGCCCTCATCGACAACTTCGAGCCCATCGAAGGGTTCTCGGCGCGCTTCGGGCTGAACCGCGTCGACGTCGAGTCCGGCTCGCTGCGGCGCACGCCGACCGAGAGCGCCGCGGTGTTCCGCGACATCGGCCAGCGCATTCCCCGCGAGTGAGCAGGCGCGAGGACCCGGGCCGTTGCCGCCCTCCACCTCGCGCACTACGGTTCACTCGTGGAACAGCGCCAACCAGCCGATGCCATGACGTTCGAGCAGGCAGCTCGTCTCGACCCCGACGCGCAGCCCGGTGAGCTGGTCGATGGAAAGTGGGTGCCAGTGACGCGCAACACGTGGAACCACGGGGAGCTCGCTGGGAACGTGTACGCGCTCCTGAGGGCCTGGGCGAGGAGCAACCCGGGCTGGAGCTTGTCCATCAACGACCCGGGCTCGAAGCTGAGCCAGTCACCGGCCACGCTCCGAGGCCCCGACGTCGGCATGGTTCGAAAGGAGCGCCGGCCAACGGGCACGGGAATGGATGGGTGGCTCGACGGTGCACCGGACCTGGCAGTCGAAGTGAAGGGCGACGGCCAGAGCTTTGCGGAGCTGACCCGAAAGGCCATCGAGTTCCTGCGTGCTGGCGCTTCGCTGGTGTGGATCCTCGATGGTGCACAACACGAGCTGGTCGTGTTCACGCCTCCTGACCACGTTCGGGTGTTGGGTCCCAACGACACGCTGGACGGAGGGACCCTGCTTCCCGGCTTCAGCTGTACCGTCTCGGAGCTGTTCGAGCTGTTGCCCTGAAGCCCGGCTGCGCGCATGCCCGCCGTCACCAACCCCTTCGAGTGCGAGACGCGAGCGGCGTGGCGTGCGTGGCTCGAGGCACACCATTCCACCGCGCGTGAGGTGTGGCTGGTGGCAAACCTGAAGGAGTCCGGAACAGGCCTCTCGTACCTCGACGTCGTCGAAGAGGCGCTCTGCTTCGGGTGGATCGACGGGCTGGCGAAGAAGTGGGACGACGAGCGCACCGCCCAGCGGCTCACGCCGCGGCGCAAGGGCAGCGCGTGGACCGAGCTCAACAAGGAGCGCGCCCGACGCCTCCTCGCGCTCGGGCTCGTGACGCCGGCGGGCCGCGAGGTGCTCCCGGACCTGTCGGAGAAGCCCGTCGTGCTCGCCCCCGACGTCACCGCCGCCTTCGAGCGTGCGCCGGGCGCGCTGGCGTTCTTCCGCGCCCAGCCCGAGCTCTACCAGCGCGTGCGCCTGGGCTACGTCGAGGAGCAGCGCCGAAACCGCGTCGAGTTCGACCGCCGCCTCGCCAACCTGGTGAAGAAGTCGGCCGAGCAGCAGCGCTTCGGCAACTGGAACGACGAGGGCCTGCGCGTCAGCGCGCGTACACCACGTACTCGCCCTGCGGCGGGAGCGCCTTGAAGCCCGTGCGCTGTGCCGCCTCGGCCACCGTCTTCGTGCAGTCCGCGCCGTGCAGCTCGACCAGCATCGCGCCCACCCGGCCCAGCCACGCCGTCTCCTCCGAGAAGAGCTGACGCTCGCCGCCCTCGATGTCCACCTTCAAGAGGTCGATGCGCGCGCCGTTCGACAGCTCGTCGATGGTGAGGCCGCGCATGCCAGCGCGCTGTCCACCCAGCGGCACCTCGCGCATGCGGAAGGCCCAGCTCTCGTCCTGCGGGTTCTCGATTTCCAGCATCACCGAGCGCGGCCACACGGCGCCCTCGACGATGGAGACGTTCGGGTACGAGGCGCAGTTCTTCCGGGCGAGGACGGCGTTCTCGGCGTCGGGCTCGACGGCGACGATGCGGGCGTTCGGGTACGCGCGCGCGAGGAACACCGCCGTGCAGCCGATGTTGGCGCCGGCGTCGACGATGAGGCCAGGCGCCGAGGGCAGCGAGAGCGCGCACTGCCGCAGCCCGAACGTCTGCCACAGCACCAGCACGTCGGGCCGGGTGGGCCGAATCGTGAGCGGGTGGGGGAGCCCCGACAGGCGGGCCTCGAAGGTGGCACCGCGTGGTGTGCGCAGGACGGCGAGCAGCTGGCCCAGGCCAAAGTCGAAGAGGAAGAAGCGCACCGTGCCCACGACGTAGCGCCACGCGTTCGCCAACATGGCGCGGGCTCCTAGCCCGAAACGAACGGGCCGCGCCACGGACACTCAGGGGGGAGCGTCGTACGACAGCACCAGCACCGCCGCGCTCTCGGCCTCCTCGGCCGGCTTGTCGTCGGCCTTCCCCTTCGGCGGCTTCGCGGGCTTCTTCTTCGCCTTCGAGGGGTCGGGCAGCAGCTCCATGCGGCAGGTGCCCGAGGTGCCACAGTCGATGGTGGCCGGGAGTGAAGTGAAGCTGCCCTCTTCGATGGCGGCCAGCACCACCTTCGGCTCAGCGAGCGCGTCTTTCGACATGGGCAGCGTCGGCAGCACCCGCTTGGCCACCGCCACTGCCTCGGCCCCCACCGTCTTCGTCGTCAGCCCAGCCGCCTTGATGGTGAAGCGGTACTGCACCCGCTCGCACCCGCCGAGCTCGACCGTCACCTCGGTGCCGTCGGCCAGCTTGAGCGCCTGGCGCACCTGCCGCTTCTCCTTCTTCGTCGACAGCAGCTTGAGGCCTTTCGGCAGCTTCGCGGCGTACTGCGCCACCAACACCTTCGGCTCCACGGCGCAGTCCTGAGCGTGCGCGACCACCGACAGCAGGGAGAGGCACAGCAGAAGGAAGCGCATGATGCCCGACACGCTACCACCGCGGGACAGGGGCCCTGTCTCGGTGGCGCACGCCCCGTCACGCGCTGCGGCGGCAGCACTTCAACCACGCGAGAAGACGAGCGAGGTGGCCCACTTGTCAACGGAGATGACACGACCCTCTCAGATCCTGAGAGGTGAAGTCCCCGAATTCACGAGAAACCATACGCAACAAATGGAGTGACTGTCCGACAACTCCTACATCGCAGCACACACCACCGACCTCGGAGCCGCCCATGCCCACGACGACCTTCAACCCGTACAACCCCTTCTCGTACTGGACGCTCCCCTACGGCGGCCGGGTCACCACGAAGCCGACGTTCCCCACGCAGCCGAAGCCGGCGGCTGGCGAGCCCATCTCCATCAAGCCGCGCTCGTCGGACCCGGGCATGTCGATGACGGCGGGCCGCGACTCGGTGACGCTCAAGGGCACCACCGCGGGTCCGAAGGTCGTCGACGGGTACCTCGGTGGCTACGAGGTGGCGCGCGGGCTGTCGTTCACCCTCGACATCGAGAAGGCGCCCACCACCGACTCGTTCGGCCGCACCAACTACACCGAGAAGAACTCCCGCATCTTCACGTGGGACTCGAACAAGGGTCAGTCGGCGCTGCACGTCGCCGAGGGCCTCGCGAAGAAGGTGAACGCGGGCGATGACTTTCGCGCCACCGTGAAGCGCAACGCCGACGGGTCGGTCACCATCGCCTTCGCGCGCCGCTGACGACGCGCCGGTTCCTGTCAGCCTGGAGTTGACTGCGGAGCGGCCTGCCATCGGGCCATGGGAGGCCGCACGTTCATTTCGGTTTTCGCGCCAGTCTGAGCGAGACTCGTGAGCCGTGGCCGCGTCCCTCATCGGGCAGAAGCTGGGTGACTACGAGGTCGTCTCGCGGCTGGGCACCGGCGGCATGGGCGCCGTCTTCGAGGCCCGCCACCCCGTCATCGGCAAGCGCGTCGCCATCAAGGTGCTGCACCCGGCCTTCGCGAAGGACCCCAAGGCGCTCGAGCGCTTCGTCAACGAGGCGCGCGTCGTCAACACCATCGGGCACCCGGCGGTCGTCGACATCTTCAGCTTCGGCGAGACGGGCGACGGCCTGCACTACTTCGTCATGGAGTTCCTGAAAGGGCGCTCCGTCGACCAGCTCGTCGAAGGCGGGCCGCTGCCGCTGGGCCAAGCGCTCGAGCTGGGGTGTCAGCTGCTCGAGGTGCTCGACAAGGCGCACCAGGCGAACGTGGTGCACCGGGACCTCAAGCCGCAGAACCTCGTGGTGGAGGACGGGCCGTCGGGCCAGAGGCTGCGGGTGCTCGACTTCGGCATCGCCAAGTCCATCAGCGCGGAGCTGAAGCAGCAGCTCACCGGCAGCGCGATTCTCGGCACGCCCGGGTACATGGCTCCGGAGCAGATTGACTCGGCGCCGGTGACGCCTCGCACCGACCTCTACTCGACGGGCGCGGTGCTGTTCGAGCTGCTGACGGGCAAGCGGGTGCTCGAGGGGAGCAACATCGGCCAGCTGCTGCTCAAGGCGCTGCACGAGCCCGCGCGCCGGGCGTCGTCGGTGAAGCCCGACGTGCCCGCCGAGGTGGACGACTTCGTGGCTTCGCTGCTGGAGCGCGACCCGTCACGGCGGCCGGCGAGCGCGAGGGCCGCACTCGAGACGTTGCGGCGGCTCCAGGCCGACTTGCAGCACCACGGCAGCCTGCCGACGCGCTCCGAGGTGCCCATCGCGAAGGAGCCACCCAAACGCCCGACCATTCCCGGCGTCGACGACAAGGTCACCAGCCAGGTGAAGGCGTACCGGCCGAGCGTCGACATGCACGAGGTGGGGCAGCGCACCGAGCCCGCGTGGGAAGGGCGGCACGCTCCAGCGCCCGCGATGCCGCCACCTCAGCGCGGGAGCAACCCGTCGATGGCGAAGCAGAAGCCCGACGAGGCGGCGACGCGCGCGACGCCGAAGGTGGAGCCGAAGCCGGCGCCGCCCCTGATGCCGCTGCCCGAGGTGGCGACCGCCGTGGACCGGAAGATGGTGGCGCGCATGCGTGAGGTCGAGTCGACCGGCGGCGGCGGGGCGGTGAAGTGGGTGGTGCTGGGGGCGTTCGGGTTGTTGGCAGGGCTGGGCGCGTGGTGGTTCTCACGCGGGTGAAACCTGCGCGGTTGGAGTCGGCCGCTGGTCCCCGCGGGTGGCCGCGCGCGGACCAGGATGCCGCAGAGGTGGAGGACCCGCGATGGTACGGCCGCTTCACCGGGTTCCCGTAGCAGCGAGTCGACTCACGGCCCCGCGAACGCGCGCTCGAGGTCTGCCAGCACCAGCTTCGTCATCGGCATGAAGGCCGCCACCACGCGCTGGGCCCGGGCCCGGTCGGGGTCCGACAACAGCTCCCCCAGCCTCCGCGGCACCACCTGCCACGACAGGCCGAAGCGGTCCTTGCACCAGCCGCAGCGGCTCTCGGCGCCGCCATCGGCCGTGAGCGCGCTCCAGAGCCGGTCGATGTCCGCCTGGGTGTCACAGTGAATGACGAGCGACATCGCTTCCGTGAAGTGGAACTGCGGGCCGCCGTTGAGGGCGACGAAGTCGCGGCCGCCGAGCGAGAAGGCCACGGTGAGGGCCCTGCCGCCGGGGCCGGGCGTCACCTTCGTCACCTTCGAGCCGGGGATGAGCGAGACGTAGAAGGCGACGGCCTCTTCGGCCTGGCCGTCGAACCACAGACACGGCGTCACGGCGTCCATCACGGCACCGCCTTCGGGTCCATGCAGAGGGCTGTCACCGGGGTACGAGGCGAGGCGGGGCGTGCCTCTGAGGCAGGTTCCATGGCCCACACCCTCACCAGGAACCGGGCCGGCCGTCACCTGGAAGTTCGTTCATCGACGCAGCCCCACCCGCCGTGTCAGCATTCGCACCGCCAGGGGGCTTCGAAGCGCTGTGTTCTTCCTCTTTCCACTCGGCGTCGGTGAAGCCCGTGTTCGGATTCCCATCGTCGCGGGCCTCATCGCCCTCGTGTGCGTGGGCGCGTTCCTGCCCACGTGGGTCTTCACCGACGACCCGCTCAACCGCGAGCGCCTCGTCGACGCGGTGGGCTTCTGGAGCGAGCACCCGTACCTCACCATCGACGGCGACTTCGTGCGCAAGACGCTGGGGCGCCAGGCCGCGGAGCGCCTCGAGGCGATGCGCACGCAGCACCACGCCGAGCTCGAAGCGCTGAAGCCTGCGCCCGACGTGCTGGTGAAGGAGCAGGCCCGCCTCGACCAGCTCGTCGCCGCCGCGCAGGCGCGCGACACCTGGCTGCGGCGCTTCTCCCTCGTGCCCGCGCGCGGCCTCGCCCAGCCCGGCTGGTTGACGGCGATGTTCCTCCACTACGGCTGGCTCCACCTGCTGGGGAACCTCTTCTTCCTGTGGCTCGCCGCGCCGCTCCTCGAAGACGCCTGGGGCCGGGCCTTCTTCGCCGCCGTCTACCTCGCCTCGGGCCTCGCCGCGTCCTTCGCGCACTTCCTCATCGACCCGGACTCACCCGGCACCATGGCCGGGGCGTCGGGCGCCATCGCCGGCCTCATGGGCGCCTTCGCGGTGCGCTTTCCGCTGCGGCGCATCGCCATCGGCTACTTCATCTACTTCGTCGTCAGCTTCCGCCGCGGCATCTGGCACTGGCCCGCGTGGTTCGCCGCGGCGCTGTGGTTCGCCGACCAGGCGTGGGACTACTTCCTCGGAGAGACGGGCGGCGTCGCGGTGGGCGCCCACCTCGGCGGCTTCGCCTTCGGCGCGGTGGTGGCGCTCGCGATGAAGTTCTCGGGCCTCGACCGGGAGCTGGTGACGACCGACGAGGGCGCGACCGACCTCTCGAAGCGGCACGTGTCGAAGGGCGTCGAGGCCGCGCGCGCCGCCGTCGAGGAGCGCGAGTACGACAAGGCGAAGGCGCTCCTCGAGGCCGAGCTGGCGACGCACCCGACGGACAGCGACGCGCGCCTCATGCTGGCGGGGCTCGAGCTCTCGACGCCGGGCCGCACCGACGTGGCGAACAAACACTTCGTGCGCGCGCTCCTCGAGGCCTGCACGGCGTCGCCCGAGCACGGCGCGGAGCTATGGCTGGAGCACGGCCTGCGCTTCGGGGCCCAGGTGCTGACGCCGCAGCAGGCGCAGAAGCTGGCCCAGGTGGTGGCGGCGTCGCCCGACCCGAACGTCGCCCAGAGCGCCCTCAAGCTGTACGAGCGCGCCGCCGACGCGCCGGGGCTCGTTGGCCAGAAGGCCGGCCTCGAGACGGCGCGCCGGCTCTGGAGCGACGTGCGTGACGCCAACGCGACGCGGCGCAGGCTCGAGCACCTGCTCGACCAGCCGACGCTGCCCGAGGTGCTGGCGAACGAGGCGCGCGCGCTGCTCGAGCAGCTCCCCGAGAAGGCCCCCTCGTCGGGCCTTGAGCTGGACGACCGCCGGCCTGGCGCCGCCGCGTCGTTCGGCGCCGGGCCCGAGCTCGAGCCGCCGCCGCCCGAAGACGACCCGCCGGCCCAGGTGGTCGAAGTGCGGGGCGTGGCCGAGGGGCAGCTGACGTTGGGCAACACCACCACCGACGTCGAGCTGCCGCTGTCGGCCATCGAAGCGGTGAGCGTGGGCGTGGTGCCGATGGGCGGCGCGAAGGTGCTGCTCGTCGAGCTGTTCAGCCCGCTGGCCCCGCCGCTGCGGCTGGTGAGCACGACGGCCAACCTGCAGGCGTTCCGCAAGGCCGAGAGCCCGAAGGCGCTGTACCGCGACTTCCTGCTCGAGCTGCTCGGCCATGGAGCGACGCCGCTGTTCGACCGCGCGGTCGTCGAAGGCGGCCAGTTTCCGGCGTTCGCGAGCCTCGAGGCGTACGAGCAGGTGCGGGTCGCGGCGCGGCGGCGCACGAAGGTGGTGCTGTGAGCGGGAGGCAGTGGAGGCTCCGCGGGCGGGAGTGCAGGAGGCATGGCGGGTGGAACGGCGGGCGGAAGCGCCGGCGGCACGTCCCGAGGTGACGCTGGATGCTCGGCCGGCGGCTCGGCAGGTGGCGCCCCGGGCGGGAGCGCAGGCGGCGTCGGCGGCGGCGTTTCGGGTGGAACCACTGCTGGCGGGACGACTGGCGGCGGCGGCACCACCGAGGCCCCTGACGCTGGGCCAGTTCAGCCCGAAGCCGTCGTGTTCCGGCTGTCCTCATGCGGCTGCACGAGCGGCGACGGGAGCCTTGCGCTGTTCGTGGCTTCGCTCCTTCTGCGGCGGCGACGCCGAGTGTGAGCGGTGACAGGCCAACGACTCCCTCGGCTGGGCGCTCAGCTGTCCTGTCATCGACGCGTTCCTCAACCCCAGGACGCGCACCCCTCACCGCCGCCGCAACCGGCTGGATTCACGTTGGCCGCAAGCGACCTCCGTGCGTCACCGTTGTGCGTTTCAGACACCTCGCGGGTTGACCGAGCGTCGGTGCGTCGCGCACGCTCGCGCACCTTTTCGCTGCAAGGGCCACATGTCCACGAACACGGGTGAAACGGAGCTGCCGCTCCGAGAGGTCGGGCTTCGCGAGGTCGTGTGGCCCTACGTGAAGGCCGGCTGGCGCGCGATGGGTGAGGACCTGCCGGCGTGGCTGTTCTTCTGGAACGCGTGCCTGCTGCTGAACACCTCACTGACGAACCTGGTGCCGCCCCGGCCCGACTTCGCGCCGACCATCATCTTCCCCATGGCGGTCTTCGTCGTGTTCACCACCGTGCGGGCGCTCAAGTCGCCCTCGGTGCGCTTTCCGAAGCTGGCGCTGGTGGTGCCGGTGACGATGGCGCTGGGCCTGCCGCTCCTCACGCTCACCTGGCACACGCCCTCGCCGCTCGAGCTCGACACGCTGCGCACGGTGTACGAGCTGTCGAACTTCGGCTGGGCGGCGCTCCTGGTGCGCTTCTTCTGGAAGCGCCAGCCCTCGCTGCTCGTCTACTTCTTCGGCGTCGCCCTCGTGTACGGCGCGGTGCTCGAGAACGGCGGCATCGTGCTGGGCTTCTTCGACGAGCAGAACCTCTCGCGAACGATGGTGAAGCCCTTCGTCGCGCCGGTGGCCACGATGATTGGGTGGTGCGTGGTGCTGGGCATGGCGACGTACCTCGTGTGGCGCCTGCGCGAGTGGGTGCCGGCCTTGAAGCAGAGCGCGCTCGTCAGCGGCGTGCTGGTCGGCGTCTTCGCCACCATGCTCGACCTGCAGATCGACCCCATCGCCACGCTGACGGGCTGCTGGGTGTGGGACGCCTCGCTGCCGCCCTGGTTCCACGGCGTGCCGCAGGTGAACTTCGTGGCGTGGCTGTGCGCGCTGATTCCGTTCGCGTGGGTGATGTTCCGCGTGCAGGCGCGCGAGGGCGTGGCCGACTTCGGGCCCTGGAGCCGCCGCCAGCTCCTCGTCGCGCTCGCCTTCGTGCCCTGGGCGCTCGTCATCGCGCTCATCGCCTTCATGACCTCGACGGCGCTGCTCGAGGGCGTCGAGGGCCCCAGCTGGAGCCTGCTCGCGGCCTTCACCCAGCGGGTCCTCTCGGCCCTGTAGCCGCGCGGGGCCAGCTCGCCTCAGGCCTTGCGCGTTCGAGCCACCGTCATGAACTTCACGCGCCTCGACGACCAACCCTGGGTGTTCCAGGCGACCGCCGAGGCCGGGTGGCTCCCGGGCCAGTCGCTCACGCTCTTCATCGAAGTCGACGGGAGCGTCGGGCCATCGCCGGTGCAGGTCGAGCTCGCCGAGGCGCTGGTGCATCACGGCGGAGCGCTCGCGAAAGAACTCGAGCAGGCGCTCTTCGATTACCTCCGCTGGATTCGGATGAAGGAGTGCCCGGTCGAACCGGCTGGCGTCTGGGCCCACCTCGAGGCGCCTCAGGCCTGGTTCGACTGGGCCAGCGAGGAGACGCCGCCGAGGCTCCGCCTCTGTTGGTCGCTGCGTCCGATGAACGGCGACCTGGTCGCGGTCGAGGTGACACCGTGGCAGGCGCTGGGCGTCGGTGAGTTCGGAGCCTCATCGCTCGAGGCGCTCTCGTTCATCCGGGCGCAGCTCGAGCCCAGCGTGCCGTCCGACTCGGCTCAGGGTCCGCTCGGACGAAAGACGTGCCACGCGTGTCGCGCCGTCTCGTTCGACGTGACACCCACGTGCCCCTCGTGCGGCGCGCCGCGCTGGTGGGCCGACAGCCCCTGAGCCGGAGTCCTCAATCTGCCCACGCGGCAATGGTGCCATGCCGAGCCATTTCCCGACGGGTCCATGGGCGCGGCTGGTAAGCCGTGCGGCATGAAAATCCGAACTGCGGTGGTGGTGGGGCTCGCAGCAGGTCTCTTCTCGTTCCCGGCCGACGCGCGCGACTGGTTCGTCAGGGCTGGCGCCGATGGTGACGGCTCACTGGCCAGGCCCTTCGCGGACCCGTGGCAGGCGCTCGACCAGTGCCAGTCGGGAGACGTCATTCACGTCGCCGCCGGCAGCTACACCGGCCGCCTCGGCAACGGCATGTGGGAGGTCCCCGTCGACGACGTCACGCTCCTCGGTGGCTACGACGCGGACTTCAAGAGCCGCGACCCGTGGAAGAACCTCACGAAGCTGCACTGGGACAAGGCCTCGAAGAACCGCCCGAAGCAGGACCGGTTCCTCTCGAACAAGAAGAACACCGTGCTCGACGGCGTCGTCATCGACCAGCGCGACCAGTGCCCGTACGAGACCGAAGCGCAGCTCGGCCGCAAAGACGCGCCCTGTGACAGCGCCATCCGGCTCTCGGTGCCCGGCGTCGTGCGCAACTGCGTCATCGTCAACTCGGGCTTCGACGCCATCACCGTGCCCGTCGGGTCGACCGTCGACAACAACCTCATCGTCAACTCCATCAACTGGGGCATCAACATCAACTCGTCGATGGACAAGGCCGCCGTCGCGACCGTCACCAACAACACCATCGCCTTCACCATGGCCTTCAAGGAGCCCGGCAAGGGCGCCTACAACGGCTCGGGCCTGGCGCTCAAAGGGCCCGCCGTCGTCTCGGGCAACCTCATCGTCTTCTCCGACAGCAATGGCATCTACCAGACCGCCCCCGCGGAGAAGTCGTCGCTCAATGACAACCAGTTCTTCATGAACCTGTACTCGAACCTGAAGTTCTCGGTCGATGGCAAGGATACCGCCATCGATGACAAGGAGATGGACCTGCTCGAGGAGGTCGGCTTCAAGAGCGCGTCGGGGAACGTGGTGAAGAACCCGAAGCTGCCGGTCGACCCCGGCTGGCTCGACCACGTCAGCAAGCGCACCGCCGCCACGCCCGGCAAGCTGCAGATGGATGACTTCAACAAGGCCCGGCAGCTGCTCGGCCTGCCGATGATTGCCAAGGGTGGCTCGCCGCCGTCGGGTGTGGCGCCCGCGATGGCGCTCGAGTCTGCGCTGAAGCTCATCGCGCCCCAGGACGCCGGCAAGGTGGGCGCCCGGGTGAAGTCACTGGCGGTGAGCTTCCAGGCCGCCGCGGCGGCGGGACCCGCGAAGTCCTATGCCCGCACCGAGGTGAGCGCGTGGGTCGGCAAGCCCGACGCCTTCAACGGCAAGGACCTGGAGCTGGTGGTGGCGGTCTCGAACGTCGCCAACGTCAGCGGCGTGCCGGCGCCGTTCAAGGCCGACGACTGCGCGGGCGTCTTCCTTCATGACGCCTCGGGCTCCGGGGAGCGCTTCGTCGGCTTCTTCAAGAAGGGCACCACGGCGGCGCGCGCGGCCGACGCCGCGAGCGGGTACTACTCGGGGAGCGGCAAGCCCTCGAAGCTCTACCTCGTGAAGGGGACGGCGTACGCGATGAAGGGCGTCCCCAGGGCGGGCTTCTTCGTCGACACCCTCGACGCGTTCGAGGCGCAAGAGTCGAGCGCCGCGCGGCCCGTGGGACGTGACTGGTTCGTCAAGGCTGGCGCCCAGGGCGGTGATGGCTCGAAAGAGAAGCCCTTCCGCGACCCGTGGCAGGCGCTCGAGAAGGTGCAGGCCGGTGACTTCGTGCACGTGGCCGAGGGCGAGTACGTCGGCAAGCTGAAGAGCGGTCGCTGGAAGATTGGCATGCCGTACGTGTCGTTCCTCGGCGGCTATGACGCAGCCTTCAGCGAGCGCAACCCGTGGAAGCACCCGACGCGGCTGCTGGCGCCGGCGGACCTGAAGGGCCGGCGTGACGGCTACGTGGTCGAGGGCACCGACGACCACACCGGCGCCATCGTTGACGGCTTCGTCTTCGACCGCACCACCGACAACCGCTACAAGCCCAACGGCGACCTCGACTACGACAACTCCGAGAAGCAGGAGCACCTCTGGCTCTCGAAGCCCGGCTGCGTGGTGCGCAACAACCTCTTCTCGAATGGCGCCGAAGGGTCTCTGCGCATCGCCTCGGGCAACACCGTCGAGAACAACCTCTTCGTGAACCACCACGTGCGCACCGTGGTGGCGCAGCGGGGCATCGGGAATGGGCCGTTCATCTTCCGCAACAACACGCTCGCCTTCTCGTGGGACTTGCGCTTCGGCCAGGGCAACGGCCGCAACGGGCACCTGCTCTCGGTCGAGAACGGCGTGTCGGCCATCATCGACGGCAACATCTTCGAGTTCGCCGACAACGACGCCATTCGGTTGATGGCCGACCCCGCTGACGTCGAGCTGACGAACAACACCTTCAATCACAACCTCTGGTCGAACGTGATGCGCCCACAGGACAACACCACCGTCGACGACAAGACCTTCGCGAACCTCAAGGACTTCAAGTTCAAGAAGCTCTCGGGGAACCAGGTCGTCTCGGCCGGCCTGCCCGTCGACCAGGCGTTCTTCGACGCGTACCTGAGCCGCACCGCCTCCGTGCCGGGCAAGGTGACGATGGACGACTGGAACCAGCTGCGAGAGCTGCTCGGCCAGCCGATGCTCGCGACCGGAGGCAAGGGGCCCGAGGGCTTCGCGCCCAACTTCCCGTGGCAGAAGGCGTTGCAGTTGTTCCCGAAGAACCCGAAGGTGACGGCGGGCGCCCGCGCGAAGGACTTGCCGCTGGTGTTCGCGGGCAAGTAGGCCAGCCGCTCCATCGCAGGGGTCGAAACGCCACGGGCGCTCCGGTTGGGCGCTCGGCCGAACGCAGCCGGGGGCCTTCATGCATCGTCGTCTCCTCGTCATCGCCGCTCTGTCCTTCGCGGGGTGTCTCGACACCCAGCTGCCCCCGGTGCCCGGCCCCGGGTCGATTCAGGGAACGCTGCTGGCAGCGGTGGCGGGCTCTCCGACGCCCGTGCCCACGCGCGGCACCGTGACGCTGGTCGAGTCGGGCGTGACGACCGAGACGAGCGCCGAAGGCCGCTTCACCCTCACGCCGGTCCCGCGGAGCGAGGGCACGCTCGTCTTCGAAGCGAACGGGCGTCGGCGCGTGCTGCCCCTCACCGAGCTGCGCGCCGGTCCGGGCCGCACGACGGCGCTGGGCAACGTGGTGCTGGGCGCCAACGCCTCGCTGCTCGGGTCGGTCATCCTCGAGGACTCGACCGAGCTCGCCGGCACGCTCGCCTTCGCCGAGGGCGAGCTCATCAGCGCCTTCACCAACCCGGCCGGAGACGTGCTGCTGCGCGACCTGCCTGCGGGCCCACTGCGCATCGGCTACGTGCGCGCCGGCTACGTGCCGCACGCGCAGACCATCGAGCTCCAGGGTGGGCAGCGGCTCTCGCTCGAGCCGGTGACGCTGAAGCGGCTGCCGGCGGGCCTCTCGCGCGTCTCGGTGGCGGGGCTCGCGCTCCTCTCGGACTCGACCGACGCGAGCGGCATCTTGGTCTCCATCGAGGGCGTGCCCGCCGCGTCGACCACCGCCACGGGTGACTACGCCTTCGGCACCGTGCCCATCGGCGTGGTGACGGTGCGCTTCGAGAAGGCGGGGTACCGCACGGTGGTGCTGCAGAACCGGCTCGTCGGCATCGAGCCGCTCCGGCTGCCGACGGTGACGCTGGTGCCCGGAATGACGATGGTGACGGTGGCGCCCTGGAACCCGCAGTACGACGCGGGCGTCGTGGATGCCGGCGCTCCGCCCGACGCGGGGCTCATGGATGCCGGCGTCACCGTCGACGCGGGGGTCGATGCTGGCCTCACGGTCGACGCAGGCACGGACGCGGGACTCACCGTCGACGCGGGCAGCGACGCAGGACTCATCGTCGACGCGGGCGCCGATGCGGGACTCATCATCGACGCGGGCACCGACGCGGGACTGCCCGTCGACGCGGGCACCGACGGGGGGCCGACACTCATACTCCCCCAGGCCGTCATCGGCCCGCTGCCGGCGCGCGTGCTGTACTCGACGCAGCTCTTCCAACTCGACGGGCTCTCGTCGACGGGCTTCCCCGCCATCAGCCGCTACACGTGGACCGTCGACACCGGCCTTTCGCGCCTGCCCGATGGGGGCGTCGTCACGCTGTCTCCGAATGACTCCGGCGTCGCGTGGGCGCCGACGATGCCGCTGCCGCAACCGCCTGCGCTCGTCTCGGTCACCTTGCGTGTCACCGACCTCTCGGGCCGCGTGAGCGACCCCGCCACCGCTGGCTTCGTCGTCGGAGACCGGCCGCTCGCGCTCTTCGACGCCGGCTCGTTGCCTTCGCTGCTCTACAGCCAGCAGACCGCCACCATCGACGCCACCCCGAGCCGCGACCCGATGAACTCGGGCATCGCCTCGCGCCGCTGGGAGGTCTCTGCGGGCGCGCCCGTCACCACCTCGGCGCTCGACGGCGGCGCCACGCTGACCGTCACCGCGCTCAACGCGTCCGCGACGCAGATGGTGACGCTTTCGCACTGGGTGACGAACGGGCTGGGCTTCGAGAGCCTGGCCAGGCAGCACACCTTCACGGTCGTCGCCGGCCCCGTGCCCCAGCCCACCCCGTGGAGCGTGGTGACCGCCAACGCCCTCACCGTCGACGGCGGCACCTTCGTGCCGCTGGTGGCCGCTCTCGACGCTGGAGGCAACGGCCCGCTCTACGCCGACCCGTCGAACTACACCTTCTCGTGGGCCTCGCTCACGGACGCCGGCACCCCGCCGCGCTGGGCCATCGGCGACCCCACCGCGCGGAGCACCACCGTGCTGCTGCCCGTCATCGACGGTCCATCCCAGCGCTTCGACTTCGAGGTGACGGCCACCACCAACCCGCCGCTCGTGCCGGGCTCGACCCGCGCGGGCTTGTCCATTCTCGCCATCGACCGGCTGCCGCCCCGGCTCACCACCACCTCCATCGGGCCCACTGGCAGCAGCATGGGCGTCTGGTTCGACTTCTCCGAGCCGATGGATGTGGGGACGAACTCGTGCCTGATGTCGGTGCTCAATGGGAACTGCACGGTGACGACCTCGCCCTTCCCCGGCGCGACGCGCCTGGTGGGCAAGCTGAACCGCGGAGACCGGGTGCTGTACGTCACGCGCCCGCCCTTCCCGAACGAGACGCGGCAGCTGCGCTTCGCCTCGGCGGTCGACGACGTGGTGGGCAACTCGATGCCGAACCGCGCGCCTCAGGACTACGTCGCCGAGCTGCGGTGGACGCCGCTCGTCGAGCTGTCGACCGGCTCGAGCACGGTGGAGCCGCAGCCCGGCCTCTTCCTCAAGCCGCAGGCAGCCCTCGCGGAGCACGCCGCGCAGGTGGCCTCGGTGAACGGCGCCGATGCGGTGCTGGTGCGCTCGGGCGTCTTGAGCGCGTGCACTTCGGCCCCGTGTCCGACGTCGACGACGACGTTGAGCCCCGTGTCGAGCACGGCCTTCGTTCGCCCGGTCGCCTTCTCGACTGGCGGCGTCGACGTGTACCAGCCGCGGCCAGGCGAGGTGCTGGCGTTCGATGGAGGCGCCGCCGCGGTGCTCCCGCTCGCGCCCGGGCCCGTCTTCCCCGATGGGCGCGGTGGGTTGTCGACGGTGTACGTCTCGGGGCCGAACGTGCGCATCGCCGACTTCGTCGATGGCGGGTGGGACGTGGCGAACGAGCTGCCCGTGCAAGATGGAGGCGTCGGCGCGGGCTCGGTGCTGTCGGCCGCCGCAGCGGGCTCGACGAGTCGAACGTTCTGCGTCGTGCGGCGCGATGGCAACGCGGTGCGGGTGCTGACGAAGAACCCGAGCACGGGCTTCGGCCAGCCGCTCTTCAACAACCCCAGCCTCTTCGGGTACCAGGTGAAGGACGCCTGGGTGTATGCGCTGTCGACCAACGCGTACCACGTGGCCTTCATGGGCACCGACGACCAGCCCGCCTTCATCGCTGGGTCCCCGGGCGACTTCGGCAGCACGGGCAACATCCAGTACGTCAGCTCGGGGCCGCTGGCCGCCTTCGACGTCGTGCTCGACCCGTACGTGTCAGGCCCGGGCCGGTGGTGGGCCGTGGTGAGTCAGGCCGGCCAGCTCGACCTGCACTACACGGTCGCGACGCAGCCTCTGACGTCTTCGACGCGCCTCACGCCGCCCGGCGGAGCGCCCTCTCTCAACGCCAACCCCTCGTGCGTGGCTGCTCGGCCGCGCGTCGTCGTGTTCGAGCAGGCCGTGTACGTCGCCTGGCAGGAGCAGTGCGCCAGTCAGCCGTGGCGGGTGTACCTGCGCGGCCTGCAGTGACCGACGTTGTCGCTGAGGGCCCGCGCGTTCTTCGAAGGCACGGCGCTCGGGTGCCCTTCACCTGATGGGCGTCCTGCCAACGAGCGAGGACCCTGTCGCGGCGCGCATCTGGTGAGGACCGCTGAGAGGCCTGCGCGCGTCTCGGCGCAGCCGTGCAATTCCTTGCACCCGCGTGTGCAGTCGGCAGCACGTCGTCCGCGACGCGGGGCGGCCGCGTCGGGCGATTCAGAAGGTCATGGCTGCTGCAGCGGGCGAGCTCATGCTCACTTCGTCCCTCGTGTTCGTGTCGTCGCTCGTGCTCTCGCAGGTCGGGTCGGTCGCCGGAGCGGTGGGGGTTGGGGCGCTGGCCGGTCTGTCGCTGGCCTACGGCATGCGCAACACATCGTCGATCCTCGTCGCGCTCGGCGTCCCGTTCGTGCGCGGGCTCGTCGTCTGGGCCCTCGGCCCGGTCCTCCTCGCTCCGCTTCACTGGCGCTGGGCGGTCGCGGCCGGTTGAGCCACGCGTGGGTCGCGCTGGTGGGTGGTGGCGTGGTGATGGCCATCGCAGGGGCGGCTTCGTCGTTGACGTTCAATCAGGGACCGCTCGTGGTGGGCGCTCCGCTCGCGGCGTTCAGTTCGGTGCTCGGCCTCGAGGCGAGTCACTCCGCCCAGCCGACGCTCCCGGCGACGCCGACGCGGAGCGTGTCATCGTCGGCCGTGTCGGTCGGCGTCATGGGGCACTTCCGACGGGTGAGACCCCGGTGGCTCTCCGGGCTCGCAGCAGAATCCACGCGAGGTCTTCCCGGGAGCGCTCCGCTCGCTCGTGGCCGTCGAGACCGGCGATGACGACACGGTGGCACTGCGGCTCCATGGGGAACTGGTCGATGCACTGCAGCGCCGCGGCGAGTGCGTCATGTCGGTGGCCCGCTTCGAGGAAGCGTGTCGCCCGGCTGCCGAGCGTCGTGGCCTCTAATGAAGGCCTCACCTCAAGTGGGAGCGCCCATGAGAGCGCCGTTGACTGATCCGCCAGCCGCGCGGCTTCGGCCTGGCAGACTTGCGCGTCACAGCCTCGACTCCGGAGGAGCGCATCGAGCGGTCGGTGTTCGTCGATGGCTCGGCGGATACCCCGCGCCACCAGGGCCTCGAGGTCGTCGGTCGAACGCTCGTCGACATCGGTGGCCGGCCGCAGCGGTGGCTCTGGCCACGGCCGTCGGAGCTCAGGTTCCGCGTCGACGATGGGCACCGGCGACAAGGGCCACAGGAACCAGGCGACGACGGCAGATGCGATGCCGACGAAGAGCCAGCCCCGTTTGAGCCTCGCTACGTCGCGTGCCCGCCTCCGATGTCGTTAATCGGTACGGTACGTGAGGTCTTCGGCTGACAGCGTGAGCGCCCAGGGGTAGCCGGCGCGCAGAAGGGCCTCGATGAGGGTGACGCGCAGCGGCTCGCGGTCGTCGAGGGCGAGACGGCCGAAGCGTGGGTCTCGGAGGAGCACCAGCAGCCGCTCAGCGACCGATGCGAGCGCCGCGGGAGTCGACCAGATGAGCGCTTCCTGAAGGTCTCCGGTGTGATGTCCAAGCCGCAGCGACGCCCCTACGAGCACCTCGAGCGCGTCGTCTGACGAATCCTGAACGACCACAGTCGGCATCGTCGGGGCTGGGACGCCTCGCGGCAAGTGGGAGCCGGCGAGCAAGACGTGTGGAATCAGTCGTGCTGGACCGACGACCATCACGCCCAGGTGTCGATGATGGCCCCCGGCTCAGCGGAGCGGATTCGGGTCTCATCGCCGTTCTCCCCGCTGCCTTGCTGCTTTGCGGCCCGCAGGGCCTGTTGTTTGGCCAGCCGCGCCGAGAGCAGCGCTTGCTGCGCTTCCTCGACTTCTCGCCGGGCCCGGTCCGGGTCGGAGGCAGACCGAGCGCTCAGCCGGGCCGACCGGAGCCGCTCGGCCGCCGCAGCCACCTCGTCATCGCGTTGATTGGCACCGGCATCCAGCCGTTCGAGGTCGCCTCAGCGCCCCGTGACACACGAGATGCCCATGACTCCACCATCGACACGGCCGGGCCGAACCTGAAGGGCGCGGTGTGACGGGGTCCCCCTGGGTCCTCCCACCCAGCCATTCCGTCCATGTCTTGAAGCCCTCCGACGAGCGCTGGGACTCATGCGAACGTGCGGCACTCGCGGAGCGCTCGGGAGCCCTGGTGTGGTGACTGGCAGTGCTACGCTTTCGCAGCGATGACGGCCCCGGGTGCTGACACTGTCGAGGAAGTCGGGTCGTGATGCTCTCTTTCTCTCTCGCGCTGGTCCTGACGGTGTGCGGCGATGGCCGCATCGACACGGTGCCGCAGCAGCAGTGCGCGCCGTGCATGCCCGGCAACGAGTGTCCCTGCTCGACCTTCGAGATGCCCACCGAGGCCTGCGACGGCAAGAACCTGGGCGGCAAGACGTGCGTAGGGCTCGGTTTCCTCGGCGGAGCGCTCTCGTGCTCGAAGACCTGTGAAGTCGACACCACGCGCTGCTGGCGCACGAAGGCCCCGGGCCGAGACGTGACGCCGGGCGCGTTCGGCGACGTCGCTATCACGCCCACCGAGGTGGCGGTAGTCACCTCGACCCGTCGCGTGCTGACGCTCGAGGTCTTCTCGCGGAAGAACCTGGTCTCGACGAAGAGCACCTCGCTGCCGCTCCCGGTGAAGGCCGACGGCGCCAACGGCATCGGAGAGCTCCGAGTCGCCGCCGCGAAGGACGGCTGGGTCGTCGCGGGCCAACGGTACGGCTCGGCCAGCGAGCTGCGCCTGTGGCACGTGCGCCCCGACGGGACGTGGGAGGACCGCGGCGTCGCGCGCGGGCAGCGGCCGTTGTTCTTCGTTCAGGCCGGAGACGAGCTCGCGCTGGGCGGTGAGACGTGGGCGCCCGACAGCAAGAGCGTCGGCGTCACCGTGACGATGCTCTCGAGCGACGGAACACCGGGCGAGTCGCGCGTGCTGCCGGCCCCCGACCGTCGCTTCACCGGCAACTCGGCGAGCGCCGCTTTCTTCGGAGGCGCCGTGCACGTGCTGTCGACCTGCAACCCCAACCAGCCCAACAGCCCGGTGCGCCTCGACGGTGCGCCGCTCGACCTCTTCGGCGGCGCCGGCGTGCTCGCGGCCGATGAGGGCGGCGCTCAGGCGCTCGTCGTCCACGAGGGGCTCTGGCGGCTCCGGTTCGATGGGAGCGGCAAGCCCACCGACGCGCCCAAGAAGGTCTCGGAGCCGGTGGGCCGCGTGGTGTCGGCGGCCGTCGTGGGTGGCGTGCTCGAGGCGTGGCTTCACCGGGGCGGCGTGCTGACCCGCCTTCGCCTGCCGAAGGAGGGTCCGGTGCAGACCGAGGACCTCGTGTCGGGAATGAACTTCGAGGTGCTCGCCGTGCAGCAGGGCCACGGCGCGACCTTCACGCTCACCTCGGCCGGGGGCACCACGACGCTGCACCAGTTCGAGGCGTCACCACCGAAGCCTCGCTGAGCCGCCGTGCACGCCTGGCTGTCCCCGTGACGAGCGCGCGGCCCATGAGTATGCGCCTCCACATGTGGGACGACTTCGCCCAGGCCACGTGCATGCCCGACCACTGCTTCTGCGAGGCGGTGCACGAGGGCTGGCTGCGGCAACCGTCGAACGCGGTGTCGAGCCTCGCCTTCTGCGTCGCCGCCGGGTGGATGGCGCTCGACCGACGCCGCGCCCCCACCGCGAGCGCGTGGCGACCCGTCGAGGCGTGGTGCTTCATCGTGGCCGTCTTCCTCGTCGGCCTCACGAGCGCCGGGTACCACGCGTCGCTCACCTTCGTGGGGCAGTTCTTCGACGTGCAGTCGATGTACCTCGTCGTCGGTGTCCTCTTCGCGGTGAACGTCGATGACGCGAGGCCGGGCGCGCCGCGCCGTTTCCTCTCCACGTACGTCGCGCTCAACGTGGCGCTCGGTGTGCTGCTGGTGGTGGTGCCGACCTTTCGGCGGTTCGGCTTCGGCCTCGCCATCGCGGCGGTGGTGCTGACCGAGGTGCTGCTCCGGGTGCGTCGCCTGCGGAGCACACCGCTCGCGCCGCTGCTCCTCGCCGTCGCGCTGCAGGCGCTCGCGTTCGCCGTGTGGACGCTCGACCTCACGAAGACCGTGTGCGCGCCCGGCAGCCTCGTGCAGGGCCACGCCGTGTGGCACGTGCTGGGAGCGGTCGTCACCGCGCTGCTGTGGCGCTACGCACGCACCGGCCCGAGCGCGGCCAGCTGACGCCCTGGCTCCAGCGCGAGCAGCACCTTCGAGGGGGGGTGTCGCGGCAGCGCCTGACATGCCGGGCGAGGTCGTCGGAGGCCTCGGCGATGACGCGCACGACCTGCTCCGAGGGCGAACGCCTCCAGCGCCTCTCGGTCGAGCGTGGCGGCGCCGAGACCGGGTCGAAGGCAGGTCCGCCCAACCGCACGGCGACGTCGGACACGTTGGACCCACGAGGAACCGCCCGACGCCCGTCACTCCGCTTGGCACGAGGCCCGGCCGTGCCTATCCACCCGTGCATGCGAACGGTCATCACCGTGGTGGGGCTGGGGCTGTCGGCGTGCGTGAGTCAGAGCGTGCACGACGCCCTGCAGGCAGATCACACGAAGACGCGCGCCGAGCTGACGGAGCGCACCCAGGCGCTCGACGCGGCCACGGCGAAGAACAAGGCGCTGGCCGCGAAGAACGACGAGCTCAGCTCGGCCAACACCTCGCTCGGCACGCGCGTCACCACCCTCGAGGGCGCGCTGAAGGACCTCGAGGCGCAGAAGGCCGACCTCGACGCTCGCTACGCGAAGGCGCTCGCCGACCTCGCCGCCCTCACGAAGGACAAGAGCAAGCTCCAGGGCAGTGTCGAGCAGATGACCCAGGCACTCCAGGACCTCGAGAAACGAAAGGCCCAGGCCGAGGCGCGGCTCGCCGAGTTCCGCTCGCTGCTCTCGCGCTTCAAGTCGCTCATCGACGCCGGCAAGCTGTCGGTGCGCATCGTCGAGGGCCGCATGGTGGTGGTGCTCGCGACCGACATTCTGTTCGCCAGCGGCTCCGCGGCGCTCAGCAAGGACGGCAAGGCGGCCATCGTCGAGGTCTCGCAGGTGCTCGCGTCGATTCCCAGGCGCAGCTTCCAGGTCGATGGCCACACCGACTCGGTGCCCATCGCCACCGCGCAGTTCCCCTCGAACTGGGAGCTCGCCTCGGCGCGCGCCCTCACCGTGGTGAAGACCATGCTCGAGGCCGGCATGCCGAAGGAGCGCATCAGCGCCGCCAGCTTCGCCGACGCCCGGCCCGTCGCCTCCAATGACTCCACCGAGGGCAAGGCCGCCAACCGCCGCATCGAGATCAGCATCGTCCCCGACCTCGCGGGCCTGCCAGGATTCGAGGAACTTCAGCGGGTTGACCAGTCTCGCTGACGCTCTGTCGAACGGGCTCACACTGTCATTCAGAATTTACAACCGGAGGTGTCATTGCAGGTTGACACCTCTCGACCCAGACTGAGCGGCGAAAGGGAGGCCCCATGGCCCGTTCGTCTGATCGACCGCTCCGCATCGTGCTCGTCCACCCCAACTACCACTCGGGGGGCGCGGAGATCGCGGGTAACTGGCCTCCGGCGTGGGCGGCGTACCTCACGGGCGCGCTCAAGGGCGCGGGCTACACCGACGTCGTCTTCATCGACGCGATGACGAACCACCTCGACGACGAGGTGCTCAAGGCGAAGTTCGCCGAGCTGCAGCCCGACCTCATCGGCGTCACGGCCATCACGCCGGCCATCTACAAGGCCGAGCGGGTGCTCGAGCTCGCGAAGGAAGTCGTTCCAAACGCGGTGCGCGTGCTCGGCGGCATTCACGGCACCTTCATGTTCAAGCAGGTGCTCAGCGAGGCCCCGTGGATCGACGTCATCGTCCGCGGCGAGGGCGAGCACATTCTGATCAACCTCGTGAAGGCGGTGGACGCGGGCGAGTGGCCGGCGCGGCGCGACAGCATCGAGGGCCTGGCGTTTCGTGACGGCGAGCAGATTCGCGCCACCAAAGCCGCGCCCACCATCAAGGACCTCGATTCGCTCGTGCCCGACTGGTCCATCCTCGAGTGGGGCAAGTACCTCTACACGCCGCTCGGCGTGCGGGTGGCGATTCCCAGCATGGCGCGCGGGTGCCCGTTCACCTGCAGCTTCTGCAGCCAGTGGAAGTTCTGGCGCGACTACCGGTACCGCGACCCGAAGAAGGTGGTCGACGAGATTGAGGAGCTCGTCACCAAGCACGACGTCGGCTTCTTCATCCTCGCCGACGAAGAGCCGACCATTCACCGCAAGAAGTTCATCGCCTTCTGCGAAGAGCTCATCGCGCGCGGGCTGCCCGAGAAGGTGAAGTGGGGCATCAACACCCGCGTCACTGACATCCTGCGCGACGAGAAGCTCCTGCCGCTGTACCGCAAGGCGGGCCTGGTTCACGTCTCGCTCGGCACCGAGGCCGCGGCGCAGCTGCGGCTCGACCGCTTCAACAAGGAGACGAAGGTCGCCGACAACAAGCGCGCCATTCAGCTGCTCCGCGAGGCCGACATCTTCACCGAGGCGCAGTTCATCGTCGGCCTCGACAACGAGACGAAGGAGACGCTCGAAGAGACCTACCAGATGGCGTGGGACTGGCAGCCCGACCTCGCGAACTGGGCGATGTACACGCCGTGGCCGTTCTCTCCGCTCTTCGAGGAGCTCGGCGACAAGGTCGAGGTGTTCGACTACGAGAAGTACAACTTCGTCACGCCCATCATGAAGCCGAAGGCGCTCGAGCGCGGCGAGCTGCTCGACGGGGTGATGAAGAACTACCGCCGCTTCTACTCGCAGAAGGCGCTGTTCCATTACCCCTGGCGCGGCACCGGTTTCCGGCGGAAGTACCTGCTCGGCTGCCTCAAGGCCTTCATGAAGGCCGGCTTCAAGCGCACGTTCTACGACCTGGGCCGCGTCGGGTACTGGGGCCCGCAGACGAAGAAGACAGTCGACTTCAAGTTCGACGAGAAGCGACGGCCCGCGCCCGCCCAGGTGGATGATTGGGAGGCCGTCGCCGAGACGACGCGGAAGCACCAGGCGCGCGAGAAGCTCCTCCGCGAGGCCGGCGTGCAGGTGAAGGCGTGCGGGGGCTCCGATGAGCAGCTCGACGATGACTTCGACGCGGTGTCCGAGGCTCCCTCGAAGCGTGAGCGCTCGCCCGCCGAGGAGCGCGTGGAGGCGCCATGAGCGCGGTGCCGCCGAGGGCGCGCGTGGGGCCCAACGCCATCACGCAGCTGTCGGTGGTGCTCGAGGAGCGACGGGGCAAGGCGCTCGCCGACGCGGTGTTCGACGCGGGCGGGCTGCTCGAGCTGCGCACCCACCCGCCGCGCGAGATGGTCGACCAGTCGCTCGCCATCGCGGCGCACCGGGCGCTGTGGAGGCTGGTGTCGCACGAGGACGCCGAGGCGCTCGCGTTCGAGGCCGGCGTGCGCACCGCGAACTACCTGTTGGCGAACCGCATTCCGAGGCCGGCGCAGTGGGTGTTGAAGCGGCTCCCCCGCCGTCGGGCCGCCGACGTGTTGCTCGGAGCCATCACCCGCAACGCGTGGACGTTCTCGGGCTCGGGCCGCTTCTCGGGCACGCGCGCTGGAGACACCGTGCACCTCGCCATCGAAGCGAACCCGCTGGCGACCGGCCCCTGCGCCTGGCACCGCGGCGTCTTCACCCGGTTGTTCACCGAGCTGGTGTCGAAGGACGCGCGCGTGGTCGAGACGGCGTGCGTCGCCGACGGCGACGCCGCGTGCCGGTTCGAGGTCGCGCTGGGCTGACGTCGGCCCGCGGCGCTTGACGCTGCCAGCACGCGCCCGCTACAGCCCTTCGCGCCGTCAGGTGCCCCAGGTGGGGCGTTGAAACAGGGAAGCCGGTGAAAATCCGGCGCGGTCGCGCCACTGTGACCGGAGCGCCCCACATCGATGATGGGGCACAGCAGGCTCGAAGTCGGGGCACGTCTCAGTCGCACCGCCCCACGTCACTCCAGCCGCATCGGGGGAAGACGGGAGTCCCGCTGCCACACTCCGGCGAGCCAGGAGACCTGCCTGACGGTGCGGAGAGCGCTCGAAGAAGCGCTCCGCACGGCCTTCTCTCTTCGCGGAAGAGAGCAGAGGGCAGGGCATGCAGCGTGTCGTCGCCAGAGTGGCCTGCTCGTCCGCGCTCCGCGGCGGTGTGCTGGCGCTGACGTTGCTCGCGCCGCTCGTGCTCGCCGAAACACCCGATGCCGGCAACTCACCGGCCCCACTCCCCACCAGCGCGCGCCTGGACGCCGGAGCAGCGCCGCCGCTCGTCGAACGTCTCGCGCTCACCGATGCGGGCGCGCTGCTGTCGCAGCTCCGTGACGACTCGCGCCCCGACGTGAAGGACGTGGTTTCTCCGCTCGTCCACCGCCACGCACCCACCGACGCTGGCACGGCACGAGACCAGCCCGGCGCGGGCGTTGACACGATGGCGCCACCGTTCGCCCAGGGGCTCGCGCTCACCGACGCCGGCGCCCTGCCGCTTCCGCCCGTGCACGTGCCGATGCCCGCCGAGCTGCCTTCGGCCTCGTCGCCCACCACCCGCGACCCCGGCGCCCTCATCACCGTCCTCGACGCGCGGGCCCGCGCCGGTGAAGTGAAGGACGCCTCGGAGCTCGTCGCCGCCTCCCCCGGCGCCGTGGTGCAGGACCAGGGCGGCGCTGGCCAACGCAAGACGCTCTCCCTGCGCGGCGCTTCACCGAACGCCGTGCTCGTCCTGCTCGACGGCGTCCCCTTGAACGGCCCCGGCAACGCTGTCGACCTGTCCCGGCTGCCCGTCGCGATGCTCGACCGGGTGGAGGTGCTGCGCGGCTCTGGCAGCCGCTACGGGCCCGGTGCGATGGGCGGCGTCGTCAACCTCGTCACCCGCGACCCCGGCACCAGCGCGCGTGGCTTCGCCGACGTCTCCCAGGGCAGCTTCTGGACGACGACGGCCTCGCTCGGCGGCGCCACCAGGCTCGGCGGCGGTGACGCGATGGCCCTCGTGCACGGGCTGCGCAGCGACGGCGACTTCAGCTACCGGTGGGACGACAAGCCCGCGCTGGCTGGCAACGACTGGCCGCAGGCCGTGCGACGAAACAACGGCGCGCTGCTGGGCGGCGGGCTCGTGCGCTGGCGCCGCGCGTTCGGCAGCACCCGCCTCGACGTCCTCGGGGAAGGGCTCTACGAGCAGCGCGGGCTCGCCGGGCCCGTGCAGAACCCCACCCTCGACGCCTCGCAACAGACCGGCCGCGGCACCGTCTCGGCGCGCACCGTCACCACCTTCATCAACGGCGGCGAGCTGCAGGTGCTGGGCTTCGGGCGGCTCGACTCCACCGCGCTCCGCGGCAGCCCCTTCGGCGCCGCGCCCCTCGCCCAGCTCGAGACGAGCGTCGGCGCCGAGGCCGTCTACACCCAGCGCGCCTTCGGCCGGCACCGCTTCCTCGGGCTGCTCTCGACCGGCGGCGACTTCCTGCGGGAGCCCTCGGGCAAGAACCCCGGCTGGGGCCGCCTCGGCGCGATGGTGGGCGACGAGGTGTCCTTCTTCGAGGGCCGCCTCCTCGTCGATGGCTCCGCGCGCGTCGATGTCGCCGGGCCCTTCGTCGTGCTCTCGCCCAAGCTGGCCGTCACCGCGCTGTTGCCCCGGGGCTTCGAGCTGCGCGCCTCGGGTGGCCAGGCGTCGCGCCCACCCGGCTTTCAAGAGCTCTACGTCGTGCAGGGCACGCTGCTGCCGAACCCCGAGCTCAAGCCCGAGCGCGGCCTGCTCGCCGACGTCAGCGCCGCCTGGCGCGCCTCGAAGGGCTCGGTGCAGGTGACGGGCTTCGCCGGCCTCTACGAGAACCTCATCGCCTACGAGTTCTACCCACCCACGCTCGCGCGCCCGTACAACTTCGCCGCGGCCTCGGTGATGGGCGTCGAGGTGGAAGGCGTCTTCGCTCCCGCGAGCTGGCTCGAGGCGCAGGCCAGCTACACCTTCATGGCCACGCAGAACCTCAAGGACGACCCGCGCTACTACCTCAAGGCGTTGCCCTATCGGCCCCGCCACCGCGTCACGGGCCGCGTGGTGGCCGGCGTCGACTGGCTCAAGGCCCGCGGCGAGGTGCTGGTGCAGTCCGAGCAGTTCATCAACCGCACCGAGGCCGTGGCCCTGCCCGCGCGCGCGTTCGTGAATCTGGGCATCGCGTCGACGCCATGGAAGAACCCCCGCGTGACGGTGGCCTTCGACGTGAAGAACGTGCTGGACGTGCAGACGCAGGACCTCGATGGGTACCCGCTCCCGCCCCGCGCGGCGTTCGTGTCGTTGGGGGTGGCGTTTGAATAGGCGTGGCCATGGAGAATCGGGAATGGGTGTGAAGTCTGCAGCGCTGGTGATGCTGGCCGTCGTCCTCGTCGGGTGTCCCGACACCGGCATCGTCTGTCGCGAGGGCACCAACCGCTGCGGCACCGGCTGCGCGGACTACACGTCAGACCGGCGGAACTGCGGCGGCTGCGGCCAGGCGTGCGCCGTCGGCCAGGTGTGCGAGGCCTCGTCGTGCGTGTGCCAGGCCGGCACCTCGCTGTGTGACGGCCGCTGCGTCGTGCTGGCGACCGACCCGGCCAACTGCGGCGGCTGCGGGGCGGCCTGCGTGTCGGGCGAGGTGTGCGAGCAGGGCCGGTGCAAGGCCGCCTGCACCGCTGGCATCAGCCTGCGCTGCGGAGACTCGTGCGTCGACGCCACCACCGACGTCGCCAACTGCGGAGGCTGCGGCAACACCTGCCAGGCCGGGCAGAAGTGCCTCGCTGGCGCCTGCACGTCCGACGTCGTCATCGCCTGCTTCTCGTCGGGGCAGGTGGCCGGGCTGTCGGCCTCGAGCCTCCAGCGCACGCCGCTCGCCAGCCTCGGCACCGCGCCCGCCGCGCTCGCGTCGATGCAGGGGGTGCTCCTCGCCGCCGACGGGCTCGACCGGCGCCTCACCCAGGCCGACGTGCCACCCGGAGCGTCGTGGCGGCAGCTCCCTGCGCGCGCCATCGCGACCGGCGCCGTGCCCAACCAGCTGCTCGTCGACGGTGAGTTCGTCTACGTCGTCAACGCCGAGAGCGGCACCCTGCAGGTCGTCCGTCGCGGCCCACCCGATGGAGACGCCGGCCTGCCGCTCTCCACCGTGCAGGAGCTCGTGCTCGGCGCCAACACCTTCCCCCAGGGCCTCGTGAAGGCAGGCACCTCGGTGTGGATTCCGCTGTACGGCGGCTTCGGCGCTGCGGCGGCGGACGCGGGCCAGCGGCTCCTCGAGGTGGACGTCTCGACGCCCACGGCCCCGCGCGTGGTGAATGACGTGAGCCTCACCGCCCTCGACCTGCGGCCCTTCGATGGCGGCGCGCCCGTCGCCCGGCCCTGGGCCATCACCACCCGCGGCGGAGCCCTCTATCTCGCGCTCAACAACCTCGACCCCGACACGTACCAGCCAGCCGGCCCGGGCCTCGTCGCAAAGGTCGACCCCTCGACGCGCGCGGTGCAGACCATCGACCTCGGCGCCGACGCGTGCCTCAACCCGCAGTGGCTCGCCCCCTTCGGTGACGGGCTGGCCGTGTCGTGCGGCGGCCGCGCGCAGTACTCGGGCGCCGCCTTCGTCTTGACGGCCGTGGAGCGCGCCGGCGTCGTGGTGCTCGACGCGCAGGACCGCCGCGTCGCCACCTGGGCCCCCACGCCGCCGTCCTGTCCCGACGCCGGCGCCTGTCCGCTCTTCCTGCCCGGGCGCTTCGGCGTGAAGGGCTCGCGGCTCTTCCTCGCCGACCAGAACGCCGGCCGCCTCACCGTGCTCGAGCTCACCGACGGCGGCCTCGTCGAGCGCCGTGGGCCCGCGATGAACGACGCGCTGTCGGTGTGCCCGCCGAACGCCACCTCGGGCGTCGCGAACGTCTCGGACGTGCTGGTGCCGTGACCGCCGCCCTCGTCATCGCCGTCTTGTCGGCTGGCCCGGCGCAGTGGCTGGGGCCCACGCCTCCGAAGGTGGTGACGCGCGTGGTGACGGTGGCGCCATCGCTCACCGAGACGGTGCTCGCGCTCGGAGCCGGGAGCACGCTGGTGGGCGTGAGCCGCTTCGACGAGGCGCCCGAGGTGAAGGCGCTCCCGAGAGTCGGCGGCTTCGTCGACCCCTCGGTCGAGACGGTGCTCACGCTGAAGCCGCACCTGGTGGTGGTGCAGAAGTCTCCAGGCAACCAGAAGCCGGTCGAGAAGCTGGCCTCGCTCGGCGTGCCGGTGCTGGCGTTGTCGCTCACCTCGGTGGCCGATGCCGTCGACGCCATTCGGGTCCTCGGGCGGGTGCTGGGGCGCGAGGCCCGCGCGGGAGCGCTGGTGAAGGCCCTCGACGAGGCGCGCGCCCAGCAGCGGTCTCTCGCGCCAAAGCGTCGCGCCGAGGTGCTCTTCGTGTACGGGTTCTCGCCGCTCGTCGTGGCGGGCCCCGGGAGCTTCGCGGCCGAGCTGCTCGACGACTGCGGCGCCAAGAACGTCGTGCCGACGGCGCCGACGGCGTACCCGGTGTGGTCGAGGGAGCAGCTGGTCGCGTCGCCGCCCGAGGTCGTCGTCGATGCGTCCGATACGGCGGAAGGGCGCGAGGCGGTGAAGGCGCTGGTGCCGAAGGCGCGCTGGGTGACGCTCCAGGACAAGGACCTGCTCCACCCGGGGCCGTCGCTCGCGCGCGCCCTGGAGCCGCTGTGTGCATCACTGCGCGAGGGAGCGCCGCCGTGAAGCCCGACGGGCTGGTGAATCCTCCCGCGCCGGTTCCGGCTCCTGCCGTGTCGATGCTGCTCCGGCTCGCGCTCTACTTCCGGCCTCACGTCTTCGGCATGGCCTTCGCCGTCAGCGTGTCGTGGCTGGTGCGCTCCCTCTCCGTGATGGGCGGTGCGTGCCGCGTGCTGTGCTACCCGCCGGTCACCATCGGCATGGGGCTGCTCGGTGGCTTCCTCGGCGCCCAGCTCTATCGGAACAACCATCCCCTGCCGACGACGGAGCCCGAGGCGGAGCCCGCGACGCTGGCCGTCAGCGGGCCGACGCGGGTGCGAGGGACCAGGCCGCGCGTGCGTCGAGCGCGGTAGGTTCGGTACCCTCGAGCCCGGCGGGGGTGCGACGCTGGGGTCGTGGAGGGGCGGTCAGCCTCGCCCTTCAGGGACGCGCAGCCTCACGACTGGCCGTCGCTGGAATGAACGCCTCGGCCTCGGCGCAGGCCCGCGACACCAGCGCGCGCACCACCGCCGCGCGACGCGTGCCGGCCGCCCGCAACGAGATGGACCCCAGCACCTGCTTCGTCCCGGCGTCGACGCCCACCACCTTGAGCCGCACGGCGCTGTCTTCGACCACCACCGAGGGGCGCAGCACGATGGCGTCGGTGCGCGGCGCCTCGAGCACCTCACCGCCACGCTGCCGGAGCGCCTCGCGCAGCCCGGCGTCGATGTCGGCCGCGACGCCCTGTGCGTCGAGCGACGAGGCCGTGTCCCAGCGGACGACCCAGGCCCGGGTCCCGAGGCGCGCGTCGGCGAGCGGCGCCGCGAGGAGGACGAGCAGCAGCACGAGTCGTGAAGACATGGGGCTCCTCTTCCGGGCCGCGGTGAGGCGCCCGGTGGTGACTTCGTCGGCGTGTCGGCGAGGGGTGCGACGGACGTGAAGCACCCTGTTGCACCTGACGGTACGGGAGCCGCGCGGCTGATCAACTTTTCGTCCAGCCAGGGTGGGCCGGACGGTCGGTCGTCGACGCGCGGCTGAGCACCAGCGACGCGGTGACGGGGCGAGAGACGAACTCGACGGCCGCCCAGATGGCGAGGAGCGCGGTCGGACGGACTGTCGGTCGTCGACGCGCGGATGAGCGTCTACCGACGCGATGATCAGGCCAGACACCGACCGACGCCGGTGCCCGACGGACGTGGCACTGGCCGCTCACCACGCCGTTCGACGAAGGCCACTGTCGAGGCGTTCGTTCCGCGGAAGCGACAGGCCGGGTGACGCCCCTGACGCGCGACTCAGCGCACCTGGCGACGCGGGGTCGCCACGACGTGCACCCCGCCCTTCGGCCGCAGCGTGATGACCGGCTCGGGTTCGAACGTCTGGCCGGGCACCAGCTCGAGGTGCACGCGCGAGAGCAGGGTGGCGAGAATCAACGTGGCTTCGACGGTGGCGAACGTGTCGCCGATGCACTTGCGCTGCCCGGTGCTGAACGGCAGGTACGCGCCCTTCGGCGGCGGCGGCGCGCCCGGCGCCCAGCGAGACGGGTCGAACGCCTCGGGGTCACGCCAGACGCCGGGGTGGCGGTGGAGCGCGAAGGTGCAGAGGAACACCAGCGCGTCCTTCTCGAAGGTGACGCCCTGCACGACCTCCCGCTCGACGACGCGCCGCGCGAGCGTCCACACCGGCGGGTACAGCCGCATCGACTCCTTCAGCACCATGCCGAGGTAGGGCAGCTTCGGCACGTCGGCGATGGTGGGCGGTCGCCCGGCGAGCACCGCGTCGAGCTCGGCCAGCACCTGCCGCTCCACCTCGGGCGCACGGCCCAGGAGCATCACCGTCCACGCGAGCGCGTTGGCCGTCGTCTCGTGCCCTGCGAGGAAGATGGTCATCACCTCGTCGCGGAGCTGCGCGTTACTCATGCCCTCGCCCGTCTCGGGGTCGGTCGCCTCCATCAGCATCGCCAACAGGTCGCCCGTGGGCCCGCCGCCCTTCCGTCGCTCGGCGATGAGGCCCAGCACCACGTCGTCGAGCGTGCGCAGCGCGCGCCGGAAGCCCAGGTTGCGCGGCGTCGGCACCCACTCGGGCGCGCCGAACGGGTGCAGCGTGCGGTGAATGAGGTGCTCGAGCGCGACGGTGATGGCGCGGCCCACGGCGCTCGCCTCGCTCGTCACGTCGCTCGACAGCAACGTCTCGCCCACGAGCCGCAGCGTCACCTGCATGAAGGCCTCGGCCGCGTCGAAGGGCACCCCTGGCTTCCACCCGTCGACCAGCTCGGTCGCGGCCCTCGTCATCGTCTCGCCGAAGGCGAAGAGGCGCTCGCGGTGGAACGCGGGCTGGGCGATGCGGCGCTGGCGCTTCCAGAACTCGCCTTCGCTCGTCACCAGCCCATTGCCCAGCACCTTGCGGAGCATGTCGTACCCGCGCGTCTGCTTGACGTAGTTGCGCGAGTTGGTGACGAGGATGTGCTCGACCAGCGCCGGGTCCGACACCACCAGGCCCTCGACGATGGGCAACGGCAGGCGCACCGCCGGGGTGTAGTCGAGGGTGGCGCGCTCCATGACGCGCAGCGGGTTCTTCTGCAGCTCCGGCAGGGCCCCCACCAGCGGCAGGCCGGGGAGCGAGGCGAGCGTCAGCGCGGCGGTCGATTCCATGGGCCTAGAATGTGAGCTATCACTCGGTTTGGCTACTCGCTTTCGAAGCACCGACCCCCCATGGCACCTGCCCGACCGAAGCCTCCCTCGCGAAAGCACCCGACCCAGCGCCGGGCGAAGGTCACCGTCGACGCGATTCTCCGAGCGACTGCTCACATTCTGAAGGCCGAGGGGTTCGCGGCCTGCAGCACCAACGCGGTGGCGCGCAGGGCGGGCGTCAGCATCGGCTCGCTGTACCAGTACTTCTCGTCGAAGGAGGCCCTGGTGGCGGCGCTGGCCGAGCAGCACGCCGAGAGTGGCCAGGCGCTGCTGCTCGAGATGGTGGGCCTGGCCGCGCTCGAAGGCCCGCAGACCATCGAGGCGCAGGTGCGGCGGTACATCGAGGCGATGGTGCGCCTCCACGCCGACGACGCGGAGCTGCACCGGGTGCTGATGCAGCAGGTGCCATCGATTCCCGAGGCCGTGGCGGCGGTGAACCGGGTGTCGAATCGCTCCGGTGACGCGGTGCGCGCGTGGCTCGAGAGCCGGCGCGACGAGCTGCGCCCGCTCGACCCGGCCGTCGCCACCTTCGTGCTCGTCACGAGCGTCGAGGCCGTGACACACCTGCAGCTCATGGAGCGGCCGAAGCAGCTCGACGTCGCCACGCTGGTCGACGAGCTGACGTGGTTGGTGCTCGGGTACCTCGGGGTGGCCTCGAAGCCGGCCCGGCGCCGTCGCCAGCAGGGGCGTCGGTCGGCTCGTTTCGTGTGAATCGTCGAAAGCGACACCGCGCCTCGGCAGGGGCGGAGGCCGGTCGACGCTGGCACGTTCGAACCTGGAAGACGCTGCCGGTGCGGGCGCTAACCGGGCCCGAGTCGGACCAGCAGGCCAGGCACCAGCTCGAGCTCGTCGCCGGGTCCAACGCCGAACGCGCCGCGCATCGGCACGCCCCGCAATCGAGGCGTCACGGCGTCGGGAGAACGGTCGGAGACCTCGAGCACCCAGTCGTCGCGGCGGACCAGGCGCACCAGTCCGTCGGTTTCCGAGGCGAGCGCGCCTCCGCCTTCGTGGAAGACGAGCGCGGTGTCACGGTCGACGCTCACCCGCTTCGTCTGCGTGAGCGGCTCGAGCGACGTCCACCCGTCCCACGAGACGAGCTCGAGCGAGAGCGGCCGCGCCGGGCCTTCGCGGGGGCTCGACATCGCGCGCACGCCACGCTCGGTCTCATCGCGCCGGTCCTGCGCCCGGAAGTCGTCGAGCAGGAAGGCGCCGCGGGCGCCGGCTTCGAGCCGGGTGAGGCGCTCGAGGCCAGGCTGCCGCGCGAGGAGCAACGCGAGCTGCGCTCCATCGTCCGTCGACAGGCCATACGTGCGCACCGCCTCGAGCCGCGGGAGTGACGGCGCCACCGACGCGAGGGCCTGCGCGAAGTCGACGAGGTCGAGCGCGGGCCGCCGCATCACCAGCGAGCGCACGTGGGGCCCCGCGAAGCGCGCCTCGACGAAGCCGCGGGCGAGGTCGCGCGCGAAGGGCCACAGGTGGCGGGCCTGCTCCGCGATGGGCACCGGCCGACGGAGCGCCTCGGCGGCGGGCGCGCCGCGCTCGAGCAGGACGTCGCGGTACACCAGCGCGAGCGCGTCATCCTCGGGCGCTGCCCGCGTGCGCGCGTCGAACGTCGCGTCGGTGGGCCCGGGCCAGTCGCCCAGCACGAAGCGCCACACCTCGTCGCTGCCGATGACGTCGCCGCTCGCGAGCGCCTGGCCTCCGGTGGGTGCGCCGTTGAGCGTCACCTCGAGCCCCGAGGCGACGTGGAGCCGCCACGCGCCGTCTTGCAGGTACACGGCCCACGCCATGTCCTTGAGGGCATAGAGCGAGTCGAGCGCCGCCAGCGTGGTGCCCTCGAGCGGGAGCCCTGCGCCGGGCGCTCCGACGCCGAAGTGCTCGCTTCGGGTGAGGCCCTCGAGCGCAGGGAAGTGGGCGACCACGTCGCGGGTGTAGCTGAAGCGCCCGCAACGCGCAGGAGCAGCGCTAGACGAACGACCCTGGCCGTCCGTCCAGACGTCGCCGCGACGGTGCGGGAGCGCTGAGTCAGGCGGGCGTGGCGCTCGGCCGGGGAGTTGGCTGGGCCAGCGCGCCGCAGGGCACCCAGGGGCGGGCGTGGTGGGCCCCATGGTGCAGAAAGCTGGCGACGGCGGCGCTGTGGGTCCACTCGAGGTGCCGTGCGAGGGCGACGAGGAGCGCGGGCGGCCGGTGCGGCAGGTGACTTGCCCAGAGGGCCATCGTCGCCTGGAGCGCGAGCGAGGTGACGACCCAGGTGAGCGCGGCGGCGTGCGCCGTGGCGAGGCTCAGCGCGATGAGCCCGACGCTGACGAGCGTCTCGCCGAGGACCCAGGCCCGCTCGACGCCCCGCGTGCCACGAAACCCCTCGAGGCGATACCGCACCGCGTTTCGCGGCCCGATGCGGAGCGCCTGCCAGACGCGCAGGGTGGCGCCTTCTCCTTCGACGTCGTCGGGCGCCAGCGGCCGTGCGTGGTGGCGGGCGTGGAGTCGCCGCATGGTGTGGCCCGACACCAGGTTCGTCTGCGCAGCCAGGCTCAGGGCGAGTTCATTGAGCCTTCTGGGCAGGCCAAGCGCGCCGTGTGCCAGGTCGTGGGTGAGGGCGAAGCCCGCGAGGAAGAACGACACCGCCGCGACGAGCCGGACGACCGGGTGGGGCCACGCGAGCAGCGCCAGCAGGGGGAAGGTGAGCCTGGCGAGGTGGGTGAGGAGGTGTGTCCACTCGATGGGGCGTGCCATGTGAGGGCTCCACCAGGCGATACCGGAGGTCGGTCGGCCGGTTTCGCGGGTGGCGTGAGTGCCTGCGGCCGCACGGCGCCTGAGGTAAGACATCCCCATGGCCGCGCAACCGAGGGTCCTTGTCCCTTACTCCGACTACCTCGCCCTGGAGGCGTCGACGCCCGAGGTGCGGCACGAGTGTCTCCGAGGTGAGGTCTGGGCGATGGCCGACGGCACACCGCAGCACGCGCTCTACGCGACCAATTTTCTCAGAATCGTTGGCTTGGCACTCCAGGGGCGGCCGTGCGCGCCCTACGGCTCCGACCTGCGCGTTCGCATCGATGCGACCGACCGCTCCACGTATCCAGATGGGCTTGTCATCTGTGGTCCCCGAGAGGTTTCGACGGTCGATGCGAATGCAGTCGTGAACCCGGTCCTGATCCTCGAGGTCACCTCCGACGGAACCGAGGCCGACGACCGTGGCGAGAAGTTCGCGCACTATCGGCACCTCACGTCGCTTCAGGAGTACGTCATCGTGAGCCACCGACAGCGGCGCATCGAGGTGTACCGGCGCGAGGCGCAGGCGTGGGCGCTGCGAGAGTACCGCGCGGCCACCGAGGTCGAGCTCGCCTCGTTGGGCCTTCACGTGCCCGTCAACGGCGTCTACGACGACCCGAACGCGCCTTGAGGTGGCGGCTTCGTTTCCGGTCGAACGCACGCTTCAGCACGAGCAGCTCAGGTCGAACCCAGTCCCTCCACTCGGTCTCCACTGCGATGGCGAGCGCTCGATGACACAGCTCGTGCTCGAGTCCCTGGTCGATGACCGCTCGAAGGAGCCCGAGGAAGTTGCCGGGGTATGACTCGAAAGCGAGCTCGTCGACGAACGCCCGGAAGAGTGCCTTGAAGCGCCGTGGTCGTTCGCCGATGGCCCGGAGCGCCTGACGCTCGAGGGTTCGAAGCCGGTCGTGAGACGTGATGAAGCGGCGAGGGGTCTCGAGGGTGAGTTCGTCGAGGATGGGTCGAGCACGCTCCATGAGCGCGTCCGCCACCTCAGGCCCGGGGAAGAAGAACTCGCTGTACCTGCCCTGGGCGATGAGCCCGAGGCCGATGTCCCGAAGCGCCGAGAGGACGTGCTCGTCACCCCGGCGCGACTCCAGCTTGAACCAGAGCATCGGCCGGGTCACGTCGCGAACGGGTGCTCGAAGGCTGACGTGTGCCCTCGCTCGTCGCAGAACCTGACGGATCGGCTCGACCACCCAGCAATCAGAACGCGCCCAGTGAGCAAGTGCCCGGAGCGCGCGCGCTGCGCCTGGAAGGTCGTGGGCCCCGAGCGCCTCGAGGGCATCTCGGCACGCCAGGTCGAGTTCAGCGAAGCGGTCCCGTTCATGCGGCGCGAGCCGCCCGAGGTAGCGGCGCAGAAGCGGCTCGAGTGAAGGAGGGACTCCGATGACGAGGAGCCTCGCCGCGAGCGCTCCTCGATGATTGAGCTTCAGCCGGCCGAGGTGTTCCGTGAAGCGGGCCCTGAAGCGCTCTGGGTTCGCTCTCGCTTCGACGACCGCCTCGAACCACGCGCGGTCGTCGGGTTCGAGGTCGCGAAGGCGGTCCTGCTCGACCTGGCGTTCGACCCACGCCCACACGCACCGGTGCCTCTGCGCCGGGAGCTTCATCACCCACAGCGCGCCGATGGCCTGCGGCGCCTCGCGCAACATCGTGCCGAGTCGGTCGATCAGAACTCGGTCGTCTGGCGTGCCTTCGACAACGAGGGAGAGCACGCGATGTGGGTCGAGCCGGTCGCGATGTCGCCAGGCTGCATCCACTCGTTCACGCCTGGCCCTGAACGAAGAGCCCGGGTCGTTTTCGTGCAGCATGACCTCCCAGAGAGGCTGGTCTGGGTCGGTGCGAGCACGCTCGAGGAGGTCGTCAAGCAACGCCCTTGCTCGCGAGCGCCGTGTTCGCGCGAGTTGAAGCACGGTCCTTCCGGGAGAGTCCGGCTTCACGAGGCCTCCGCTTCAGGGCTTCACGGCCTCGAACCGCCCACCCGGCCGCGTGAGGCCCTCGCGTCGAGAGTACGCCCGGCGCCCTCCCACGTACGTCTCGTGCACCACGCCGAACAGCTCTCGCCCGGCGTACGGCGTCACCTTGTGCTTGTGGTGAATGCCGGCCGGCTCGACGACGAAGCTCGTCGCGTCGTCCCACAGCACGAAGTCCGCGTCGAAGCCCTTCGCGAGCTGGCCCTTCTTCCGTTCAAGCCCCGCGAGCCGCGCCGGTGCGCGCGTGTTCCACTGCACCACCTGTTCGAGCCCGTACCCGCGCTGCTTCGCCAACGTCCACAGCACCGACAGGCCCAGCTGCAGGCCCGCGATGCCGCCCCAGGCGCCGAGGAAGTCTCCGGTCTCGGGCTTCTTGAGGGCGGGCGTGCAGGGCGAATGGTCCGACACCACCTGGCTGATGACGCCGCGCTCGAGCCCACGCCAGAGCAGCTCGCGGTTCGACGCCTCACGAATCGGCGGCGCGCACTTGAAGTGCGTGGCGCCATCGGGAATCTCTTCGGCGGTGAAGGCGAGGTAATGCAGACACGTCTCGGCCGTCACCGGCACGCCCTCGGCCTGCGCCCGCTCGAGGAGCGGCAGCGCCGACGCCGACGACAGATGGACGATGTGCGCCGGGCAGCGGTGCTTGCGCGAAAGCTCGATGACCATCGCGACGGCTTCGTCCTCGGCGGCGTTCGGTCGCGAGCGCAGGTACGTCTGGTACTTGCGCGGGTCAGCCTGTTCGGTGGCCAGCTCGGCCTCGGCGCGCTCGAGCGGCCCCATCGCCTCGGCGTGCACCAGCAGCACCCGCCCCTCGTCGCGGAGCACCGGCATCGCGGCGTCGAGGTCGTCGCGCGTCGACATGGGGAACTCGTCGACCCCCGAGTGACAGGTGAAACATTTGCAGCCGGGAACGCCGAAGCGTGAGAGGCCCTTCAATTCTTGTACATTCCCCGGCACCACCCCGCCCCAGAAGGCGACATTGACGTGCAGCTGGTCTCCGAGGGCGTCTTGTTTCGTCCTGGCTGCGTCAGCCGAGGTGGTGGGCGGAATCGAGTTGAGCGGCATGTCGACGACGGTGGTGATGCCTCCGGCGGCAGCGGCTTCGGTCGCGGTGCGGAACCCTTCCCACTCGGTGCGGCCCGGCTCGTTGATGTGCACGTGCGAGTCGACGAGCCCGGGTGTCACCAGCAGCGTGCCCGCCTCGACGACGGGTACGTCGGAGGGGGCCGGCGCGTCGAAGGCCGTGACGTCGGTGATGCGGCCGTCGGTGAGGTGCAGCGTCGCGGGCGTCAGCCCCGTTGGGAGGAGCACACGCTGGCCACGGACGAGGAGGGTGGGGTGCGGCATGCGAAGCATCATGCCGTGCGCCGTGCCTGGCTCAAACGAACGACGGTCACCCGAAACGAAACGACCAGTCGTCGGGGTCCAGCACGCCCGGGGCGGCTTCTCGTTTCGCCCACTCGCGGACTCTCGCGCGGGGCAGCCCATTGGCGTTCAGCCCAGAACTCGAATCGTCGCCTCGGCGCGCTTCCGGTCGGCTCCGCTCAAATCAGCGCGTGGTTCGAGCGCACCGTCCTTCGCCCTGACGGTGAACCAGGCCTCGAATGAGTACCCGGCCTCGTCGGGCTTCAGGAGCGCCGGTTCGTCCTGGTCGCCCTTCTGCCGCTGACAGGTCGCGCACGCGAGAAACAGGTTCGCCCAGTCGAAAGCGCCCTGTGGAAACCGGCCACACGCCTTGGGCCGGAAGTGGTCGATGGACTCGGCGAGGCCGAGGTCAATCAACGTGTCACAGTACGCACAGTGGCCCTGCGTCATCTCGCGCAGCGCGGGAAGAAGACGATGGTTGAGGCCGACCCCGCGCACCTCGGGCCAGCTGAACTTCGGGGCTCTCGCCCCGGCACCAGCCGCTTCCCCGCAGCGCCGGAGCCATTGGTCGGTCCAGGCGGTCGCTGGCTGCGGGAACTCGGCGGGTGGAGCGCCTCGGGTCGACCGCCTCATGCCGCCGGAGGCCTCGCGAGCTGTCGCTCCATGAAGCGGAGCTGGCGCTGGGCGATGGCCTGCAACTCAGGCCCGCGAGCCGAGAGGGTTGCCGCTCGTTGGGTCGCGGCCACGCGAGCAGCCTCGTCACCCCGTACCGCACGACGGCAGTCCTCTTCGAGCGCCCGCAGTTCCTCCTCGACCGCGTCGGAGAACTCGCCGTCGACGTCGAGCACCTCGCGAAGAATCGTGTGCACGCTCTGCGCGTCGATGCCGTCCTCTTCGGTCGACAGCGGCCGCGAGACATGTCCTGCGTCGAGTTTGTAGACGAACGCATCGGTCGCTGAGGCGACCACGAAGGGGGAGTGCGTCGTCGCGAAGACTTGCGAACGGGGGAGCAGCGATTGCAGCGCAGGGAGCACCTTGCGCTGCCACTTCGGGTGAAGGTGCACCTCGACTTCGTCGAGGAAGACGAGGTGCTCGCGGTCCAGTGGGGCGACTCCGTCGGCTGGCCAGGTGGTCCGGTCGATCCGCATCAGCAGATCGCCCACGAGGCTGAGGATGGATTTGAGCCCGTCGGGCAGGACCGAGAGGTCCAGCGTCACGCCGTCGAGCTTGCAGCGGACTGCGAGTGGCTCGTCGTGGAGGACGAGCTCGAAGGATGCGCCGGTGACGGTCCGGATGAAGCGGCTGACGCGCTCGATGGCTTCGTGTCGCTGTTCGGCGAGCGCGTGGTCTCCGCGCTGGCGCGCGAACGCAACCTTGGCGAAGCCGTTGGCCAACCACTGAACGAGGGCCTGCGTGTCTGCCGAGAACGACAACGCGCCTGCGTTGGGCGTGGTGGTCAGCTCGCGAATTCCAACCAACTCGAAGGAACCGAGAGACCGGGAGCCTGAGTAGCCATAGGCGCCGAAGTGGGCCGCTGCTCCGGGCACTGAAACAAGAGGGAGGTTGCTCCGTGCATCGGTCCACCAGATGAAGTCAGTACTCTCGCCGCGATTCGGCCCGATGGGGCTCATGACCAGAGAGTCTCGTGCCGCGATCGTTGCGTGCGTACCGTCGTCGAGTGCGAGCGTGGACTCTGAACGTTGTCCCAACCTCAGGTTCAGGCCGGTCGATTCGACCGTAAAGAACTGGGCCAGCGCGAGCAGCGCGGTCGTCTTGCCCGAGCCGTTCGGCCCAACGAAGAGGTACGTGTCGGCCTTCGCCTCGTCCCGACCGCGGGGGAACTCGAAGACGGCGTCCTGGAAGACACCGACCTTCTTCAGGCTGAGCTTCGTCACCCGCATGGCGCCATTCTGCCACAGGGGCCGCGCGTCGTCAGACTGCCATGCTGGCGGTACGATGCCCCATGCCCACGCTCCTGCTCACCACCCTCCTGTCCACCACCGTCCTCGCTCAGACGCTCCCGGCTGAGGCGCAGGCCGTACTCTCGAACTACGAGAAGAAGGCCCAGGCCATTCGGGAAAAGGCCGACCGCGAGACCCAGCCCCACCTCGACAAGGCCCTCGGCGAGCTGCAGGCGCTGCAGGACCAGTACTGCCAGCAGAAGAAGCTCGATGAGGCGGTGGCGATTCGAGACCGCATTCGGCAGCTGCGCGGCATTCAGAGCGACCCGGGCGCGCTGCACGTCACCGAGGCTGACATCGGCAAGACGATGCTCTTCGAGGTCACCGGCGTCACGTCGGGGAGCGTGTGGGGCACCGAGGTGTACACATCTGACAGCCACGTCGGGACAGCGGCCGTGCACCAGGGGGTCCTCAAGCCGGGTGAGAAGGCCGTGGTGCGCGTGAAGGTGATTCCCGGCCTGACTCGCGGCCGAAATCACCTCATCCGGGGCCTCAAGCGGCTCAAGCGCGTGTACGGGCGGCGCGAATGGCAGGAGCACCACTCGATGGCCGACTACCTGCTGTTCCTTGGGTACAGCGGGCTGGTGCTGCGCGACGCCGTCCGCGCCCAGGCATGGCGCGGCAACACGGTCGTGGCGTGGGGTTTTCATGACGGCGACCTGTTCTCGTTGGCTCGTGCCGACCCCACGGGCGTCACGGTGCTGGCCGCTTGATTTCGTGACGGCACATCGCTCACCAAGGTCTCTGGCAGCCCGACTGACGGTGCTGCTGGTCCGGTCAGGTGCTCATCAACGGCACCATCAGCATTCAACGGCCCGAGCCGCGGATTCTGCCGCGTGATGCTGAGCAGTGCCCCCCCGCGCGAGCGCTCCCCGTTCAGAACCGACCGTACAGCCCGAATCGCACCCGCTGCATCGACTCACCGAGAAACTGCCCGCGCCGGTCACTGCCCGCGTAGGCAGAGAACGCGAGGCGCAGCGTGAAGGCCCTCGCGCTCTCACGAACGAGGTACACGCCCACCTGGCTGCTGACGTCGAACGTGCCGGTGTCCTGGTGGTACAGGCCGGTCACCGCCGCGTAGGGCTCGACGGCGCGAGACGTTTCAGCCCGCACCTCCGCGCCCACCTCGGCGCCCCACGGTGGCAGGGTTGGAATCGTGTGCAGCAGAAACTGCGCTCCGGCGTAGAAGCGCATCACGAACGGGCCGCCCCGCACGCTGTACGCCGCGAGCAACCGCGCATACTCGCGCGTGTACTTCAGCGGCGCGCGCGGCATGGCGAGGCCGTCGCCCAGGTGCGCTGAGATGTGGCTCAGCTCGAACGACGCCGAGAAGGGCCCCCAGGCCACCATGAAGGGCACGCCGAAGAGGTAGTCGACCGCGGTGAGCGGAAAGCCGAACACGTGCGAGAGCATGCGCAGGTCGGTCCACGAGCCGGCGTCGAAGCCGATCTGCAGGTGCACCTCGCCGAGGTGGAAGTTGAAGAAGGGAATGCGCGCGCCGATGACGCCGGTGACCCGGTCGCTCGGCCCGTTGAGAATCACCTCGAGGGCGAGCTCGGGTGACCGCGGGTGCGCGAGCGGCGGCTCGAAGAGGGTGCGCTCCTGGAGCACGTTGAACGAGCGCGCCGGCGCCGGAGCCCCGGCCCACGCCACCGCGCACCACAGCACCGCCAGCGAGAACGAAGCGCGCATGAGCACACGATGCTTTCACGCGCGGTCGAACCGACGAAGGCCAAACGCCGCGGTGGGGTTCGTGCCTCTGCGGCTGGTCCGACCCAGTGAGGGACGCTCAAGAAGCGCGCTCACGCGAGGGTCGGCCTCGTGCGGTGTCAGCGCCTCGAGCCTCGCCAGCGTGTCAGCGGTCTTCGGCGCCTTCAGCGCGCGGGCGAGGGCGCCGACCGTCTCGACGTCGGCTTTCTTCGCCACCTTCTTGAACGCGGCGGTGTCGCCCTCGAAGGCAGGCGGTGGGTGCGCTGCCTCGAAGCGCTCCACCAGCGCCGCGAGCTCTGTCAGCGCCCGTTCGATGAAGGCAGCCACGAGGTGCCCCAGGGCCTCGGCCAGCGCAGCCTTCGACAGGGCCTTCTTCGCGAGGTCGAGCCGCTTCACGGGGCCGCCTCCGCGACGGACCTCATCGAACGACCCCGGCGTAGCGCCACGCGAGCTGCTTGCCGGCGTGGAAGGGAACGATGTCGCCCGGCGCGAGCGCGTACCGCTCCGGAACGTGCGTCTCCGTGCGCGAGAGGCGCACGCGCGCGGTGTTCACCGGCAGGCGGTAGAACCTCGGCCCGTGCAGTGACGCGAACGCCTCGAGCTTGTCGAGCGCGCCCTCTTCTTCGAAGGTCTTCGCGTAGCTCTCCAGCGCCACCGGGGCGTTCCAGATGCCCGCGCAGCCACACGCCGCCTCCTTGTCCACCACGCGGTGGGGCGCCGAGTCGGTGCCGAGGAAGAACTTCGGGTTCCCCGACGTCGCCGCCTTTCGCAGCGCGAGCCGGTGCGCTTCGCGCTTGGCGACGGGCAGGCAATAGAAGTGCGGGCGAAGGCCGCCCTCGAACATGGCGTTGCGGTTGAACTCGAGGTGGTGCGGCGTGATGGTGGCGCCGACCGTCTCGCGCGCGCTGGTGACGAAGTCGACCGCCTGGCTCGTGGTGATGTGCTCGAAGACGACGCGCAGGCCGGGGAAACGCTCGAGGGTGGGCGCCAGCACGCGGTCGATGAACGTCGCCTCGCGGTCGAAGACGTCGACGGAGTGGTCGACGACCTCTCCGTGGACGAGCAGCGGCATGCCGAGGGTCTGCAGGCGCTCCAGCACCCGGTCGAGGCGGCGAATGTCCGTCACGCCGGCGGCCGAGTTCGTGGTGGCGTGCGCCGGGTACAGCTTGGCCGCGGTGAAGACGCCGTCTTGAAAGCCTCGCGCCAGCTCGTCGGCGTCGCTGTCATCGGTGAGGTACGCCGTCATCAGCGGCGTGAAGCCGAGCGAGGGGTCGACGGCGGCGAGAATGCGCTCCCGGTAGGCCCGCGCGGCCGCGACCGTCGTCACCGGCGGCTTCAGGTTCGGCATCACGATGGCGCGCGCGAACTGCCGGGCGGTGTGGTCGACGACGGCCTTGAGCAGGTCTCCATCGCGGAGGTGGACGTGCCAGTCATCGGGGCGAATCAGCTCGAGCTCGGTCATGGCGGCCTCGTCGTGGAATCGAGGCGCAGCCGATACCGGAGCGCTGGTGAGTTCAACTGTGAATCGAGCCCTTCCCATCGGCCCGTCTGGGCTCGAGGCCTGCGTCACGTGGTGTGCGTGGATGATTCGTCGCGGCTTTCGCCCACATCACTCACGATGCGTCGACGCTGGGTGGGCGAGCGCCCAGAGAGAGAGGCGGTGCTCGCACGTGCGTCGACGCATCGGGCATCGTCGGGCCGTACCTGTCCACAGGCATGCGAGGGCGCGCCGGGAGCGGGCTCGCCCTTGCCAGGGACGACTGGCCGGTCGTGGGACACGGCTCGACGAAGGGTGCGGCTGGCGTCAGGCCGCGTGGCTGCCGTGCACCTCCTGTTCGTCGCTGGCTGGGCTGATCCGCTTCATGCGAACACCGCCCTTCGCAAGCTGCATGCCGGGCTCCAACCAGATGAAATGACGGCGGCCCGGCGCGCCGGAACGAAGGGCGCTCTGACGCGATGACAACAAACTTCCAGGTACCTGACACCGAGGTGTCAGGTACACCGCCCGGTGATGAGCGAAGGCATTCAGGCGGTGGTCTCGGCGGCGCGCGCGAGCGGCGACTGGCAGCTCGTGCTCGACGCGGTGCCATACTTCCGGTTCCTCGGGCTGACGCTCGAGCGCGTCGACGGCCGGCTGCGCGCCCACATGGCCTTCTCGGACCACCTGGTCGGCAACCCGACACTGCCCGCGCTCCACGGCGGCACGCTGGGCGCCCTGCTCGAGATGGTGGCGCAGTGCGAGGTGCTCGACCGCGCAGCCTCTGAGGTGCTGCCCAGGACCATCACCCTCACCGTCGACTACCTGCGCTCTGGCAAGCCGGTCGACACCTTCGCGGTGGCCGAGGTGGTGCGCCGTGGCCGGCGCGTGGCCACCGTGCAGGCCCGCGCGTTTCAGGAGGACCCGCAGAGCCCCATCGCCCTGGCCACCGTGCACCTGCTCGTGCGTGGCGAGGGGCCCGCGGCGCCGACCGAGGGTGGTTGAGCCGAGCGCGACGAAGGACGTCGTCAGCCACCGGGCGGACGCTCGCTCGTCGCGCGCGGTCGGCAGCACGCCCTCGCACGACGCCGCGCTCTCTGGGCGGGCCGAAGCTCACCTCGTTCAGCATTTCGACCGCCGAACCCAGAACCGGCGTGCGCGCCGTACGCAGGAGCGGGCGCCCTTCGCTCGAGCCCGCCCCGACGTGCGGCAAGGGTTGCGTCACGCCTGCGACGTCGACATCTTCCCGCGCGCCATGGGCCGCCCCACCCTCACCATCTGCCGCCGCTGCGAGCCGGACGACGCCGACGACGAGGCCCAGACGGGCGAGGCGCTCTTTCAGGCGGTGAAGGCGCTGCGCAAGGCGCGTGGCCTCAAGCCGGTCTTCAAGGTCGAGGGCAGCAAGTGCCTCGGCCTGTGCCGGCAGGCGTGCAACCTCGTCTTCGAGGGTAAGAAGCGCTCGACGTACACCCGCTCGCAGGTCGCCGCGCGGGACGCCGAAACCGTCGTGGTCGCGGCGGTGGCGTACGCGAAGCTCGCGCCCGGCGAGGAGCTCCCTGAGCGGCGCCTGCCCGGGGTGAGCGCCGACTGAACGGGCAACGTCCCAGCCGTGGCCAGGCAGCGAGGGGGGCGTTGCGCGGGGGCCATCACGCGAGCAGGCCATGCGTGCGCGGGTGCCACGGGCCCTCCACTGAGCGTGACCCGTCGGCGCCTCGACCCAACAACACAGACGTCACCTGCGGGGGCAAGGCCGTAACCGGCCTCCCACGAAGTCAGTACCCCGCGCATGCGCCCTTCAACGTCCCTTCTTGTCCTTCTCGCCGTCGCCGCCTGCGGAGCGCCTGAGCCCAGCGGCTCGGACGGCGGGAGCGCGGGTGGAACCTCGGGCGGGAGCGCTGGAGGCGCTTCAGGCGGGAGCGCTGGCGGAGCTTCGGGCGGGAGCGCCGGGGGGACCTCCGGCGGAAGTGGTGGTGGCACGGCCGAAGCGCTCCCCACGACACGGGACGCCATCGTCGCCTTCGTGCAACGTCAGGCCCACGCGTCGTGGCCGGCCGAGGCCGCGCCCCACCAGTCCTCGGGGCCGCACGGAGGCCGGGTGCGCACCTGGGTCAACCCGATGCTCGCGGCCTCGCTCAAGGCCGGCAACACCACGCACCCCAACGGCAGCATCGCCGTCAAGGAGCTCTATGGCTCCGGCACGGGCACCACCATCACGGGCTGGGCCGTCGACGTGAAGGACACCGACGGAACGTGGGTCTTCTACGAGGGCTTCACGCCGGCCCTGAACCAGTTCTTCTTTCGCGGCACCTCGAACCTCTGCGGCAACTGCCACCGGGCAGGCGTCGACCAGGTCCTCACGCCACCCGCGTCGCTCCCGTGACACGCCTCGTGGAATCCAGCGCGCGCCCCCTCACGCCACCTCGATGGGCCCCAGCGCCTGGCCGCGCCGCACCCGCTCGAGCAGGTACGCGATGGCGCTCAACGACGTGGGTTTGGGAAGGCACGCGTCCATGCCCGCAGCCTTACAGGCCCTGATGTCCTCCGGGAGCGTCGAGGCCGTCAGCGCGATGACCGGCAGCGCCGCCGTGTCTCCCGCCCGGCGACGGATGCGACGCGTCGCTTCGTACCCGTCGATGTCGGGCATCTGGCAGTCCATCAACACCGCGAGGAAGCGCTGGCCGTCGAGGAGCGAGAGGGCTTCGCTCGCCGAGCTCGCCGTCACCACCGAGTACCCCGCGCGCTGCACCAGCGCCGAGGCCACCTTCAGGTTGACCGCGTTGTCGTCCACCACCAGCACGGGCGGCGCTCCGACGGGGACCGCCGTCGCCGCGAGCTGCTGCGTCACCCGGACGATGGCGGACTCGCGCATGCGCGCCACCGGCACCACGAAGCTGAAGACCGAGCCCTTTCCCGGCGTGGAAGACACGAGGAGCCGGCCGCCCATCGCCAGCGCGAGCTGCTGGCTCAGCGAGAGGCCAAGGCCCGTGCCTCCGTAGCGGCGGGTCGTCGACGCGTCTGCCTGCTCGAAGGGCGTGAAGAGCCGCGGGAGCACCTCGGGCGCGATGCCCGGGCCGGTGTCGTGCACGTCGAAGGCGAGGCGCAGCGTGTCGGTGGTGGCGTCTTCCACCCGCACCTGGAGGCCCACGGAGCCCGTGTCGGTGAACTTCACCGCGTTCGCCACCAGGTTCCCCAGCACCTGGCGGATTCGCAGCGGGTCGGCGCGCACCACCCGCGGCACGTCCTCGGCGAGGTCGAGCGTGAGGCTCAGCCCTTTGCGTTCGGCCACGGCGCGGTGCAGCGCGAGCTGCTCGTTCACCAGCGCGTGGAGGTCGAACTCGACGCGCTCGAGGGTCAGCTTCCCCGCCTCGACCTTCGAGAGGTCGAGCAGCTCGTTCAGCAGCGCCAGCATCGCCTGCCCCGAGTGGTGCACCACCGTGAGGTGGTCGCGCTGCGTCGGCGACAGCTCCGAGTGCAGCAGCACCTCCGACAGGCCCAACAGCCCGTTCATCGGCGTGCGCAGCTCGTGGCTCATGGTGGCGAGGAAGCGGCTCTTGGCCTCGTTGGCGCGCCGCTCGGCCTCGAGCGCGTGGCGTCGGCTCTCGTCGAAGCTGGCCGCGAAGCCGATGAACGACAGCATGAGCGTCGCCACCCGCACCGCGCGCACCAGCGGCGACGCCGTCGGGAGCCACTCGGGCTGCACCTGGATGAACCACGTGCCCACCAGCAGCCCCGTCACCACGAGGCAGATGCCAAACCACAGCCACGCCGCACGGGCGCCCTGGACGAGCATCACCATGCAGGGCACCACCGCGAGGAACGTCACGGCCGAGGGGTCGACGGGTCGCTCGGCCACGCACGCGAGCATCGTCGTCGACACCGCCGCCACCGCGGACCAGTTGGAGTGCCTCGTGATGCTCAACCCGCGGCGGAGCAGGACCGTCAGCGGCACACCGGCGAGGGCCAGCAGCACCGCCGAGGCGGCGGCTCCCCACAGCCCTTCGTGGAGGTAGAACACCACCAGCGGCGGCATCAGCAGCACCGAGCCGAGCCACCCCATCATCGAGAAACGAATGACCGCCTGCTCCGACAGAGGCCGGTCCGTGAAGGGCGTCAGGTATCGGTCGAGTGAAGAAGCCAGAACACCCGAAAATGTAGCGGGGCCCCGGCGAGGTGCCAGCCGAAGCAGGCCCCCGGGTGCCGCGCAGGGGAGCAACGACTGTTGCTCGGCTGGCACGAGTCGAGCGCGCCGCCGCGGCTCAGACCGCTGGCCTCAACGCCCCGAAGAGCGCGTCACACTCGGCGGCGAGCCGGGTGTCGAGCTCGGTGATGCGGTGGCCGGCGTCGTGGGTGATGAAGCGCAGCGTCACCTTCCGCCAGCGGATGTCGATGTCGGGGTGGTGGTCGGCGGCTTCGGCCAGCTTCGCCACCCGGTCGACGAAGCCGACGCCGTCGAGGAAGGCCGGGGCCTCATAGGTGCGCACGAGCGCGCCCGCGTCGACGCGCCACGCCGGGTGACGGGACAGGAACGCGTCGAGGTCGGCCTGGGGGAGCGGTGTTCGGTTGGACATGGCGCAAAGGTCTAGCGCAGCCGCCCCGACGGACGAAGGCGCGCGCTCCCGCCTGGGCGTGCGACTTCGGAGAAGGACGCCAGGGCGTCGAGCAGGTTGCCGGTGCGGACGAGGTGCGGGAAGGCCGAGGGCGACGAGAGAAGCCGCTGGCGGCCAGCGGACCGGGGCGCGACGATGGGACGCGACGCAGCCGGGGCGCTCTCACGACGGGAGGTCAGCCGTGCGGCGCTCGAGGTCCTCTGGCGCATGTGGCGAGTGGTGCTCAACGCGAACTCCTCCGGTCTCGAGGCGCCGCTCCCCACGGCCGAGCACGCGCTCGAGGCGCTCCGTGGTGGGCCCGACGAGGCGGCCAGCGAGGCCGTCGACGGGCTCGCGCGCGTCGAGCTGAAGGCGCTGAAGACCGGGCCCGAGCGCCTCACCTTCTGGCTCAACGCGTACAACGCCCTCTTCCTCCATGCGCGACGGCGGCTGCGCCCGACGGGGAGCGTGGTGACGAACCTGCTCCTCTTCGAGCGGCCCGCCTGGTGGGTGGGTGGACACCTCGTCTCGCTCAACGACGTCGAGCACGGCGTGCTGCGCCGCAACCAGCGCGGGTGGCCCTTCGTGTGGAGGCGCCGGTTCTCTCCCGGTGACGCCCGCGCCGGGCTGCTCGCCGAGCGGCTCGAGCCCCGAATCCACTTCGCGTTGAACTGCGGCGCGGTGTCGTGCCCGCCCATCCGCGTGTACCGGCCCGACGCCCTCGACGCCCAGCTCGACCTCGCCACCCGAGGCTTCCTCACCGCCGCCACCCGCGTCGACCGCGGGCGGAACGAGGTGACGCTGAGCGCGCTGCTGAAGCTCTATGCGCGCGACTTCGGGAGCCGTGTCGAGGCCGTTCGTTTCACCGCGCGTCACCTCGACGGCGCCGAGGGCGCGTGGCTGCTCGAGCACGCGGCGGCGGTGCGGGTTCGTTTCGGCCACTACGACTGGACGCTCACCCGCGCGTGAGGGCTGCGGCCGCCGCCGTCACGTCAACAGGAACCAGACCGCGACGACGGCGCTCACCGCCAGCAGCACGATGCCGACGGTCATCAAGGCGCCGAGCCCGGCGGGCTCATGCAGGGGCGAGACGTCGGTGTTCACCTTCGCGGTCGGCCGCTGCTCCGACGCGCGCGGCATCGGCCCGGTGTCGTCGAGGATGACGGTTCGAAGGCCCGAGGCCCGCGCGCGCGCAGGCTCCGTGCGCACGACGGGCGAGGTGACGACGGGCTCGGGCGGGGGCTGCGCCACCACCTTCACCCGCTCCGGGTCGGTCTGCTCGTTCCCCCCGAGCGGAACCCGCGGGGCGCCACCGGAGACCCGCGCTCGCTCCGGGTCCGTTCGCTCGTCGTTGATGGGCACCTGCGGCGCCGAGGGCTCTTCCCACACGGCCACCTTCTCCGTCAGCAGCGCCGCCGAGGGCCGGTCGGGCAACGTCTCGCGGGGAGACTTCTCACCTGACACCGGTGACAGGTCGACGATGGTGGCCGCCTGCAGCGGCTGAATGAGGCTGGGCGTGGCGCTGGCCGGCACCGGCACCCCGTTGGGCGTCGCGTCGGAGCGCACCGGCGCCGGCGTCGGCAGCGACATCGTCTCGGGGCCCACCACCTCGGCCACCTCGACCTGGTCCGACGACTTCGTCGGCACCGGGCTCGCCCGCACCACCGCCGCCAGCATCGCCTCGGCCGTCTCGCGCCGCGGCAGCGTCACCGGGCCGGCCTTCGCCGCGCCCAGCAGCTGCTCCACGAAGGCCTCGACGCTCGGCTGGCGGTCGGTCGCCTTCTTCGCCATCGCCCTGAGCAGCACCTGGGACACGGCCTCGGGCACCTTCGGGTTGCCGACGTGGGCCGGCTGGGGCACCTCGTTGAGGTGCTGCAGCAGCATCTCCTTCGTCGTCTCTTCCTTGTAGGGCCGGTGGCCGACCAGCAGCTCCGAGGTGAGGAGGCCCAGCGTGTAGAGGTCGCTGCGCGCGTCGAGCGGTCCAGCCATCACCTGCTCGGGTGACATGTACTGCGGGCTGCCGAGCGCGACGCCGGGCCGGGTGAGGTTGGGGTTGTGCGAGCGCGTCAGCCCGAAGTCGAGCAGCGTGACGTGGCCGTCTTCCGACACCATGACGTTGCCGGGCTTCAAGTCGCGGTGCACGTAGCCGCGCGCGTGCAGCGCCGAGAGCGCCGCGGCCATCTGCACCACCAGGGGCAGCGCCTCAGGCAGCGGGAGCACCTTCTTGTCCTTCATCAGCCGCGACAGCGGGCGGCCGCTCACGTACCGCATGACGAGGAACGGCACGGTGCCGTCGCGCTCGACGCCGTAGAGGTGCGCCAGGTTCGGGTGCTCGATGCGCGCCATGATGCGCGCCTCCTGCTCGAAGCGGGTGCGGTACTCGTCGCGCTCGGCCAGCGTCGGGTGCAGGAACTTGAGCGCCACCGCCCGGTCCACCGACAGCTCGGTCGCCAGGTACACGCTGCCCATGCCGCCCTGGCCCAGCCGGCGCTCGAGCCGCCACTTGCCCAGCACCACGCGCCCCACGTTCGGGTCGTCGACGACGAGGAGCCGCCCACAGGTGCCGCAGGGCTTCACCGTCGGGCTGAGCGGCCCGTCGTGGCCGTCGGGCGCGGTGCGGCGAGCGAGCTCCGAGGCGTCGACGGTCACCGGCGCGCCACACGGGCACACCAGCCGCTTCACCGTCGGTTTCGCGCCAGATCGCCGCGCTTCCGCCACGTCGTGACTCCTCCCTGCGGACGACTTCGGGCGGGCTGCTTACGGAGTGGCGAGAATGTTTTCCGTGAAATCAGCCCGCGAGTGAAACCCGAAGGTGACACCCCATCAGTCGTTCGTCAGAGCTCCCGGCTCATCAGCAGGCGCAGCTTGCCGCTCTTCTTCGAGACGACGGTGGCCACGGTGGTGAAGCCGTTCTTCCGGTAGAAGCTCACCGCGTTGCTGTTGGCAGGGTCGACGCGCAGGGCGAGCGTCTTGCGGTTGAGGTCGCGGGCGACCGAGAGGCCCTTGTCGAGCAGCACGCCGCCGACGCCCTTCGCGCGGAGCTCGCCCTTGACGACGATGTTGCGCAGGTACGCGGCGCCGGGCACCGGGCCGTCGCGCTCGATGGTGACGTAGCCGAGCAGCGAGCCGTTCACCTTTCCGACGTGGATGAAGGGGCGCAGCTTGGTGAGGGCCTCGAGGCTCTCGGCCTGCGTCTCGCCGCGCGACTTCCACGGGTCCGACGACGAGCGCAGCACGGCGAGCGTCTGCATGTCTTCGTCGGTGGGCGCGGCGAACTTCGCCTGCTTGAGGTCCGCGAGCAGGGCGTTGGGGTCAGCCACCGGCGGCAACGTGGCCGGGGCCGTGAGGTTGGTGTCGAGCTGCTTGCTGGTCATCGCCTCTCCTTCGTACGCGGCCCGGGTCTGGTTTACCACCCGCTGTTGGCACTCGGCGGCTCTCATCCTAACCATCTCGGTCAACCGACTGCGAAGCACCAAATTTCGAGGAGGTCGCACCTTTCCCTTCAACCGCGGTGAGCCGACGCGGGTGGGAGGTCGGTGGATCCGCGCATTTCAGTGACGTTCGCGTTGATCGGCGGCACACTTTGCGACGTGCAACTGAATCATGCGCAGCGCGAGCTGACGGTCAAGATCGTCTATTACGGCCCGGGCTTATCGGGGAAGACGACGAACCTGCAGATGATCCACCAACGCACGCAGCCCGACGTGCGGGGGCGGCTGCTCACGGTCGAGACCCACGACGACCGCACGTTGTTCTTCGACCTGTTGCCGGTGTTCTTCAGCACCGCCTCGGGCTTCAAGGTGAAGGTGAAGCTGTTCACCGTGCCGGGGCAGGTGATTCACAACGCCACCCGGCGCATCGTGCTGCAGGGAGCCGACGCGGTGGCCTTCATCGCCGACAGCCGGCGCAGCGCGGGCCCCGAGAACAACAGCTACTGGAAGAACCTGAACGAGAACATGCGCGAGAACGGGCTCGACCCGGCGCAGGTGCCCATCGTCATTCAGTTCAACAAGCGCGACCTGCCCGACACGAGGACCGACGCCGAGCTCGACGAGGCCCGCAAGAAGGGCAAGGAGCCCGTCGTCGGCGCCATCGCGATTCGGGGCGTGGGCGTGCTCGAGACGCTCTTCGCGGTGCTGCAGTCGGCCTACCGCAGCCTCGAGGCGCGCGCCGGGCTGTCGAAGAACATCGGGCTGACCGAGCGCGAGTTCTTGACGCAGATCTTCCAGAACATCGACACCTCGGGCACCGAGCTCGAGCGCCTCTTCCCCGCGAAGGTGAAGGCCCCGTGAGGCAAGGCGAGTCGGTCCTCCAAAGGCGCATCTCGCTCACCGAGCTGCTCGACGGAGAGTCCTTCACCGAGGTCGTGAAGGGCTTCGTCGAGCTCTACAAGGTGGGCATCAAGGTGTTCGACGACAAGGGGGGCAAGCTGGCCGACATCAAGGTCGGCAACGGCGACTTCTGCGGCTACGTCTTCAGCTTCCCCGAGGGGCGGCGGCGGTGCACGGCGACGGTGGGCCGGGTGAAGGACGGGCCAGTGGCGCTCTCGCACGGCGCCCGGCTGCCGGTGCTCGAGGCGAGCGACGCGCCGAAGGCGAAGGGCGTGGTGACGGTGCCCTGCTTCACCGGGCTGCGGTACCTCATCCTGCCCATCCTGTGGGAAGGCGACACGCTGGGGCGGGTGGTGTTCGGGCCCTTCTACCCCGACGACCAGGCCGACTTTCCGCCGCCGTCGCTCAAGGAGATCTCCGAGGGCTTCGACGCCGCCAACGCGAGCCGCTTCGTCGAGAAGGTGCGCCGCGCGCCCGAGAGCACCATCGCGCGGGTGCTGCTGCACTTCGCGCAGCTGCTGCAGACGCTGCTCTTCGCCGGGCAGAAGATGTTCCTCACCTCGCAGCTGCACATCGAGGCGACGCTCGAGCAGAACCGCGAGCTCGAGGAGCGCAACAAGAAGCTCGAGGACATGAACACCAAGCTCAAGGAGCTCGACCGGCTCAAGAGCGCGTTCCTCGCCACCGTCAGCCACGAGCTGCGCACGCCGCTCACCAGCATCATCGGGTACTCCGAGATGCTCGCCGAGGGGCTCGCCGGGCCGCTCAACGGTGAGCAGGTGGACTACGTGCGCACCATCATGGACAAGGGTGAGACGCTGCTGAAGTTGATCAGCTCCATCCTCGACATCTCGCAGATCGAAGCGGGCAAGGTGCGGCTGACCTTCGAGCCGATGGACCCGTTCGAGCTCGTGAACTCGTCGGTGTCGAGCCTCAAGCCGCAAGCGCAGAAGAAGGGCGTGGTGCTCGAGGCGAAGCTGCCGCCGAAGCACTTTCAGTCGACGGGCGACCGGGACCGGCTGCGGCAGGTGGTGACGAACCTGCTGACGAACGCGGTGAAGTTCACCCCGAAGGGCGGCACCGTGCGGGTGCTGCTGTCGGAGCTGTCACATCAGCCAGACCTGAACGCCCAGGGCTACCGCATCATCGTCGAGGACTCGGGCGTCGGCATACCGGCGGACCAGTTCGACAAGATTTTTCAGAGCTTCTACCAGGTGGACTCGTCGTCGACGCGCGAGTTCGGCGGCGCGGGCATCGGGCTGGCCATCGTGAAGAGCTTCGTCGAGGGGCACGGCGGGGTGGTGCGGGTGGCGAGCGAACTCAACCACGGCAGCCGGTTCTCGGTGATTCTGCCGGCGATTCCGTCGGCGCAGACGCAGGTGAGCATCACGCCGCCGGTGACGGCCCTTCAGGCGCCCATCGACGACCGGTTCTGAGTCGGTGCGCGCGCCAGGCAAGCGTGGAACGTCGGCGGCGCGCTGGAGTTGATGGCTCCGCAGCAGCTCGACGGGCGCACTGGTGAGGCCTGCTCCGCGGGAGAGGGTGCTTCAGCAGCGCACGGGTGAGGTCGCCTTCTGCGCGGGAGAGGATGCTTCAGCAGCAGGTCGACGAGGGCGCCGGCCTCCGGCGCGCGGAAGAAGATGACTCAGCGACGAGCGTGACGTCACGTCTCCCCCTACGCGCCACGGGGACTCGGCGGCGGGTCGACGAGCGCACGGCGATGGGGCCCGACGCCGCGCGTTGGAGCCGAAGACTCGGCGGGTCGACGAGCGCAGCGTGCGGTCGCCCGGCGCCATGCGCTCGCGTCGAAGACTCAGCGGCGGGTCGACGAGCGCCGCGTGCGGTCGCCCGGCGCCACGCGCTCGCGTCGAAGACTCGGCGGCGGGTGGACGAGCGCAGGGGGAGGCGGCCCGGCGCGACGCGCTCGGGTCGATGACTCAGCTGCGGGTCGACGAGGGCAGGGGGAGGCGGCCCGACTCCGCGCGTTGGATCCGATGACTCAGCAGCAGTTCGACGAGCGCAGCGTGCGGTCGCCCGGCGCCACGCGCTCGCGTCGATGACTCAGTCAGCGGCGGGTGGACGAGCGCAGCGAGCGGTCGCCCGGTGCCACGCGCTCGCGTCGATGACTCAGCGGCGGGTGGAGCGCAGGGTGAGGCGGCCTGGCGCGACGCGCTGGAGCCACGGGACTCAGCGGCGCGTCGACCAGACCAGCCCGACGAGCGCGACGTCCCGCGCAGCGCCGGTGGTCACGGGCAGGTACGCGAGCCACGCCCGACAGACCTCTGCGTTCACCTTGCAGGCGCGGGCCGCGAGGTCCGACTCGTTGGCGACGAAGACGCCTCCTGGCAGGTACCAGGTGCCACCGCTCGCCCGGGCCAGCGAACCGTCCGGGTAGAACAGCGTACCGACGCCCGTGCGCGCGAGGGTGCCCGACGGCCAGTACCAGGTGGCGCGCGTGCCAGACGTCTTCGCCATCGCGCCGCTGTCCCACGACCAGGTGCCGCTCCGGGTGCGCAGGGTGCTGCGGTCGGGCCACGACAGGAGCACCTCCGCGTCCTGCGGCGCCGAGCACAGCACGGTGCGCTGGGCGTCGAGCGCGGCCGTCTCGTCGCGAGACGACACCACCATCGACATGAGTCAGAGCGTCGAGACGTCACCGCACACCTCGGACTGGGTGGTGGTGCAGTGGCGCAGCTCGAGGCGCGCGAGCGCGGTGGTGTCGAGCCCTTCGGCGCGCGCGAGCTCGAGGGTCCGGCGCACCGACGCGCAGTCGGCAGTGGCGGTCGTCACCAGCGGTGGATATTCACCCGCGGTCAGGTCAGCCGCAGGACACGAAGGACCAGTTCCACGGAGCCAAAGGTCGAATGCGGCCAGTGACGACTTCGACGGACGTCGAACGTGACCAGGGCGACCTCACGGGAGGTCAATCTGGCCAACGGTGATATTGCGGCGGGTCGAATGTGGCCAGTGGTGACATCATGGTGGTTCAAATGTGACCGCTGGTGACATCACGCCAGAGGGAATGTGACCAATGGTGACGTCATGGCGGTTCGAATGTGACCAGCCGTGACATCACGCGGACTGAAGTGACCACTGGTTACATCGCGGCAGGTCAAATGTGACCACTGGTGACATCGTGGATGAGTGGATGTGGCCAGTGGAAACATCTGGCCACGGCCGAGGTATCCGCCAGTCACAGGCGCGTGGGCCGGCAGCCGGTGCGCGGCCTCTCGCTCGTAGAAGGCGGCGCCCGACCCGCCCCGGAGCATCACAAGGGCTCGCCTCCGGGCATGGGTGCGGTACCTTTCGCGCACCATGCGTGTCGTCTTCCTCGCCCCGACCTTCCCTCCCGAGATGATTCAGTACACCCGTGGGCTCGCCGAGGTGGGCGCGAAGGTCTACGGCATCGCCGACACGCCGCGGGAGGCGCTGCCGAAGGAGCTCAAGCCGTACCTGCACGACTACCTGCAGGTGCCGCGCATCATGGACGAAGACGACGTCATCGCGCGGGCGACGAACTGGCTCCGCGGCGTGGCGGTCGACCGTGTCCTGGCGAACTGGGAGCCCCTCGTCATCCTCGCGGCGCGCATTCGTGAGCGGTGGGGCATGCCGGGCATGAGCGCCGACACGGTGCGGGGTTTTCGCGACAAGCAGCTCATGAAGGAGCGCGTGCGCGCCGCGGGCCTGCGCGTGCCGAAGTCCCGTCGCGCCACATCGGAGCGCCAGATTCGTGAGGCCGCCGACGAGATTGGCTACCCGCTCATCGTCAAGCCCATCGCCGGCGCTGGCAGCGCCGACACCTACCGCGTGCAGGACGCGCGGGAGCTCGAGCGGGTGCTCGGGCTGGTGCGCCACGTCGCCGAGGTCTCCTGCGAGGAGTACGTCACCGGCGAGGAGTTCACCTTCGACACCGTCTGCATCGACGGCAAGCCAGCCTACGAGAACATCGCGTCGTACCTGCCCAAGCCCCTCGAGGCGCGCTCCAACGAGTGGATCAGCCCCGTCATCATCACCGTGCGCGACATGTACCAGCCCAGGCTCAAGGCCGGCGTCGAGCTGGGCCGCAACGTGCTCAAGGCCCTCGGCATGGGCGACGGCTTCACCCACATGGAGTGGTTCCTCACGCCGCGCGGTGAGGCCGTCTTCGGTGAAATCGGCTGCCGGCCCGGCGGCGCGCACCTCGTCGACCAGATGAACTACACCGGCGACATCGACCTCTTCCGCGAGTGGGCGCGGGTGGCGACGTGGCGCTCGTTCGAGGCCTCGACGGAGCGGAAGTACAACGTCGGCATCGTCTTCAAGCGCGCGTTCGGGCAGGGCCGCATCACCCGCATCGAGGGTCTGGGGCACTGGCTGCGCGAGGCCGGCGACTGGTGCGTCGAAGAGAAGCTGTTCCGCCCGGGTACGCGGCGCAGGAACTGGAAGAACACGCTGCTCTCCGACGGGCACGTGGTCGTGCGCCACCCCGACTGGAACGAGGCCCACCGGCTGTCGTTCCTCGCGGCGACGGGCATACGGCTGTTCGCGGCGTGAGATCGCGCTGAGAGGTCCATCGTCCCACCTGCCGGTACGCTGGGCTGATGTTGAGCAGCGTCGTGTGGTTGGTGCTGGTCCAGACCTCGGCGCAGCCGTGCGACCCCGGCGAGCGCGTGGTGATGACCTGCGCGGTGAAGACGAAGCGCCTGTCGGTGTGCGCGGGGCCGCCGGAGGGCCCGGTGCGCTGGCTGCAGTACCGCTTCGGTCCCGTGGGCGCGCCGGAGTTGACATGGCCTCCGACGCGCGAGGGCAGCGCCTCGGCCTTCACCTTCAAGACGACGTCGCTCATCGACGGCACCGCGACGACGCTCGCGTTCACCCGCGCAGGCGTGCGCTACGAGGTGTGGACCCAGGACGGTCGCAGCGCTGGCGGCGGCGTGGTGGTGCACCCGCCGAAGGGCCGCCCCGTCACGCTCGCGTGCACCAGCGCGCCTGTCGCGGCGTGGGACGAGGTGCGCAGCGTGCTGGGGACAGGAGCCGCCGGCCCCATCGATTGCCAGCGCGCGGCTGACGCGTATGCCGACCGTGCCCTGCGTGAGTCGAAGGGGCAGATGGACGGCGTTCAGCAAGCAGCGCTCACCGACGCGGTGAAGGCGCTGTGCGAGCGCGACTGGAGCCCCGAGGCCAGAGGCTGCATCGCGTCTGGGGCCCCGGCGCGCCCCGCGTTGTCGCCCGCGCAGCAGCGGGCCCTCACTGGCGCCGCGCGCGCCGTCGTTTCCCCCGAAGGAGAGTGACACCATGTCCCGTCGTTTCAGTCTCGTCCTGCTCGCGTTCGGTGCGTGCGCACACACCACGCCTTCGCCAGCCGAGCCGCCACCGGCGCCAGCGTCGAAGTGTGCGCCGGTCGACGCCGTGCGAGCCACGCGCGGCCCGAAGCCCACGCCTGGGGCCGACTGTTCCGCCGAGCGCGCGGCCATGGAGGCAGGCTGCAACGCCAACGACGCGCTGGCTTGCCATCGAACGGGCGTGTGCATCACCCAGGCCTGGGGGCTGCGGAAGCCCGAGGAGCCGGGGCGGGCCGAGGCCTTCAAGACGGACATCGACGCGCTGGGGCGGGCCTGCCGCGCCGGACTTTCCGAGTCCTGCGTGCTGCGCGCGGGCCTGCGCATCGAGTTCGCGAAGGAGCCCGAGGCCGCGACGTGTGACGACATGGTGCGCGCGTGCCAGCTGGGTGACGAGGCCGACGGGTGCCTCGCGTGCTTGAAGGCCGGGTGCTCCTGACGCCAGCCAACTGACAGCACCGATCAGCACTGAGCGGCCGCGCCGTGAACCTGATGGTCGAGGACCAGGTGAGGGCTTCGACGTTGTGAACGCGCTGTCGCGGGTGCCCCGGCAGACCCAGCAGGTCGTGCAGTAAGTCCAGGCCTCGACGTCGCTGCGCGCGCCACTTCGGCGGAATGGGCTCGCCCGGGGAGTGGCCGCGTCGGTGGGGCCGTCGCGCCATCAACGCTGCCGAGGAACCTCTTCGTCCGACAGCCCATTGCGCGGGTGTGCTGTCGTCGCGGAGACCCTGGGCCCCGTCCGGCAGGGGGCGCTCGTCGGGCAACGAGCCGTTGCATGGCGGTGCTGAACGGAGTCACCTGTCGACCATGCGCGACGTCCACGTTCTCGGCACTGCCACCACGCCGTTCGCCCGCTGGCCCGACCTGTCTCATCTCGACCTCACGCGGCAGGCGGTGCTCGCGGTGCTCACCGACGCGGGGCTCGACGAGGGTTCGGCCATCGGCAGCGTGCACTTCGGCAACTGCGCCATGCACCTCTTCGGGCAGCCGAACATCCGCGGGCAGGTGGCGCTGCTCCCGCTCATTCGGGAGGGCCGCTTCCCCGCGCAGGCCCCCATCGTCAACGTCGAGGCCGGCTGCGCCACGGGCGGGGTCGCGTTTCACGGCGCGTGGATGGCGGTGGCCTCGGGCCACGTCGAGCTCGCCCTCGCCATCGGCGTCGAGAAGACCTTCATCCCCACGGCGCCGCAGAAGATGCTCGAGCTCTTCGAGGGTGGGCTCGACCAGCTCCGGCCAGAGTCGTGGCGCGCGCTGTACGCCGAGCAGGCGCCGCTCTGTGGAACGACCTTCGCGCCGAGGGCCGACCGCATCACCATTCTCGACGCCACTGCGCTCAACGCCGCCTGGCACATGAAGCGGTACGGCACGTCGGCCCGCCAGCTCGCCGCGGTGTCGTCGAAGAACCACGCCAACGGCGCGAAGAACCCCAACGCGCAGTACCGCACCGAGATGTCCGTCGAGCAGGTGCTGGCCGACAAGCCCGTCATCGCGCCGTTCACTCGCGCGATGTGCGCGCCCATCAGCGACGGGGCCGCCGCGGTGCTGGTGTGTTCGGCCGACTTCCTGAAGCGGCATGGCGGGCGGGGCCGTCGACCCGTGCAGGTCGCCGCGACGGTGCTCGCCAACGGCACCCGTCAACGGCCCGACGAGGCGTCGGTGACGAAGTTCGCCGCCACGAAGGTGTACGGCCTCGCGCGCCTCTCGCCGAACGACGTCGACGTCGCCGAGGTGCATGACGCCACGGCCTTTGCCGAGGTGGCCATCACCGAAGACCTCGGCTTCTGCGCAGAGGGGCAGGGCGGCGCGTGGGCCGAGTCCGGCGCGTCGGCGCTCGACGGAGACCTCCCCGTCAACACCTCAGGCGGCCTCGAGTCGAAGGGCCACCCGCTGGCAGCCTCGGGCCTGGCGATGATTCACGAGGTGACGCTGCAGCTCCGCGGCGAGGCCGGGGCGCGCCAGGTGAAGGGGCGCTCGGTCGGCCTGGCGCACAACGCCGGCGGCCTCATCGGCTTCGATGAGGCGATGTGCAGCGTGTCGGTGCTCAGGGGCGGGTGAGCGCGCCTGCACGCCGGGCGAATCTCACGGCCTCGATGAGGCGGCGTGCCGTGTGTTCCCCGGGCAGGTGCAGCCGATGCGCGCCGGGTCCCCCCTGCAGCGGGTCGATGTTCGAGCGGGTGTGATGATGATGATGACCGGCTCACGCCCAGGCTTTGGTCCGACGCCGTCGGTGAGGGCGCATGGGCGCGTGTCTGGACCAGGAAGGTCTGTGACGAGCCGAACGCAACGCCGCGCCCGCAGGGGGGCGTGACCGAGGCGACGACAGCGTGAAGCCGCCGTCGCGCTCGACCTGACTGACCGCGGACCCAGGGGGGGCGAGCGGTATCACCTCACTGTCGCGGCTCCCCCGAATCCAAACCGGTGCCGCGACCGTGCTCGTTCACAGCACGGCGATGGGGCCGTGGTCGTCGCAATGCCCACCGTGCGCGTGGTGCAGGTGGCCGGCGACGAGGTAGTCGACGTGGTCGCCGTGCGGCACCGCGTCGTGGCCACAGCCAGGGCCGTGGGCGTGCGAGGCGTCGTGGGCGGCGCAGGCGTGCGCGGGCGTGCAGGCGGCCGGGTTCTTCGAAGACACCTCGAGCGTGCACTCGTCGACGTGGCCGTCGTGCGTGTGGTGAAGGTGACCGTCATGCAGGTAGTCGACATGGCCATCGTGCTGAATGGCCTTGTGACCACAGTTCTGGCCGTGGGCGTGGGAGTGCGCGTCGTGGGTGCGGTGGCTCATCGAGGGTCTTTCATTCGTGAAGAGGAGACGACTGGTGTTGCACCTGCACCAAAAACTTGCCCCCGGGCCGTCGGCCGCGCAATGGCGGTGGATCAGTTGGTGAGTGCCTTGCACCGTCGACGCAGTGACGAGACGAACCGCGTCGCAGCGGTGCCCTCACTGCACTTGCAACACAGCCGCGAGAGACGGCTCAGCCCGGCGTGAACCGCAGCTCGACCGCCATCGCCTCGCTCTGGCCCGGAGCGACCGTGAGCAGCCCATCGCCCGAGGCGAGAGCTCCGGCCGGCGCCGTCCACGGCTCGACGCAGACGAACGGCTGACCGGGGAGGCTCCACACCACGAGCGTGGACAGCTGCGGCGTCCAGGACAGCTCGACGCGCGCACCGTCACCGCGCTCGAGCACCGCGGCGGCGCCGTCATGGTCGAGCAGCGCGACGTCGACCTCCTCGGTTCCGAAGGTGAGCGGTGAGGCCTCGCGCACCAGCCCGGAGCGGCGCTCCTTGAGCCTGGTTGCCCGGGTCGGCACGCGCGCGCGCGCCAGCAGCTCGACGGGCACGCGGAAGTAGGGGTGCAGGCCCACGTGGAGCGGCAGGCCGACGTCGCCCGTGTTCTCGAAGCGCCACTCGAGCAGCAGCCGGCCCTCGTAGAGTGACACCGCGAGCGTCGACGCGAACTCGAACGGGAAGCCGGCGCGGGTCTCCTCGGTGGACGAGAGGCGCATGACGAGCCGGTCGGTGTCTCCGTCGGTGATGGCGTCGACGACTTCCCACGGGTGCAGGCGCGCGAGCCCATGTTGTGGCTGGGTGACCGTTCGGCCCACCGCCATGGCCCGCCCCTCGGGCAGCGGGCCGGCGTTCGGAAACAGGAGCGGAATGCCGCCGCGGACGTTCTTCGTCCGGTCGAGCAGCGTGGCCTCGTCGAGGTGCAGCACCTCGTCACCGCGCACGCACCACCGCGTGACGAGGCCGCCGCGCTCGGGGACGACCTGCACCTCGGCCTGGTCGTCGCGCAGCAGGTAGGACGTAAAGGGACCGGGGCCGGCGAGGCGCTCGATGCTCATGGCCAGCGCGTTCTCACATGAAAGGGTGCAGCGTGCATGCGCCGCCCGGCGCGAACCCGCTGGTAGAGCTCGGTCACCTGCCCGGGCCTGTCAGCCGGCGAGAATGGAAGCGCTGAGCGCAGACATTCAGGTGAAGGGCGGTCATCATGTCCACGACGTCAGCCACCCGCAGGGTGAGGCGTCGACCGCAGATGATTCGACCCGCCCGCGTCGACGACCACCCGGCCTTCTCCACGCTCTTTCCCGAGCTGCGCGTCGATGACCCGGTGCCATCGCGTGAGAAGTGGGCGGCCGAGCTCGTGCCCACCACGCTCGTCGTCGAAGAGGCCGGCGAGGTCGTCGCGTATGCCTGGTACCAGGCGTTCACCGACGAGGGCATCGTGCGCAACGTCGTCGTGTCGCCACGCGTCCAGGGCCGGGGGGTGGGCCGGGCGCTGATGCTCGAGGTGGCAGGGGCGTTGCGCGCGCGCGGACTCGCTCGCTGGGCGCTCAACGTGAAGCCAGACAACGCCCCGGCGCTCGCGCTCTATCGGAGGCTTGGGTTCGTCGAGACGTACCGCTCGGTCTCGCTGCGGTTCGAGTGGCCGCTGGTGGACACCCTCCCTCGGCTGGTGACGCACGCTGCGTTCGAGCTCGTCGCCGCCGACGACTCCCGCGCCGAGGTTGATCAGCGACTCCCCCGGGGGAGCCTCGCCATGCATCGTGGCATCGCTGGGCGAGTGCTTCGTGGCGTTCGCGGTCAGGGGCGCATCGTGGGCGCGGCCGTCTTCGTTCCTTCGTTCCCCGGTGCCTATCCCTTTCGGGCGGACGACCTGGCAGTGGCACGGGCGCTCCTCGAGGGCCTGCGGCCAGTCGCGTCGTCGCCGGTGATGAACGTCGTCGTCGAGGGACAGGCGGCGCTCGCGGAAGGGCTCGTCGCGCACGGCGCCGTCGTTCGGCTCGAGATTCTGCATCTCGAGGGCGCTGTGCCGGGCTGAGGTTCGCACCGCCGTCGATGTGGCGGACGCGCCGTGCGTTTTTCGCGGCACCCGTTCGAGCCTGGAGGCAGAGTGCCGGCTCCTCACGCTTTCGGGGGTCTCGTGCACCGTCTCGTCACGCTGTGCCTTGCCGTCGCGCCCATCGCGGCGCACGCCTTCTGCGGCTTCTACGTCGCGGGCGGCGGCGCCGAGCTGTTCAACAACGCCACCCAGGTGGTGCTGATGCGCGAAGGCACGCGCACGGTGCTGTCGATGGAGAACAACTACCAGGGCCCACCCGAAGACTTCGCCATGGTGGTGCCGGTGCCGGTGGTGCTGAAGAAGGAGCAGGTGAAGACGCTCCCGCGTGACGTCTTCCGCCGCGTCGACACGCTCTCGGCTCCGCGCCTCGTCGAGTACTGGGAAGTCGACCCCTGCTACGTCGAGCCGCCGCTGCGCGATGAGGCCGGTGGAATGGCCTTCGCAGAAGGTGTTCCCATGGCCGAGAGACGACGCGGTGGCGGAGGCCTGGTGAAGGTCGAAGCCCGCTTCGAAGTGGGCGAGTACGACATCGTCATCCTCTCGGCGAAGGACGCGCTGGCGCTCGAGCAGTGGCTCAAAGAGAACAAGTACAAGATTCCCTCCGGCGCCGAGCCGCTCTTCCGCCCGTACATCCAGAATGGGCTCAAGTTCTTCGTCGCGAAGGTGAACGCGAAGAAGGTGACGTTCGAGGCCGGCATGGCGAAGTTGTCACCGCTGCGCTTCCACTACGACGCCGAGAAGTTCGAGCTGCCGGTGCGGCTGGGCCTCATCAACGCCAAAGACAAGCAGGACCTCATCGTGCACGTGCTGGCGCGCAACCAGCGCTACGAGGTGGCCAACCTGCCCAACGTC
>JANRKQ010000129.1:0-140885 GCA_033763395.1 Myxococcaceae bacterium
GGAGTCCTAGACGTCGCGCGTGCCGAGCGGAAGCGCTGAAGGGCAGGGTGCCCCGGGGAGCCACTCCAACGGCGGGGATGGTGGCGTGCCCGACGGTCCGGCCCAGGCGCTTCAGGAGGCGCAGCGCGCCAGGGGCCCGCCCATCGGCGCGGCCTTCGCCTCGGCCCGCCCGCGCAGCAGGAGCATCACGAGGCCCCCAACCGGGACGACCACGACGAGCGTCCACAGCGCATGGGCTCCGAAGTCCGGCCCGGCAGCTCCACGGAGGAGCGGGAGCGCGAGCGTCACCGCGAGGTACCAACCGAGCGCGAGCCCGACGCTCGACCGTGAGCGGCCGCCCACCAGCAGCGCCAACATCACCAGCGCCGAGGTGTACACCGCCAGGCCGATGAGCCGGTGGAGCTCGGCCTCGGTAAGGCTCCCGACGCGCCAGTGGTCGACGTGCAGCCAGACACAGCCCACCAACCGCACCGTGTTCGCCAGCACCGTCGCGACGAAGGCTCCACCGAAGGCGAGGGGCACGAGCCGCGGGCGGGCGAGCGCGTGGAAGAGCAGCAGCCCCAACGCCACCGAGAAGAAGGTCACCCCCGCGCAGGCCGTCACGATGGAGAACCGCGCCGTCACGCTCGAGTACCCGACACCGGCTTCCCAGACGAACGTGTGACCGGTGGCCAGCGAGGTGAGCCACGACGTCGGCGCGAGCAACCACCGCAGGCCCTCGACCGGCTGGCGCGCCAGGACGAGCTTGAGCCCCAGCGCGACGGCTCCGGCGATGAGGGCCCGCGGCGTCGACTTCACGCCAGGCTCCGGCGGCGCAGCAGCGTCGTCACCATCAGCCCGAGGCCCAGCGCCGCCACCAACACGAGCAGCTCCGGCTCGTCACCACGCTCCATGCTGTCCCCGACGGCGAGGTCGCTCACGCCGGCGGGCATCGGCAACGGCTGGTCGACGTCGGTAGCGGGCGTCGTCGTGCGCACCTGCTCAAGCACCGCGATGAACGACGTGTACGGGGTGAGCAGCCCATGGGTGAGGCCGAGCTTCGTCACCATCTCCCGCTCGTCGTCGCTCACCTGGCCGGCGGCGAAGTCCGAGATGGAGCGGATGCGCTCGCGCGCCCACAGCCACTGGAGCGCCTCGTGCTCGGGCTTCGGCTCGACCTCGCTCAGCGCGAAGCGGCGAGTCCACGGGCCGTGGGCCGAGCTGCCGCTGACGGTGATGGTGCCCTTCCGCGCGCCGCTCCACTTGCCGGTGACGACGATGGGCCGGTCGGCGAACACGTCGGGCTGCACGGCCGGCTCAACGTCGGCGGTGTCGAGGCCGTCGAACTGCACCTTCACGTTGGTGAGCACCGGCGTCTGCACGTACCGGCGGAAGCGCTCGGCCTGCGCGTGCGCTTCGCTCTGGCTCAACACGAAGTAGGGCTCCCCGCGACCGGCGTGCGCGAGGCCCTCGATGAGCGTGCGGTTCACTGAGCTGCCGATGCCGAACGCGAAGACGTTGGCCTGGTCGAGCCGGTCGCGAATGAGCGTGAAGGCCTCGCGCTCGCAGCCCACGTAGCCGTCGGTGACGATGATGAGGCTGCGCGAGGTCATCGGCTGCCGTGGCAGGGACAGCGCGTGCTGGAGCGCGGGCAGCAGCTCGGTGCCTCCGCCCGCGCTGGCCTTCGAGATCATCGCCTCGGCGCGCTCGAGGTTCTTCTGGTTCGCCGGCAGCGGCGTGGGCGACAACACCTGACTGCCACCCGAGAAGAACAGCACGTTGAAGGTGTCGGTGGGCCGCAGCTGCGTCACGAGGTTGTGGAGCAGCGCCTTCGTCGTGTCGAGCGGGAAGCCGTACATCGACCCCGAGACGTCGACGACGAAGAGATAGTCGCGCGGGGGAATGTCGTTCGTCGGAATGCGCGCCGGCGGCTGCACGGTGAGGAGGAAGAAGTTGCCCGTGTCGCCCTGCGAGAGCAGGAGACCGCTCGCGGTGGAGGCGCCCAACAGGGAGTAGCGCACCACCACGTCCCGATTTCCGGCGCTCGCGTCGGGCGTGAGCGAGAAGCGCGCCTCACTCTTGCCGGTCCACGTGGCGGTGAGCGGGTGGGTGGGGCTCGTCAGGGACTGAATCGGCATGCCCGCCGACAGCGTCGCGTCGAGCGAGAAGGTGGCGTGGGGCACGTCGCCCGCGTGCTGGTACGGCGCGTTCGCGAAGCCCGCGTTCTGCTCGCTGCCGTTCACGTACCGGGGCCCGACGACGGTGGGGAACACCCACTCATAGGTGCCCCCCTCGGGCACGAGCAGCTCGGAGTACTCGAGCGTCACCGACAGCCGGTCCTTCGGCAGCACGTTGGCGAGCTGCATGGTGAAGACGTTCGGCCGTGACTCGGTGAGGAGGCTCGCTGTCTTCCCGTCGGCCTTCGCCTGGTCGAACTCGCGCTGGGCCTGCTCCTTCTCTTTGATCTGCGCGCGCACCCGGCGGTCGCCCACCTGCATCACGAGTCCGTGCACCGCCGCCCGCGTCGAGCCCGGGAAGACGTAGCGCACGTTGATGGGCCGCGTGCCGCGGTTGACGTACACCTGCTCGACCGTGACGTGCGCGATGACGCCCACGATGCGCGTCTCGACGTGGGTCGACTGCAGTGGCAACGCATCGACCGAAGGGTCGCCTCCCAGCACTTCGAAGTAGGGCGCCTCGGTGCGCACGGGCGCTTCGGCGCGGGCGACGGAGGCAGAGAAGACGGCGACGAGGGACAGGGCGGCCACACGAAGGAGCATGTGGGCTGCCCAGAGCAACCGGCGTACCGGACCGCTTTCCGGGCGGTTGCAGGCTTCGCAGTGTCCATCAGGCCACGACGGCGTCCTCCGTTCGGTGGGCCCGTCACCGGCGAGCCACGCGATGTTCGTGTCGCCTCCACGGTCGATGGGTACAGTCGAAGCCGTCATGAGCGCGGCCGCGCAGCGGGTGGACCAGCAGGGGGAAGCGTTCTTCGAGCGCCTGAAGATTCGGCTCCGCTCGGTGCCCTCGAAGGTGATGGAGGCGCACGGCATGACGCTGAAGGACGCGGCGGTGCTGGCGCCGCTCTTCTGGCGCGAGGGCGAGCCCTGGGCCTACCTCACCATGCGCCCCATGACGCTGCGCAAGCACCCCGGGCAGATCTCCTTCCCCGGCGGCGCGCGCGACTTGGGTGACGTGACGCCCCTCCACACGGCGCTGCGCGAGACGAAGGAGGAGCTGGGGTTACCTCCCGAGTCCGTGTCGGTGCTGGGCATGCTCGGCGCCATGCCGACGATCACGGCCTACTGGGTGACGCCCTTCGTGGGTGTGGTGCCCGCCGACGCGCCGCTGTCGCCGAGCGAGAGCGAGATCGCCGAGGTGCTCGAGGCGCCCCTGTGGCGCCTGCGCAAGGAGACGCGCCACATCTACCAGGCCGACCGCGACGTCTACGTGTGGGGCGACGCGCGGCACGTGGTGTGGGGCGCGACGTTTCGCATGCTCGACCAGCTCGTCGAGCACATCACCGCCGTCGGCCGCTGAAGCCCGTCGTCACGGGTTGAGCTGCCAGGTGGTCCACGACAGCGCGAGGGCGAAGGTGAGCCACCCGAAGAGCGGCGCCACGAGCGCGGCCGCCAGCGCCGTGGCCCGCGCGGCGAAGGTCAGCGTCACCAGGCACAGCAGCCAGGCGGCGACCGTCACGTAGAAGCCGTTCGGCACGTTGCGCAGGCCGAAGTACAGCGGCGTCCAGCTCATGTTGAGCAGCCACTGGGCGATGAGCGCGACCCGCGCCGGGCGCGCGCGCGCAGGCACCGCGCGCCGGTCGATGACGAAGGCTGCGCCCGCCATGAAGGCGAAGAGCACCACCCACACCGCGCCGATGACCGGCCCCGGCGGCGACCAGCTCGGGTTCACCAGCGTGCGCGACCACCGAATGGCGCCGGTCGCGAAGATGGCGCCGTTGATGGCGAGGGCCGCCCCGACGAAGACGAAGAGATAGAGGAAGAGCCGACTCGGGCCGGGCCGCGCAGTGGTGGTCAAGGACGAGCCGTACCACCTTGCCCGCGCCGCGTCTGTGCGCGTTGCCCGCAGTGGCCCATGCACGCCGCGACGCCTAGGCTCGTTGGCCTCCATGGACGAATTCGATCTGGTCGTCATCGGCGGTGGCGCGGCGGGAGAGCGCGGCGCGGCCCAGGCGGCGTACTTCGGCAAGTCCGTCGCGCTCATCGAGAAGGAGCCGGTGCACGGCGGCGCGATGGTGAACACCGGCACGCTGCCGTCCAAGACGCTGCGCGAGACGGCGCTGTACCTCTCGGGGTTCCGCCAGCGGGGGCTCCACGGCGTCGACCTGTCGCTCTCGCGCAAGGCCTCGGTCGACGACTTCCTCTACCGGCTCGAGGCCGTCGTCACCGAGGAGCGCCTGCGCATCTCGGCGAACCTCGACAAGCACCGCGTGAAGACCTTCCACGGCAGGGCGCGCTTCGAGGGCCCCCACACCGTCGCCATCGACGGAGGTGACGGGCCCAGGCGGCTCCATGCGCGGCACGTGCTCATCGCCACCGGCTCGAGCCCGCACCGGCCGCCGCAGTTCCCGTTCGATCACCCGTGTGTCTACGACTCGGACGAGATCGTGCGCGTGCACGACATTCCGAAGTCGATGGTGGTCGTGGGCGGCGGCGTCATCGGGTGCGAGTACGCGTGCCTCTTCGCGGCGCTCGGGGTGAACGTCACGGTGGTGGAGCCGAAGCCCACCATCCTCTCGTTCCTCGACGACGACCTCATCGAGGGCCTCAAGCAGCGCATGCAGGCGCTGGGCATCACCTTCCGCATGCCGGCGCAGGTGTGGGGCTGCGAGCCGCTCGAGGGTGGCGTGCGGCTCTCACTCGACTCGGGCAACACGCTCGAGACCGAGTGCGTGCTCGTGTGCGCCGGGCGACAGGGCAACACCGGGGGCCTCGGCCTCGACCTGGCGGGCCTCGAGGTGAACAAGCGCGGGCAGCTCCAGGTGGACCCGGTGACGTTCCGCACGAAGGCGCCGCACATCGCCGCGGTGGGTGACGTCATCGGCTTCCCCGCGCTGGCCTCGACGTCGATGGAGCAGGCGCGCGTCGCGGTCGTCCACTTCTTCGACCTCAAGTACAAGACGCACGTCTCGCCGCTGTTCCCCTACGGCATCTACACCATCCCCGAGGTGTCGATGGTGGGCGAGACGGAGCGCGAACTGACGGCGAAGGGCGTCGACTACGTGGTGGGCCGCGCGGAGTTCGCCCACAACGCGCGCGGCGTGATGGTGGGCGACGAGGGCTTCTTGAAGCTGCTGTTCCGGCGCGACGACCTCACGCTCCTGGGCGTGCACTGCCTGGGCGAGAACGCGACCGAGCTGGTGCACGTCGGCCTCACCGCGCTCATGTGCCAGGCGAAGGCCGACCTCTTCCTCAACACCTGCTTCAACTACCCGACGCTGAGCGAGTCGTACAAGTACGCCACCTACGACGCGCTCGGGCGCCGCGCTCGAAGGGAGTGACGCCATGTGGAACCCCGACGCCTACGCCCGCACGCTGGACTTCGCGGCCACCGAGCACGGCACCCAGCTCGTCCCCGGCTCGAAGCACCCCTACGTGACGCACCTGGTGAAGGTGGCCGCCGAGGTGCAGCGCGCGTGGGTCGAGACGCGCGACTTCGACGTCGACCTCGCCGTCACCTGCGCGCTCCTGCACGACTCGATGGAGGACGCCGGCGTCGAAGAAGACGTGCTCGTGTCGACGTTCGGGCGCGCGGTGGCCGACGGGGTGAAGGCGCTGACGAAAGACGAGCACCTCGACAAGCCGCTGCGCATGGCCGACTCGCTGCGCCGGCTGTTGCTCCAGCCGAAGGCCGTACAGCTGGTGAAGCTCGCCGACCGCGTCACCAACCTCGAGGAACCCCCGGCGTACTGGCCGAAGGAGAAGCGCCTCGCGTACCGGGACGAGGCGAAGCAGATCCTCGACGCGCTGGGGGCCTCGAACGCGTGGCTCGCCCGACGGCTCGAAGCGCGCCGTGAGGCCTACCTCGCGTACTGCGCCTGACGACGCACGGAACGATTCCGTCACGGGCCGCTTCGGGTAAGAGCCCGCGCCATGGCTTCTGCGAAGACGAAGGCGCCCGGTGTGTTTCCCGTCATCATGGCCGGCGGCAGCGGCACCCGCTTCTGGCCCCTGTCCCGCGCGTCGCGGCCCAAGCAGTTCCTCCCGCTGGCCACCAACCGCCCGCTCATCGTCGAGACGCTCGCGCGCCTCAAGGGGCTCGCCACGCCGAAGCAAACGTTCGTGGTGTGCGGCGCCGTGCACGCGCCGATGGTGCGCAAGGCGCTCCCGTCGCTGCCGAGGGGGAACGTGCTGGTCGAACCCCAGGCCCGCAACACCGCGCCCGCCATCGCGCTGGCCACCGCGGCCGTGGCGCACGTCGACCCGCAGGGCGTGCTCGTGGTGCTCCCGTCGGATCAGCACGTCGCCGACGTCCCGGCGTTCCAGGCGTCGGTGAACGAGGCCGTGGCGGTGGCTCGCGCGGGCCACATCGTGACGCTGGGCATCCACCCGACGAGGCCCGAGACGGGCTACGGGTACATTCAGGTGGGAGAGCCGCTGTCGGGCACCGCGCGCCGGGTGAGCCGCTTCGCCGAGAAGCCAGATCGCGCGACCGCCGAGCAGTACGTGGTGTCGGGCGAGTACCTGTGGAACGCGGGGCTCTTCGTCTTCCGCGCCGACGTGATGCTCGAGGCGTTCAAGCACCACATGCCTGCGCTGTCGCAGGCGCTCGAAGCGATTCGGGCCGCGTGGGGCACGGGCAAGGCGGCGAAGGTGCTCGCGCGCGAGTTCCTCGAGATGCCGGCGACGAGCATCGACTACGGCGTCGCCGAGAAGGCCACCAACATCGCGGTGGTGCCGAGCCGCTGTGGCTGGAGCGACGTCGGCAGCTTCAACGCGCTCCCCGAGGTGCGGCCCACCGACGAGAGCGGCAACGTGTCGGTCGGGAAAGACGTGCTCCTCATCGACTCGGCCGGCTGCGTGGTGGTGGCGAAGGACAAGCCCATCGCCGTCGTCGGCATGAAGGACGTGGTGGTGGTGGACGCCGGGGACGCGATGTTGGTGCTGCCGAAGGAGAAGTCGCAGGACGTGCGCAAGGTGGTCGAGGCGCTCAAGGCGAAGAAGCGCCTGGCGCTGCTGTGACGTAGGAGCGCTCCGTGGGCAGCTTCCGGGCGGCCACCTCCCACTCGCCGGCCCGACGGAGCCTCGCCAGCACCTTCACCACTGGCGTCACGTCGTCGATGCGCGCGATCCACTCGCTCGCGTACGCCCGGCTGAGCGCGCGCCCGATGCCGAGCTGAATCGTTCGAGTGCCGAGCTTGTTTCCGCGCAGATCGCGCTCCGGGTCCCACTGCACCAGCGCGCTCGCTTCGTCACGACGTGCTCTCCACGACTCGGGCGTCCGGTCGAGGGGCGCCTCGAAGTGCGTCGGCACCGCGCGCGCCACCAACGCGTCGAAGCTCGGGCGGTGCATCGAGATGGCCAGCACCCGCTCCTGACCGGCCTTCGTCGCCCAGCCGCAGCGCTCCATCATCCACAGGAACGAGGGCTTCACCCACGTCATGCGCTCGAACGAGAAGGGCGCCACGAAGCGCTGCGCCGCGAGCGCGGCGTCGGCGATCGCTGGCGAATACGCCTGGTAGACGGTGATGGTGCTCGCGTCGAACCGCGCGCGGATTTCGTGAGTGGTCTGCATGCTGCCCGGACGAGGAGGAGAAAGAGTCCCTGACACTTCGAGCGGGCGCGCCCATTCACACGGGGCGCCAGCAGGAGTCGTGCGCTACGCGAGACGCATGGCCGTTCGGGATCGAAAACTCTCCACACGACAGCTCCTCGCTCAAGTGCCGCGCGCCCTGTCGCTCGTGTGGGAGGCCGACCGGAGGAACGCCCTCGCGCAGGCCGCCCTCACGGTGGTGCAGGCGGCGTTGCCCGCGGCGCTCGCGTGGGTCGGAAAGCTCATCATCGACGCGGTGGTCGAGGCGGCCCGCTCGCCCTCGGACGAGACGCGCGCGGCGGTGATGCGCCTGGTGTCGGTCGAGCTCGCGCTGGCCGTGGTGACGCTCCTGGTGACGCGCCTGTCGTCGCTCTCGCGCGAGCTGCTGCGCATGCGCCTGGGCAACCTGCTCAACGAGCGCCTGCTCGAGAAGTCCTTGACGCTCGAGCTGCGGCACTTCGAAGACTCCGAGACGTACGACGTCATGCAGAACGCCCGACGTGAGTCGGCGTCGCGCCCGCTCTCGCTCGCGATGGCCGTCATCACCATCGCGCGGCACCTGCTGACGCTGTCGACCTTCGCCGTGCTGCTGTGGCGCGTCAGCTGGTGGACGACGCTGGTGCTGCTGGTGGCCGCGCTGCCCGCCTTCCTCGCCGAGACGAAGCTGTCGGGTGAGGCGTTCCGGCTCTACTCGTGGCGCGCGCCGGAAGGGCGGCGACTCAACTATCTCGAGTGGCTTCTCACCCGCGACTCGACGGTGAAAGAGGTGAAGCTCTTCGGCCTGGGTCCCCTCATCCTCGGGCGGTACCGGGCGCTGTTCTCGAAGTTCCTCGCCGAAGACCAACGCCTCGCCGTGAAGCGCCTCGTCTTCGGAACCGTGCTCGGTGCCCTCTCGCTCGCCGCCTTCTACGTCTGCTACCTCGTGGTGGCCGGCCGCGCCGCCTCGGGTCAGCTCTCGGTGGGAGATCTCACCCTCTCGCTCGTCGTCTTCCGCCAGGGGCAGGGCGCCTTCGAGGCCGTCTTGAGCGGCGTCGCCGGCATGTACGAAGACGCCCTCTTCCTCTCGAACCTCGACGCCTTCTTCCAGCTGCCCACCACTGCGGAGCGCGCGCGGGTGTCGCCGCCGAAGACGCTCCCGCCGGGGCCGCAGCGCCTCGAGCTCGAGCACGTGAGCTTCCGCTACCCGGGCAAGCCCGGCTGGGCGCTCCACGACGTCACGCTGACGCTCGAGCCGGGCGAGAAGCTCGCCCTCGTCGGTGAGAACGGCGCCGGAAAGTCGACGCTCATCAAGCTCCTGCTGCGCCTGTACGAGCCCACCGAGGGCGTCATTCGGTACGGTGGCGTCGACCTGCGCGACCTCGACGTCGCCGACCTGCGCGCCCGCGTCGGCGCCGTCTTCCAGGACTTCGTGCGCTACCAGTTCACCGCCGCCGAGAACGTGGGCCTGGGGGAGCCCGGGAAGGTCGAAGATCGCCCGGCCATCGAGCAGGCCGCCGAGGCCGGTGGGGCGAAGGCCGACATCGAGGCCTTGCCGCAGCGCTACGACACGACGCTCGGCGGCTGGTTCGAGAAGGGGCACGAGCTGTCGGGTGGCCAGTGGCAGAAGCTCGCCGTCTCACGCGCTTTCATGCGCCAGGCCGCCGAGGTGCTCATTCTCGACGAGCCCACCGCGGCCATCGACGCCGAGGCCGAGGTCGCGCTGTTCGAGCGCTTCCAGCGCCTGTCGAAGGAGCGCAGCGCCATCATCATCAGCCACCGCTTCTCCACCGTGCGCATGGCCGACCGCATCGCCGTGCTCGAACATGGAACGCTCACCGAGCTGGGCACACACGAGGCGCTGGTGGCGCAGGGCGGGCACTACGCCCACCTCTTCGCGCTGCAGGCCCGGGGTTACCGCTGACACGGGGCTCGACGTCGAAGCGAAACGCTTCAACGCTCGAGGAGCTGGCGACCCATCTCGCGGAGCTGGCTCTTGAGCGAGCCGTCGTAGGTACGGCTGCCGACGGTGGCGATGACGCCGCCCAGAATCGACGCGTCGACCTTCGTGTCCAGCACCACCTTGCGCTGGGTCAACGTCTCGAGCTGCACCTTGATGGCCGTGAGCTGCGCGTCGCCGAGCATCGTGGCTGACGTCACGGTGCCCCGCACGCGGCCCATGCGCAGGTCGACCAGCTCGCGGAACTGGAGCGCCAGCGCCGGCAGCGACGCAAAGCGGTTGCGGTCGGTGAGGAGCCGCAGCGTATTGGCCAACGTCGGCGCCATGCCCGAAGCGGCCTTGATGAGGCCCTCGGTCATCGCCATGCGCTGCGACCGGCTCAGCGCCGGGTTCGACAACGCGGCGAGCACGTCGGGCGCGGTGTGGAGGTAGCGCACGAGCTCGTCGAGCTGCGAGAGGATCTGATCGGCCCCGTCTCCAGTGGCTTCGAGGAGGGCGCGGGCGTAGCGGCGGGCGACGGAGACGTTCTGCATGGCGCGCGGACCCCTAGCACACGTCGCCCTGACGGCAAGGCCGGCGAGGCGGGCGCCCCAAGCGCCGCTGATGGGTTCAGGTGCTCTTCGCGGCGAGCAGCACCTGCTCCCGCAGCCAGCGTGAGAGCGGCGCGGCGTCCTGGGTCTGGGGCCACACCAGCCGCAGCGCGAGATCCTTCACGCGCACGGGCGCTCCCACGCACCGCACCAGGCCTTCCCGCTCGAGCCGCTCGGCGAAGCGATGCGGCACCAGCCCCCACGCGTCCGAGGCGCCCACGAAGTGCGCCATCGCCAGGAAGGATGACACCGTGACGGCGGGCGGAGGGCCAGAGGCGGGGCTCCCGTCGAACGACACGCCGACCCGCGGCCACCGCGGGAGCGCGGCCTCGACCTCTCTCTCCGACACCAGCGGGTGGCCTCGCCGGACGATGCGGCGCAACTCGAGCGGAAACAGCAGCCGCGTCTTCACCGAGGCCGAGGGCCTCAGGCGGGCGGTGAGGGCGAGGTCGAGCGCGCCGGCCTCGACGAGCTCGGTGGCTTTGGCTGGGTCGATGGCCACCACGCGCAGCCGCAGCTTCGGTGCCTCGCGCAAGACCCGCGCCACCACCGCCGGCATCACGGCCGCGATCGCTGCGTCGACTGCGCCCACCGTCACCTCGCGCTCCGAGTGCATCGGCTCGAACGAGGTCGCCGAAAGCGCCCGCTGCACCTGCGCGAGGGCCGATGACACCGGGCCCGCGAGCTCGACGCAGCGCTCGGTGGGGCTGAGCCCGGTCGGCGTGCGCACGAAGAGGGGGTCGCTGAAGAGCTCCCGCAGCCTCGCCAACGCGCCGCTCATCGCCGGCTGCGAGAGCCCCAGGCGCTTCCCGGCCCGGGTGACATGGCGCTCGGCCCACAACGCCTCGAACGCCACCAGCAGGTTGAGGTCGACTCCGGAGAGGCGGTGGCCGGTCAACGGTGCGCCGAAGGCGCGGGCAGGAGACATGGCTTGTGACTTCACCCCATCGGAGGCGCCGTCGCTGCATCGACCTCGATGCGGGCCGTCGACGCCTTGAGCGCGCGTCGCAGCCCGTGGGCGTTGAGCGCGATGAGCGCCGGCACGAGGACCCACGGCAGGACGAGCGACGTGCCTGGGCTGCCCGACTCGGCGAGCCAGGGCACCACCGTCGTGGGGATCTGCCGCATCACATTCAGGAAGTCGGCCACCCCCAGCGCGAAGAGGGCCAGCCGCGGTGCGCGCGGCCCGTTCGCCAGCGACGTCGGGAGCATGAGCGCGACGCCACCGACGGCGAGGTCTCCGAGGCCCGCCTCGAGCGCGAAGCGGGTGGGGAACAGCCCGGTGGCCGCGCTCCCGAGAATGAGGCTCCCGATGACGGCCCGCGCGCCCATGAAGAGGCGCCAGTCACCGTCCTCCAGGGCGTCGAAGGCGGTCCGCACCGCCGGCGTCGCCAGGCCCACGCCGACCACCACGAGGCCGAGGCCGAGTCCGACTGGCACCAGCTGGGGAATCGGCCCAGCGAGCAGGTGCGTGACGCCCACCGCCGCGGCGCCTGCGAGGCCCCACCAGCCCACGAGGACGCCAGTCAGCCGGCGTCCTTCCCGCGAGCGGCGCCGCAGCGTGAGGATGAGGGCCAGCACCACCAGAAGGCCCGAGGTGCTCATGATGAGACGGAAGACGGTCGCGAGCTCGTTCATGCCGTCACGGTGCGCCTCTCCCGCGCCCAGCGCCAATCGCAGCGAACGATGGTCGTCATTCCCCCGGCGAATGACGCGCCCATCGTCGACGCCCGTGAAGAACGTCTCCCAGTCGCGAATGTGCGCCTTGGGCCCGAGCGTGCGCGCTAGAGTCGCAGGCCCGCATGGAACCCGTCATCGGCATCGACCTCGGCACCACCTACAGCGCCGTGGCTTCGCTCGATTCCGGTCGGCCGGCCCTCATCCCCTCGCGCGCGGGGGCCCGGCTGACCCCGTCGGTCGTCGGCTTCACCGCGATAGGCGAGCGCGTGGTGGGCGAGCGCGCGCAGATTCTGGGTGACGAAGCGCCCGACCGCGCCGCGCCGGCCACCAAGCGCTTCATCGGCAAGCGCTGGAGCGCCGCGCTCGAAAAAGCCGCGAAGCTCGTCGTGCCGTACCCCGTGCTCGCCGGCCCTCAGGGCGAGGTGCGCATCAAGGTGGCCGGCCGGGTGATGCCCCTCACCCAGGTGTCGGCGATGCTGCTGGGCGAGCTCAAGCTCGACGCCGAGGCCCACTTTGGCCGCCCCGTCTCGAAGTGCGTCATCACCGTGCCGGCGAACTTCGACGAAGGCCAGCGCCAGGCCACCCGCGAGGCGGCGCGCATCGCGGGGCTCGAGGTGCTGCGCCTGCTCAACGAGCCGACCGCCGCCGCGATGGCCTATGGCCTGGTGAACTCGTTCCAGGGCCGCGCGCTGGTGTTCGACCTCGGCGGTGGCACCTTCGACGTCTCGGTGCTCGAGATGGAGAACGGCGTGTACGAGGTGCGCGCCACCGGCGGAGACCCCCAGCTCGGCGGCGACGACTTCGACGCGCGCATCGTGCAGTGGCTCGTGGCGCAGGTGCCCGACCTCTACCGCGACGCCGTCGTGAAGGACCGCGTGTCGATGCAGCGCCTGCGCTACGCCGCCGAGCGCGCCAAGCGCACCCTGTCGGACAAGCCCGAGGCCTACATCTCGGTCGGTGAGCTGGGCGATCACTCGAGCGGTGAGGGGCGCTTCTGCCAGCTCGACACCGCGCTCACGCGGGCGTTCTTCGAGTCGTTGTCCGAGCCCCTCACCACGCGCTGCCTCGACGTCTGCCGGCAGGTGCTCGACGCCGCGAAGCTCACCGCGCAGGACATCGAGGCCGTGATGCTCGTCGGGGGCATGACGCGCATGCCGCTGGTGCGAGAGCTCGTCACCCGCTTCTTCGGCCACCCACCCGTCACCGGCGTGAACCCCGACGAAGCGGTGGCGCTGGGCGCCGCGGTGCACGCCGCCGAGCTCGCGTCGCGCCAGGGCCAGACGGTGCTCATCGACGTCGCCAGCCACACGCTGTCGGTGGGGGTGCTCGGCGGCTCGGTGCGCAAGCTGATTCCCCGCAACTCGCCCGTGCCCGCCACCGCGAAGGACGCCTTCCTGCCCGGCCGCACCGGCCAGACGCAGGCCCGCATTCCCGTGTTCCAGGGCGAGAGCGACTTCGCCGACGAGTGCACGAAGCTGGGAGAGGTCGTCCTGCACGAGCTCAACGTCGTCAACCGCGCCGACGTGCCCATCGAGGTGACCTTCGAGCTGTCGAACGAGGGCACGCTCTCGGTGCGCGCCGTCGACACCACCACCGGCATGGCCGAGGCCCTGCGCATCGAGGCCCGCACCACGCTGTCGACGAGCGAGGTCGACTCACTCAAGGCCGAGCAGGCGGCGTACTCCGAGGCCCAGGCCGAGAAGGACAAGGCGCTCGCCATTCAGACGTTCCCCCGGGTGCTCGACAAGGCCGAGCGTCTGGTGCGCCTGCTCGAGAAGAGCGCCGAAGAGAACCCCAGCCCCGAGGCTGACACCGCCGTGGGGCAGGTGAAGGCGCTGCTGGCGCAGGGGCGGGTGGCGGTGAGGCTGCAGGACACCGGGCAGATGGCCGAGGTCACCCGGCTGCTCGAGCGCCTCGTCGCGTTGTCCTGACTCGTCGCTGTGTCCTGACTCGACGAGGGTCCTGACTCGCCGAGGCGTCACTGCATGAACGAGGGCTGTTCGTTCGTGGCCGTCTCGAGCGCCCGCTTGAGGCGCTGCTTCACGCGCATCTCGATCTGCCGCAGCCGCTCCCGTGAGAGCTGGAAGCGGTCTCCGAGGTCGGCGAGCGTGGTGTCGTCTTCGTCGGCCATGAGGCGATGCTGCAGCACCGCGCGCTCGCGCTCGTCGAGGGCCTTCCACAGGCGCTGCACCACCTGGTGGACGAGCTCGTCGCGCTCGGTCGCGCCGATGGCCTCTTCGGGCGATGCGTCGGCGCCGGGGAGCAGGTCGAGCGCGGTCGTCTCACCGTCTTCGTTCACCTTGACGTCGAGCGACAGGTCGGACGACGAGAGCCGCGCCGAGTGCTGGCGAATGACGTCTTCCGAGACGCCGAACTGCCGGGCGAGCAGCGCGTCGATGCCCTCGTGGCCGGGCCCGAGCAGCGTCTCGGCCTTCGCCCGCGCCGAGCGGAGCTTGAAGAAGAACTTCGCGCCGAGGGCGCCAGTGGCCACCGTCACGATGCTGTTGGCCCGCATCGCGTAGGCGAGCATGTGCGCGCGGATCCAGTACGTCGCGTAGGTCTTGAAGCGCACGCCGCGCAGGTCGAACTTCTCGACGGCCCGGAGCAGGCCCACGTTGCCCTCGGCGACGAGCTCGTCCTTCGGCACGCCGTAGCCGCGCAGCCGGTGCGCGAGGTGCACCACCAGCGGCAGGTGCGCCTCGACGAGCGCCTCGGCCGCCTTCCGGTCCTTCTTCTCGAGCCAGCGGCGCGCGAGGCGGCGCTCCTCGTCTTCCGTCATCTGCGGCTGCCGGCTGATTCGTGCGCACTGCCGCTCGAAGTAGGTCGCTTCGCTCATTCCCATGGTCAGGCCTCGGTTCGACGGAGAGGAAGGGTGGTGAGCGATGTGTAGTCTTTGTCGAATGTGAGGAAAATTTGATAATTGGCTGTGCGGACATCGAGAAAACAGATGTTCTGGGCACGGGGCCTCGGCAGCCGGGCTGATCAGCGGGAGGGAAGATCAGCGCTTGCCGTTGAAGCGGGCGGCCTTCGAGCTGTGCGCCTCGCGCTGCCGCTCGATCTCGCGCGCCACCAGGCGGCCGACCCGGTCGGCCACGCTGTCGATGATGAACCGCAGGTCGCCATTGCCATCTTCAACCCGGAGCTCATCGCCTCCGTCGAGCTTGACCGTCACGAGGCACTTCTTGTCGGGCCCCCCCTTCGGGCCGTTCACGTCCTCGAAGACGACCTTCACCGAACGGATCCGGTTCGAGAAGCGGGACAGGGCGAGGTGCAGCCGCTGGTCGGCGTGGGCCTTCAGCTCGTCTGTCAGGGGCACGTTGCGCCCCCGGATCTCGATGTTCACGGGCCAAGAGGTAGGCACGTGGGCCCAGCGGGGCTACTTCGAAAAAGCGAAGTCGCCTGTGAGCCGCTCAAGGGTTGCAGCTGTCGCACCGACTGGCAGGTGCCAGCGGCATCTCGGGCGGCAGCTCGACCGTGTGGTGGCAGTGCCTACAGCTCCGCTCGACGTGGTGAGCGAGGCGGGTCGGGGTCCCGCAGGCCTCGCAGGGGAGCCCGGGCACTGGCGCTCCGCCGACGAAGCCAGGCCAGTCGCAGCGGGGACAGCGCGTTGCCAGGGCCGAGACGCACCGCTCCAGGGCGCGGCGAATCGATGCCTGCCGCAGCGGGTTCAGGTGCGCGCGCATGTCGGTCTCGAGGTGAACGGGGCCGCTGCGGAGCGCGTCGGTGACGAGCCTGCTCAGGTGGTTCGGATCGGTCACTGCCTTGTGGGCGCCGACGATGAGGGCATGCGAAGGAAACCGATGCGCCGCGGCGAAGGCGAGCGCCTCGTCGAGCGATCCGACCAGGGCAGCGCCGAAGTTGGTGTCGCTGGTGAGATCGTCTCCGCGGAGCTCGAGGCCCGTCTGGCGATCCAAGAGCAGCACCAGCTCGTGGCCCCCGGCGATCCACGGCAGGTGTGGGTGCGGGCCGAATGAGCCCTCGCTGGCGAGCGCGAAGCGGGCCTGGGGCGCGTGCTCGAGCGCCCAGGTGAGCTTCGTGCGCGCGGCGTCGAGCGCGGTGCCGACACGTGGCCGCTCGCGGGTGAAGGTGCCGAGTTGGTCCGTGTCGACGTCGCCGAGGTGCACGAGCGCCAGCCCGTGCGGCTCGAGGAGGCCCGCCAGCAGCCGCTCCTTGCCGTGCTTCGTCACCAGCGCCACGGTGGCGCCACTGGTCGGAGGAAACCCCACTCAGGCCTCCATGCCGACGAGTGGCCCGCCGTGTCCACCAATCCAGTGGGGCTGAATGATCCGCACCGCTGCGGAAAGGGCGATACATCGGCGCGGTGGGTGTCCGTGAGGTCAAGGAAAAGGCCGCGAAGCTCGTGGCCCAGGGCCAGCTCGACCGCGCCGAAGTGTTGTTGCGGCAGGTGCTGACGCAAACGCCGCGCGACGCCCAGACCTGGCTCAAGCACGCCGAAGTGCTCAAGCGGCTCTCTCGCCCGGCCGACGCGGTGGCGAGCTACCGGCTGGCCGCACGCATTCTCGACGACGAGGGGCACCACCCGCGCGCGGCGGCGGCGCTCAAGCTGGCGCTCACGCTCCTGCCGGACGACATCGACCTCATCACCGATGTCATCCGCTCAGAGATGAAGACGCGCAAAGGCCAGGCGGCCGTACGCTCGGTGTTCCCCATCTCGTCGCCATCGCAGCTCCTGGCCGCGGTGCCCGCGTCGTCACCCAGCGCCATCGCGCGCGACGCCGAGGGGCTCCAGCTGGCGTTGCCGAGCGCGCCAGCCCGCGTCGATGCGCTGGGACGAGAGAGTGACCGACGGGCCAGTGAGACCTCGGGCGCTCTTGTCGACAGCGCGGCTACGGCGAATTCCCCAGGCGACGCACCGAGCGGCGACGCGCGCACGTTCGACTCCACGCACGCGGGCGATCGCCCCACCGCGGAGGTTGGGCTCGACGAGGTCGTGAACCAGGACGCAGGTGACGGGCGCGGACCACGTGCGCACGACTCCACGCGCGCGGGCGATCGCCCCGCCGCGCTGGCTGGGCTCGACCAGGATGTGACCGAGGACACAGGTGACGGGGGGCGCGGACCACGTGCGCACGACTCCACGCACGCGGGCGATCGCCCCACCGCGCTGGCTGGGCTCGACCAGGATGTGACCGAGTACACAGGTGACGGGGGGCGCGGACCACGTGCGCACGACTCCACGCACGTGGGCGATCGGTCCACCGCGCTCGCTGGGCTCGACGAGGTCGTGAACCAGGACGCTGGTGACGGGCGCGCGAGCGGCCCTGCTGATTCGGTGCGAAGCCCTGGCTCGCACCAGCGGCTCGTGAGCCGCCTTCCTGACGCCGGACTCCCCGAAGGCATCGCCCCTGATGCTGCGGGGGCAGGGCACCTCTCTCCAGCTGGGAACGGAGACGAGGCCCCCGGCGCGTTCGAGTTGATCGTCCCAGACGTGCTGACGACTTCGCCCGCAGCGAGTCATGGCGCGTCGCACGAACCGGTCGCGCCTCGCGATGCGCTCGACCTACTCGTCCGCGACACCCTCGGCGCTCGACGCAGCGAACCTCCCGCGGGCGAGGCACACGTGCGCCCCTCATCGCCTGTCGGGGCCAGTCCCCAGGACCCCGATGCCGACTCCGGGTTCGCCCTCGAGGTGCGCGCCGGGCCCGACGTCTGGCCTCAGGTCCGACGCCTCTCGGCACGCGCCGTCGCGATTCGTCCGGCACCGGGCGCCCGGTGGGTCGTCATCTCCGGCGATCTGCTCGAGGTGCGCTTCACCGACGAGCTCGACGTCCCCGAAGACGCCGAGTGGCTCGAGTGAGCACGAAGTGATGCGTGCGGGCGCGAGCAGGTTTATGAGGCAGCGCGTGCGGCTCGGAGCGTTCATCGTGGCGGTGCTGTCGGTGCCCACGCTCGCCCACGCCGAGCGGCCCTTTCCCTTCACGTGGACCTCGGCCACCGAGGCGAAGGGTGCAGCCAGCCCCCAGCTCTGGCTCACCATCCGGTCCGGCCGTCAGACGCCGTACGACGCGCTCGAGGCCCGCGGGTGGGTTGGCCTCGGGGTCGCGCGCAACGTCGACGTGCACCTGGGGCTCGACGCCGACGTGGCGCTGCGCCGTCGGGAAGAGAAGCAGCTCGACGGCCGGCTGTCGACGCAGGTCCGGTACCGGCTGCTCGAGCCCAACGACGTGGTGGGCCTGGCGCTGCTCGCGCGCGCGGGCGTGGGCGTGGCCGCCACGCAGCTCGAAGCGCGCCTCATCCTCGACCGGGTGCTGGGTGACGTGCTCCTCGCCGCCAACTCGGCCTTCGAGCGCACCATCTTCTGGGACCGCCGTGACGCCATCGAGACGCGCCTCGAGCACTCCTTCGCGCTCCGCCTCGCGGTGACGACCGACGTGACGGCGGGCCTCGAGCTGCGCGCGCGGCAGGCGTGGCGGAGCGCCGAGTACCAGGGCACCGGGTTCTACGTCGGGCCGACACTCTCGGTGCGCACGAAGGTCGCCTGGGTCAGCATCGGCGCCGTCGCGCAGGTGGCGTCGCACAAGGCCGAGGGCGACCGCGGCAACGGCGAGCCGATCATCTTCCGGGACGACGAGCGGTTCGTCATCCGGCTGGTGGTGGGTGCGCCGACGCCGACGAAGTGACGGCTGACGCCTTCCGCAGCAGCTTGAGCGCGTCGACGGCGAGCACGGGTACGACGCCGAACGCGCACGCCGACGCGAGGTTCGCGAGCGACTCGTTGGCGAAGCCGAACAGGCGCTGAAGGAACGGGACGAGCGTGACCGCGGCGAGAACGCCCAGGGTCGCCGTCAGCAGGACCGGCAGGGCCCGGTTGGAACGCGCGAGCCCCTGCCAGAACGGTCCGCGCGCGCGCGCCGACAAGAGGATGGCGAGGTTCCCCGTCACCAGGGCGACGAAGGCGAGCGTGCGCTGCGACTCGAGCGGTAGGGCGGCGGCGCGGGCCCACCAGGTGACGCCGAGCGCGCCCGCCAGCGCCGCCGCGCCGAGCGCGAGGCTGAGCGCGATACCCGAGGCCGTGAAGAGGCGCGCGGTGGCACCACGGGGTGGGCGCTCCATCACATCGGGCTCTTCGGGCTCGGCCTCGAACACGATGGAGCACGAGGGGTCGATGATGAGCTCGAGGAAGACGACGTGCACCGGGCCGAGCACGACGCCCCACCCGAGCAGCGCCGGCACCAGCGACAGGCCCGCGAGCGGCAGGTGCACCGCGAGGATGTAGCCCACCGCCTTGCGGAGGTTGTCGAAGATGCGGCGCCCCAGGCGCACCGCCGTGACGATGGAGCCGAACGCGTCGTCCACCAGCACCAGCGAAGCCGCCTCGCGCGCGACGTCGGTGCCCCGCTGGCCCATGGCGACCCCGATGTCGGCGGCCTTGAGGGCGGGCGCGTCGTTGACGCCGTCGCCCGTCATCGCCACCACCCGCCCGTCGGCCTTCAGCGCCTGCACGATGCGCAGCTTGTGGGCCGGCACGGCGCGCGCCACCACCGAGGCCGTCTTCAGGCGACGTTGGAGCGCGTCGTCGGACAACGCCTCGAGCTCCGGCCCGGTCAGCACGTCGTCGGTCGACAGGCCGGCCTTGCGGGCGATGGCGCGCGCCGTCTCGAGGTGATCTCCGGTGATGACGAGCACCTGGAGCCGCGCTCGCCGGCAGGTCGCGATGGCCTCGGCCACGTCGTCGCGCAGCGGGTCTTCGAGGCCGACGAGGCCGGCCAGCACGAAGTCGACCTCGTGGGGGTGACGGGGTTCGGCGTCGACCGGCCCCGCGCTGCGCGCCACCGCGAGCACCCGCAGCCCGTCCGAGGCCAGCGTGCGCACCTCGTCCCGCCAGCGCGCCGCCGTGTCGGGGGAGAGGTGGCAGAGATCGAAGATGGCCTCGGGCGCGCCCTTGGTGGCCACCACGAGGCGCCCCGTGTCGTCGCCGCGCCAGAGGTGCGTGACGGCGAGCAGCCCCGGCGAGAGGGGAAACTCGCGCGCCTGCGTCCAGTCCGGGTGGAGGTGCTCGGTGCGCGCGAGCGCGCGCGTGCCCAGCGCGTGAAAGGCCTTCTCCATCGGGTCGAAGGGGTCTCGCGGCGAGGCCAGAATCCCGAACTCCACCAGCGCGTGAACGGCCTCGGGCAGCTCGGCGCGCTCCTCGAGCAGCTCGAAGGCCACGCCGGGCGTGAGGTCGGCCACCACGCGCGGGTGCTCCCCTCGCCTCGCCTCGGGAATGGGCCCCTCCGCCGGGACGAGGCGGCGCAGCGTCATGCGGTTCTGCGTCAGCGTGCCGGTCTTGTCGGTGCACAGCACCTCGGCGGCGCCCAGCGTCTCGACGGCGTTGACGTGTCGGGTCAGCACCTTCACCCGCGACAGCCGCCATGCGCCGATGGCGAGGAAGACGGTGAGGACGACGGGGAACTCCTCGGGGAGCAGCGCCATCGCCAGCGCGATGCCCGACAGCGCCGACTCGAGCCAGGGCGTGCCAGACAGCCCCCGAATCACCACCAGCGCCAGCGACAGCCCCGCGCCCACGAGCGCCATGCGCCGCACGACGACGTCGACCTCGCGCTGGAGCGGGCTGCGACCTCGCTCGAGCTCGGCGAGCGACGCGCCGATGCGGCCCAGCTCCGACCGCGCGCCCGTGGCCACCACCTCGGCCAGCCCGCGCCCGGACGTCACCAGGGTGCCCGCGAAGAGGCTCGAGGTGCCGTCGCCACCGGGGCTGGCCGCCGTCGTCGCGGCGCGGTCGGGCTCCTTCGACACGCTCACCGACTCACCCGTCAAGAGGGACTCGTCGACGGTGAGGGTGCTGCCTTCGCGCAGGAGCGCGTCGGCCGGCACCCGGTCGCCCTCGGCGAGTCGCACGAGGTCGCCGCGCACCACGTGCAGGCCCGCGATGGTGCGAATCACGCCGTCGCGCACCACCGTCGCCCGCGGCGCCGAGAGATCCTTCAGGGCCTCGAGCGCCCGCTCGGTGCGGCCCTCCTGCACCACGGTGATGGTGATGACGATGAGGACGAAGCCGAGCAGGGTGAGGCCCTCGCGCACGTCGCCGAGCACGAGGTACAGCGCCGCGGCGCCGAGCAGGAGCAGGAACATCGGCTCCTTCACCACGCCCAGCACCAGCGCCAGCACGGTGCGCCGCTCCGACTTCGACAGCGCGTTGGGCCCGTCGACCGCCAGGCGTCGTTCAGCCTCGGCCGAGGTGAGGCCAAGCCACGGCGTGTCGGTTGCCGTCACCACTCCCTGCGGCGCAGAACCTGCGGGGGGCGGTGCGGGCGGTGCCGTCATTGGAGGACTCCGGCCGCGCTCGATGCAAACGAGCGACCAGAGGCCGACGACGCTACTTCACGACGGCGCCGTCGGCGTCGAGCACCGTCACGGGCCCCAGGTTGAGCGCGCGCACGCCCGCTTCGATCTTCGCCCGGTCGCCGACGACGACCCACACGAGGCTCTGCGGCTTCACCACCTTGCGCGCGGCGACGTCGTAGTCCTCGCGCTTGAGCGCGCGCACCTTCGCCGCCCACGTCTGGAAGTAGTCGTCGGGCAGCCCGTAGGTGATGACCTGGCCCATCGCGCCCTGCACGGCGCCGTTCGTCTCCCACGCGCCCGGGAGCTTCAGCACGCGGTCGGCCTGAATGCGCTCGAACTCCTCGGCGGTGGTGGGGCGCTTGCCGACGAACTCGGTGAGCTCCTTCTGGATCTCGGCGAGCGACTCCTTCGTCTTGTCGGTCTGCACCGGCGCCGAGATGCCGAAGAAGCGCTGGCCGCGGGCGTCGCCGAAGAAGGTGCGCACGCCGTAGCTCCAGTGCTTGTCCTCGCGCAGGTTCATGTTGAGGCGCGAGTTGAAGTCACCGCCCAGCACGGTGTTCATGCCCAGAATCGCGGGCTCGTCGGGGTTGTTGGTGGGCGGCGCCGGGTGCCCGACGAGAATGACGCTCTGCTGGCTGCCCGGGCGGTCGACGAGCCACACCGAGGGTTTGTCGGCGAGCTTCACCTCGGGCACCTCGACGCGCGGGGCCGCGCCGCTGGTCCAGCCTGCGAAGGCCTTCTCGAGCTTCGGGAGCAGCTCGGCCAGGGTGATGTCGCCCACGACGCCCAGGGTCGCGCTCCCCGGCTTGAGTCGCGCCTTCGCGAAGGCCGCCACGTCGTCGCGGGTCAACCGCCCGACGGAGGCCTCGGTGCCGGAGGACGGCAGGGCGTACGGGTGGCCCTCGCCGAAGAGCAGCCGTGGCGCGAGGCGCGAGGCGATGCCGCCGGGCGAGTTCTTCTCCTGCTTGATGCCGGCGAGGCGCTGGTTCTTGAGGCGCTCGAAGTCGGCGGCGGGGAAGGTGGGCCTCAGCACCACGTCGGCCATCAGCGCGAGCGAGGGGTCGACGTTCGCCTTGAGCGACGTCATCGAGATGACCGACACGTCCTGTCCGGCGCCGGTGGAGAGCGTCGAGCCGAGCCGCTGGAGCGCCTCGGACAGCTGAATGGCGTCTCGGGTGCCGGCGCCCTCGTCGAGCAGATCCATCGCGAGGCTGGCGAGGCCCGCGGTCTGGGCCGTATCGCTCGACGAGCCGCCCTCGAGGCGCAGCCGCAGGTCGAGCACGGGCACGCCCTTGCGCTCGGCGAGCACCACGGTGAGGCCGTTCTTGAGCGTCGCGCGCTGCAGCGATGGGAACGTCACCTCGGGCGGCGGGCCCAGCGGCGGCAGCTTCGTGCGGTCGACGCCGTCTTTCGTGTTGGTGAAGGTGCCGAACGGCCGCACCACGAGGTCGAGGCGCGGCGCGCCGAGCCACTCCTTCGCGGCCGCCTGTACCTGCTTCGGGGTGGCCGTCTCGAGCGTGCGCAGCGAGTCTTTCCACGCGTCGGGGCGGCCCAGGTACACCTGACTTTCGGCCAGCACGTCGCTCTTGCCGCCGAAGCCGCCGATGCGCTCGAGCCCACGAATGAAGCCGGCCAGCCACTGGGTCCGCAGCCGCGCGAGCTCGTCGTCGGTGGGGCCCTTCTCGAGGAAGCGCTTGAGCTCCTCGTCGAGCGCCTGCTCCACCTTCGCCAGCTCGACGCCCGGCTTCACCGTGGCGGTGATGATGGCCTGGCCCGCGAGCTCACCGTCCCAGATGCCGGCCGAGACGTCGGTGGCGATCTGATCGGTGTACACGAGCCGCTTGAAGAGCCGGCTCGTCTTGCCCTGCGCGAGCACGGCGGTGGCGATGTTGAGCAGGTCGTTGTCGCCGCTGGTGAGCGAGGGCGTCACCCAGAAGCGGTACAGGCGCGTCTGGGGCACGCGGTCTTCGAGCTCCTTGCGCACGTTCGCGGTGAGCTTCTCGGCCCAGGGTCCCTTTCGCGGCACCGGCGGCCCCGCGGGAATGTGGCCGAAGTACGTCTTCACCTTCTCGTGCACCGCCTTCGCGTCGACGTCGCCGGCGATGACGAGGGTGGCGTTCGACGGGCCGTACCAGGTCTTGAACCACTCCTGCACGTCCTTGAGCGAGGCGGCGTCGAGGTCTTCCATGCTGCCCAGCACCGTGCCGCGCGGGTAGGCGTACGGGTGGTGCGAGGGGAAGAGCACCTTGTTGGCCTCGTTGAAGACCTGGCCGTAGGGCTGGTTCTCGCTCTGCCGCTTCTCGTTCTGCACCACGCCGCGCTGCTCGTCGAGGCGGGCCTGGTCGATGACGCCGAGCAGGTGGCCCATGCGGTCGGACTCGAGGAAGAGCACGCGGTCGAGCCCGCTCACCGGCACGTTCTGGAAGTAGTTGGTGCGGTCGCGGTTGGTGGTGCCGTTGAGGTCGGTCGCGCCCATGGCGCCGAGCGCCTTGAAGTAGTCGGTGTTGAAGTGCTCCGAGCCGTTGAACATGAGGTGCTCGAACAGGTGGGCGAAGCCACTCTTGCCGGGCACCTCGTCCTTCGAGCCGACGTGGTACCAGACGTTGACGGCGACGATGGGCGCCTTCTTGTCCTCGTGGACGATGAGCGTCAGCCCGTTGTCGAGGACGAACTTCTGGAAGGGCACGTCGATGCTCTGAGCGAGCGACGGCGCCTTCGACGGAGCCTGGGACAGCACCACTGCAGCGAGCGCGAGTGCGAACATGGGCCGAGGGCATAGCGCCGCTCCGAGACCGGTGCCGCTGCTTCGTGAGGCGGCGACCTCACCGCTCGGGGTATCCAGCCTCGCGTTGGTGCCGAATCGCGAGCACGTCGATGCGGCCGCGGCGCACACGGTAGAGCGCGAGGGACCCCGTCTTGGAGCTTGAGGGTCGTGACGGTCGTCGACATGAGGTCATCCTGAAGGATGACCGAGCGAAACTCGAGGGCGCGACCGGTCAATGTCCCCGACACGACGCCTGCGCCTGGTCGGCGAAGGCGCCCGCTCCCAGCGCGCGGAGCTCGGCGAGCAGGCCCTTCGCCTCGTCACATCGCTTCGCCTTCACGGCGGTGAGCGTCAACTGCTGGAGCGCGGCCACGAGGTTGTTGGTGAGCGCCTCGCTGCCAGGCACGTCGAGGAGCCCATGGCGGGCCTGCGTCACCAGCGCGGCCCACTGCCCGGTCTTCGCGAGGCTGGCGGTGAGGTTGACCCAGCAGGGCTCGAGCACCGCTCGCCACCGCGACGGTGGAATGCTCCGGCCCAGCACGGCGCGCGCCTCGTCGCAGGCACCCGTCGTGGAGAAGCCCACCGCGATGTTGAACTCGCTGGCCTCGAGGTTCTTTCGAGCCACCTCGTTGGTGGGGGCGAGCGCGAGGGCCCGCCGGAAGCCGGTGGACGCGCCCGTGAAGTCCTGCCGGTCGAAGGCCTCGGCGCCCGCCGCCGCGAAGCAGAAGACGATCGCGTCCTGCGAGCGCCAGGGCTTCTCGGTGAGCCCAGCCACCACGCGCTCGAGCTCGAGTCCGAGCGCCGCGGCGTCGTCACAGGCCCGCGCGGCTACGAGGCCCTCGAAGCGCGTCGACTCGACTTCATAGAGCGCGAACCGAGCGCCCTCGTCTCCTGGCGCGAGTGAGAGCGCCTGCCGCGCCGCGGCCAGGGCGAGCGTCGGCTCATTCGCCTTTCGTTTCGCCGACGACAGCGCGGTGAGGCACGCCACCCGCTCCGCCGTGTTCCCCGACACGCAGGTGTCGAGGCCGCCCTTGCCCCCGAGCTGGCCCTTCGCTTCGCCGACGAGCGGTCCCGCCTCGGTCAGCCCCGCGGCCTTCGCGGCCTCGGCGTGGCGAAGGGACTCGGCCCAGTCTCCGCGCTTTCCCGCTTCCTGGGCGAGGGTGAAGTGGTGCACCCCGAGGTTGTGCCGAATGACGGCCCGGTGCTCGCCCGCAGAGTCGACGATGCGGTCGAGCAGGTGGAGCGCCTCTTCGTGGCGCCCGGCCTGGGCGAGCGCGCGCGCGGTGTCGTTGAAGAGCGCGGCGCGCCAGGTGGCGAAGCGCTCCTTCGACTTGCCGGCGGCGAGCTGGGTGGCGCGGTCGATGAGGCCGTCGGCGTCGGCCGAGCGCCCCTGCTGCATGAGGAGCACCGCGCGGTTCGCGTACAGCCCGGCGATGAGCGACAGCACGGGCACCTCTTCGGCGTCGAGGATCTCCTTCTCGACGCGGGCGAGGTCTTCGCCGGGGCGCGCCACCCGTGACAGGTACTCAGCTGACAGCATCTGCTTTCGGGGCATGCCGAAGCCCGAGCGCACCGTCGTCTGCACGTCGAAGGCGCGCCCCTTCACCACCACCTGCACCAGCGCGTGGCGAACCGAGAGCACCGCGCGCGACGACTCGAGCAGCCCTTCCGCCGCGATGACGTAGGCCACCGAGGACGACAGGCAGTTGTACTCGCCGGTGCGCCAGAGGTCGGGCAGCGTGGTGGCCTCGAGCCGGTACTGGCGGAAGGCGCCGTCGTGCAACACCTCGAGGAGGCGCGCCGCGCGGGCCTGCGGTTCGGCGAGCGCGAGCGCCGAGGTGCGCGCGGGGGTCAGCAGCGAGAGGAGCGCGTCGCGCGCGGTGCCGAGCTCTCCATCGGGAACCCCGCTCGCGATGAGCGCCGCGTCGGTGAAGTCGACCTGGTCGAGCGCGCCGTCCTTCGCGTCGGCGAGGAGCGCGGCCTCGCGAGCTGATGGAGGCGCGAGCGCGAGGGTGAGGCTGACGAGCGTGATGAACATGGGCGGACCGAGTATCGCCCAACCCGGCGCTGGCGACCGGTCATCAGGGCAGGGGGCCGACGCTGGAGCATGAAGAGCGTCGTACAGAGAGGCACAGGCGGCCAGGACTTCATCGGCGCTGCGCCTTCTCGGTCGGATGGGTCAGATGTCGGTGTTCCCCGACTTTCGGCTTCGGTTCCGCTGCGGGTGCCCTGGCTGATCGAAAGCAGCCGTCGACGGTATCGGAGCAGCGCCGCTCTCTGCCTCCGGGAGGTCGTTGCCCTCCTCCGTCGGGAGCGGGAACGCGAGCACAGCGGGGGGCGCAACGCCCTGGCGAACAGCCGCACCGGGGGTCGCCCCCGAGCCGTGAACAGCCCTGTTGCAGGGGGCCGCTTCATGGTTCCGCTCTGGCTGTCTAAGGTCTTGAAATAAATGGCGAATCGACGTCGATTCGGCAGTCGAAAAGCCACCGATTTCCGCCGGCGAAGTGGTAGGAGTGGAGGGCTTTCGCACCCCGCATCGGATGGTTCATGGAATCGACTCCGCAGCCCGCTCCCACCACCGCTCCCGCCGAATACAACGCCGCCAGCATCACCGTGCTCGAGGGCCTCGAGGCCGTGCGCAAACGGCCCGGCATGTACATCGGTGACACCTTCTTCCGCGGCCTGCACCACCTCGTCTACGAGGTCGTCGACAACTCCGTCGACGAGGCGCTGGCGGGCTTCGCGAGCCGGGTCGACGTCTTCATCCACGTCGACAACTCCATCACCGTCGTCGACGACGGTCGCGGCATTCCCGTCGGCCCGCACCCCAGCGTCCCCGGCATGGACACGCTCGACGTCGTGATGACGAAGCTGCACGCCGGCGGCAAGTTCGAGAACAGCGCCTACAAGGTGTCGGGCGGTCTGCACGGCGTCGGCGTCTCGTGCGTCAACGCGCTCTCCGAGCTGCTCAAGGTCGAGGTCCAGCGCAACGGCAAGGTCTACAACCAGACCTACGCGCGCGGCGTGCCCCAGGGCCAGGTGAAGGAGGTCGGCGTCACCGACAAGCGTGGCACCCGCGTCACCTTCAAGCCCGACCCCACCATCTTCGAGGTGAGCGAGTACGACTTCGACACGCTCTCGGGCCGCCTGCGCGAGCTCGCGTTCTTGAACGCCGGGCTCCACATCACCATCACCGACGAGCGCTCGGGCAAGAACCACGACTTCAAGTTCGAGGGCGGCATCACCTCGTTCGTCGAGTTCATGAACAAGGGCAAGCAGGCCTTCAACGAGAAGGTCATCTTCTTCAAGAGCGAGAAGGACCTCGTCTCGCTCGAGATCGCCCTGCAGTGGAACGATGGCTACGACGAGCGCATCTTCACCTTCGCCAACAACATCAACACCCCCGAGGGCGGCAGCCACTTGTCTGGCTTCAAGGCCGCGCTCACGCGCACCATCAACGGCTACGCCGAGCGCAACCAGCTGTGGAAGGAACTCAAGGGCGAGCTCCCCACCGGCGAAGACGCGCGCGAAGGCCTCGCCGCCGTCATCTCGGTGAAGCTGCCCAACCCGCAGTTCGAGGGGCAGACGAAGCAGAAGCTCGGCAACTCGGAGATCAAGGGCCTCGTCGAGCAGATGGTGAACGAGCACCTCGCGCAGTGGCTCGACGAGAACCCGAACACCGCCAAGAAGGTGGTGGGGAAAATCGGCGACGCCGCCCGCGCGCGCATCGCCGCCCGCAAGGCCCGCGAGACGGTGCGCAAGGGCGCGTTCTCGGGCGGAGGCCTGCCCGGCAAGCTGTCGGACTGCCGCTCGAAGAAGCCCGAGCTGTCAGAGATCTTCATCGTCGAGGGTGACTCGGCAGGTGGCTCGGCCAAGCAGGGCCGCGACTCCGAGTTCCAGGCGATCCTCCCGCTGCGCGGGAAGATCCTCAACGTCGAGAAGGCGCGCATCGACAAGATGCTCACCAGCCAGGAAATCGTCACCCTCATCACCGCGCTCGGCACCGGCGTGCGCGCGGGCAACGACAACGAGGGCTACAAGCCCGACGACGTCCGGTACCACCGCATCATCCTCATGACGGACGCCGACGTCGACGGCTCGCACATTCGCACGCTGCTGCTCACGTTCTTCTTCCGGCAGATGCCTGAGCTCATCGAGCGCGGGTACATCTACATCGCGCAGCCGCCGCTCTACAAAGTCACGCGCAACAAGCGGGACATCTACCTGAAGGACGACGACGCGCGGTCCGACTTCCTCCTCGACATCGCCGCCGAGCGCGCCTCACTCGAGCTGCAGTCGGGCGAGCTCACCGGCGAAGCGCTCAAGAAGCTGCTCAAGAAGGTGACGCTCTACAACAAGCGCCTCGAGAAGATGGCCCTGCGGAAAGACAAGCGCGTCGTCGACGCCATCGTGCAAGCGGCGGCGTTCACCCCCGACATGCTGAAGGACGTCACGAAGACCGTGACCGACGAAGACGGCGAGCTGGTGAGCCGCGCCCAGGCCGAGTTCGACAAGGTGCAGGGCTACCTCGAGGAGCGGTACCCCGACATCCTCGACCGCATGCGCGTCGAGATGAAGGACGACCTCCAGCACAGCTCGAAGAAGTTCGTCATCAAGAGCGAGGTGAACGGCGCCTTCCGCGAGACGGTGCTCGACACCGACTTCTTGAACGGCCCCGAGTACCGCGAGCTCACCACCCTCAAAGAGGCCTTCCAGGCCTTTGGCCCCGCGCCCTACACGATGCGCATCGGCGACCCGAAGAAGTCGGCCGACGAGGTGCAGCGCGTCACCGCGCACACGTACCAGCAGGTGCTCTCGCTCGCGTACGACGAGGCGCAGAAGGGGCTCTACATTCAGCGGTACAAGGGCCTCGGCGAGATGAACCCCGAGCAGCTCAAAGAGACGACGATGGACCCGGCGACCCGTACGCTGCTCCAGGTGAAAGTGAAGGACCTCATCGAGGCCCAGGACATCTTCACCAAGCTGATGGGTGACGACGTCGACCGCCGCCGCCAGTGGATCGAAAAAGAGTCGGTTCGTGTGCAGAACCTCGACATCTGACGAAGCGTCGACGGCCTCATGGCTTCGGGGGAACACCGGTGCGACTGTTCGTGGTGGTGCTGGTCCTCGCGGCGATGGGCGCAGCCGCGCAGGGCAAATCGAAGAAGGGCAAGCTGAGCGAGCCTGAAGCCGCGCCGGCCCCCGTCGCGCCCGCGCCCGTCGTGGAGCCGACGACGCCCAGTCCCGTCGCGCCGACGCCCACGCCCGACCCGCCCGTGCCTGCCGCTCCGAAGCTCACGGTCTCGGCCGACACGAAGCCGCGCCTCGCCGTCACCGCGCTCGAGGCGCAGGGCGTGACGCCGGCCCAGGCCGCGGCGGTGACGGACGCCGTGGTGGCGGCGCTGTCGGAGCGGGGCCTCTTCGACGTCATCTCGGCCCGCGACATCGCCACCGCCCTGTCCGCCGAGCGACAGAAGCAGCTCCTGGGCGTGTGTGAGTCCGACGCCGACGCCTGCAACAGCTCGCTCGGAGAGGTCCTCTCGGCGCCGTTCATCGTCTCGGGCCAGCTGTCGCGCATCGGCACCGCCTTTCAGCTGACCCTGCAGACGTTCGACGTGGTGAAGGGCCGGCCCGCGGGGCGCGCGAACCGGGTGGCGTCGTCGCTCGAGGCGTTGCAGCAGGTCATTCCGTACGCAGCCGCCGAGGCGACGGGGTCTCCCCTGCCGCCGCCCCCGTCGCGGGTCGTGCCGATCACGCTGCTGTCGGCGGGCGCGGTGTCGTTCATCTCGGGCGCCGTCTTCGGCATCATCACGCTGACGCAGGAGCGGCTGCTCAACGACGAGCTCTGCCCCGGCGGAGTTCCTCCCGACGGGCGCTGCACCGGCACGGCGTTGAGCGAGCGCGCGTTCTACCTGACGCAGAATGACGCCCTGGCGCGGCAGAAGTGGGTGAGCGTCGGGCTGATGGCCGCGGGCGCGGTGATGACGGTGCTGGGCGTCGTCGTGATGCCGCCGTTCGAGTCGCCCGGGCGGGTGTCGCTCAGGGTGACGCCCACGCTGGGTGGGTTCGCGGTGACGGGAGGTTTCTGGTGAGGGGCGTCTGGCCTGCGGTGGTGGTGGCCGTCTTGACGGGGTGCCCCGGGTTGCTCGTCGGGCCCGGCAACGACTTTCCCTGCGACTTCGCCAGGCCCCCCGGTGAGCGCGACGCCGTCTGCTCTCCCGGCGACGTCTGCGGCGTGTCGAACCGCTGCCAGCGGTACGTCGACGAGGGGCCCCAGTTCGAAGGCGCCCCGACGTTTCCACAGTTCACCGCCGAGGTGGGCTCGGGGGTGGTCGTTCACCCGAAGGTCCTGACGGGAGCCGTCGAGGCCGTCGTCACGGTTCCTCCGAGGGCCGTCTTCGTTCGCACGGCCGACGGGACGTTTCTCGTGGAAGCCGACTCGCCCGCGCCGACGCGGTTCGACGCGGGCTTTGACGCTCGCGACGTCGCCGACGTCATCGTCTTCCCACGGGACGGGGGCTGGCGCACCTTCTGGCGCGAGCGCGACGGCGACACCTTCTTCAGAGACTCGAACTCGCCGGGTTCGCCACAGCCTCTCGGCATCAAGGCCGCGCAGTGGCGAAGGCTGGGGCCGCAGCGCATCGGCGTCATCATCGAAGGCCGACAGGGCTTTGGCGTCGTGGAGCAGGCGTCGATGGTGCCGTCCTTCCAGCGCCTGCTGGACGACGCGGGCACTGCGCTGTTCGACGTCGTACCGGGTCCCTCGATACGCCTTGGAGAGCGCCCTGCGGTGCTGCTCGCGCGAGAGGCGCTGCTGGTCGAAGGGGCCGACGGTGGCTTCGTCTCCGTCGCCGCGGTGTCGTTGCCGCCGCCGCCGATGCTCCCCGCGGAGCGGCGATTTCCTTCGCTCAGCATCGACGAGGCGGGCGCGGTGGCCGCCGTGCTGTCGAGAACGCCGCCGCTCCTGACGACGCTCGTCACTTCGCGCACCGGGTTCGGGCTCGAGGTGGCCTCAGCGTGGCCTGACTGTGTGCCGTGCCCGAGGGCCTTCGTCGCGACGCCTGGTCTCGACCGGGTCGGCCCCTTCGTCGACGTCCTCTGCGAGGGCAGCATTCGCCGTGTTCGCGGGGCTCTGCCGGGCGGGCGCTGCCTCGAGGAGTTGATCGAGCCACCCTTCGACGTTTCGCAGGTGAGCAATCGCGAGCCGGTGTTGGACACGACGCTGGCGACGGGCTTCGCGGTGGGCGGGCTCAGTGGGCAAGTCTGGGTCGGCCGAACCGTCGGGACCGCCCAGCCCGTCTTCATGGAGCGGGTGCCCGTCGACGTCAGCAAGGTGGGCCTCGCTGACGGAACGAGCCCCGTCTTCGCCCTCACGACAGCCGGGCTCTTCGACGGGCGCCCCGAGCGTGGCTACCTGTCCATCGCGCCCGAGGCGACGTCGCGCATCGCGGCCCTCGTCGGAGAAGGGCAGGGCTGGGTCGTCGGTGAAGGTGGCAACCTGGTGCGGGTCAGCAACGTCGGCAAGGCGTCGCCCACCGTTCGTTTCGGCCCGCGGCTCATCGATGGCCGCGGTGAGGCGGTGACGCGGCCGCTCCGGGGAGAGGCCTTCGTCGGCGTCGACGCCGGCGTCGCCTCGATGCTCATCGCCGCCGACGACTCGCTGTATTTCCTCGTGCCGCCGAGGCCGGCCGAGTCAGCGGGCCAGCTGGGCGACCTCGCGCCAGTGGCCACGCCAGAGCCGTCGTCCTTCATCCGGAGTCTGGCCATCGAGCGCACGCCCGTGGACTCCGACGGCGTGGAGCGCGTGCACGCCTACGTGGTGACGTCACGAAACGTCTTCGACGTGACGCTCGGTGGCGCGCCGCGCCGATGGACGGCGACGCCGCTCACCTTCTCGGCGGCAGGGCCGCTCGAGGTGTGGTTCGACAACCCGCAGAGCCGGCTCGCCCGCGTCGGGTATGTCGACGGCACCGTCTTCTCGATTCCCGGTGGGTTCCAACTCACCGAGCGCCTGCCCGCGGCGAGCGACGGCTCTCCCATCGCGGTGGTGGACTATGACAACCTGGGCGGTTGGCCTGTCGCCCTCACCGAGCATGGGCTCTTCGTCGCTCGCTACGATGAGGTTCGACCCGGTCAGCTCGACAACCGCTTCCCAGATGGCGGCGTCAACAAGCCCATGTCCTGGCGGGAAGTGGTCCTGCCCGATGGCTCTCGTCCCTGGCGCCAGCAAGGCCCTCGCTTCGGCGCGAAACCGGCGAAGATCTTCGTGCTTGCCGAAGCGCCCACGTCGGCGGGCCAGACGTTCCGGCTCCTCGTCTACCTGCCGACGCAGGTCATCGAGGTGGGTCGACACGTTCGTACCCGCTAGGGCGATCGCCTTCTTCCGGTGAGTTGCAGCCACGGCCAGTCACCGTTCGACCGGGCGTTTGGGTTGCGCCGAGCAGAAAGGTGATGATGAAGACGTCATGGGCGCCTCATTCAAGATCGCCACCGTCTTCGGCATCGACCTTCGGCTCCACGTCACCTTCGTGCTGGTGCTGCTGCTGGGCGCGTGGCCGTGGCTCGTCTGGGGCCCCGCTGGCGGCCTCTTCGGCGTCGTCATGTCGCTCGCCGTCTTCGCGTGCATCGCGCTGCACGAGCTGGGGCACTCGCTGGTGGCGAAGGCCTATGGCATTCCCGTCACCGACATCACGCTGACGCCCATCGGCGGTGTGGCGGTGCTGAGGGATCGACCCAGGACGCCGACGCAAGAGCTCCTCATCGCCATCGCTGGCCCGGCGGTGAACGTGGTGCTGGCGGCCCTCTTCTTCGGCGTTGGGGTGTGGCTCGAGACGCTCCCCGGCCTCGTCGATGCGCTGCACACGTTCGGGCGTGAGGCGCCGCGGGCCGAGCACATCTGGGTGATGCTCGTCTCGGCCAACATCATGCTGGCGCTCTTCAACATGTTGCCAGCGCTGCCGATGGACGGCGGCCGCGTGCTGCGGGCGGTGCTGTCGTATGCGCTCGAGCCGGAGCGGGCGACGCGCATCGCGGCGGTGGTGGCGCGGGTGGTGGCCATCGGCTTCGTGGCGCTGTGGGCGCTGTCGGACAACGCGAGCCCCATGCTGCCGTTCATCGCGCTGGTGGTGTACTTCGGCGCTGGCGCCGAGGTGCGCGAGGCGAAGCTGACGCGGGTGTTGTCGCAGATTCCGTCGGGCGACGTCGTCTCGCCCTACGCGCCGCGCTTCGAGCCCGGCACGACGCTGGGCCAGGCCGTCATGGTGCTCCAGGTGTCTCCGCTGCCCGTCTTCGCGGTGGAGCAGTCGGGGCGCTTCGTCGGTGTCGTCACAGCGGACGACCTGCTCGAGGCGATTCGGCAGCGCGGTGCCTTCGGGTACGTCTCGGCGGTGGTGCGGCGCGAAGTGCCGGTGGTGCAGTCGACCGACTCGCTCGACGTCGCGCGCTCGAAGTTGCAGCGCAGCCCCGTGCGCGCCGCGGCGGTGATGCGCCAGGGCCTCTTCCTGGGGCTCGTCACCGAGGTCGAGCTCGCCCGCGCGATGGAGGTGTCGGACCGCCTCCAGGCGAAGGTCCAACGGAGCGGCTGGCTCGAGCGGGTGGACCGCCCCTGACGGGCCGCGCCACGCTTCCGCGTCGATGACGTCGGTCGCGCTGCGGCTCGCCGAGGCTCAGAGTGGATACGTCAGCGTCAGGCCCAGCAGCGTCACCAGCACCAGCACGAGCGGCGCCAGCACCAGGAACACCAGCATCGTGTAGCCCATGACGTCGCGGGCCTTCAGCCCGAACAGGCCCAGCACTGGCAGCATCCAGAAGGGCTGCAGCAGGTTCGCCAGCGCCTCACCCAGGTCGTAGACCGCCACCATCCACCCCAGGTGCACCTTGAGCTCGTGCGCGGCCTGCATCACGTACGGCGCCTCGATGACCCACTTCGAACCGCCGCTCGGCACGAAGATGCCCAGCACCGCCGAGTACGTCGCGATGACGGCGGGGAAGGTCGTGGGTGTCGAGAGGCCCACGAACCAGTGCGCGAGCTGCTGGGACAGCTGCGTCTTCGTGATGAGCGCCGCGATGCCTGCGTAGAGGGGAAACTGCAGCAGCACGCCCCAGACGCCCGGCGTCGCTTCCTTCACCGCGCGCATGAGCCGCGCCGGCGTGCCGTGGAGCGCGACGCCGAGGGTGAGGAAGCCCAGGTTCAACGTGTTGAGCGTGAGCGCACCCAGCGGGTCGGCCGCTTCGACGAAGGTGAGGGTGAGGAAGGCGCCCGCGAGCGCGACGAAGGCCACCGACAGGGCCGGGTGGTGCTCGAACCACTCACCGGGCGTACCCCTCGAGGCTGGCGCTGGTGCGTCCAGGGGGCTCGCTCCGAGCTCGAGGCCCAGCGCCTTCGCCGTCACGGCCTTCGCCTCGCTCGGCGCCGCCAGGTACAGCACCACGGTGACGACGATGAGCTCGATGGCGACCGACACGAGGCTCTGCCAGAGGAAGATGGTGTGCCGCAGCGGAATGACGCCGCCCTCGACGAGGCCTCCCGCGGCCACGATGTCGCGAATGTCCTTCTGCAGCATCGACGGCGTCGCCATCTGCAGCGCGGCCGAGCCCGAGAGGCCCTGCGCCCAGATGCTGCCGAGGCCGAGGAAGGCGCTCGCGCACAGCGCCCGGTAGTCGACGCGCTCCATGCGGCGCGCCACCTCACGCGCCAGCATCGCGCTGAAGATGAGCGAGAAGCCCCAGTTGAACCAGCTCGACGCCATCGCGAAGAACGTCACCCAGGCGACCGCGCCCTTCGCCGTCGTCGGCACCCGCGCCAGCCACGCGATGAGCCGCGCGACGGGCCGTGTCGTGGCCACCACCGAGCCCGTGATGATGACGAGGGCCATCTGCAGGGTGAAGGGCAAGAGCTCCCAGAAGCCGCCACCCCAGGCCCGCACGATGCGCCCCGCGGCCGCGGCGGCCGGCACCGTCTGCGAGAGCGAGACGAAGGCCGCCACCACGACGATGACGGTGGCGGCGAGCGCGAACACGTACGCGTCGGGAATCCAACGCTCGGCCCAGGTGGTGAAGCGCGCGGCGAGGCGGGCCAGGAAGCCGTCGGCGGGCGGAAGCGGCGCGGCCGGAGGCGCGGCACCACCCAGCGAGCCCGGCAGGTCGGCCGACGACATCGACGCGTCAGCTGCCGAGATGCGGAGACAGCGTGCGGCCCACGCGCGGCACGGCCTCTTCGACGTGCTTCTTCGCCTGCGGGCGCAGCTTCTCGTACGCGCTCTTCAGCGTGGCGTTCTTCGCCTTCTTGGCGCGGTCGTCGGTGATGCCCAACAGCGCGTCGGCCACCTCGCCGCCGCGGCGCGAGAGCGTGTCGCCGAACTGCGCCGGCGCGCTGCCGGCCTTGCGGTGGTCGGCGTAGAAGGGCTCGAGGCGCTTCACGAAGTCGTCGAGCAGCATGTCCATCGACTCGCGAATGATGCCCGGCTTCACCGCGCACACCACCTTGTACGCCCCCTTGATGGCGAGGCCCGACAGGCCGCCCTTGCTCGACACCTCGTCCTCGATGAGGCGCTCGCAGTCGGTGAGAATGCGCGGGCGCTTCGACGTGTCGTCGAGGAGGCGGGCCACGAGGGTGTCGGTGTTGGCGTCGGTCATGGCGCCGCGATTTGTCACTGACGGGGGCGTTTCGCCAGTTCGGCCTGCGAGGCCCGTCGGGCGAGGTGCGTCACGGCCAGGCTGAGGCCCACGCGCAGCGCAGCAAAGGCGACGAGCGCCAGCCACCAGCGCACGAGCGGCCCCAGGGCGAGCTTCACGGCCGCGGTGCCGGCGAGCGCCGAGAGCGTCAACAGACGCGGCAGATGAAGCGGCGTGGTGCCCTCGCGCGACGCGAGGAACGCCCGGCGGCCGAACGCGAGGGCGAGCGCGCCGACGACGAGCGCCGCCAGCAGCGGGACGGCTCGCATCATCGAGCCTGACTCCGCACGGCGTGGCGACGCCGTGGCAGGACTTCGAGCGCCCGCATCATCGGGCGTGGCTCCGGACGTCGTGGCAGGACTTTCGACGTGCGCCTGCAGGAGCACTCGCGTCATCGAGCGCGACTCCGGATGGCGTGGTGGCGCGGTGGAAGGACTTCGACGTGCGCCTGCGAGAGCGCCCGCGTCATTGAGCGTGACTCCGGACGTCGTGGCAGGACTTCGACGTGCGCGTTCGAGAGCGCTCGCCTCATCGAGCGTGAGGCCAGCCGGCCTGGCAGGACTTCGACCTGCGTCTGCGGGAGCGCTCGCAACGTCGAGCGTGACTCCGGACGGCGTGGCTGGCCTCGAACGGGACCCGCCGGGCGGCTCCCGTCGTTGAGTACGGCTTGAGTTCGTTCCCGCTGGGCAGTCCGTGCGCGCGTCGTCATCCCCCCACCTCGCCGCGCGAGCAACCCACCCGGACCACGCACGACGTCCCGGGTGCCACGCTTGGGCCTTCAACGGTCCCTCACCAGACGAACGAGTCGGCGCAAGCCGGGCACTTCTTTCAACGCGCGCGCGACCCTCGGGACGTGCCGGAGCACCAGGTGGCTCTGGCGCGGGAGTTCGAGCCGGAGCGCTCCTCGTCGTACGGCCACCACGCGGCCGAGCACTTCGCGCGCCGGAGGGTCGACGACACCGACGCTCGACACCGTGACGAGTGGAGCGAGGGACTGCACGAGATGCGCGACGAGCTGACCGCGAGGGTTCACCACCAGCGCGATGTCACCAATCTTCAGGGCCGTCTCGTCTCCACGCTCGACGTGGAGTTGGTCTTTGTCGAGCACGAGAGGCCACAGGCTTCGCCCACCCGCGCGCAGCCACATCTTCGCGCCATGGGGGAGCGCGCGGAGCAGGTCCAGGTGGCCAGAGGGCGCCATCGAGGGAAGAGTCTGACACGACCGCCGGGGCTCAGCGCCGTCGCTGCGGCAGCGGCTTTCCGCCGAGAAGGTCTCCCAGAGATGGCCTCGAGAAGCCTTCTCCAAGCCGGGGCATGGGTGGGAGCGGCGGCGTCGACGCGACGAGCACGCGCCAGTCGCCCGGCAAGCCAGTTGCGCCGAGCGGCCGCAGGATGATGGCGAACGTCTTGCCGCGGGGCAGGTCGAACTCGCCGCCGCACATGAAGACGCCGAGTTCGATGACTCCACTGGATTCGGTCGTGAGTCCCACCAGCTCGAAGTCGTCCCCCCGCACGGTGACCTCGACCAGTCCGCTGCGGTCCATCCACGCTTCCTCGACGCGTACGACGGCGTCAGAGCCACAGCCGAAGCGGGTCTCTGAGAAGCCAGCGGTGCTGGGCATTCCGACGAAGCGAGGCGCCGCCGTCGACGCGTCGCGGGCAACGACGAGCTCGCCGAGGGGGTGGCCGTTCTGGGCCCGAAAGGCGGCCGTCCCCTTGCGCGGCACGACGACCCAGGTCCCGTCCGACAGCGGTGTCTCGGGAACCACCACGAACTGACGGATGAGGCGGCCGAGGAGCGAGTGCACCGTGCGAACACCGACGCGTCGGTCGCCCCCCGAAGTGAGCTCGACCTGCGTCGTCACGTCCTCAGCCATCAAGTCGCCCTGGTGGTGCACGACGAAGTGAGGCGCCGGTGGCAGCGGCCCCGGCGGAGCGAACATCGAGATGGCCTCCGTGGGACAGCTCGCGATGGCGACCGAAGGGAGCGTCGATGCACCGAGAATCAGAATGGACACGAGGCGGCTCATCGGTGCGCCTTCTTTCGCTGGGCGAGCGCGAGGTCGAACAGGTGCTCGCTGAACTGGGCCACCATCTCATGCTCCGTGACGCCCGGCCCCGAAGGCGTGACCTGAACGAACTCGCCGGTCGCTGGGCTCCTGAAGCGTATCGACTCGAAGAGACCGACCGGGTCCGTTGCCCCCGCGTAGCGGGCTGCACCGTCCGGGAGCTTCCCGAGCTGGCGATTCAACGCGGTGTGCGCCCACTCATGAACGAGGGTCTTCGCGGTCTGCTCGATCTCGCGCGCACGCGCCTGATCGAGGTCCACCTGAAAGCGATCAACCGATCGCGGAGGTGTGAGGCCGTACCTCACGTTCTTCTTCTTGTCCGCCTCAGGCGGTGGCAGCGCCTCGACCGTTTGGGCAAAGGGTGCAGCGGTGAGTTCGACGAGGGCCTTCTCTTCGCGGACCCGTTGTCGGACCCGGCCCAGCTCATCTTTCTCGAGCGTTACGCGCCGGAATTCGATCTCGTAGGTTCCCTGAATCGCGGGCAGCAGCTCGTTGGCGAGCGCGATGGCTTCCTTCATGTTGGTGGCCTGCCGAACCGTTGCGTCTGCCGGAACGAGGGCTTGAAGCCCGCGCGCCCTGGGGAACGGCGAGACGGTGTGGTCCGGCTGGGCGTCAGACCGGTGGCCCTTCGGCTTCGGACCAAGAGGCGGGGCCTCGGTTGGTTGCGGCTGGGTGATGGTGCCAGCGGTTGAGCGTCGAACGGGGTCTGCCACGAGCTCCCTCCGGGAGGGGGAAGCGCCCGCTGACTGCACGGCTGGTGACAGTCTCAGATTTACTCGGTTCTCTCGAGGTGAGTCCAACGCTCTCAGGGCACCACGATGGACGCCGCCTCGAAGCGCTCGCAACGCCGCGAGTGCACCACCACCTCGCGCGAACCTGCGGCCACCGACGCCGGCACTTCGCCCGTCCAGCTCGTGCCCGCCGCGTCGGCCCGCCCGCGCGTCAGCGCCACACCACCCACGATGACGTCGAGCACCGAGCCCAGGTGCTCGCCTTCGACGACCACCGGGGAGAGCCGATCAACCGGCGCCGTCACCGTCGTCACCCGTGGCGTGGGCAGTGACTCGTCACAGACGAAGAGGGGAAACTCCTTCCATGTCAGCGCGCCGCGGGTGTCGCGCAGCACCGTCCACAGCGTGCCGGTCCGCCGCTCGGGCACGGGGTCGAACGCCTTCTTCCCCGGGGCGGTGAAGGTGGTCTTCACCTCTTCGCGCATGGCCGTGCGCGTCTCGGAGAAGCGCCCGGCCGTCGAGTACCACGACACGAGAATGCGCTCGGTGCGGGCTTCGGGCCCGCTCGGCGTGACCGCGGTGAAGGGCTCGAATGCCGAGTCCGCCGCGTCCACGTCGAGCACCACGTCTTGCGCCGGCTTCACCATCACGCGCGCCCCGGCGGGCCAGTCGACGCCATCGACGACGAGGCGCGCCACCTGGGGGTTCTGGTTGCGCTCCGGGTCCTCCGAGATGCGCACGCGGAAGAGCGAGATGAGCGAGGCCACCTCGCGGCGCTGCACCCGGCCGAATAGGGCGGCGAGCTCCTCCATGGGCGCCGTCGGAGACACCTCTTCCGCCACCGAGATGGTGATGAGGGTGCCGACGGTGCCGAGCGTTCGGCGTGGGTCATCGGCCGCGAGCACGTCGAAGAGGCCCCGCGGGGCCGAGTACGTGGCGGTCGCGTTGAGCCCCGCGAAGCGCACGCCCGCGGGCAGCGACATCATGTCGCCCAGTCGAGATGGGTCGTTCACCACCGCCGGGTCGGTGCAGGCCGAGCGGTTCTCGTTGAAAGGGTCGGGGTCGCACGCGATCCAGAAGGTGGTGGTGGCCTGGGTGCGGGTCGGGTCGAGCACGAGCGCCGACAGCTGGGCCGTCTCTCCGGGCGCGAGGTCGGCCGGGCTCGACGAGATGCCCAGCATGCGCAACCGGTCGACGAGCGACTCGGTGGGGAAGTCCTCGGGCGTGCAGGCCGTCGTCCAGAGCGCGAGGCCGACCAGGAGCGCGCGCATCAGTACTCTCCCCGCAGCCCCAGCACCGGGAGAATCGGCAGCCCGGTGATGAACGTCTGCGCCGAGTAGTCGTACGCGTTCTGCACCGCCTCGACGTTCGCCCGGTTGGTGACGTTCTGCACGTCGAGGTAGAGCGCCAGCATCCAGTTCTGGAAGACGAAGCGCTTGTCGATGCGGACGTCGAGCTGGAAGAAGTCGGGCAGCCGCTCGCTGAACTGCGCTCCCTGAATCGGGAAGTAGTAGTTGCCGTTGACGTCGTAGATGGCGCCGACGATGGGCGTGCGCAGCGGGCCCGAGGTGTAGCGGAGCCGCGCTCCGATGATGAAGTCGAGCGGCAGCTTGTAGCTGGCCACCACGATGAGGTTGTGGGGCTGGTCGAACTGCGCGAGCGCCCACACCGTGCCTCCGCGAAAGTCGCGCTCGGTGCGCGACAGGCTGTAGGCGATCCACCCGAAGAAGTTCTTCGTCAGCTGGTGCCGCAACAGAATCTCGGCGCCGAAGCTTCGGCCCCGGCCGAAGCTGCCGTACAGCACCGGTGAGCCTCCGCTCGAGAAGTCGCCCGTCGAGCTCGCGAGCGTCGCGCGCGCCTGGTTGAAGAGGTCCTTGTAGTAGAGCTGCACGTCGAGGCTGATGGCGTCGGTGAAGCGCACCTCGCCGCCCACCATGTACTGGCGCGCGCCCTCGGGCTGCAGGTCGGGGTTGCCGAACTCCTTCGTGAGCAGCCCCTGCCGGTAGTCCGGAGGCTGGTGGTAGATGCCGACGCCGCCCTTCAGCAGCACGCGGTCGTGCACCTGCCATAGCGCCGAGAGCCGGGGGTCGACCCACGCCTTGTTCATCAACGAGTTGTAGTCGCCGCGCAGGCCGCCAATGAGCTTGAGGCCCTGCACCGGCTTCCAGATGGCCTCGCCGAAGAGCGCGGGCTCGGCCATCACCACGTTCGAGCGCACCGACACGAGCCGCCGCGAACCGAACGGGTCGGGAATGGCGCCGACGCGGGGCAGCGGCGGAGACTGAATCTCGAGGCCGTAGGGCAGCAGCTGGAAGTCGAGGCCCGTCGCGAAGGCGAGGTTCGCCTCGGGCACGTCGATGGTGAAGGTGTTGCGCGAGATGAAGGGGAAGAGCTGGCTGCGCGCGAACAGGTCGCTCCCGGCCGAGAAGCCCACGTTGTCGAGGCCCAACGTGGTGCGGGTGCGGAAGTCGACGCGCTTCGACAGCTTCGTGTCGTACCCGAAGACGAGCCGGTTGTAGGCGATCGAGGTGCCGAAGGTGCCGCGGCCCTCGGGGTCGAGAGACGGGTTGGGCAGGGCCGCGACGAGCTGGTCCGACGAGCCGAAGAAGCTGACGAAGAAGCGGCTCTTCCCGGTGGGCGGCTTCCACTCGAGGCGCGCCTGGTAGTCCCAGTAGCGCGGCGCCACCGTGAAGCCGACCGTCTCGGTCGCCCCGGGGATGAGCGAGAGCACCGCCGGCAGGAAGGCGTCGACGTAGCTGCGGCGCGCCGAGACCGCGACCGACCAGCTCTCGTTGATGGGCAGCTCGATGAGGCCCGAGATGTCGGCGATGTTGACGTCGAAGTAGCCGTGAACGCCTTTCTTCGAGGGCGTTCGGGCGGTGGCGGTGACGAGGCCGGCGATGCCGCGACCGAACTCGGCGCCGTAGTTGCCCTGCTGAAAGGTGAGCGACTCGAGCAGGTTCGAGTTGTAGGTCGAGAAGAGCCCGCCGAAGTGGAAGAGCAGGGGCACCGGCGCTTCGTCGACGAAGGTGCGCGTGTCCCACGGCTTGGAGCCGCGGATGACGAGGAAGCCCAGGCCGAACGGTGAGCGCGCCACGCCCGGAAGGTTCTGCACCACGCGAAAGGCGTCGCCGTTGGTGCCGGGGATGAGGCGAATCTCTTCCTGCTTGAGGGTGACTTGTGCGACCTCTTTGCGCTCCCTGGGCGCGCGCACCACCGTCTCGAAGCCGCCGTACACCTGCTTGCGGACGTAATAGGTGGCGTCGGTGCGCTGGCCGGCCGTGACGGTCTCGGTCGTCTCGAACTTCGAGTAGCCGGGGAGCAGCACGACGACGCGCTGGGCTCCCGCGGGAACGTCCTCGATCGAGAAACGGCCGTCGTCCCCCGTCAGCGTCTCGCGCGCCCCTTCGCCCTCGCCGACGACCACCTGGGCGTTCGCGAGCGGGTCACGCGTGCCGCGCTCGAGCACCCGGCCCGCGAAGTTGACGACGCCCGTCAGGCCCGCGTCCGGCGCCACCGGCACCTCGACGACCTGCTGGCGGAAGAAGAACTGGTAGCTGAACTGAATGCGCACCGGCGTGGGGACGAAGTCGACCTCTGCCGGGGTGAAGCGGAACCGGCGAATGGCGGCGAGCGCCTCGCGGTCGAAGCCCTCACCCGCGCTCTGCACCACCTTCGCGTCGGTGACGGTGCCGTCGACGCCGAGGTCGATCTCCATCACCACGGTGCCGCCCACGCCGGCGTCGAGCAGCTCTGGCGGGAAGGTGGCCTCGACCCGCTCGACCAGGGTGGGCGCCTTCGTGAGCACGCCCGCGCCTCCATCGCTCTGGGCGAACGCGGAGACGGACGAGAGGACGACGAGGAGGCACGCGACGCGCACGACGGGCCGGATGTTTAACACCGGCTCGCCCACCTCGCAGGCCCGACTACTGGCAGGGGCCGATGGTGGTGCGGAAGACCGTCCCGTTCGCCGTGAAGAGGTAGACGTCGGCGCCGACCGCGTGCAGCGCCCCGTCCGTGAAGTCCGTCAGTGGCGGCACGCCCGCGAGCGACAGACGTTCCCACGTGCCCTCGCCGCCATTCGGTTGGCCCACCAGCCGGAAGAGGCCGGCCGGCGACAGCCCGAGCTCGTGCCCACACGCGACGGCGAAGTCCACGGCCACCGCTTCGGGGAAGGGACCGGCCAGACGAATGCGGCTCGGCAGCCCGTACACGGCTCCGGTCGTCGTCCCGAGGCGCGCACGGTCCGCTGAGAACCACGTCTCGAGGGGGAGCACGCCGGCGGGCAGGGTGAGGTCGGTGAGCCGGAACCGCGTGGGTGAAGACGCCGTCACCCGCACCACGCTCTGGCTCGTCACGCCATAGCCCTCGAGCCAGACGCCGGCATCGGGGTTGGTTCGCGTCGGGAAGCTCAGCGATGCGAACGGCGCGGTGCTGGTCGCCCGCAGCTCGAGGGGAACGAACGTCACCGTTCCGGCCAGCGCGTCGTCGACGTCGGCCGCGAAGAGGTTCGGCCCGCTCGAGAGGACCGCGACGGTGCGCCCGGTGACGGCCCTCGCGCGGGCCACGCTCACCGGGCGTGCAGGCGCCGACGACAGCACGGCGAAGGTCGACGCCGAGGCGAGTGTCGGGCCCTGGGCCAACGTCGTCACGCCAGTGGTGGTGAGCACCCACGAGGGGTCGTTCGTCGCGACGGCGAGCAGGTCGACGCCGGCGGCCGTCAGCAGCCCGACCTGTGGCGCGGGGACGCCCAGCACTCCGTCGCCGACGGCGATGACGTTGCGTGGGTCGGCGCCGACGGCCGCCAGTCCGACTGGCGCCCGGTCGAAGAGGACAGAGGCCGCCGACTGCGCGCTCGCGCCGGTCCACAGCTCGCCTCGGGGCCCCGCCGCGACGAAGCGGCCGGGCGCGGTCTGGTCAGGCAGGGTCAGCGCGCCGGCGGACGAGAAGAGGCCACTGCGGCCGACCAGCGGTCGCCTGTCGCACAGGCCCGAGGTGAAGGGCCGCCTCGAGATGCGGAAGAACCCCGACGAGCCCCCGTCGGCGACGCTGCACCGCACCTCGAGCTCGGGCGTGGTGGCGCCGGTGATCGGCGTGAGCGAGAGGAGCTGACCGCCGGGGCATGCTTCACAGGGGCCGAGCTCGACGGAGTAGGGAATCGCGTCGCCTGGCGTGCAGGGCTGGTCGAGGATCGAGGTGCAGTACGAGTCGTAGGGCCCGCCCCCTCGCGCGAGCATCGGCGTCAGGTTCCACAAAGCCACCTGCTCCCGGCCGCCATCGCGCGGCGCGGCCGTGATGGCGAGGTGCCGCGGCCCCGCCGACTCGAGGTGCGTCACCTTGAGCCCGGTCGGCGCGCAGACGTCGTTCCCGAAGAGCGGAGCGTGCACCATCTCGAGGGGCCAGCTGTTGTCCCGCATCAGCTGCTCGACCCACACGCCGGCTTCGTCGAGCGCGAATACGCACTCGAGCCCACCGTCACGGGTGATGACGTCGGCCATGTCGATGATGCGGTTCCCCGCTCTGTTGCGAATGCGGCTCGGAAAGGCGAACGGCGCTGCGGCGCGCGGCCCGTCGAAGAGTACGTAGTCGTTGGCCGGGTCGGGCCCGAAGGCGATGGTGGTGGGAAAGAGCCCCGGGTCGGCGGTGCCGTGCCGCAGCTCGGTGATCGGGGCGTTCACCGAGTACGAGTTGTCGGCCGAGCCCACCCGGAGCCACGCAACCCCTCCATCGTCGAGCAGGGTCGCCGCCTCGAGTCCGCCGTCGGGCCTCCCGAGGTACACCCGATCAGCGGCGACCTCGACGAAGCGGTCGAAAGGAAACCCCTGGTAGTCGACCGACCTGGGGCTCTGCACCAGCAGCGGGCCGCCGAGCGCAGCGCCCAGCTCCACGCTCCGAACGACGCCTCCGCTGGTGATGGTCGTCGCGCGGAGCTGCCCGCCACGCTCGAAGGCGTACCAGGGCGGAGCGGCGGGCGATGGGAGCGGAGAAATGGCGAGGCGGCCGAGGGGGAGCTGTTCGAGCGGGCTGATCAGCAGGAAGGCCCCGGCGTCGAGCGGGCCAGCCGGAATCAGCGCGTCGCCAGACGGGTCGGCGCACAGGCCTCCGAGGTCGCAGCGCCAGCCGCCGACGCAGTCGACGTCGGAGAGGCACGCGTGGGCGCGCGGCGCGGTCGGGTCATGACATTCACGCTGAACGCGGTTCATCGTGAGCCCGCAGCGGAACCCGCCGGCGCAGTCGGCGTCGACGAGGCAGGGCAGCTCCGAGGGCACCCGGGTGTCGCGGCAGACGCGGTCGACCCGGTTGTCGGCGAGCCGGCACGTCCACCCGCCGACGCAGTCGGAGTCGGCACGGCACGGCCACGCCATCGGCTGCGACGGATCGTGACACGCCCGGCCACCCTCCACCGCCAGGCCGCACGACCACCCCGCGACGCAGTCGTCGCTCGTGTCGCACGGCCAGTCGGTCGGCGCCGCCGGGTCGTGACAACGTCGGGCCCGCTGGCGGTCGAGGCCGCACCTCCACCCAGCCGAGCAGTCGGCGCTGGTCGCGCAGCGGTAGTCGGCACCCACCGAGGGATCGTGGCACTCGCGGTCGGCGCCGTTGGCCGCGAGCCCACAGAGGAACCCGGCCTCGCAGTCATCGGCGCTCTCGCAGCGCCAGGCGGTCGCGGTATCGCCCACGTCGTGGCAGAAGCCCTCGAGGCCGCAGCGGCTGGACCCCGGGCACTGGGCGCTGCCGACGGTGCGGTCCTTCGCCGGGTCGCACGTGTACCGTCCCGGCGGTACCTCGGGAGCAGGGCACCCGGCGAGCAGGAGCGCGAGGGCGAAGACGAAGCGCGCGCGCGTCATGGCATGAACCCCACGATGGCGAAGCCCTGTGACGTGGGCACGAGCGACGCCCGGACGCCCGTCTGCGGCGCCTCCGGCGGCATCACCACGAGGCCAAGCGTCACCAGCGCCGCGCCAGCGACGAGCCCACACAGCGACAGCGTACGCTGGAGGGCGGTTCGCTCGAGCTGGTCGCGGTAGCTGTCAGCAGAGCGGAGCACCACCGAGCGGTTCATGTCGTCGCTGCGCAGCTCTCCCCGGAGCGCCGCTTCTTCATTGAGCGCGAGGAGCCCGAAGACGGCTCCGGTGATGACCGCCGCGCCACCGGCGACGATGAGGGTGATGGGGAGCGCCCTCGACGGCGGCGGGGGCAGCGGCGTGCCGCACGCTTCGGCGACCGCCCACGGCAGCAGGCCACGCAGGCTCTCGAAGTCCCTGGCCACCTTCGTGCTGCGCGCGGTGACCCGCCCCTTGACCGTGTCGGACACCTGCAGGTTCAACTGGAAGATGCCCTCGAGGCGGGTCAGCGAGCCGCTCATGACGTAGGGCGCGCCGAGGGCCCCTGCGAGCTCGGCGGTGCAGGAGGCGGCCTCGTCGCCGCAGCCGAGGAGCTGCCGCTGCCGCTCGACGCCCAGGAGGGTGGCGATCTCAGCCGACGAGATGGGCTCGAAGAAGCCACGCGCGCCGACCTCGGCCGCCAGGCTCTCCGTCATGGCTGCCGCGAGCGCGGGGTCGACGTCGCCGGCGCCCTGGAGCGAGAGAATGGCGAGGCGCGCCTTCTGTGGAGTAGCCGCGGTTGCCACCGAGACGAGCAGCTCGAGAACCATGGCAGACTTGTAGCGCTGATCGAGTCAGCCCCGCAGCGCAACGCAGACGAAGCCCGCCAGCGGCAGCGCGCGCCTGACGGTCGTCACTTGTTCGTGGCCGGCGCCTCGGTCGACGCGCCCGCGGTCGCGGCCGACGCCTCGGCCGGCTTCTTCTGCCACCCGAGGTCCTGGGCGACGTCGGCGATGATGGCGGGGACGATGGCCTCGAGCAGTTCGTTCGCCTCGGGCCCGCTGGCGTGAATGAACCAGCTGCCCCGCAGCCCGTTGCCCGGGATCTTCGTCACCAGCAGCGACGCGCGCATCTGCTCGCGCGCCTCGGTGAGCACCAGCTTCACGCGCAGGCCGGTCGTCTGCTTCGCCTTCACCGTCGCGGCCGAGGCGTCGTCGGCCTCACCGGGCGGCGCGTAGTCCAGCACGAACCCGTCGAGCGCGGCCTTCATCAACGCGTCCGCCTGCGCGAGCAGCGGCTTGTACGCGTCGGCCTCGGTCTCGGTCGGCAGCACGCCGAGGTATGGCACCGCCGGCGCCGCGGGCGCGGGCTGCGAAACGGGCTTGTCCTTCTCGCCCTTCTTCGGGCCCGCCCAGGTCACCGACGAGACGAGCACCATCACGAGGCAGAGCGGCTTCATGAGGCGAAAGGCTCGCCCAGGCCGTCTGCCGTTCTCAATGAAAGAATTCACCTACAGTAGAACCGACGTCGACCAGCGGCGAAGGCGACGAGCGTCAGCACCCACGCGTCGAGCGCGCCTGCGCCCGCACTGCACCCCGGCCCGGCTGCGCTGGCCTCGGCGACGTCGATGCGTGCCTCGACGGTGGCCACGGCGCGGTTGCCGGCGGCGTCGAAGGCGTGCACCTCGAGTTGGGTCGGGCCGGGGGGCTGTCCGCTCGCGTCGAACCGCAAGCGCCACGGCGGCTCGAGGCGCGTGTCGACGAGTGCGCCGTTGACGAGCAGCTCCACCCGCGTAGCGTCGACGGCCTGGACCTCGACGGCCACCTCACCCGCGACGAGCTGCCCGGGCGTCGGCGAGACGATGGAGAGGGCTGGCGGCGTGCGGTCGATGGAGCCCGGCTCGACGATGCGCACCGTCGCGGCGCCCGAGCGGCCAAGCGCCACCGCCTGTACCACGTGAGGGCCTCCCAGCCGTGGCCCCGCGACGAAGCGCCCTCCACTCGAGACGGTGCCGCCTCCTGTCGTGGACCACGCCATGGGCGTTGGCAGGTCCATCGCGCGGCCGAACTGGTCAGCGAAGCGCGCCGAGAACACGACGCTCCCACCGGGCTCGACGTCGGCGGTGGCGGGCGTGACGGCGATGGTGGTGGCCGTCGCGTTCACTGGCACGTCGACGACGGCGCTCGCGGCCTGGCCCGAGGCGTCGGTGATGACGACGCGCAGCTGGTGGGCGCCGGCCGCCGAGAACGTCGCGACCGTCTGTTTGGCGGCGTTCGAGCCGTTCGGCGAGAAGGTGACGGCGCCGCCCCGGGTGACGCTCCAGTCGTAGCGCAGACCGGCCTCGGGCTGGTCGTCGGCGCCCAGCACCTCGACGCGGGTCGCTGCGGTGGTGACGGTCGCAGGGGTGGCCCGGGGTGGCGTCGCGATGCGGGGCGCGGTGCTGCCGCCCGTCACGTTCACGGTGAGTGTCGTCAGCGCGGCGCGGTCGCCCGACGTTCCACCATTGCCGTTGCACGAGTTGCCGGCCCCGAAGAGCCTGAGGGCGCCGGAGAAGGGCGGCGCCTTGAGCCTGAACGCGAAGCTGGCGCGCCCGGCCGAGAAGGCCTTCGGCGTGGCCTGGTGGAGCTCGCCGCTGAAGGCCACCGTGTCTCCAGTGACGCCGAGGAGCTCGGCCTCGGGCACGTCGACGGCGACGTTCAGGCCCGCGCGCACCGCGGCGCCTCCGCTGATGGTGAGGCGGTAGTCGCCCACCTGTCCAGCCGAGAGCGTCGTCGGCCCGGTGACGGTCACCATCGGCGCGGCGCCGCCCGAGTGACACCCATTGCAGGTGGACGCCGAGGTGCCGGCGTAGCCCACGACGCCGAGCTGGTTGGCCAACACCGGCGCGGCCACGACGAGGCCCAGGACACAGAGCAGACGCATGCTGGGCGACCCAGAAGCAGGGCGCGTGCCGCCGTCAGCGCGCTCCCATCGGCGTAGGAACACGAGCGCCGCGGGAGGCCGGTGAGGACTCGAGTGGTCAGCCACCTGCGGCGGTGAAGCTCCACGTGGAGCCTCGTTGACGCCTACTCGTCGTGCCGGTGCTCCAGCAGCTTGATGATGGCGCGCCCGAGCTCGTCGCGGGTCGGCACCTTCGCAGCTGGAGGGGCGGGCGGCGCGCGGCGGAGGGGCTGGCCCGGCTTGAGCGGGAAGTCGTCGTACCGGCCCGAGCCGTCTGCATCGACGAGAATGGCGTTCGAGTACGCGACGGCCGGCGTGTTGTGGAAGGGCCGCAGCGGCTGCGAGCCCCGCACCATCACGACGTACCAGGTGTCCCTCGAGGGGCGCACCACGAGCTTCTCGACGTGGTGCAGGCGGCGCAGGGGGGTGCCGGGCACCGCCTCGATGGTCGGGGTGGCGATGGCCTTCCGCTCGAGCACGCGGCCCTCGGGCCACGACGAGTTGCTCTTGCCGTCGACCGACTCGCGCCCGCTCGCGTGGCTGTAGAGCTCGACGCGGTCGACGTGCAGCCAGTCAGGGCCCTGGATGTCGACGGTGAGCTCGACCGCGTCGTTCGCCGTCACCGCCAGCGTGCCGCCGATGTCGACGATGGGCCCGATGGGCTGCATCGCCGCGTCGAGCTTTCGAGCGGTGACGGCCAGCACCGGGCCATTCGTGACGTACGCGCGCTGCGTCCGAATCGCCTCGGCGAACTGCCCCGGCTGGAACGTCGTGGGCCCGTCGCCCTCGACCTTCGCGTAGGTGCGCGCGTAGCCGGGCACGTCGCTGTAGGCCTGGTGCGTGTCCGACACGCCCGTCGCCGTGCGCACCGTGCCGCGCGAGAGGAAGGTCATCCAGTCGTTGAGAATGGCGTTGCTGGGGTTGGTGCCGTTCGCCGACTCGACGGCGTCGAACCCATCGCCGAAGAGCTTCGTGTCGTCGGCCGTCGCGTCTGGAGCCGCCTCCATGCCGAACGTCTGCGGCGGCGCGTGGCTGGCCAGCGTCGCGGTGTCGACGCGCAGTTGCGTCAGCACACCGCCCGAGCCGCGCGGGTGGTTGAGCTGCACGACCGCGCCCGGGTGCTCCGCCTTGATGCCCGAGAAGAGCTGCGGCATGCGCAGCGAGGGCCCGTCTTCGCCGCCGGCATGGTCGAACGCGCCGCCGTTGGGCAGGTCGGGGTTCCGCTTGAGGGGGAAGGTGTTGAAGTGCCCGTGCGAGAAGCTCGTCACCTCTTCTCCAATCATCGTGGCGATGAGGTTCTCGGCGTTCAGCGCGCGCACCACGGGCGCAAAGTCGGTGATGACCTCGTGGTCGGTCGACAGGAGCACGTCGACGCCCTCAGCGAGGAAGTTCGCCACCCGCAATTCGTTGAGCACCGCGCTGTCGGGGCTCGCGACGGCGTGCACGTGGAGGTCGGCCGACACCCAGCCCGGCGTGTCGAGAATGCGCGCAACGGTCGCCTCGAGTGTGGCGTCGGCGGTGCGCAGGTCGATCGCCGCGCCGCGCGCCGGCCAGGTGTCGGGCCAGGTCGAGTACTCGGGGCCCCGAGAGACGACCGCCTCGTACTGACCCGGTGGCAGGGTGAGCGTGAGCGTGCCCGTCGGTGGCAGGGAGCCGATGGCGGCCGCGCCCATCGGGAAGCCCTCGACGAGCAGGTGCTGTCTCCACGTGTCGGCGTTGAAGGAGCACGGGGCCGGCGTGCAGAAGACGGTCACCTTCGCCGGCACCGCGGCGCCCGAGCGGTCCTTCGCCGTCACCGTGAGGCGGCGGCCGTCTCCGAGGGTGACGCTCGCTGGGGTGGTGACGTTGGCGGTGACGCTGACGGTGACCGCCGTGCCGACGAGGTGGCCCTCGCGCGACGCGCTCACGCGGTACTCGCCCGGCGGGAGGTTCGCCCTGGCCTTGCCGGCGTCATCGGCCACCGCGAGCGCCACCATGCCTCCAGTCGCCGCGTCGACGAAGCTCACCCGCGCGCCCTTCGCGCTCGGCGCCACCCCCGGCTGCACCGAGACGTCGACGGTGCCGGTCACGACGCCATCGAGCGCCGACAGCACGTCGCCCACGCCCGCGAGGTCCTTCGCGATGACGAAGTCGCGCACGTAGGTCTTCTGCTGCCGGGCGAGGATGTTGAAGGTCCCCGGCCGCACGATGGCCTGCGGGTCGAACCACTTGAGCAGGCCGTCGAGGTTCTCGCCCTCGACGAACGAGCCGACGACGCCCCCGTAGCCGATGACGGCGTTCGCCTTCACCGGTTGCCTGGAGTCCCGGAGCGACAGGCTCCGCAGGCCGTACGCCACGCCCTCGGCCTGCGTGCCGATCCACCGGGAGCGGTCGGCGAGGCAGTTGGTGTCGTCGAGCTTGCTGGTGCCGAGCCCGTTCTGACAGCCGCCCGGGTTGAAGAGCTCGAAGGCCCCGACATCCATCAGCTCGATGAGCGGCAGGTTGATGGTGCCGTCGGAGTCGTTGCAGAAGGCCGTGACGAGGCGCACCCGCGTCTCACCCGGTGAGAGCGCGAAGTAGGTGGTGGCCCGCACCGGCACCGGCACCGAGGGGTCGACGACGGGCTCGAGCGGCAGACCGGCGACGCCCGCGATGAGGGACTTGAGGTTGAGCAGGTCATGCGGCACGTCCTTGCCCGAGGCCGCGACGATGGCCGGGCCGCCGCTCGAGCCATCAGCGAGAATTTCGACGTCCGTCACGCTGGTGAGCCTTCCGAGCGAGTAGAAGAGGGCCGAGCGGCCGAAGACGTCGCGGCCCGGCTCGTTCGCGCCGCGCACGAGGTCGGCGTCGATGAGGTTGCCTCCCGAGAGCAGCGGCCCCACCGAGCGGCCCGGCTGCTCGATGATGAGCTTCACCACGTCGTTCGCCAGCAGCACGTCGCCGACCCGCCCCTGCGCGCCGGGACCTCCGATGAGGTCTGCCGGACCTTCGACCTTCTTCGCCTTCGCCCCCGTGCCCTCTCCAGCGACCAGGCCCGCTGCCTTCAAGTCGAGCTCACAGCGCCTCGGGTTGACGGTGCCGCCGCCTCCGCCCGGCTTCGGGCACGAGAGCAGCGAGAGGGCGACGAGGACGAAGGCGCGACGGGCGTGTTGCATGGCTGTGACAAAGCCCAAGAGTCCTGGCGTCACAAGCCAGCGGCATGACGCGACCGCTCAGACACGACAACCCGGCCCCGCCTGGGAGACACTCTGGGGCCATGAGCGACGACAGGCACGAAGGCGCGGTGAAGGAGTACTCGAACGGCGAAGTCACCGTGGTGTGGGAGCCGAAGAAGTGCATGCACTCGGGCATCTGCTTCGCCGGCCTGGGGAAGGTGTTCAACCCGCGGCGTCGCCCCTGGGTCGACCTGTCACAGGCCAGCACCGAGGCCATCGTGGCGCAGGTGAAGGAGTGCCCGTCGGGCGCGCTCAGCGTCAAGCAGGCTGAAGGCAGCACCACCATCGAGGCCGAGCGCATCGTCGAGGTGACCCCCAACGGGCCGCTCCTCGTCTACGGCAACGTGACGGTGAAGCGCCCCGACGGGAGCGAGACGAAGCACCACAAGGTGACGGCGTTCTGCCGGTGCGGCGCCTCGGGCAACAAGCCCTACTGTGACGGCTCGCATCGCAAGGTGGGCTTCACGGGCTAAAGCCTGCATCGAACCGGGGGTCGACCTTCGTCGTTTCGATTGCACCGCTGCACTGGCCGAAACCGCGTCACTCCAGCCGTGTCTCGTGCGTTGACAGAACGCTCTGAGGAAAGGTGGTGCCGTGTGCAGCCGCGCTCCTTCATCGGCGCACACGGTTCGAAGACGAGTCGCGCGGTTGGGCGTTGGTCGGCGTCCGACCAGCGCGGTGGCCCCGCGCTTGCGATGGCGCGGGCGTTCTCATGCGCGCGCTCCTGCTGGGTGTCGTCTTCGTGTCGGTTGGCTGTGGTGACAACGCGCTCGTCATCGACGAGGCGGGCCTCGACGAGACGGCCACCACCGAGAAGGCCGTCATCTACGGCACCGACAACCGCACCGACGTCTACGCGCACCCGGACGCGACGATGCGCCAGCGGGCGCTCCAGTCGACGGTGGCGCTCATTCCTGCGAGCGCGCTCGACGTGCGCACGCCCTCGAACGTTCGCGTCCGCTCGGCCACGCTCGCCCAGTCGCAGGGGCTCTGCGCCGGCCAGCGCTTCGCGAACGACCCGACCGCGGCGTTCTGCTCGGGCACGCTCGTCGACGACGACCTCGTGCTCACGGCCGGGCACTGCCTGGTGACGGCCGCGGACTGCACCTCGACGCGCTTCGTCTTCAGGTACGCGAAGGCCTCGGCCGACGCGCTCGAGCCCATCACCACCGACGACGTCTTCTCGTGCGCGGGCATCGTGGTGCGTGCCGAGACGCAGACCGCTCAGGGGGTCATCGACTTCGCGCTGGTGCGGCTGACGAGGCCTGCGACGCCGCGCTTCACACCCGCGCCAGTGCGCCGCTCGACCGCCGCGCTCGTCACGGGCCAGCGGGTCGGCGTCATCGGCAGCGGGAGCGGCGTGCCGTTCAAGATCGACACGGGCGGCTCGGTGCGCGACCCGGGCGCAGGCCTCTCGTTCGAGGCGACGACCGACACCTTCGGCGGCAACTCGGGCTCGGGCGTGTACGAGCTCGATGGCTACTCGGTGGCCGGCATTCTCGTGCAAGGCGACACCGACTACGTGCGCCAGGGAAGCTGCAACGTGGTGAACGTGTGCCGCGAGTCAGGGTGCAGCGGAGAGACCATCGTGGCGACCCACGTCGCGCTCTCGGCGCTGTGCAGGGCCGACCCGTCGTCGCGGTTGTGCGCCTCGGCGCCGCGCCCCATGACGCCTCCGCCTCCCGCACCTGCGGCGCTCGCCTACCAGGGGCGGCTCACCGCGAACGCGACGCGCAACACGGCCGACCAGGTGGTGACGCTGCGCCGCGGGCAGACGCTCTCGGCAGGGACGTGCGGCGTGCCCGGCGCGGTCGGTACGGGTGACACCTTCGTGCGCGTCGTCTCGTCGGCGACCCGCCGCACCGTGGCCCAGAACGACGATGGGTGCGGCCGACTGTCGTTCCTGCGCTTCGTGGCGCCGGCTGATGGTGACTACGTGCTGCGCGCTGGCTGCTACGCCGACACCGCCTGCACCGGCACGCTGGCCTGGGAGGTGCGCTGAAGTCGACGGCGCGACTTGCCGTGCTGGTGCTCCACGTGCAAGCAGGCCTCGGCCTCAGTCGCGTCGACGTGCGGGGGAGCGGGGTGAAGGAAGCTCGAGTCGTCGGTGAGGGGCGCACATGGCCGGCAAGGTGAAGGTCCTGGTGTACGAGGACCTGGGAGCGAGGAGGGCGACAGGCTCGAAGGAGGTGAAGGTCTCTGACCCGTCCTGGCATGAGATCGAAACGGCCATCAGGGCCATGGATGGAGCGGAGCGCACCTCCGTCGTCCTGAGGCCGTCGCTCGAGGACCCTGAGACGATGCTGGTCGTCGGTGGTGGAGAAAACGACCGACGAGTCTGCTTCTTCTACGACGGCGACGAATACAACCTGGTCGACCAGGACAACGACTCGCAAGAGCCGGTCGAGGTGCTGATGGGCCAGACATCGGTCCGCTCCCGTCGCGAACTCGTGCCGCTCGAGGCCGTCCTGGCCGCGGTCGAGCGCTTCTTCGAGACGGGCGCAATCCAGGGCGATGCGTGGCTGAAGCAAGAGCTGCCTTCGCTCCAGGTTCACGAGCCCGGGCCGCGAGACGGTTCACCTGGTGGGCGGTGAGTGGTCGGCCCCGGCGCGGTGGGTATCGCGAGCCTTCGCTTGCTCGAGCACCAGCGCCGATGCCTTCGCACGTCGACGCTCTCGTGGAAGCGGAGCGCGAAACCGTTCAGTGCGCCATCGCACCGTCGACCATCTGCCCGTCTTGAATCTGGAGCGCCCGCCGCGCGTGCTTCACCACTCGCGGATCGTGCGTCGAGAAGAGGAACGTCACGCCCTGGTCCCGGTTGAGCGCAAGCATGAGGTCGATGATCTGATCGCTCGTCTTCGAGTCGAGGTTCGCCGTCGGCTCGTCCGCCAGTACGAGCCGTGGCGTGGTGATGAGGGCCCGGGCGATCGCGACGCGCTGCCGCTGACCGCCCGAGAGCTCGTCGGGCTTGTGGTGCAGGTACGGCTCGAGCCCCACCGCCTTTGCCAGGGCCTTCACCCGCTCCCGCAGCGCCGATGGTGACTCTCCGCCCGCGCGCACCGCGCACGGGAACTCGATGTTCTCGGCCACGTCGAGCACGGGAATGAGGTTGAAGCTCTGGAAGATGAAGCCGATCTTCTGGTTGCGCACCTCGGCGAGGTCGTCGAAGTCTCGGTTCGACACGTCGATGCCGTCGAGCACGTAGCGGCCCGCCGAGGCGCGATCGAGACAGCCGATGATGTTGAGCAACGTCGTCTTGCCGCTGCCCGAGGGGCCGGTCACCACCGTGAACTCGCCCGCGTCGATGGACAGGTCGACGCCCCGCAGCGCGACGACCTCGGTCAGGCCGAGTTGGTACGACTTCTTGATCCCCGACAGCTCGATGAGGTGCGGCATGAAAGTCTCTTTCGTCAGAAGAACGCGCGCGCTTCGAACATCGCGCGGAAGGCGAACGGCGAGATGCCGAACTCGGTGACGGGAATGCCCTGCGAGGTGCGCACGGCCAGCGCGTCGGGACCGGGAATGGGCGCGAAGGCCAGGAGTGACAGGTTGAGCCACTCGGTGGCCGACCAGGTGAGCGAGGCGTTCACGATGGACGAGAGGTCGCGCAGGTTGGCGATGACGACCGCCTGCAGCGTGAAGTCCTCGAAGATGCGCGGCTTCTGGAAGGTGATGAACCCATAGTGCCGGCCGCGGGGGTCGAACGCGAAGCGCACGGGCAGGCCGTCAGAGCCGGTCCCTCCGAGGAGCGCGCCGGCGCCAGGAATGCTCGCCGCGTCGAAGCCGAGCTGCCGCGCCTCGGGGATGAGGCCCAGCACGTTGGCGAAGGTCTGGAAGTGGTCCTGGTTCCAGCCGTCGTGCTGGTAGAGGTACTCGAGCGACAGCAGCGAGTCGTCCGAGAATTGCCAGCGCGCGCCCACCAGCACCCGCGGCCGCAGGGCCTCTTCGGTCAGCTTCGACTTCGTGGTGAACGGCGTGCGCTGCGCCTGGCACACGTTCGCCGTGACGAGGCTCGTCACGCAGTCGGCGTTGATGAAGTCGCGCGGGCTGCCTGTCTGGAACAGCGCCTCGCCGTGCACCTCGAGCGCCTCGAAGAAGATGCGGCTGAAGCTCAAGCCCACGCGCGGCTTGGCCTCGAAGTCGTCGACGGAGCGGTTGCCGTAGAAGAACATCAGGTTGATGTCGGTGTCCCACACGAGGGCGTAGGCGCGGGCGGCGAGCTGGTAGTGCGCCTGGGTGTCTCGCGCGTCCCACGAAGGCCAGTACAGGAAGTGCGTCGGCAGGCCCGACACCTGCTTGAGCTGGGTGGGCGCGAAGACGAGCGAGAAGGTGGCGAACGACAGCGGCGCTTCCACCTGCGCGAGCCACACGCCGGAGCGCTGGAACGTCGGGTCGGTCGGGTCTCTCCGCGGGTTGAGCAGGTCGGTCGGGTTGAAGGCGAGGCCCGGCCCCCACACGATGCGCTTCTTGCCAACGAGCACGTTCAGCTCCGGCAGGAACTCGTGCGAGACGAAGAACTCGTTGATGCTGACGATGGGCTGCACCTGCGGCGAGCTGCGGTCGGCCAGCGCCACCTCGCGGCCGTTCGTGTCGGTGCCCCGGTAGAAGCCGCCGAAGTTCGCGATGAGCGAGACGTCGGTCGAGAGGTACGAGTGCCCCTTCACGCTCACCTTCACCTGCGCGTTGAACTCGAGCAGCTGCTGGAGCTGGGGAATGTCGTTGGTGGGCACCAGCCCCCACGGCCGCGCGCGGGTGAACTGGGTGCGCGACATGCCGTAGCCGGTGACATCGACGACCTTCTTGAGCGGGCTCGGAGCCGGTGGTGGCGCGGCGGCGGGCCCTTCTGCGACCGACGGTCCCGCATCAGGAGCCGGCGCCTCAGCCTCGTCGCGGACCCCGCCATCGCCGTCCTCGGCGAGGGCGCCCCACGGCAGCCACAGCACCAGCGTGACGAGGGCCGCGCGCATCGTCACTTGCCGAGGTCGGCCTGCATGAAGCGCTGCGGCGGCGCCTCGACGTTCAGCTTGAACGCCTTCGTCACCATCTCGGTCTTGCGCGCCTTCACCACCTCGTTCTGCATCACGATGCGCGCCGGCCGGGTGAAGCCCTTGTCGAACTCCTTCCACTCGCTGAACGTCGCGGAGCGGATGAGCTGGCCCGAGGTGCCGTAGTACTCGCCGCGCACGGGCTGGAGGTCGGCCTTGCGGACGATGAGGGTGATGGCGTCGTAGGCCGTCTCGGCCGTCTTCGCCTTGAGCTTGAGCGCCCAGGTGTCGGGCAGCGGCGAGTCGACCAGCTTCGCGTCGTAGTCGGCGCGGTAGTTCACCCGCAGCACGTCGGCGTTGTTGAAGTCTCCGCCCTGGAAGCTGTCGCGGTTGGCGATGCGCGTCGCCCGCTTGAGGTTGGGCAGGTACACCCAGGCGTTGTCACCCAGGCGCAGCACCTCCTGGCCCTTCACGCTCGCCGGCTCCGAGAACCACACGCGGAACTTGTCGGCGTCGCGCTTCAAGAACCGCATGCCGTAGGTGCGCGTCGAGCCGTCTTCGCGCGTGGCCGTCATCTCGGCCTGTGACTCGAACGTCGCCGGGCCCATGACGGCGTCGTACTTCGACAGAATCTCGTCGGCCGACGGGTCGCCAGCGAGCGCCCACAGGGGCAGGAGCAGCGACGACAGGAGCAGGGTTCTCATTGGCGCAGGGCCTCCACGGGGTTGAGACGCGAGGCCCGGAACGCGGGCCACAGGGCAGCGGCGATGGCGCCGAGGGTGGCCACGGCGACGGCCATCGCGGTGAAGCCGTTCGTCGCGAAGGGGCGCAGCACGTTGGCGCCCGACACGCCCGACAGCTTGAAGACGATGCCCTTCGTCGCGAAGGCGAAGAGGGCCGCTCGCCCGACGAGCGCTCCCAGTACGCCGCCCGCCGCGCCGATGACGGCCGCTTCGATGAGGAACATCTGCATCACCTGCCGCCGTCGCACGCCGACGGCCAGCAGCGTGCCGATCTCGCGCACCCGCTCGAAGACCGACATCAACATGGTGTTGATGATGCCCGTCAGCACGATGACGAAGAGCACGAAGGCGATGGCGCCGAGCACGAAGTTCTGCCGGTTGATGAGGTCTCGCACGAAGGGCTGCAGCTCGCGCCAGGTGTGCACCTCGAAGTCGGGCCCAAGCGCCGCGCGGAGGGCGTTGGCCGTGTCGTCGAGCGCCGCCAGGTCGTCGACGGCCACGACGTACTCGGTGACGCGGCCCTCGAGGCCCACGAGCTGCTGCGCCGTCTCGAGGGGGAGCGTCACCACCCGCTTGTTCTCGAAGGGGAAGGTCGAGGTGGTGAGGCCCTTCACGGTGAGGTCGATGGCGTTGGAGCGGCCCAGCGGGCTCGTCGACTGGAGCGTCAGCATCTGGCCCGGCGCGAGCTTGAACGACTCACCCAGCTCCGAGCCGACCAGCGTCACCGCGGCGCCGTCGGCCGCCTCGAGCGGCGCACCCTTCGCGATGAGCGTCTTCGCGCGGGGGCAGGCCTCGAGCTCGTGCGAGAGGTCGAGCCCGCGGCCGATGAACATCGTCTGCTGGGCGCCGTTCGAGACGAGGCCGTTGAAGGTGATGCGCCCGGTGACGCCGGTGACGTGCGGCACCGCGGCCATCTTCGCGCGGAGCGCCTCGTCGTAGGCCAGGTTGAGGCGCGTCGGCACCGAGTCGACGTTGTCGACGTAGCCCGTGCGGTGCACCTGGATGGCGCCGACCCGGCCGAGCACCACGTCGTCGACCATCAGCTTCGCCATGCCGCCGGTGAAGCCGCGCACCAGCAGCACCATCGCCACGCCGAAGACGATGGTGACGCCGGTGATGAGGCTGCGGCGGCGGTTCCGCCCGACGTTGCGAATCGCGAGCCTGGGGAGTCTCGAGCTCATGTGTGCGCCAGCGCCTCCACGGGCCGGAGCCGGCTCGCGCGCCACGCGGGCCAAAGCGAGGCCAGCGCGGCCCCGAGCGTGGCCTGCACCGTCGCCCGCACGAGGAAGGCCACGTCGACGTCGGGCCGGAGCAGGCTGGGCACGTTGGCGCCCGGCGCGGGAATCGAGAGGCCCTTCGCCTTCATCCACGACACCCAGGCGAAGCCGAAGAGCGCCCCGAGGGTGCCGCCCACCAGCCCGAGCACCACGCCCTCGGCGATGAAGAGCTGGACGATCTGCCGCCGCTTCATGCCGACGGCGAGCATGGTCCCGATTTCACGCACCCGCTCGAGCACGCTCATCAGCATCGCGTTGACGACGCCGAGCAGCACCACGAAGAGGAAGATGCCGCTGACGATGCCGAAGACGAAGTCCTGGGTGTCGACGATGTCGCGCACGAAGGGAATGCGCTCTTCCCAGGTGTGCACCTCGAACTCGGGCCCGACGACGGCCTCGAGCGCGCGCTTCACCTCGAGCAGGTCGGCGCCTTCCTGCACGGCCAGCCCGTACTCGGTGATGCGGCCCTCCATGCGCAGCAGCGCCTGGGCGGTGCCGAGGGGGATGAGGCCGATGCGGCGGTCGTTCGGCGTGGCCGAGGCGAGCGTGCCCGCCATCACCACGTTGACGCCGTTGAGCGAGCTGTCGCGGTCGGGGGCCAGCACGGCGAGCTGCTGCTCGATGGGCGGCACGGGCGCCCCCGCCTGCCACAAGGGCACCTCGATGCCCTTCGCGAAGTCGTCGTTGAGCACCACCTGCTCGTCGGTCGCCGATGCGGGCATCTGGCCCCGCGCCCACGAGACCCACTCCCAGCGCTTGGGGGTGATGGCGCGCTCGGTGACGGGGTCGATGGCCGTGAAGAGGAGGAACGACGTCTGGCCCCGGTCGGCTTCGGGCAGCTCGCTCCCGTCGTCGGGCGGCGGCCGCTTGTCGGGCGTCGAGACCTGGGCGCCGAACTCGATGCGGGGCGACACCGCGATGACCCCCGGCACGGCCGCCAGCTTCGCGCGCAGCTCGCTCGAGTCGGCGAAGTCGAGCGTGAGCGGCGACGCCAGCACGTTCTCGACGTAGCCCTTCTTGTGCACCTGCAGCGCGCCGAGGTTTCCCCGCTGCTGGTTCTCGAGGATCTGCCGACGCTGGCCGATCATGAACCCCTTGATGGCCACCATCGCCCCGACGCCCGCGACGAGGGCGACGAAGGTGATGGCCGTGCGCCGCTTGTTCCGCGCGAGGTTTCGCAGCGCCAGCTTCAGCAGAGCCATGGGCGCCTTCTCTCAAACGAACGTTCGTTCAATTCTGGAAAAGTCATGAGCGCCTCCTTCGGGGGGGGGAGGGGAGGGGTTTGACGGAGTCCCAGAAGCCCTCGAGGTGCAGCGTGAGATCGCGGCGCATGGCGGCGAGGTCGGGCGGCCTCGAGAGGTCGGCGAGGTGAATGATGCGAATCATCATCATCGGGCCCATGAAGTGCAGCGCGGTGGCCTCGGGGTCGAGCGAGCGGACGATGCCGCGCGTGACGAGGTGCGCGAACAGCCGGCTGAGGCGCGCGCGAATGCGGCCGATCTGCGCCTGCAGGTCGAACAGCCCCGCGGCGGCGAGGCGGGGCCACTCGGCCATGAGGAGCCGGAGCGTCTGGCGCTCCCGCGGCGTGGCCCACAGCTGCGTCGCCATGTCACCGAAGGTGGAGAGGAACTGCCTGGGCCCCAGCGTCTCGACGAGCGACTCGAGCTCGTTCGAGAGGATCATGTTCACCTGCCCAGGGCCATTCTCGGCGAGGAGCGCCTCGAGGATCGCGTCCTTGTTCGGGAAGTGGTGGTACAGCGCGCTCTCCCGCACGCCCACGGCCTTCGCGATGTCGCGCATCGACGAGCCGGTGAAGCCTCGCTGGGCGAAGAGCTCGAGCGAGCGGTCGAGGATCTCGCGCCTCGTGTCCCTCGCCGCTGACTTCTTCGGCCGCGCCATGACGGGCCGTAATAGAACAATCGTTCAATTCACTGTCAAGGCGAGATGGCCGTGCGGATGAGGGGCTTGAGGGCCTGCTCGAGGTTGACCGAGAAGCCGACCACGCCGCTCTCGGCCGACGAGCGCATCTCCTGGGTGACGAGCATCGCGGCGTAGCCGGCCTGGCGGTCGACCCACGGCGTGAAGCCGAAGGCGCCAGGAGACGAGATGACGTCGCAGCCCTGCCCGGGCGTGTCGCACTCGAGCCAGGCGCCCAGGCCGTAGCGGAACGGGAGCCCGAGCGCCTGCACCGGGCTGACGCCGACGGTGACGCCGGGGAAGGGCTCCTTGCCCTGCTCGTCGTACAGCGCCGGGGCGCCGATGACGGTGGTGCCGAGGGTGCCGCGGCCCGCGTTGACGAGCAGCAGCTTCGCGTACTCGTTCGGCGTGAGGACGAGCCCACCGGCGATGAGGGGGTTCTGTCGGCCGGCGCGCTGCAGGGGCGCGCAGAAGTACTCGGCCTCGCCCGACAGGCCGAGGGGCTGGCGCGCCACCTCGTCGAAGAGCTGCGGCCACGTCTTGCCCGTCACCACCTCGGCCATGCGCGCCGCCACGTGCATGTGGGTCGAGCCGTAGTCGTACCGGGTGCCCGGCGGCGCATCGAGGGTGACGCCCGACAGCACGTTGACGCAGGCCGCGAGGGTCGTGAGCGGGTTCGAGGTGCAGAGGTTCGTCGGTGGCAGGCCCGAGGTGAACGACAGCAACTGTCGCAGGGTGATGGCCGCCCTCGGGCCGGTCCACCCCAGGACCTGGCCCGTGGTCGAGTCGAGCGAGAGCTGCCCACGCCGAATGACCTCGAACAGCACCATCGCCGACACCAGCTTCGAGGCCGAGGCCACCGCGATGCGCGACTCGCCGTTGATGGGCCCGAGGTACTTCTCGAACACCTTCTGCCCCTGGGCGTCGAAGACCACGAGACCCATCGCGCCGCTCCCGCCGTCGCGCGTCGTCACCCGCTCGGTGAACAGCGCGTCGACCGCCGCCCACCGGTTCACGCCGCCGTCCGCCAGCCCCGCGTCTTGAACGACGGGTGGCTCGTTGCCGCCTGCGTCCGGGTCGAACGGAATGGGCGGCATCCTCACGCCACACCCGACGCACAGCAGCACCCAGCCCATGAGCGAACGCATGCGACCTCCAACCCCCGAGCTTGCCAGAAGTTGTACGACGCCCGTGAAAGACGCGGCCCGCTGTGCGACGGTGAACGACATGCGGTCCCTTCGCTTCGTCGTCGTCGTGCTCGTCTCGGCCTGTGCCACCACGCCGCCTCCGCCCACGGAAGCGCCGCCGGGGATCGAGCGGCACGCCAACGCCATCGATTGGGCGAAGGCTGGAGACGAGGCCGCCCAGGTGCTCGCGGGCTACCTGCGCGTCGACACGTTCAACCCGCCCGGCAACGAGACGCGCGGCGCGCAGTACCTCGCCGACGTGCTCGCGAAGGAAGGCATCACCGCCGAGCTGCTCGAGTTCGCCCCGGGCCGCAGCAACCTCATCGCCAGACTCCCGGCGACCGGCCCGGCGAAGGACAAGCCGCTGTGCCTGCTTTCGCACATCGACGTGGTGCCAGCCGAGGCCGACGCGTGGCCGAAGGACAAGGGCCCGCTCTCGGGCGTCATCGACGAGAACGGCGTCATCTGGGGCCGCGGCGCGCTCGACATGAAGGGCATGGGCGTGCTCGAGCTGATGACGCTGGTGTGGCTCAAGCGCGCGAACGTGCCGCTGGCACGCGACGTGGTGCTTCTGGCCGTGGGTGACGAAGAGGTCGACAACCTCGGCATGAAGCAGCTCGTCGAGCAGCACTGGAGCCGCCTCGACTGCGGCCAACTCGTCAACGAAGGCGGGCTCGGCGTGAAGAACCTGCTCTTCGAGGGCCAGACGGTGTTCGCCGTGTCCGTCGCCGAGAAGGGCGCGCTGTGGCTGCGCATGACGGCGAGCGGAGAGGCCGGCCACGGGTCGACCCCCGTGCCAGGGCGCGCGCCCACGCGGCTGGTCGAGGCGGTGAAGGCGCTCTCGACCCGCACGCCGAAGCCGCAGATTCACGCCGCGCTGTACGAGCTGCTCCGGCGCATCGGCGAGCAGAAGGGCGGGGCGACGGGCTTCATCCTGCAGCGGCCGTTGCTCGTCGACTGGTTCGTCACCGGCCGCCTGATGTCGAAGCCCCCCACGCGCGCGGGCATCACCAACACCTGCCAGGTGACGGGCTTCGACGGGAAGGGCAGCGCGCCGAACGTCATTCCTTCGCAGGTGGCGGCCATCATCGACTGCCGGCTCCTGCCAGGCACCACGCCCGAGGCGGTGCTGGAAGAGCTCAAAGGGCTGGTGAAGGGCGTCGAGGGCATCGAGTTCACGGTGCTGAACGCCGACAGCGCGAACGAGTCGACGTGGAACGACCCGTTCTTCGACGCGCTCGCCCGCCAGGCAGTGAACGGTCGCACCGACGTCGTCGCGGGCCCGGTCCTCTCGCCCGGCTACACCGACTCGTTGCTGGCGCGCCCCAAAGGGACGCGGGCGTACGGCATGGTGCCCTTCGAGGTGACGCAGGAAGAGCTCGGCACCATGCACGGGCGCGACGAGCGCGTCTCGAAGGCCAACGTCGCGCGCGGCCTCGAGGTGCTCTTTCGTGCGGTCGTCGACGTCAGCGCCGCGCCCTGACGCCGCTCACTTCGGCGCCTTGCCGGTGAGGCACGAGGGCACCCGGTCGACACCGCCGAAGAAGCGCTCCACCAGCTTCGCCCACGCCCGCGCGTTCTGCGGCGCCTGGCACTTGAAGGGCTTCTTCACCACGCCGCCGCTCATCACCTCGCGCTGCTCCTTGAAGTACCGCAGCGCCAGGTCGGCCGCGTACTCGCGCACGCCGTTTCCGGGCATGAACGAGTAGTACGTGCCGCCCTTCACGATGAGGGGCTCGGGCACGTAGCGCGTGAGGCAATCGATGGTGGTGCCGCAGCGCTTGACGAGGTCGTCGTAGTCCTCCGACAACGCGCGCGTCGACCAGCCGTCGTCGTTCAGGTGGAACACCTCGTGAAAGAGCAGGCCGCGCACCACCGGGAGTGAGCCGTTCAGCGTGCCGTTGACGTTGTATGAGATGGTCCAATCGATGGCGAAGGCGGCCGGCGTTCGTTTCTTGAGGGAGCGGAAGAAGCGCAGCTCGAGCGCGCGCCAGCGGTACGCGAGGGGCGCCGCGGCCTTCGCCTCGGTGTCCGAGAGGAACGTGTCGATGTCGAGGAGCGCCTGCGCGGCGAACTCGAGGTGCCGGCGCTCGGCGCCCACCGGCCGCTGCGGCACGAGGTGAATGACGCCGCGGTAGCCACCTTCGAAGTCCTCCTCGGGGAGCACGCCTACGACGTGGCCGGTCTTGTCGTACAGCGCCTTCGCGAGCGTCGCCGAGGCCGCGTCGTCGGCGAGGTGCAGCTCGAGCAGACAGCGCACCCGCGTGGGCTCGTCTCCCGTCGGGCACCGGGGGGCGTCGAGGGCCATCAGCGCCGCCGCACGCTCGACCGAGATGGCCGGAGCCTGAGACAGCAGGAGGAAGACGAGCGCGGACATGGCAGGTTGGACGACCGGGGCGCCGCTCCGGTTCCTGGGCGCAGTCTGGCGCACCACGCCGTCTCACGTCGACTGGCTCACGGCGATGCCCCAGCGCAACGCCGAGTCGGGCTAGCGTGCCCACCCAGATGGGATCCGTCGACCGGCCGGACGACTGGAAGAGCAGCGCCGTGTACCTGGCGGGCCTCGTCAAATCGATTCGGGCGGCGGGCCTCATCGAGCCGGTGCTCGCGAAGGTGCCACCCGAGACGCGGGCCATCGCCGACAATCCCTACGGGCAACGCTGGCACCCGTGGACCCATGGCGCTGCGCTCGCGACTGCCGTGCTCGAGGTGGCCGGGCCCCGCGCGCTCGAAGACGTCACCTTCGTGATGGCCCGTGATTCGTTCGGGCCCATTCTCACGCCCATGCTGAAGGTCGCGCTGACGCTCATGGGCATGTCGCCCGCCGCCGTCTTCAGCCGGGTCGACCAGTCCATCAAACCGGCGGTGCAGGGCGTCACCGCGCGCTACGAGTCCACCGGGCCTTCGTCGGGCGTCGTCACCTTCGAGTACCCCATGGTGCCGCCCGTCTTCGCCGACACCTCGTGGCGCGGGGGGCTGCGCTTCATGTTCCACCTCGTCGGCCTCGAGGGGCGCATCGCGCCGTGTGAGCGCCTCGAGGGTGGGCGGGTGCTCCGCTACGCCCTGTCGTGGGGCTGACGGCTGGCCCACTGATGGAACACTCCAGCCCGGCGCGGCGCCCCTTTCCGCGGGCGCCCCGTGTCGCAGGCTGTCGGCATGCGCTCACGGGTCCTGGTGCTGGGTCGTCACGAAGCCATCATGTCGAAGGTCGTTCAGCTCCTCGGCGCGGAGGGCTTCGACGTCACGCCCGCCCTGACGGATGAGGAGGCGCTGCGCGAGCTCGCGGGCGGCGCCGTCGCGGCGTTCATCATCGGCGGCGGCGTCGAGGCGGCGTCCCGGCCCGCGCTCCTCGCTGTCGCGCGCCGGCAACGCGTGCCGGTCGTCGAGCACGCGGGAGGACCGCTCGGCCTGGCCGACGCGCTCAGGCGCACGCTCGCGACGGCGAAGGAGCGCGAGGGCGGCGAGCCCTGAGCCCACCACGGCCGCGGAGACGACGAGGAGCTTCCACTTCACCGAGACGGGCATGGGGTCGACGATGCGCATGCCGACTCCGAATGCGCGCCGCGTGCCGGCCACCCGCAGAGGCGCGTTCACGGTGACTGCGCCGGTCTGGGGCTCGCCGCTGGCCCGGCCGCTCGAAATCAGGGCAGGGAGCCGAGCTGGCGAACGCTCGAGAGCCCGGACGAAGCGCTGAGCTCGAGCGCGCCGCCTTCGAGGCCATCGTGCCGCACGCGCACCCGGCCGCCCGTCGCGCGGAGGGTCAGCGTCGTGCGGGTGTCCGGGGTGAGGTGCGCGATCGACAGGACGGGGGCGTGCGCGTCGTTCCACCGGACCTCGACGGTGACGTCGTCAATGCGCCGCAGCTCGACACCTTCGAGTCGAACGTCCGTCGCCACGTGACGCGCGAGCACTGCGCCGCTGCGCCTCACCTCGGCCGCCACCAGCCCACCCGGGTCCTCGACGATGGCGAAGCCGTGCGCACCGTCACCCTCCGACACCTGGGCCAACGCGAGCGGGACGTCGACGTGGCGCCCCTCGCGCAGCACGAGGCGCACTGTCAGGTCATTCTCCTGCGGCAGGGTACGCGCGGCGTGCAGCCGGTGAATGGGCTCGAGCGTCACCTGTGTCCCCCGCACCGCGACCGCGACCAGGAGCGAGGGCTCGAGCACCATCGCGGCGGGCGGCGTCGGGCCGTAGTCACGCGCCCGCTCGAGGAAGGTCTGCGCGGCGCGGTAGGTGTAGTCGCTCACCCACGTCGGGTTGCAGTAGCTCATGAGGTCGACGAACTGCGCCGGGTTGAGGAGCGCTCGCCCATTCCAGCCCCACGAGCCGATGCGCCCGCCCGCGTACGGGTAGGACGGGTCGACGCCGGCGGCGCCTCCACAGGGCGCGTGCGGCCGGCCGAAGTTGTGGCCCAGCTCGTGTGACGCGACGTCGTCGCTGTCGTCTCGCCCCACCGCGGTCGGCTGGCCGATGTACCCGATGCCCGCGACGCCGAAGGAGGCCACCCGCACGAGCCCGTAGTAGTGCCGCTGGCTGCCGTCGGCCCCCCGCACCTGCGCCAGCTGGGAGAGGAGCGAGCTCCACGCGCCGACGTCACTCCCGCTCGGCACCACGTTCGTCGTGTAGGGGGCGCGCGTGCGCGTGGTGACCTCGGCGAAGGGCCACTGCTCCACCATCGTGGTGCGCAGGTCGAGCACGCTCGCCGTGACGCCGCCTGCCACCACGGGCACCACGGTGAGGTGGAGGCCGTTTCGCCGGGTCACCTGGGGCGTCAGGCGCGCCTCGTTGTTCGTCTCGTTCGACTCGGGCACCGTCTCCATCGCGTCGGCGCGCACGGTGAGCTCGAGGCCCGGCAGCACCCACTCGGCTGGCACCGTCGCGCGGTACTGCCGCGTGGGGTCGACCATCGCCGTGGGGACGGTCGCCGGCCCCGTCATCGTCACCCGGCCGAGCTCGACGCCGCTGCGCCGAGCGATGAGCTGCACGACGTTCGACAGGCCTGCCGTGTCAGCAAGCACCTGCGCCAGCACGAGCGCGGGCTTGCCTTCGACGAGCCGCACGTTCGAAGCCACCACCGTCTGGCCGAGCAAGAGGGCCTCGACGCGCAGGTCACCGACGGGAGCGACGCCACGCAGCGTCACGGTTCGGGTCGCGACGCCGCCGCGCTCGTCGCGCGCCTCGAGCGTCACCGTCAGCGCGCCCTGCGCAGTGACCTCGATCGTCTGCTCGCCGAGCGCGCACGGCACCACGCCGCCCGGTGACAGCGTGCAACGCAGCGTCGTCGAGTCCGGGTCCACCGCGGACACGCGGAGCCTCGCGGTGAAGGGCGTGACGCCAGTCGCCGGCGTCGCGCTGAAGTCGTCGATGCGGGGCAGTTGGTTGGGTGGCAGGCGAACGTCGATGGACACCTGCCGCTCGATGCTCTGCCCTTCGTCGTCCACCACGACGAGCCGCACCGTCGCCGGGCCCGGCGTGGTGAAGCGGACGGCCTGCTCCCGCGGCGCCGAGCAGTCGCCGAGCTCGATGCGTTCGCCGGTGGAGGACTCGAGGCGACACGACAACCCTGCGCCTCGCGGGTGACTCGCGCCCGCCGTACAGGTGAGCGGCACCGTCGCCTCGACCTCGGCGGCGGCACAGCCGAACTGCGTCACCCGCGGCGCGCCGCTCTGTCCCAGCACGCCGTCGACGGGACCCGCCTCGAGCTGAATGGGCGCCGTGCCCTCACAGGCCACCAGCAGCAAGCAGGAGAGCCATCGCGACATGGGGAGCGTGACTGCAAGCCGTTCGCCGGTGACGCTCGGGCGTCGAATCAGCCACTTGAGGTGGTGAAGCCCTGAGGACCGCGGTGTTCAGCGGTGCGCCCGCGCGCACCAGAGGCGCTGCATTCTCAGTTCCTGAGAGGTGCGGTGTGCATCGGCGTGCACGGGTTGGTGTCGAGACGCTGGCGCGTCCCCCTCCTCGCGACCGGCGAGCGGCTCGTTCGACCACCCGTGGGCGCTCCGATGTCGGGTGGCTCATCACGGGCGACGTCGAGGTCCCTACGGGCAACACCACGACCGCGCGAGCGCCCGAGGCACTCCGGGCCCGGGCACGTACAGGTACGCCGGGCTCGCGACGAGCGCCTGGCAGAGCGGCTCGCTCGTGGTGTCCCACGCCGCCGACGTTCCGACACGCAGGTGACGCGCCGCGAACTCGGTGCAGACCTCACACGTCGCCGCGCGCGCTTCGGTGTCGAGCGTGGCGTCACGGGCCCGCGCTCGGAGCGCCTCGAGCTGCACGAGCGTCGTGGCCTCGCACCAGTCCTTCGCGTGCGCGACGTGAAAGGTGCGGGCCAGGCTCGCCGCGCGGAACGACCCCGTCGGTGTCCACGGGAGCGGTGGGTCTTCAGAGGTGGCGCTCGTGGCGTACCGGCCGTTCGGCAGCACGCCGAGGAAGTCACCGAGCCCACCCTCGGCGAGCGACGTGCCCCCGGGGGCGTCCTTCGCGACGAAGCGCGCCATCGTCGCCACGCGCTCGAGCGACAGGCGAAACGCGTTCTTCGTCGTGTTCGGCACCGGCACCTTTCCAGACTGCCGGGCGACCTGCGGCACCATCCACGAGGCGAAGCGCGCGTCGAGGGGAATGGCCGTCTGCACGCCCACCACCTTCAGCTGAATGGCCATGCCCCGCACGATGGCCTCGTTGGTGGCGCGCTGCCCGAAGCAGCCCTCACCCGAGGGGTCGATCGACGAAAGCCCGGGTGCGGGGTTGCCGAGCGGCCCGTGGGCCTGCGCCGTCGCGCGGTACACCTCGAGGAGCCCCGAGGTGGCGCAGTCGAAGAAGCGGCGCGACTGCTCGGGGGTGAGCTGCGAGACGTAGAGGTCTCCGACGGCCTGCGACGTCACCCCGTCCTTCGCGACGAAGCGCACGTCGTCCCACGGAGCGCACATCGCGTCGTTCACGTCGTAGCTCGTCCACGTGGGGAGGGCCTGCAACACGCCGCGCGCGCCGTGAATGAAGCCAGCTACCAGCGCCGTCAGCACCGCGCGGTCGCGCTTCTCGTCGACGGTCGCGCCCGGGAAGTCGTCGAGGTTGGCCGAGCCCCAGCGCTCCCACATGTGGCCCATGCTCCACGCGTCTTGCAGGAAGTGCTGGGCCATCGCCTCGAGCGCCAACGCCTCGACCTCGCACGCGCGCGTCACCTCGCTGAAGCGGCCCGCCAGCGACTCGGACAGGCGTCGACAGTCGGCGGCGCGGACCAGCGCGAGGGCGTGCGCTCGTCGGTAGGCCCCCTGCGCCTGCGGAACGAAGTGGTTCGAGTTCACCGGGCCCATGTGGCTCGCGAAGTCGTGACAGAGCGTCGCGTCGGTGCCGTCACCCAGCGGGCACGTCTCGTGGCCGCTCGCCCAGTCCCACAGCGCGTACGAGAAGTCTGGCAGCTGCGCGAGCTCGCCCACGGTGAAGGTGCGCCGCCGCACCCGGGCGACCTCGTCGAGCGCCGAGGGCTGGAGCGTGAAGGCCGCCTGGCCCGTGATGTCGACGGTGCTGGCCGAGGTGAAGATGGTCAGCGACTGCTCCGCCGAGACCGAGAACGGCAGGCCCGCCTTCTCGCGCGTCTGCTCGAAGAGCTGGCGGTGCTCGTCGCTGGGGCCCACCCACCGGTTCCGCGCGGTCTGGGGGCCGGCGAACGGGGTACACGCGCGGCCCGGGCGCTCGAAACACACCGAGTCCCACGCGAGCGCCAGCGACGGAGCCAGGGCGAGGGCGAAGAGCGCGGCTCTCATGGCGCCTCCAGCGCGGCGCGCACGCCGGGGAAGCAGTCGGGCTCGAGGAAGAGCACCTTCTCGACCGCGGCGGCGGGAGACAGGCCCTTGTTCACCTCGTCGACGAAGGCGTCACGGCAGGTGACCGGGCAGCAGGGCTCCTCCGTCCACGGCGTCTGCGTCTGGCACTCGCGCGCGCGGCCCCAGCACATGGCGATGGTCACCTCAGGTGGCGCGTAGCAGTACGACAAGAGGTCGGCGCAGGCCCCCAGGGCCGTCAGCGCGTCCTGCTGGGTCGGGTCGAGTTCGACCCGCGCGTTGCCGACGTCGGCGAGGAGCCGCCGCGCCGAGCTGCCGACCGACGTGAAGAACGTCAGGTTCCCGGTGGGGAGCTTCGTGGTGTCGTTCGACGGGAGCAGGGGACAGCTCGACAAGCCGATGACGGCGAGCCAACCAAGACGTCTCATGAAGCGGGGCCTCGTGCGAAGAGCGGGCCGTCAGAGTGTGGCACCAAACGCCGCGTGAGGCCCGCGCCGCCTGCGCAGAACGCCGCGCACCCGGGCATCATTGTCCGGGCGAAGGTGTCGTGGCCTTCGGTACACTCCGTGGGGCCATGGCCGCTCCCGGCTTCGAAGTCACCGCTGTCTACGTCTCCGGGTTCCGCAAGGCGCTCGTCGACCTGGGCCAACTCGACGCTGTCGTGGCGCGAATCACCCCCGAGACCCGCGCCGTGCTCGAGCGCCCGTTCTCGGCGCGCGCCCACTCGGCCGACGTGCTGCGCGACCTGTCAGATGCGCTGCTCGCCGTCGCCGGCCCCGAGGTGTTCCGACGGCACGCCTACCTCATGGCGCGCGACGCGCTCGGGCGAATCCTGACGCCCATGTTCAAGGTGGCGCTCGCCCTCACCGGGCGCACGCCCTCGACGCTGCTCGCCCGCGTCCCCGACTCGGTGCAGCAGGCGATGCGCGGCGTCACCGTCACGTGGACACCCGCTGGCCCCACTGCTGGCGCGCTCGCGGTGAAGTACCCCGAGGCCGTCAACCGCACCGCCGAAGAGGGCTGGCGCGGCACCCTGCAGTTCCTCTTCGAGCTCATCGAGGGCGCACCCGGCACCATCGCCCGCACCGAGTGGCTCGAGGCCGACACCCGGCTCGTCCTCCACATCACCTGGTGACGCATGCGGCCCATCGACCTGCGCAGCGACACCGTCACCAGGCCCACCGCGGGCATGCGCCGCGCGATGGCCGAGGCCGAGGTGGGCGACGACGTGTGGGGTGACGACCCGACGGTGCAGCGGCTCGAGCGCTCCGTGGCCGAGCGCCTGGGCTTCGAGGCCGCGCTCTTCTTCCCGTCGGGTACGCAGTCGAACCTCGCGGCGCTCCTCACCCACTGTGCCCGGGGCGACGAGGTGCTGCTGGGCGACCGGTCTCACACCTTCGTGCACGAGGGCGGGGGCGCCGCCGCGCTGGGGTCGATTCACTCGCACCCGCTGCCGAACCAGGCTGACGGCTCGCTCCGCTCGGAGGACATCGCCGCGGCCATCAAGCCCGATGACGTGCACTTCGCGAAGACGCGGCTGCTCTGTCTCGAGAACACCATCGAGGGCAAGGTGGTGCCGCAGCCGCTCGTCGACGCAGCGTGCGCGGTGGCGCGGCGGAGCGGGCTGTCGACCCACCTCGACGGCGCGCGGCTCTTCAACGCGGCGGTGAAGTCGCGCGTTTCGGCGGCCGACCTCACGCGGCCGTTCGACTCGGTGAGCGTGTGCTTGTCGAAGGGGCTCGGCGCGCCGGTGGGATCGCTGCTCGTGGGCGCACGGGACTTCATCTCGTCGGCCCGCCGGTGGCGCAAGGTCCTCGGTGGGGGCATGCGGCAGGTCGGCGTGCTCGCAGCCGCGGGCCTCTTCGCCCTGGAGCACCACGTCGCGCGCCTCGAGGAGGACCACGCCAACGCCGCGCTCCTCGCCGAGCTGCTGTCGTCGGTGCCGGGCCTCGAGCCCGAGCCGGTGCAGACCAACATGGTGTGGGTGCGCGTAGCGCCGACGCTCGCGAGCGGCTTCGTCGACCGCCTCGCCCGCGCTGGCGTCCTGGCGTCTGGGCAACGGGTGCTGCGCTTCGTCACCCACCTCGACGTGAGCCGCGACGACGTGCGGCAGGCGGCGAGCCGCATTCGAGAGGTCGCGTCGGGGGCGTCATGAGTCCGAAGACGGCCGAGGCGTGGGTGAAGGAGGGCCTCGAGCACCTCGAGCTTGCTCACGGCGCCGACTCGGCTTCGCAGCTGCAAGACGACTACCGGCGGGCGCTCGAGGCCTTCGAGCAGGCCCTCGTGCTGGCGCCGGGGAACGTCGACGTCGCGCGGCACCGGGCGAAGACGCTCCTCGCGCTGGACGAATGGGCCGAGGCCCTCGACGCGCTCGTCGAGCTGCGCGCGCGGGGCGACGGTGGCGCGTGGCTCCACGAGGCCGTGGCTCGCTGCCATCGCGCCCGGGGCGAGCTGGTCCAGGCGGTGGACGAGGCGACGCTGGCGCTGCAACTCCAGCCGGGCCACCTCGAGCTCGCGGCCTCTCGCGCGCACGACCTGCTCGCCCTCGCGCGGTTCGCCGAAGCCCGAGAGGCCTTCATTCAGCTGCTCAGCGACAGCGCGTCGCAGGGCTCGACGCGGCTGGGCGCCCGCATCGGCTACGCCCGGGCGCTCGAGGGGCTCGGCGAAGACGCGAGCGATGCCTGGTTCGCCCTGGTGAGCGAAGAGGAGAACCAGGTGACGGGCGGCTTCGCGGAGCGTGGCTTCGTCGAGGCGCTGGCCTCGAGCGACTCGCTCCTCTCGGCGCTCGAGGTGTGGCTCGCGTCCGTCGACGCGTCGGCGACGCGGCTGCGGCGGGTGGGTGACGTACTGCTGCGGGCGCGTCGGTCGACCCGGGCCGTCACCGTGGCCCAGCGGCTCGTCGCGGTCGCGCCTCGAGACGCGCACGCGTGGCACCTGCTCGGGGAGGCGCTCGCACAGGCCGGCCGCGTCGACGAGAGCCTCGACGCCTTCGAGACGGCCCTCGACGTCTGGCCCGACTTCCTCGGGGCCGCGGCCCGCCTCGCCGTCGTGCGCAGACAGAGCGGCCGCCCGGTGGAGCGCTGGCGCCTCATGGGCACCGACACCTTCGCCCGGGAGGACTTCGTCCTCGGCGTCTTCGACTCGAAGCGGGCCGCGCTCCGGGCGCTCAAGGTGAAGGAGGCGGCGCCGTGGGTGGGCGACGAGGCGCTGCGCGACACGTACTGGGTCGAGCCGGCCTGAGGGCGCCTCAGGGGGTGAGCGCCGCCTCGAGCGCGCGGGCGGCGATGCGCACCTCTTCGCTCTGGGCGGTGCGGGCGCGACGGCTCCCGCGCGCGGCGCGCACGTCGGCCAGCATCGCGCGGGCCTCCTTCGCGCCGGCTTCTTTCCCCAACACGTCGAGGTGCAGGCGTCGGAGCGCCAGCGCGGTGAGCGACAAGGGGTCCTTCACGGCCTCGAGCCGCACCTGCGCCGCCGACAGCGTCACCCGGGCCTGCGAGAGGTGCCCGCGCTGGCCCTGCAGCGCGCCCAGGTAGGTGAGGAAGAGGCCTTCGTGACGCAGGTCGCCCACCTCGGCGAGGTGCGTGATGGCCTCTTCCAGCGGGCCGCGCGCGGCGTCGAGCTCTCCCTTGGCGAGCAGCACCCCGGCGTGTTTCCCGGTGAAGTAGCCCTCGAGCCGCACGTCGCGAACTGCGTGCGCCCGGCCGATGGCCTCGTGGAAGAAGGCCTGCGCGAGGTCGAGCTTCTCCTGCTCCTGGTAGACGGTGCCAAGGCTGCCCAGCAGGCGCGCCTCGTTGGTGGGGTCGCCCCGCTTCCGCGCGAGCGGCAGGCCTTCGTCGCAGCAGATGGCCGCCTCGTCGAGGTCGCCCATCGCCACCTGTACGATGGCGAGCGACGACAGCACCTGTACCACCAGCGCCTCGTCCCTCGACGTCCGCGCCGCGGTGAGGGCGCTCACCAGCCAGTCGCGCGCCGACTCGACGTCGCCCGAGACGAAGCGCGCGACGGCGAGATCCCTTCGAATGCGGCCCTCGAGGGCGGGCGTCTGCGCCGACTCGACGATGGACATCGCGCGCGACAGCTCCTCGACGGCCTGCGCGGGGCGCCCCAGCGTGCGCAGCAGGTTGCCGCGTTGCTGCAGCGCCCGGGCGACGGTGGCGGGCTTCACGCCCACGGCGCGGGCCTGGTTCAGCGCGTCGTCCAGCAGGGCGAGGTGGGCGGTGAAGGGGCCCTTGCGCAGGAAGACGGGCTCGAGCGCCTCGAGGGCCCCCAGCGCGTTCGTCGACGACACGATGGAGGCGGGCATCGACGCCAGCGCGCGGTCGAACACCTCGGTGAGGTTCTCGCGCTCGACCTCGAGGTGCGTCAGCGCGTCGAGTGACGTGCCGTTCGCCACCTCGCCGGCCCAGCCGCGGCCCACGTGCAGGTAGTAGCCCGCGTGTCGGCGCCGCGCGGGCCCGGCCTCGCCCGACGCCTCGAGCTGCTCGGCCGCGAACTCGTGAATCGACTCGAGCATGCCCAGCCGCAGCTCCCGCGGGAGCGCCGGCAGCACCGACGAGCGCACCAGCGACTTGCGGTGCAGCGCGCGCACGAGGTCGACGTTCGACCTGGCGCCCGACAGCCCGGACACGTCGATGACGGCGGTCGCGGCCTCGAGGGTGAAGCCGCCGCGGAAGACCGAGAGCTGCGCCAGCGCGCGCTGCTCCGCTGGCTTGAGGAGCTGCCACGACCAGTCGATGGCGCTCCACAGCGTGGCGTGGCGGTGCGACGGGCCGGGGCCGCGGCCACCGAGCAGCTCGAAGCGCTCGCGCAGGCGGTCGCGCACCTCACGCACGGTGAATTCGCGCAGGCGCGAGGCGGCGAGCTCGAGCGCGAGCGGGTGGCCCTCGAGGCGCTCGCAGATGACCTCGACGTCTTCGAGCTCGGCCTTCGTCAGCGCCTTGTCGCGCACCTGCTCGGCGCGCGCGCGGAAGAGCTGCACCGCCGGCGCCTGGGCCCCGCCGACGGGGAGCGGCTCGAGCGGCTGTACCACCTCACCCTCGACGGACAGCGCCTCGCGGCTGGTGACGAGCACGCGCAGCTCGCTCGCCAGCGACAGCCAGGTGCCCACCGTCTGGTCCGCGTGGGGGACGAGCTGCTCGAAGTTGTCGAGCACCACCAGCGCGCGCCCCAGCGCCTTGAGCTGCCGCGCGGTGTGGGTGATGGCCGCGTCGCGCGAGGCGTTCACCGGCGCCTGGAACCCCACGGCGTCGGCGACGGCCTTCACGAGCTGGTCGATGGAGCGCACCTCGGACAGGTCGACGAACCACACGCCGCCAGCGGCTTCGAAGGCCGGCAGCTGCGACGCAGCCCACGCCGAGGCGAGCCGCGTCTTCCCCATGCCGCCGAAGCCGACCAGGGTGACGAGCCGAGCGCCTTCGTCGAACGAGGCCGAGAGGGCGCGCAGCTCGGCCTCCCGGCCCACCAGCGGCGTGCCGGCTGGGACGAGGTTGGTGCTCCGGCGCTTGTCGCCCTGGAGGAACTGCTCGACCGCGCCGAGGAAGTCCGACGCGCCGTCGAGCGGCGCGCTCTTCTTCGCCGCGCCCTTCACCTTGCGGGTGCGGGTCTTCTCGTCCTTGAGGGGCGCCGTCACCACCGTGGGCGCCGAGGGGTCGAAGAGCGTCGCCATCCACCTTGTGAGCCGCGTGGGCGATGAGGGCGTCTTCAGCTCGACGAGGTAGTCCTCGAGCGCGGTGGCGAAGGCCTCACAGTCGGGGAACCGTTTGTTCCGGTCGAGCGCCACGGCCTTCAGCACGAGGGCGTCGAGCTCCTTCGGCAGGCCCTTGCGCTTCGACGACGGCGCCGGCACGCGCCCCTCGATGATGGCGCGCAGCACCTCGGCGTCCGAAGCGCGGGCGAAGAGCCGCTCGAGCACCAGGAATTCCCACAGCACCACGCCCAGCGAATAGAGGTCAGAGCGGCCGTCGAGCTCGAGGCCGTCGAGCTGCTCTGGCGACACGTAGCCGAGCTTTCCCTTCACCACGCCGACCTCGGTCTTCGAGCTGCGGAAAGCCGAGCGCGCCACGCCGAAGTCGAGCACCTTGGTGAGGCCGTGGTGGGTGACGAAGAGGTTCTGCGGCGAGATGTCGCGGTGGACGATCTGCAGCGGCCGGCCCGAGAGGTCGGTCTTCACGTGCGCCGCGTGCAGGCCCCGGGCGGCGTCGGCCACCACCTGCAGCGCCACCGCCACCGGCACCTCGGCGGTGCGGGCATGCGACTGGCGGATGAGGGCCGCGACGTCGTGGCCCTCGAGGTACTCCATGGCGATGAAGTAGGTGCCGCTGCTCTCGCCAGCGTCGAAGACGTTGACGAGGTTCGGGTGACGCAGGTCTGCCGCCACGCGCGCCTCGTCGATGAACATGCGCACGAAGTCGGCGTTGTCGGCATAGCCGGGCAGAATGCGCTTGAGGCAGACGAGCTTCTCGAAGCCCTTGAGGCCCTGTTGCCGCGCCAGGAAGACCTCGGCCATGCCGCCCGAGGCCAGCTTCTTCAGCAGGTGGTAGCGCCCCGCGACGAGGTCGGTCATCGGCTCGACGTCGATGTACCACGCGGCGCTTCGGGTGCTGCCCGTGAAATCCCCAGGTCGTCAGCGGGAGCGGCCCGGCTGGCGTCGCTGGCCCCCACGACTGGCGTGCCGTTCAGGGCCTCCGGCCGGTGACGCCGAGGCGCTTCATCATCACCCGCACCGTGCCGCCGGGGTCCTTCGCCGCGCCGCGCCCCACCGCGCCGAGGAGCCGTGCCGCTTCGGCTGCGGAGCCCCCGGCCCGGGTGAGCGCAAGCTCGAGCGCCACCCGCTCGAGCTGCTCGAGCTCGGCCTTGAGGTTCATCGTGCCCGAGGCGAGGCGGGCCTCGAGGGCGCGTCGGTTCACCACGTCATCGGCAGCCGCCTCGTCACGCCGGCGCTCGAAGCGGGCGAGCGGGAGGTCGGCGGGCAGCAGGGCGCCGCCGCGGCGCTTGTGGACGAGCGCGGAGAAGATGACGTTGCGCAGCTCGCGTACGTTCCCCGGCCACGGGTAACTGCGCAAGAGCTCGAGCGCCTCGTCGGTGACGTCCTTCACCACGCCGCGACGCGAGGCGCCGGGGTCCTCGCGGTAGTACCGCTCGATGAGCTGCCGTGTCAGCGCCGGCAGGTCGTCGAGGCGCTCGCGCAGCGGAGGCAGCTCGATGAGCACGGTGGCGAGGCGCTCGTAGAAGTCGGCGCCGAACTCGCCCTCGTGGATGAGGGGCCGCAGGTCGCGGTTGGTGGCGGCGATGATGCGGAAGTCGACCGCGCGCCACTTCGACTCGCCCAGGCGCGACACCACCCGGTCCTCGAGCACGCGCAGCAGCTTCACCTGGAGCGGGAAGGGCGTGTCGTCGACCTCGTCGAGGAACACCGTGCCGCCCTCGGCAGCGACGAGGAGGCCGTCGTAGTCCTTCACCGCGCCCGAGAACGCCCCCTTCGTGTAGCCGAACAGCTCGCCTTCCATCAGCTCGTTGGGAATGGCGGCGCAGGTGATGGGGACGAAGGTGCGTGTCCGCCGCGGCGACCAGTCGTGAATGAGGCGCGCCGCGAGCTCCTTGCCGGTGCCGGTCTCGCCCGTCAGCAGCACCGGCATCGACGTCTGGGCCGCCTGGTGCAGTCGGCGCAGGAGGCGCTGCATCGCGGCGGACTCGGCGACGACGTGGCGGGGCGGCGTCAGCGGCGCGTCGGGCTGGGTGACGTCCTCGAGGCGCGCGAGGAGCCGGCGCTCCCAGTCCTTCGTCGTCGGAAAGACGTCGAGCGCCCCGCGCTCCAGGGCCTGACGAAGCGTCTCGGCGCTCGGCGCGGCCGACGGGAGCCACAGCCACGCGGGGCCCGGTGCCCGCAGCGGCGGCGTCTTCGTGCGCTGCACCACCACGTCCGGGCTCACCTCGTCGAGCCGCCAGCCGGCGCGTGCGAGGGCCCCCATGAGGTGAGGCGCGGGCGGGTCACCGACGAAGCGCAGTCGAGGCATGCCGACACTCGAGCACAGGAAGCGATTTGAGTCGTGTTGAACACGATTGAAATCGTCACGTCGTTCGCGCGGCGTCAACCATCCCGCGCCTTTGCGCCGTGGCGCGAGGGCTGCACCCTCGCCGGTCAACTCGTTTCGAGGAGGCAGGTCATGGAGACGGTCATGTGGTGGGGCGGACTCGGCGTGGTGCTCATCGGCGGGGCGACCCTGGGCGTCGTGTTGCTGGGGTTGCACGTCATCGGCGCCCACGAGTCGGGGCTGGTGGTGCGGCGGTTCGGCAAGCCGCTCCCGCCGGGCCGGCTCATCGCGCTCGAGGGCGAGGCCGGGTACCAGGCCGACCTCTTGCCTCCCGGCTGGCACTTCGGGCTCTGGCGGTGGCGCTATCAGGTGCGGCGTGTTCCATTGGTGGTGATTCCACCCGGGCAGATCGGCCTCGTGGTGGCGGCCGACGGTGACGCGACGCCCGCCGAGAACATTCTCGGGCACGAGGTCGAGTGTGACGACTTCCAGAACGCGCGCGCGTTCCTCCTCAACGGCGGTGAGCGCGGCCGGCAGCTCGGCTTCCTGCGCGCGGGCACCTACCGCATCAACCCGGCGCTGTTTCAGGTCGTGACCGCCGCCACCGCGGGCCGCTTCGGCATGCACCCCTCGGAGCTCGGGGTCTTCGACGTGCCCGCGGACCAGGTGGGCATCGTCTCGACGCTCGATGGGCGCCCCATCGCGTCGGGCGACCTCGCGGCGGCGGTCGTCGAGGGCCACGACAACTTCCAGCGCGGGCAGGCCTTCATCGACGCGGGCGGCGGGCGCGGGCTGCAGGAGCAGGTGCTGCTGGCCGGCTCGTGGAACCTGAACCCCTGGTTCGTGCGCGTCGACCTGGTGCCGATGACCGAGATCCCCATCGGCTTCGTGGGCGTGGTGGTGAGCTACGTCGGCCGCGAGCACGTCGATCTGTCGGGAGAGGACTTCACGCACGGCGACCTCGTCGAGAAGGGCCGCAAGGGCGTGTGGATCGACGCGCTGCTGCCTGGCCGGCACCCCATCAACAGCCGGGTCATGAAGGTCGAGCTGGTGCCGACGACGAACATCGTCCTCAACTGGTCGCAGCGCATCGAGCAGCACCAGTATGACGCCAAGCTCGGCGCGGTGACGGTGCGCTCGAAAGACGGCTTCAGCTTCACGCTCGACGTGTCGCAGATCATCCACATCGGCATGCGCCAGGCGCCGCGGGTCATCTCGCGCGTGGGCTCGATGCAGAACCTGGTCGACCACGTGCTGCAGCCCACCGTGGCCAACTACTTCCGCAACTCGGCGCAGGAGGTGACGGTGCTCGAGTTCCTCTCGGCGCGCAGCCAGCGGCAGGCCGAGGCCTACGCGGCCATTCGGCAGGCGCTCGCGGCGTACGACATCGAGTGCATCGACACCCTCATCGGCGACATCCAGCCGCCGGCCGAGCTGATGAAGACGCAGACCGACCGGAAGATCGCCGAGGAGCTGCAGCGCACCTACGAGGTCCAGCGCGAGGCGCAGACGCGGCGCCAGCAGCTCGAGCGCGAGACGGCGATCGCGAACATGCAGGCCGAGGTGGTGCGCAGCGAACAGATGGTGGCCATCAGCCAGAAGAACGCGCTCGCCATGGAAGAGACGGCGCGCGGCGATGCGGCGCGGGTGAAGCTCGCCGCCGAGGCCGAAGCGACGTCGATGCGGCTCAAGGCGCAGGCCCAGGCCGAAGGCACGAAGCTCTCGGGCGAGGCCGAGGCGCACGCGACGAAGGCGACCGGGCTGGCGCGCGCCGAGGCGTACCGGGAAGGCGTGCAGGCGATGGGTCGCGAAGGCTACGTGGCGCTCCAGGTGGCGGGCACGCTGGGCGAGCACCACGTGAAGGTGGTGCCCGACATCGCGGTGGGCGGTGAGGGCGGCGGGCTGGCGCAGGCGCTCGTGGGCACGATGCTGCGAAGCCAGCTCGCGCCGAAGCCTCAGCGGCTCGCGCCCAACGGCCACGTCAGGGACTGAGCGTCACGCCTTCCCGAGCACCATGGCCAGCAGCGCCATGCGCACGAAGAGGCCGTATTCCATCTGCCGGAAGTAGGCAGCCCGCGGGTCGGCGTCCACCTCGGTGGCGATCTCTCCGACCCGCGGGAGCGGGTGCATGAGGGCCATCTTCGGCTTCGCCGCCTTCATCGTCTCGGGGGTGATGACGAAGGCGTGCTTGAGCGACTCGTAGAGCGCGAGGTCTTCGAAGCGCTCCTTCTGCACGCGGGTGACGTAGAGCACGTCGGTCTGCGGGAGCACGGCGTCGAGGCGGGTGTGCTCCGAGTACTTCACCGCCCGGCGCGAGAGCTCGGCCGTCACCTTCTCGGGCATGGTGAGCTGCGCGGGTGACACGAAGTTGAGCGTGACGTCGAAGAGCGACAGCAGCCGCGACAGCGAGTGCACCGTGCGGCCGAACTTGAGGTCGCCCAGCATGGTGACGGTGAGGCCGTCGACGTGGCCGAGCTCTTCGACGATGGTGAAGAGGTCGAGCAGCGCCTGGGTGGGGTGCTCTCCGGGGCCGTCGCCGGCGTTGATGATGGGCTTACGGGCCGCCGCCGCCGCCTGGGCCGCCGCGCCGAGCTCCGGGTGCCGCAAGACGATGACGTCGGCGTAGCACTCGAGCGTACGCACGGTGTCTGGGAGCGACTCGCCCTTCGACACCGACGAGTACCGCACCTCGCTGATGGGAATGACGCTGCCGCCCAGCCGCTGCATCGCCGCCATGAAGGACGACTGCGTGCGCGTCGACGGCTCGTAGAAGAGGTTCGCGAGGATCTTCCCCTTGAGCAGGTCGATGGTGCCGACATGCTGCACCATCGTGCGCATCGCCTCGGCGACGCCGAAGATGTACTCGAGGTCGTCGCGCGAGAACTGCGACACCGAGAGAATGTCGTGGCCGTAGAAGCGGCCCGTGCGTTGGTCGCCGAGCGGCAGGTGCGCTGAAGGAGAGGGCGTCATGGCAGAGAGCGCTTCCTTGCCCCTCGCGTGAACGCTGGCAAGCGACGACTTGGCGTCAGAAGTCGTCGAGGTCGCGCAGGCGCTGGTCGAGGTCGGCCTGAAGGCTCATGTCGCGTCGGGCGTGTGGCGTCTCGAGGGCGCGCTGCCAGGTCTGCTTCGCGTCGTCCTTCTTCCCGAGGCCCACCTGTGCGTCACCGAGCGCGACCCACGCGGCGGAATAGTTGGGGTCGAGCCGCACGGCCTCGGCCAGGGCCTTGACGCTCTCGGCCCAGCGCTGCTCGTCGAGGTACAGCCGGCCGAGCGAGAAGAAGCCCATGGGCGAGTCGGGGAACTCGCGCGTCATCTCGAGGAACATCTGCTCACGGTCGCTGGGCATGGAGCGGCGCTCTACTCCAGGCGAGGGCGCGTCGTCATCGAAGCGGCAGCAGCACCGTGCCCCTCATCGTCGAGCGCGCCGAAGTCCTTCGTCCCGGGCGCGGGGGGACTGGACGTTGGCGCCTCGGCGATATCGCGCCATCACCGAGTGACGGGTGCACCGCGCGAGGCGACCGACTACATCGTGCTGTTGATGCGCCTCGTCCTCCTCGCCGCGCTCGCGCTCTGCGCTTGCCGCAAAGAAACGCCTCCGACTCCGTCAGCCGCACCAGCGCCGTCCCCCGTGAAGGGGCCGAGCCCGACCGAGGTCGCTCGACCTGGCGCCTACCATGCCGTTCAGTGCGGCGACGTCACCGCCGTCTTTCAGGGGAGCGCCGACGACCTGAAGGAGCTCGCGGTCGACGGCAAGGCGGTGCCGAAGACGTACGGCGTCCGCTCGCTCTCGTTCGTGTTCGCCGATGGTCGCGAGGTGCCCTTCACGCCACGCGGCGAGCTGGCCTTCTCGGACTGGAGCTTCGACGTCTTCTCGCCCGACTGCGCGCGCGTCGCGCTCCTGGAAGACCGATATGGCCCGTACGCCGTGCGGCTCACGAAGGACCTGGCCGCGAAGCCGCGCGAGTTCAAGGCGCCCGGTGAGACGGCCTCGGTGCATGGCAGCTGGCGGTGGACGGGGCCGTCGTCGTTCGAGTTCGTCGCGAGCTGTTGTGGCGGCGCGCGGGTCTACGCCGCAGACACCGAGGCCGGCACGCCGCTACGTGAGGTCTTCACCGCCGAGCGGGCGCCATCCGGTGTCCGGCCGACGGCCACGGGCTGGGAGGTCGCTCCATGACGACGACGCTCGACACCATGCGCGCGTTCGCCCGGCGCGCGAAGGACGCGGCGCGGGTGATGGCGAGCGCGACCACCGCGCAGAAGAACGAGGCCCTGTTCGCCATCGCGAAGGCGCTGCGGCAGGCGACGCCGGGCATCCTCGAGGCGAACGCGCTCGACCTCGCCGATGCGAAGGCGGCCGGAAAGAACGCCGCGTTCGTCGACCGGCTCCTGCTCGACTCGGCGCGCGTCGAGGCCATGGCGAAGGCGGTCGAAGCGGTCGCAGCGCTCGAGGACCCCATCGGTGAGGTGACGTCGAGCTGGCGTCGGCCGAACGGGCTCGAGGTGCGCAAGGTGCGCCTGCCGTTGGGCGTCGTGCTGATGATCTACGAGTCGCGCCCGAACGTGACGAGCGACGCCGCGGCGCTGTGCCTCAAGAGCGGGAACGTGGCGATGCTGCGCGGAGGCTCCGAGGCGTTTCGTTCGAGCCGGGCCATCGCCGACGCCGTCACGCAGGGGGTGGAACGCGCAGGGCTCCCGAAGGACGCGGTGCTGCTGGTGCCCGACACCAGCCGGGAGTCGATGCTGGCGCTGCTGACGCTCGATGGGCTCATCGACCTGTGCATTCCGCGCGGCGGCGAGGGGCTCATTCGGTTCGTCGCCGAGAACGCGCGGGTGCCGGTGGTGAAGCACTACCAGGGCGTGTGTCACGTCTACGTGCACGGCGACGCCGACCTCGCGATGGCCGAGCGCATCGTGGTGAACGCGAAGGCCTCGCGCCCGGGCGTCTGCAACGCGATGGAGTGCCTGTTGGTCGACGCGGCCGTGGCGGAGCGGGCGCTCCCGCAGCTCTCGCGCGCCCTGGTGGCGAAGCAGGTCGAGCTGCGCGGGTGTGCCGAGACCGTGCGAATCCTCCGCGCCGCGGGCGTGCCGGTGAACGCGGCCAGTGACGGGGACTTCGGCCACGAGTTCCTCGACCTCATCGCCGCGGTGAAGGTGGTGCCGGGGCTCGACGGAGCGCTCGACCACATCGCGAAGTACGGCAGCGAGCACACCGAGGCCATCGTCACGGCGTCGCGCGACGCCGCCCGGCGCTTCACGCGCGAGGTCTGCGCCTCGGCGGTGGTGGTGAACGCGTCGACCCGCTTCAACGACGGCGGCGAACTGGGCCTCGGCGCCGAGGTGGGCATCAGCACCTCGCGGCTGCACGCGTTCGGCCCGATGGGGCTGAAGGAGCTGACGGCCCAGAAGTTCGTGGTCGAAGGCGACGGCCAGGTGCGCTGAAACGGGCGGCGCCAGCAGTCTTCCGCGATGTTCACCGTGGTAGGAGTTGACCGAGCCCACGTGTCGCCGAGCGCCGCGCGTGGTTCGGAGAGCAGGCGAGGTGAGTGCTCGCTCCAGGTGAGCGGTGGTGAGGGTGCGTCTGAACAGCGATTCTGGGAAGCTGCGACCGATGCATCGCCTGTGGCTGGTCGCCTTGGTGTCGACCTCCGCCCTCGCAGCGGATCCCGAGAGTCCTGCCCCGTGGCGGGCGGAGGTATCGCTCACGCCCTTCACGACGCAGCTCAACGGCCTGTGGGTGCAGCACCACGGCAGCGGGCTGCAGCTCGCCGTCGCCGTCTCGAGTCGTTTCCGGTTGCTCGCGGGCGTCACCCACCACTGGAGCGCCGGCGGGAGCGGGTTCCGGACCGACTTCCAGGACAACTTGCGGGTCGATGTGCAGCAATACCCGACGAAGCTGCTCGCGAAGACGGTCCTGCTCGTTGGCACGGAGTCGGTCCTCGCACGAGGTTCGGTCGCCCCGCTGCGCGCTCCTCACCGCTTCGAACTCGTCTTTCAGGGGCTCATCGGTGCCACTTCGTCGAGCGTCGAGCTCAAGCCAGAAAATGCGCGCCAGGACGGCAGCCTGAGCCCACCCACGTTCGGAGAGGCAGGCCTGCGCTTCACCGCAGGTGCCGGCATCGGCTTTCGGTTCGAGTTCCTCGAGCGCTTCTCGCTCCGCGCCGAGGTGCGCTCCGTCCTCTTCTCGGACCGGATTTCCCGAGTGAACGGCTGCGACGCCTCGGACCTGCGCGCGATGGACGGTGCGCTGAGGGCTGGCCAGCCCGTCACCACCGCCGCGGTGAGCGCTGGGTGTGAGGTCGGTCGTTTCGACGGTGTGAACGCAGACGGACTCCGCAGAAGCAACGACGTTCCCCTCGCGCTCGGCGTCGTGCGGAGCCCGTCGTCAGAGTGGACCGCCCTCATCTCGGGCCAGCTCTCGTTCGGCGTCACCTTCTGAATCACCTGTTGCGACCGAGAAACACCGCCACCGCGTGCCGAGCCCGCTCTGCCTCGCGCTGGTCGGCGATGCAGCTCTCGCGACGTGAGGTCAGAGCGGGAATCAGCGGTTGGCGTCGGCGAAGACGCCTCGGAAGCTGGTGACGACGGTGTTGCGAGGAGCTCGCCAGCCTGCGCCTCGCCCTCACCTGGGCAGGAAGGGCTGCGTCAGCGCCACCCACGCGTTGCCGAGCGGCCGCGACAACAGCACTGCGCCTGGTTGGTGCGCCACCAGCTCCTCGGCCCACGCTCGGCCCTCCTCGAGCCCGCCCTCACGCTGATCCTCGGTCTCGTGCGGGAGCCGCTGGAGCGCCGACTCCTTCGGAATGTTCGGGTTGGTGTGCGCCCGGTGCAGGCCGTCGGGGCGAACGGAGCACACGACCGCGATGGGGCTGTGGGCCACCGTCAACCCAGCGGCGTTCTGCCAGAACGCGAACCAGCGGTTCGAGGCGTTCGAGACCCACACCCGTGAGGCGCCGAGCTCCGCGAGCCGCTCATCGAAGGCCGCGGTTCCCAGTCCCGTCACCGGAGCCAGGGGCGCCACGGCGAGCGGCAGGTGAAGGAGGGGAACGGTGGCGAACGGGTCGGGCGCTCCGGGAATGTCGGCCCCGACGAAGAGCTCACATCGCTTCCCCAGCGGCGCCGACGTGAAGGGCAGGGGCCCGTCTCCGCGCCACTGGCGCTCTTCGTCGTCGCCCAGCATCAGCGCGGCGTAGTCCTCCGCGCTCGGGAACAAGTCCTGCGTCGGGAGCGCCTTGAGCGCCAACTCGAAGGTGCGCGTCGACCCCGGGGCGATGTCGGCCGAGAGGCGCGGCACCGCCAGGTCGACCCGCGTGTCGGGCGGCGTGTTCTGCTCGAACGCAGACGTCTTGTGGTTGATGACGAACTGCACGTCGAGCTTCGTGAGCTTCTGCTGGTGCGCGCCTCCCTTCAGCGTCACCTTCGCGACGAACGGCTGCTCGCTCGTCACCGCGTACGGCGCTTCGAGCGTGACCGACGTGTTTCCGATTCCAACCGAGGCCTTGAGCTTGTCGAAGAATCCCATGACGTTTTTCTCCAGAAGAGGGTGAGGGTTCAGTCAGCAGACGACAGGTGCACGGGCAGCTCGAAGGAACCGCCGACCCACGACGGCGCGACGACCGTCGTCGGCTTGAAGACCGGCGACTGCACCAGGCGCATCACGAGCCGGCCTTTGACGACGCCGACGTTCTCCTGGCCGTCCTTCGGGTTCTTCTTCGGCAGCGTGGGCAGGCTCGTCAGCTCGACCCGCCAGGCGCACGCCGCGTCGTTGAATCGGTAGGCCCCCAGCTTCGCGTCGAAGACCTGGTTCTCGTACGAGCCACAGCCCTCGGTTGGCGTGCTCTTGCGCTCGTAGGTCTGCCCGGCCTTGAGGCCCGAGGGGAGCGTGATGCCGAACTCCGACATGCCTCCGCTGGCGAGGTCGGTCAGCCGCAGGAAAAAGGTGCCGTCGGCGGCGCGGCTCAGAAACCCATTCACCGGCTTCAGCGGGGTGCCGTTCGACTGGCCGCGCAAGGGCCCGGACACGCCCGACACGTCGAGGTCGTTCAAGAACGTCTGAAGGTCGACCGTCGGGGCCGGGGCCACGGGCGCGGCGACGGCCGGCTCGAGGGGGCCACACGCCGACGCGGTGACGGGCTCGAGGAAGCCACGGCCGATGGCGGCGCTCTCTCGCTCGCACGCGCCCTGCGTCGCCGAGCAGTACACCTGTTTCGCGCTCTTCACGTCGTAGACGAAGCAGAACGGTGTCGTGACCGGCTCGCACGGCGACATCCACTTCCCGCCGGCGCGCTGCTGCTCGGTGAGGCAGGCCGCCATCGAGTCCGCGCAGGTGTCGAACGCGCGCCCCGAGCCGGGGTTCTCGGTGGTGAAGCAGTACTGCGGCGTCGTCGGCATGTGCGCCAACGACGTCGACCAAGCGACGTCCTTCGGAAGGTTGCCGGTCATCGCGCCGAACAGCGCGCAGCCCGTGGTGGACAGCAGGGACAGCCAGAGAGTCAGTGAACGAAGCACCATGTTTTCCTCGCGTGAGTGGAAGCGGAAAGCCGCTCGTTCACGTGAGGGGGCGCCGGGTTTTTCACTGCATTCTTCGCGGCCTTTTTCTGAAAACCCCTGTGCTGAAGCGGGGTTGGTTGGCGCTCAAAGGCGCTGGCCGTACACGTCGTCCTCCAGGCCGGCGTCCCGGGTGAGCGCGGGCGCAGCGCTCTTCGGCCGCTGCGTTACCACCGGCAAGCGACCGGCATCGAGCGCCGGTTCGGCCACGAGGGGCGGCGTCATCGGCGCCTCCGGTGTGGGTCGAAGGTCGCGCTCGGTGGGGCGCGAGGGCCGCGGCTCGTCCTCCGCTCCTGCCTTCTGGGCCCGGAGCGTCTTCGAGTCGATGACCTCGGGCGTTTCCGGCCGCGCAGTGACCGAAGGCGCAGGCCCGGCCGTGTTCTCGGCGTTGGGCGTCGGCGCCAGGTCGGGTGGGCCGTATTTCAGCCAGAGGGCCCACGCGGCCAGCGCCACCGCTCCAGCCCCAGCGACCATCAGCGGCCACCGCCCAGGGCGTGCAGTGGGGACGACCGGCGCCAAAGTCGCGCACCTCGCCAGCGCCTCGCGCAGCGCCGTCGCCGTCGGAAACCGTGCGTCCGGCGACTTCTCGAGGCACCGCGCGATGACGGCGGCGAGCGAGGCCGAGACGGTGTTCGGCAGCGGCGTCGGCGCGGCGTTGCGCACCCGCCAGGCGAGGTCGATGACGTCAGTTGCCCGGAACGGTGGCTCGCCCGTCAACAGACACTGCATCGTGCAGCCCAACGCCCAGAGGTCGACCAGCGGGCCGACCGCCAGGGTGCCGCTCACCTGCTCCGGGGCCATGAAGGCCGGTGAACCGACGAGGCCCGGCGTGGTCGTCTGCTTGAGGCCCGCCTCGATGAGGGGGTTCTCGGAGCGCGCGACGCCGAAGTCGAGGATGGCGATCGTCCCGTCGGCGCGGAGGAAGAGGTTGGCGGGCTTGAGGTCACGGTGAACGATGCCAGCGGCGTGCGCTGCCTCGAGGCCGAGGCAGGCCTCCATCATCCACCGAACGACGTCTGCCTCTTTCGCCGGCCCCTTGGTGGCGAGGCGAGCGTCGAGCGGTTGGCCGGTCAACAGCTCGAGCACCATGAAGGGCGTGCCGTCGTCCAGCTCCCCCAGGTCCAGCACGCGGTTGACGTGCGGGGAGCGCAGCGCCGCGGCGGCCCGGGCTTCTCGCGAGAACCGGGCGCGCGCGTCGGGCCGGTGCAGGTGCTCCGGCCGGATGAACTTGAGCGCCACGTCCTGGTTCAGTTGCAGGTGCCGCGCGCGCAGCACGACGCCCATGCCGCCGCGGCCCAGCACCTCGAGCACCTCGTACTTGCGCAGCAGCACCTCGCCCACCTGCACGGGCATGCCCTCGGCCAGCAGCGACGCGCGCGGCGCCGTGTCCTCGAGTCGGAGCGCGGCCAACGCCGACGAGAACGCCACGCGGCACGAGGTGCACCCATCGATGTGCACGGCCAGCGGCGCCGCTTCGTCCTCCGCGCACGCGCCCGAGGCCCAGCGCACGAGCGTCTCGTCGGAAGGGCAGGCCTCGAGCGTCACGGCGCGGCGACTCTATTGAGCCGCGCGTGGAACTCCAACAGCGTGCGCCCATCGTCGACTTCCCACCGCAGGCGCCCCTCGCGCTACGGTGATTCGTGGTCATGCGTCGAGGTTCCTTCATCGCCTCCACCGGAGTCCTCGTGTCCGTGGGCGCCACGCTCGTGGCCAACCTGGTGGCCGCGCAGCCGCTGGGCGCGAGCGTGGCGTTCGACGAGGGGCGCCGGTTGCTCGCCGACGGACGGGTCGCCGAGGCCTGCGAGCGCTTCGCGTCGAGTCACCAGCAGGAGCCGGCGCTGGGGACGCTCCTCAACCTCGCCGACTGCCGGGAGCGGCTGGGCGAGACCGCCACGGCGTTCAAGCTGTTCAACGAAGCCCAGGCCTGGGCCGAGCGAAACCACGAAGCGCGCCGGGTGCAGGCCGCGAAGGCGCGCGTCGACGCCCTCAAGCCCCGGCTCTCGATGGTGGCGGTCGAGGTGCTGGGCAACGCGCCGCGGGCCAGCGTCGAGGTCTTCGCCAGCACCGTGCAGGGCCCGGCCGTCGCCCGCTGGAACCTCGAGGTCCCCCAGGCCGTCGCGCTCGACCCGGGCCGCTACGAGGTGGCCGTCGCGTGTGACGGATACGAGCCGGCGCGGGTGCCGTTCGCGGTGACGGTGCCCGGCGTGATGAAGGTGGTGGTGCCCGCGCTGCGCCCGCGTGCAGCCTCGGAGCCTGCGGTGGCGGTGGCGCCTCGACCAGCCACCGTCGCGCCCTCGCTCACGCCGGGTCCGCTCGCGGTGGTCGATGCCCGGCCGCCCCGGTGGGCTGGCCCCACGTTGGTGGGCGTGGGCGCCGCGTTCGCCGTCGGGTTCGGCCTCTTGTTCGGAGTGGCGCTCGACGTGCTCGTCCGCACCGGGGCGCAGCAACAGGACCAGGCAGCCCTGACGGTGACGCGGCAGGCCTGGCAGACGGCCGTCTGGCAGGCGGTGGTGGGGAGCGTCGGGGCCGCCGCTGGGCTCGCGGCCGTGTCGGTCGGCGTGGCGCTGCTGGGACGGGACTCGGGTGCAGGCGCGCAGGTGGCGCTGGGGGGCGCGTGGTGACGAGCCCGCTCTTCTCGCAGGCCCTCGCCCAGCACCCGACGCTCGCCGTCACGCCCGAGGCCTTCGAGGCCGGCTGGCAGGCCCGCTCCGGCGAGGGGCCGCTCGACCCGGCGCGGGCCGGCGACGTGCTGATGGCGGTCGCGCTCGAGCACGCCGACGCTGCGGCCGTGAAGTGGCTGCGGCGAGAAATCGCGGCCGCGCTCGGGCAGGTGAGCAACCGCGTTCCGCGGCAGTTGTGGGACGACATCGAGTCGGACGTGGTGGTGCGCCTCACGATGGGCACCGACGCCGGCGCGGCCCGCATTCGCGACTACTCGGGCCGGGGCCCGCTCGCGGCCTGGGTGCGGGTGGTGGTGGTTCGGCACGCCTTGTCGCGCGCGCCTGCCGCGGCCCGGGCCGACGAGACCGACCTCGAGGAGGCGGTGCTGGAGGACGTCGAGCGCAGCGCCACGGGAATCGACGCGAAGCTCATGCGGGCCCGCCTCAAGGGCGTGTTGGGCCCCGCGCTCGTCGCGGCCATCGGGCGGCTCGAGCCCCGCGAGCGCTCGCTGCTGCGGCTCCACTTCCTCGAAGGCGCGACGCTCGACGAGCTCGCCCGGACCTATGGCGTCCACTCGGCCACGGTGGCGCGGTGGCTGGCGACGGCGAAGGCCTCGTTCCTCACGGCCGCGCGTGACACGGTGGCGCCGCTCGCGGGCGTCGGACGCCTCGAGGTCGACAGCCTCGTGCGCGCGCTCGAAGGGAGCCTCGACGTCAGCCTCCATCGGGTGCTGCGAAGCACCGCGGATCACCCATGAGGTGGGCCTTCGTCCTGCTGGCGTTGAGCCTCTCGTGCTCGCCGCCCACGAGGTTCCTCTGCGACCCGGTGACTGGGGCCGACTGCCCGGCCGATGGCGGAGGCGGCGGGGTCGCTGGTGGCTCGGCAGGCGGCGGAGTTGCTGGTGGCACGGCAGGCGGCTCGGCGGCTGGTGGCCTCGCAGGGGGCGGCGGGCCGTCGTCGTGCGAACCATGTACCGCTGGAGGCCTGGGCGAGGCCGCCTGCGTGCAGGGACGCTGTGTCATCACCTGCAACCCGGGCACCCTGCCGACCGGGACGAGCTGCGAGTTGCCGGTGATGGTCGCCGTCTCGAAGCTCTCGGTCTGCGTGCGCACGGCAGCGGGCAACGTCGGCTGCGCCGGCTTGACGGCGACGGGCCGCCTCTCGTCGGGGTCTGCGCTCGCCTTGACGTCGCTGGCGGAGCCGGCGACGGGCCTGAGCGCCGGCGGCGGAGCGGTGTGCGCCGTGACGACGGCACGCCGGGTCTATTGCTGGGGCAGCAACTCCCGCGGCGAGCTCGGCAACGGCATGCTCACCACCGCCGAGCCGGTGCCGACCCGCGTCGTGGCCGACGACCTCGTCGACGTCACGCAGTCGGGCCTGCATGGCTGTGCGGTGCGGGGTGACGGCGGCGCAGTGTGCTGGGGATCCAATCTGGCCAACATTGGCTTCGCCGCTGGAGGCCCGACGTCGGTGACGACGCCGCTCGCCGTGACCGCGCTCTCGCTGCCGACTTCACGCGTTCGGGCGCGCGACTACCCGACGGTGGCGCTCTCCGCCGATGGGCGCGTGGCGGGCTGGGGGCCAGACTTTTTCCTCCAGGGTGACTCGACCTTTCCGACGATGTCGGGCGCACGCACGCTGCAGTTGCCGTTTCGCGTGCGGGTGCTCGAGCCCGGCCCGGCCGTCCGGTTCGCGGTCGACCTCGACGGAGGTCTCTGGCTGTGGGGGTTGCCACCCATGCCCGGCCTCGGGAGTCCACTCGTCTTCAACGCCGATGCGGGGCCGTCGGGGTTCTCGAGGGAGCCGCTGCGCACCACTGCGCCGCCCGACGTCGTCGACGTGTGCCAGGGCAGCGCTCACGTCTGCGTCCTGACCCGCAGCGGGCAGGTGTGGTGCTGGGGTGACAACACCTTCGGCCAGCTGGGAGATGGCGCGTACCTTCCACGCGGCACACCGATGGCCATTCCGAACCTCGTCGCCACCTCGCTCTCGTGCAGCGACGACTTCACCTGCGCGACGACGGCCAGCGGCGTTCAGTGCTGGGGCCGCAACGTGAGCGAGCGCCTGGGGACAGCGCTGCCGATGCAGTCGCCATCGCCTCGGCTGGTGCAGTCCCGCGGCCCGTGACGCGATTTGTGGATCAACCCGTGCGCCGCAGAGGCTATAGGCGCGCCATGGCTGCGAAGAAGAAGACCACCCGGAACAAGGCCGAGCCGAAGAAGAAGCCCGTCATCAAGAAGGCGGCGAAGCGGGCCCCTGCGCGCAAGGCGGCACCGAAGAAGTCGGCGTCGAAGAAGCCCGCGGGCAAGAAGCCGGCCCGAAAGGTGGCTCCACGGAAGGCCCGCCGGGCCCCGGTCAAGCGCCCCGCGCCGAAGAAGCGCGCCGCTCCGAAGCAGGCCCCGCGCGTCCCCAACCCGGAGGGCCTCGAGCTCGCCCGCGCCGTCGCGCAGGTCGCCCTCGACAAGAAGGCCGAGAACGTTCAGCTCCTCGACCTCACCCACAAGGCCGGCGCCGTCGGCTACGACTACCTCGTCATCGCCAGCGGTGACTCTGACGTGCAGCTCGACGCGATGAAGTCCGGTGTCGAGGAGCTGCTCAAGGCCCGTGCCCGCAAGCCCTCGTCTGTCGAGCCCTCGCCCGACTGGGTCTGCCTCAACCTCGATGACGTGGTGGTGCACTTCTTCACGCCCGACAAGCGCGAGATGTACGACCTCGAGGGCCTCTGGAGCGACGCGCAGCGCCTGCCGTTGTCGTGAAGCTCACCGTCCTCTCCATCGGCAAGGAGCGCTCGGGCCTCTTCAAGCCCGGCGTCGACGAGTACGCGAAGCGGCTCTCGCACGTCGCGAAGCTCGAGCTCGTCGAGCTGCCCGAGTCACGCCGCAGCGGCGCCCAGGCGAAGGCCGACGAGGCGGAAGCCATTCTGTCGCGGCTCAAACCCACGGACGTGCTGGTCGCGCTCGATGAAGCCGGAAAAGCGCTCGCCAGCGTGCCCTTCGCGAAGTGGCTCGAGACCCACCAGAGCCAGGGCCGGCATGTCGTCTTCGTCATCGGAGGAGACGAGGGCCTCGACGCCTCGATCCGCGCGCGCGCCCAGCTCACGCTGTCGCTCTCGGCCATGACGATGCCGCACCGGCTCGCGCGCCTGGTGCTCATGGAGCAGCTCTACCGCGCCTTCTCCATCCTTCGCGGCGAGCCGTACCACAAGGCCTGACGCGCCCTTGCAGCGGGCCGCGGCGCGCGCTGAGCTTGGAGGCATGCGAATCGCGCTCCTGGTGCTCACGCTCGTCGCCCCCAGCGCGCTCGCCGATCAATGCGCGTGGATTCCGCGCGGGCAGGCCGAGACGGCCATCTCGAAGCTCAAGGGGAAGAACGTCATCGAGTGGTGCGAGCCCTGCGGCGAGGTGAAGCCCGCGAAGGCAACCGCGAAGAAGGCGTCGGTCGTCACCACCAGGCCGGTCGACGACGGAAAGCTCGGAGAGGTGCTGGTGAACGAGAAGCCCGTCGACCTCGCGTACCTCTTCGTCGAGTGGGGCAACACCTACCGCAACGTCGCCTCCCTCGTCGGGTGCCCCGCGACCGGCGTGTCGAAGCGCCTCGCCTGGTGACTGATGTCGCTCGCTCCGCTGCCTGGCTTCATCGAGGTCGAAATCGGCACGTACTGCAACCGGCAGTGCGCCTGGTGCCCCAACGGCTGGCATGACCGCGGCCTCGAGGCGCGCTCGAAGTCGATGCGGGACCAGACGTGGCGGGCGCTGCTCGGCGATCTCTCGGGGGCCGGCTTCTCGGGCTGGTTCGCCTTCCACAACTACAACGAGCCGATGGCCGACCCGCGCCTGCTCGAGCGCATGCGAGACGCGCACGCGGCGATGCCACGGGCGAAGCTCGAGGTGCACACGAACGGTGATTTCCTCACCGCCGCCTCGATGCGCGAACTCCAGCACGCGGGCTGCGCGCTGACGCGGGTGACCCTCTACCCGTCGAACGAGAAGGCGCTCGAGCCGCCCGACGAGGCGCGCCTGCATCGGTTCCTCGGCCGTCTCGGGCTGTCGAGCGAGGACCGCGTCGTGAAGGCCTCGAAGCTCGAGCATCGCGTGCGCGTCGGGACGATGGACGTCATCGTTCGGCTGCCCCGCATCGAGCACTACACCGACCGAGCTGGCACCGTGCACTTCGAGCCGCTGACGTCGACCGAGCCGCGCACCGCGCCGTGCTGGCTGCCCTTCCACTCCGCCGCCATCGACGTGCACGGCGCGCTGAAGCTGTGCTGCCACCTCTACGACACCACCGAGCCGGCGATGAAGACGTACGTCATCGGCAACGTGGGTGAGGCCTCGTTCACCTCGCTGTGGCGCTCGCGCCGAATGGACTCGCTCCGGCGCCAGCTCGCGCGCGCGGACTTTTCGAAGCTGAAGGCCTGCGCGTCGTGCGCGCACGTCTCTCCGTCGTGGATGGTGCCGCGCGCGAGGGCCCGGGCGCGCAGCCAGGGGTGGGTCGATTGAGGGTGGCGCGTGACGTCGCGTCCCAGCCGGCCGGCTTTTCGACAGGTCACTCGCGTTCGCGATTCGCGAGACGGTCGACGCACTCGGCCCATGCGGGGCGACTCAGCAGATGATGACGACCTGCCGCTCCGGAATGGGGCCCTTGCCCAGCGTGCGCTTGCGTTCGGTGCCGTTCCACCGTCGGAACGCCTGAACGACGTCGGTGAAGTCGGTCTCAATCAACCGCTGCCGCGGCGGGACGTGTCCGCTGAAGGGGAACCACGCTCCGAGCGCCGCGAGCGTGGCACCGAGCTTTCGTTCGAGCTCCTCACCGCGCCTCCCGCCGAGCCCACTCACGAAGACCTTGAGGTCGAGGTCTGACGACGCGCCCGGCACCGGTCCGAACTCACGCACTCCTTCTCCCTGACGAACGCGCAGGTCGTTGCCGCGCAGTTGTCCTGGAGCCACGCGCGCGAGCGTCGCCCGGTCCATCACCCGCGAGCCGTGCGCGACGCACCCGACCAGCTTCTTCCCGAGCAGTCGTCGCAGCGCGTCTCGCACGCCTTCGAGCAGCTCAGGCGTCAACCCGATGACGCGCTCGCGCCGGGCCCCGTCGAGGCTCGGCAGCTCGACGTGACCGAGCCTCGTCGCCAGTCGTCTCGCCCGCGGCGTGGAGTGCCGGCCCTCTGGCAGGTGTCGTGACGTCGAGATGCGCTGCTGCCAGGTCCTGAAGTCTCGTGGGGTGGAAGCGCCGTACAGGAGCGCGGCGAGGGCCTCTGGCTCGACGAAGGGACGCACCACCTGCGGCCAGCTCCGCGCGACGGCCCCGGGGTCGCGCACGCTCCGGAGCGCCTCGACCCACCGCTCCGCGAGGCGAAGGTCTCTGGGCGAGAGGGGTTCGTCGACCACGAGCGCCACCTGCCATGGCGCGCGATGTCCCCGCTCCAGCGCTCGCACGACGAGGTCCGCCTTGCCGAGGAGGTCGAAGCGCGGCGCCGGCACCGACTGCTTCCAGTATCGGTACGTCGAGGTCCCGCTTCGCCGCAGCGCACGCAGGGCGATCGTCAGCTGTACGAAGCGGCGCCGTTCGCTGGCGCTGCCCCGCGTGGAGCCAAAGAAGGGCTCGAGGCCCTTCGCGAAGCCGTCGACGTACGCGCGATCGAAGCGTCGCAGCGCGGGCGCCAGGTTCGCCCCACGCACACCGCCCTCGTGCAGCACGCCAACGAGCATCGTCACCAGCCGGCGCCAGACGAGCCGGTGAAGCCGCACGGCGTAGGTGTTCTCGAGGAAGCGCCAGTCGGGCAGGTACTCCGAGAAGAACCGCACCGTGGAGAAGTCGATGAGGTGCCCGTCGAGGCGCACGTTGCCCGGCGTGGGGTTGAACCCGTGGATCTGCATCGCGTCGGTGCGCCCGATGTCGTGGCCGAGGTTCGCGGCGAACTGCGCGACGAGTTGCTGCACGTGCGTCGGTCGTGAGTGGGTGAAGTCAGGGCCGACCAGGGTTCTTCCGACGTGGTCGAGCACCACCCGCAGCTGCTCCGGCCGATGGGTCCACGCGCGCAGGTGCCCGAGCCGCCAGTGGGTGGACGCGACCCGAATCGTCGCCGCGGCCGGCCAGCGCCGACCCGTGTTGTCCAGCGTGGTGTGGCCCGTGGAGAAGACCGCCAGCGCCTCGGGCACGTCGAAGCCGAGCCTCGCGAGCTCGTCTCCGGCCGTGACTTCCCACAGCGCGCGGGGGAACGAGACGAAGCCATCTTCGTGAAACTGGCGGCCCTTCCACGCGAGCGGAGTGGGCCCACAGCCCTTGAGCGACAGCTCGCGCCCGTTCAACGTGCCCAGCAGCACGGCGCGCCCGTCTCCCTTCGGGCCCCGGCGCCGGTCGAGCGCGATCATGTCGACGTACCGCGTGGCCGGGCGGGTGGACTCGGCCGGCGCCAGCGTCGACAGCCCTCCAAGGGACTCCAGCTGGCTCGTCGTCCACGACACGCCCAGCCGTGTCTCGAGCCCGACGTTGCGCCACAGCAGCCGGACCTTCGGGTCCGTTCCGACCTTCGCGTCGACGTGAAAGCGCCCGCTGGGTGGAGGCACGAAGGCCCGCAGCACGGGGGTGGCGCGCTCCGGCACGTGCGCGGCCGCCCACTGGGTCGCGAGGCCCTCAGGCGTGTCGGCCGTGAGGACCGAGCGCGCCACACGCCGGCCCGCGTCGAGCAGGACCAGGCCCTTCGCGGTCTCGAGCAGGTTCGAGGGCGCGAGGTCGAATCGGAGCGGGAGTTCGTCTTCGAGCGCCCGCACCGCGCGCACCAGGCGAAGGACGGCCGCGAGCCTCGAGCCACGCAGCTGGGCCGGCAGCGGCTGTCCCTCGACGTACTCCCGCACCAGCGCTCGCCCGTCGCGACGCAGCGCGAGCACCTTCGGGGTCGACACGCCGTGGCTCCGAAGGAGCGCCGACAGCTGCGCCTCTTCCCGCAGCCGCGCCCGCGCCTCGGGGCCAGGCAGCGCCACCTTCACCACGAACCGACCCGCGTGGAGCACCTGACCCGTCTGGCCGACGCCAAGGCTGGGCAGCGTGTCCCACCGAGGTGGAGTCAGGAGCGCCTGCATGCGAGCCACCCGTCGGCTCATGCGGTCGGCGTCGGCTGGCCCCACGTCCCTGGCGCCGAGAACATCGCGCGCGCGAACGTCTCGAGCGCCGTCGTCGAAGGCGCGGGCCCCAACACCGCCTCGCGGAGCGCCGAGACGAGCCGGTGCGCGGCCGGCGGCAGCGGCGTGTCACCACCCCGGGCGCACCACGCGCGCAGCGACGCGAAGGCGTTGGCCTCGAGGCCGAGCGACGGCCACTGCCGGGCGCACCACGCGGCCGCGATGGTGTCGTGCAGGGACCGCTGGAGCAGGCGGTGACGGCTCGAGATGCCTCCGCTCCACACGCGGTAATGCACGAGCGGCTCGCTCAGGTTCGCGGCCCGCGTGACGTCCAGCGCGCGCGTCCACAACTCGTAGTCGCCGGCCAGCCGCATCGTGCCGTCGTACCGGAGCCCGAGCGCGCGCCGCCACATCACCGTCGAGTGCACGAAGGGCGGCGTCACCAGGCACCGCAGCCGGATCGCCAGGTCGCTCTCGGGCACGGGCTGCGTCCCGAGCGTCCGTCCAGCCTCGTCGATGCGCACGCACGCCGCGCCGACGAGGCCGACCGCCGGGTTCGCGTCGAGGAAGGCGAGCTGCTTCTCGAGTCGCCCGGGCAGGCACACGTCGTCGGCGTCGAGCCGCGCGATGAAGGTGCCCGTCGCGGCCTCGAGCGCGCGGTTCGCTGACGCGTACGGGCCCAGGTTGTCGGGGTTCGTCAGCACCCGCAGCCGCGCGTCGTGGACATTCGACAGCACGGCCTGGGTCTCGTCGCGCGAGGCGTCGTCCACCACCAGGCACTCGAGGTCGACCGGCTGGGCCAGCACGCTCTCGACGGCCGCCGCCAGGTACCGGGCCGAGTCGAACGTGGTGATGATCAGGCTGACCCGCGGCACGGCGAGCGGTGGTAGCGAACGCGGCGGCTCGGGGTCAATGGCGCCTCGCGTCGTCACCATTCGGTGACACCGAAGGTGCTTGCATCGCCGTTGGCTCGCGATCAACGGTGAGCGCCAGATGAGCGAGGCCGCCGCCAGCCACGACGAAGAGCTCTCGGTCGAAGAGGCCTTCGGTCGGCTCTACGATGCCCTCAAGTCGCGCGGCGCCGAGTTCGCGAAGGTGGGCGGCGACGTCGCCTTCTACGTGAAGGACGCGAAGCCACCCTTCTGGCAGGTCTCGTCGCTCGCCGGCAACGTCGTGGTGAAGCCGGGCGCGCCGCCGTTTCCGGTGTGCACCATCGGGCTGTCGCCGCCGGTGCTGTCCTGGCTGGTCCAGGGCACCCTCGACGTGCAGAAGAACTTCAAGTACCGCCGCCTGGCCGTCGAAGGCGATCTCACTGCGCTCGCGTTGTTCGTGAAGTGTTTTGCCGTCGAAGACGAGTCGGCATGAAGCACCCGCGGCATCTCGCCGCGGCACACCACCAACTCCACCTCGGAGGGGAAATACATGGCGTCGATCAAGCTGGATACCGTGCGGTCGGGCGTGAAGCTGCTGTCGGGTCTGATGAAGGCCGCGGACAACGCTGAGGACTACAACCTGCAGAAGGCGAACGGCGACAAGAAGGTCACCCCGTTCGAGCTGAAGGACTTCAAGGACAACTACGGCGACGGCGGCTCGATGGACAAGGCCATGTCGGCCGTCCACAAGTACGCGCAGGCGAAGTTCAAGGTGCGCGAGCCGTCGGCCGACCAGCTGAACAAGGCGCTGGGCGACGCGATGCGCTTCACCGCGCGCGCTGACATCGACAAGTCGAAGGACCTCTCGCCCACCGAGCGCAAGGCGCTGGCGAAGACGTGGGACTCGGTCGTCGAGTTCGCCAAGGAGTACAAGGGCACCAGCGTGCGCGACATCGTCTCGCCCCGCGGCGCGCCCTGAGCGTCGAGTCGTTTCCCTGTCGGCGCGGGGCTTCCTCGAGGCCTCGCGCCTGACGCCGACGGACGTTGACCAACGTCGTCGGCCACTGGGGCCGTGACGCCGGCTTCGCGGGTGGCGCACACTCGCGGCCCTCATGCGCTCCTCCTTCCTCGCCGCCGCTGCGCTCACCGTGGCCTGTCAGGGTCCCACCCTTACGGTGCCTTCGACGCCGGGCTGCGAGAACCTCAACGCCCAGCACTGCCTGCTGCCGTGGCCGTCCGACCGGTACCTCGTCGAAGACGGTTCGACGGTGACGGGGTTTCGCCTCTCGTACGAAGCGTCGGCGATGCCGCAGAACGCCCAGGGGCTGCGCATCAGCCCGCGGGTCTTCTCGAGGCTCGATGGCCACTCGCCGGCGGCGCGGCTCCTCACGAAGTTCACCCGCCCGGCCGATCTCGTCGCGTCGAGAGCGCCGCTGCAGGCCGACCCGGGCCGCTCGCTCGAGCGTGATTCGCCCACCGTCCTCATCGACCTCTCCACCGGCGCGCGCCTCGCCCACTGGGTCGAGCACGACCTGAAGGAGCCCACGCTCTTCTGGCTCCACCCGGCCGAGGTGCTCGAGCCGAACCGCGCGTACGGGGTGGCGATTCGGGGCCTCGTCGACGGCGAGGGCGTGTCGCTCCCCGCGGAGCCCGCGTTTCAGGCCCTGCGCGACGGCTTCCCCAGCGGCGTCGACGACCTCGAGCGGCGACGGGGGGCGTTCCGCGAGCTCTTCGACGCGCTCGGAAAGGCGGGCGTGCGGGTGGGCGCGCTCCAGGCGGCGTGGCGGTTTCACACGGCCAGCACCGAGGCGATGCACGGCGACATGCTGGCGGTGCGCAACGAGGGGCTCGAGCGCCTCACCCCGAGGGGCCTGGGCTGCACCGTCACCAGCGTCGAGGACGACTTCGGCGCGGCCACCCAGGTGACGTCGTTCCGTCGCATCCGCGGCACGTACACGGTGCCCAGCTTCATGGACGCGGCGAGGCCTCCGGCGCGGCTGGTGCGCGACGCCTCGGGCCGGCCCGCGTTCAAGGAGAACGTCGAGGTGCCGTTCACCATCATCGTGCCCAGGGCGGTGGCGGCACCGACCGGCCGGTCTGTGAGGCCAGCGCGCGTCATCGTCTACGGCCACGGCCTCATGGGCGACGGAGAGCGCACCATCTCGAACGACGGCTTTCGCGGCGTGGCCGAGGCGCTCGAGAGCATTCTCGTGGCGACCGACTGGGCCGGCATGAGCGTGCCCGACTCCGCTGCGGTGGCCGATGCCCTCAACGACGCGTCGAAGTTCACCTTCGTCGCCGAGCGGCTCCAGCAGGGCCTGCTCAACCAGCTCGCGCTCATTCGTTCGATGAAGGGCGCCTGCGCGAGCCTGCCGGAGCTGCGCGTGCAGGGCGTCGACCTGGTCGACCCCGCGCGGGTCTTCTTCACCGGCGGCAGCCAGGGCGGCATCTTCGGCGCCACCGTCATGCGCCTGGGGCCCGACACCGACCGGGGCGTGGTGATGGTCAACGGCGCAGCGTTTCCGTTCATGATCGAGCGCAGCATCGACTTCGCGCCCTTCCTGCCGTTGTTCGAAGCGGCCTACCCGGACCGGACGGAGCGCGCGCTCGCGCTCGCGATTCTGCAGGGCCCGTGGGATGCGACCGATCCCGCCACGTGGCTGCGCGCGCCGTCGGACTGGCCCTGGCCCCGGCGGCTGTTGAGCATCAGCGTGAAGAACGACGCGCAGGTGCCGAACCTCGCGACCGACCTGGTGACCCGCACCGCGCGGCTCCCGGTGCTCGCGGGCACGGCGCGGGTGCCGTGGGGCGCGACGCCGGCCGAGGGCAGCCCGTCAGACGGTGCGCTGGTGGTCGACATGGGCGACCGGCCGGTGCCCGAAGGCATCATCGCGCCGTCGGCGAACGACCGCGGCCACTCGCGCGTGCTCGGCGCGGCCAGCGCGCAGGGGGCCATCGATCGGTTCTTGCGACCCGACGGCGTCATCGACGTGCGCTGCACCGGCGTGTGCGACCCGGACTGACTGGAACTTCCGAAGGGACGGGCGGGTCGACCCCGGCGCGCTCGAGGCCCTGCGCCGATCGCCTGAGCGCCGTGGCCGGCTCCCCGAGAAGCCGTTCCACTGCAGCGCGGGGCGAATCAAGACGTTCGACGCCCAAACGCGCGGGCCACCCCGTGTCCGCCCTGCTCGTCGTCGAGGTCGACGTGGTGGAGCGTCTCGAGCACAGGTGGGCTCGCGTCGTTCGGAGGCCGTGTCACCCGGTGGCCCGAGGCCGACGACGCCCCGGGGCGGGTCTCCTTCCGCAGCGCGGAGTGAATCGTCGGTGGCGGCGGTGGCCGGCGTTGGGGCGAGCTGCCGAAGGCCGGCTGGCCTCAGCCTTCGTCGCCGGGATCGGTCCGGTCGGGATCGTGCTCGGGCGCGACCTCGTCGTCGGGGTAGATCTCATCGTCGACGTCCCAGTCCGGCAGGTTCGCTTCGGCTTCCTTCATCTTCTGCTTCGCGAAGGTGTCGGCCATCGCCGGCTTCTGCTTCGTCAGCACCGGCCCGGCGATGGCCGCGGTGGCCTGGCGCTCCCGGTACCGAATCTCGTCGCGCACGGCCTCGGGGTTCGGCGGCAGCGCCGGGTTCACCTTCAGCACGGGGAAGTTGCCGGTGTTCGGTGCCGCGATGACCGACGACACCTTGCTGCGCAGGCGAGACCCCTTGCCCGTCGACATCTCGTCGCGGGTGAAGACGGGGCGCTTCGCCGGAGGACCTTTCTTCGCTGCCATGTGGGCCGAAAGCATAGCGCCGAGTCTCCTGCCTCACAGGCCTTGTCGGTTTGAGCTGCACCTACATGTCGCCCGGGAGGGTCCATGCCTCTGCGTCTCGTCGGTCTGCTCCTCGTCGCCGCCTGCGGCAGCGAGCTTCCGCCCGCGTCGGTCGGCATCGGCGGAGGCGGCGCTGGCACCACCCGCCAGCCGGCACCGCTCTTCGGAGGCACCGTCGCCGTCGCGCTCGATGGCCGAACCGTGGCGGTGAGCGACCCAGACCGAGACCTCCTCTGGATCGTCGACGTGGACAAAGGTGTGCAAGCGAAGGTGACGCTCCCAGCGGGGAGCCAGCCCGGCCGGGCCATCGACGACGGCCAGGGACACTTCGTGGTGGCGCTGCGCAAGCGGGGGCAGGTGGCGCGGGTGTCGATGGCGACGCGCACGGCCCTGGCCTCCACGCCCGTCTGTGCCGAGCCACGGGGCCTCTCCCGCGCCGAGGGTGGTCTGCTGCTCGCCTGCGCCACGGGCGAGGTGATGCGGGTCGCGGGCCACGAGGCCACGGTGGTGCGCGCGCTCGAGCGAGAAGTGCGTGACGTGCTCGAGGTGAAGGGGCAGGTGGTGGCGTCGGCGTTCCGCGAGGCCGAGCTGCTCGACGTCATGAGCGGCGGCTCGATGGGGCGACCGCGCGACATGGCCGCGTTTCCGAAGAGCGTCACGCCCGTCGTGTTCGAGCCCACGATCGCCTGGCGCACGCTGGCCAGGGCCGACGGCGAGGTGGTGATGGTGCACCAGCACGAGCGCCGGGGCGAACCCACCACTGCCGCGTCGATGCCGAACCTGCCGCCGGTGCCCGTCTCGAGCGGGTACGGGCGGCGGCCACCCCAGCCCACGCCGCCCCCCATGACGATGATGCCCACGCCGACCCCGACGACACCGGCCCCCACCACGCAGGGGTGCGAGGAGTCGGTGATGCGCACCGCCGTGACGCGCTTCACCACGTCGGGCCCGGTGTCCTTCGAGGTGCCGGGCGTGCTGCCCGTCGACGCGGCGTTGTCGCCAGACGGCCACACGCTGGCCATCGCGCACGCGGCCAGCCACGACGTCACCCTCGTCGACCTGCGCGCGCCGCCGACCATCGACCCCTCGTGTGGACCGGCCAACACGCCGGGGCTCGCGCTCCACCAGCGCCCACGGCTCGAGCACCCGGTCGGCCTGGCGTTTCTGCCCAACGGCGAGCTGCTCGTGCACTACCGCGCTCCGCACGTGCTGGTGCTCCGCGGGGTGGGTGGCACCGAAGTCACCCGCTTCGTCCTCGAGGCGCCGGCCGTGGAGTCGAGCGGTCACCGGCTCTTTCACCTCTCGACGGGCTCCATCGCCTGCGCGTCGTGCCACCCGGAGGGCCATGACGACGGCCACGTGTGGACCGTCGGCGGGCAAGCCCGACGCACGCAGGCGCTGTCGGGCGGGCTCCTCGAGACCGCGCCGTTCCACTGGGCGGGAGACCTGCCCGAACTGCAAGACGTGATGCGCGACACCTTCGTGTCCCGCATGGGCGGCGAGCTGCCCGGAGTCGACGCCATCACCAACCTCGGCCAGTTCCTCGAAGGCCTGGAAGCGCCACGCCCCCTGGCGCGCGCGCAGGCCGCGAACGTCGCTGCCGGACGAGCGGCGTTCTCGAAGGCCGGCTGCGGCACCTGCCACAGCGGCACGAAGCTGGGCTCGACGGCCTCGATGCCCATCGGAAAGGGCGCGGCGACGCAGGTGCCGTCACTCGTGGGCGTGTCGCGCCGCGGCCCGTGGATGAGAGATGGCTGCGCGAAGACGCTGCGCGCGCGCTTCGTCGACGCCAGCTGCGGCGGAGCCAGTCATGGTGACGCTCACACGCTGACGCCGGCGGAGCTCGACGCGCTGGTCGCCTACCTCGAGGGGCTTTGAGACGCGCGAGACCGGGTCCGGCCTCAGGGCTGTGGACTGCGGTCTCCCGTCAGGGCGTGGACGAGGCGGCCTTCGCCTGGCCGTTCGAAGGTGCCGCTGGCGACGACGGCCACAGCCTCGGCAGCAGGAAGCCCGAGCGCGCGACGTAGCCTGCCCACTCCGGGTACCGCGCCATGCTGCGCTCCTTGCGCACCATGTTGGGCACGAAGACGCCAAGCCACACCCAGGCCAGCACGACCCACGGCACCCAGTGGAGTGAGAGCGCAGCGAACGAGCCGTAGAGCAGCATCTCGCCGAGGTAGTTCGGGTGGCGCACGCGCGCGAAGAAGCCGTCGGTGATGAGGCCCCGCCGCGCCTTGAGCACGAAGTACTTCTGCGCGTCGCTCCCCATCATCACCACCACGCCGAGGGTGTAGACGAGCGTGGCCGCGCCCAGGAGCCACGTCGGCGCTTCGACGCGCTGGGTGACGATGATGACCGGCGCCAGCCAGTAGAGCCCCAGCGCGCCCAGCCACATCGCCACGGCGCCGCCGAAGGTGACGCGCTTCTCCCAGTTCGGGTCGGGGAAGACGGTGTCTTTCAGCAGCCAGCACAGGCCGTAGCTGCCGTGGAGCGCCGCGTACGTCCACGCGGTCGGCGTCCAGCAGTCGAAGGCCGCCATGAGGCCCAGCACGAAGAAGAGGGTGCCGCCCTTCTGCGCGTTGATGACCCACGCCGCCTTGAGCACCTTCGGCCCTCCGAGCAGGTCGTCGGAGAGCCAGTCACGAAACCGCAGCCAGGCGTCGAGCGTCATGACGGGTCCTTCCGGGTCAGGCCGTGGTGGCGGTCGCGGGCGCAGCCGCCTTGCGCCGCTTCACGAAGAAGATGACGCCGCCGAGGAGCCCCAGCCCGGCCCCCGCCGCCGTCCCCCGCATCTGGTAGGTGATGAGGGTGTCGGCCCCACGCTTCGCGGTGATGCCGCAGATGCACATGCCGTCGCCCTGGCCGGCCGTGTTGTCCCACTCGATGAGCTTGGGGCCCATCAAGGTGACCCCGAGAATGCCGATGAGGGCGCCCGCCACCACGAAGTTCAGCACGGCTCGCAAGAAGGCCATGGCGGTGGCATAGCCGAGGCGCCTTTCCGCGTCGCGGGTCCAGCCAGGCGGCTGACGGGGGTGTGCACGCGAGAAGACGCCCCCGCCCCTCACACGTGGTGTGCCGTCAGTCCACCCCGCAGCCGACCTGACACGGAAGGTGCCTCAGCTCGGCATCACTCGCTGGCAGGGCGTGTGGCAGAGGGTGTGCAGAGGGGTGCTCTCATGCGCGCTGCCCTCCTGCTGGTCCTCGTCGCCGCTCCTGCGTTCGCCACTGGAGAGCGCGTCGTCGTCACTGCCGCCGCGGAGCCCTTTCGAGAGACCATCTGTGTCTCGATGACTTGCGTCACGGGCGGCGCACGCGAGGCGGTCGTGTCAGCTCGGCCGGTCAAGGGTGGCGTCGAGCTGACCGTAAAGTCGGCGCAGGGACAGGTGAAGCTGGTGCACGTGGCCCCGCTCTCGGAAGAAGGAGCGCTCTCGACCATCGACGTGGTGCGCGCCAGCTCGCTGGTGGTGCAGGCCATCGAGGCGCCCCGGCCGCCGCCTGTGAAGGTCGCCAAGGCTCCGGCGAAGCCAAAGTTGCGCCTCCTGGCGCGGCGCTGAAGCCTCAGTTTTTGAGAAAAATCAAAGACTTCACCTGCGTTCGGAACGCAAAGACCGCGAATTCACAAGGGGAGGGGTTCCCTTCGGGTCGGCGGTTCGTGTATTCCCAGCGCCCATGTACGACGACGTGCGGTTGGACACGAAGCTGTCGGACCTGTCGCGAGAGCTGAATACGCGGCCGCTGGGGGTGGGCTTCACCATCGTCGAGGCCTTCACGATGAAGGGCTTCGACGAGACGGGGAAGCCGGGCCTGTTCGCGCTGGTGCTGCTGTCGCAGACGCCGCCGCCGTCGCTGGAGACGATGACGACGGTGCGGGCCCTGCTCACGGCGCGCCTCAAGCAGATCGACACCACGATGCCCCAGTGGCCCATCGTCGTTCAGGGCGCGCCCGAGCTCATCGACGGCCAGCCGGTGGTGCCGGGCGGCCGCGAGTACTTCGAGCAGGTGAAGGGCGAGCTGCTCGCGCGCAAAGAGCGGTACAAGGCCATCGAGGCGCGCCGGCAGTCGCTGACGCAGATGCCCGCGGTGACCGACGCGCCGCCGCCAGTGGCCAAGAAGCCCGCTGCCAAGCCTGCGCGTCCGGCCCGCCGTCGGGTCGCCGCCACGCGCTCGAGCAAGGGCGCCCGCGCCGCGCGTCGCTGAGCCCTGCCGGCGACGAAACAGGACGCCGGCGCCGTGTCGCTCGTTTCAGGACCGGCGCTGCGCCTGGATCCGTGCCACGAACGACGAAGGCGCTCTCGTCGACCAGGCGCGTCTATACGCCGCGGGCGTTCGGCTCCCACAGGTACTTGTGCTGCTGGAGCTGGAACCGCACCGGCAGCCGGTCGGCGATAATCCACTCCGCGAGCTTCACCGGCTCGAGCTGGCTGAACACCGTCGAGAACAGCAGGCCAAACGGGCGCTCGTCGAGGCGGTGGGTGCGGATCATCCCCACGCTCCAGTCGTAGTCCTCGCGGGAGCCGATGACGAACTTGAGCTCGTCCCGCGCGCCCATCGACTCGAAGTTGCGCAGGTCGTTCCGGTCGGCTTCTTTCGACGACGGCGTCTTCAGGTCGACGATCTTGTGCACGGCCTTTGGCACCAGCCGCACGTCGATGGCGCCGCTCGTCTCGAGCAGCACCGTGAGGCCGTGGTCGAGGAACGACTCCATCAGCGGGTAGACGCCGGGCTGGAGCAGGGGCTCTCCACCGGTGACCTCGACCATCGGTGAGCGCAGGGCCAGCACCTCGCGCAGCACCTCGGCGTTCGGGCGCCGAGCTCCGCCCTTGAAGGAGAACTCGCTGTCGCACCAGGTGCAGCGCAGGTGACACCCGGTGAGGCGCACGAAGGTGCACAGCTTGCCCTGGTGGGACGACTCGCCCTGGAGCGAGACGTAGATCTCCTTCACCACGACGCTCGTCGCGTCGGCACGGCGGCGGGGTTCGATGTGGGGGCGGGCGGCCAGCATGACGGCCTTTCCTTGCGGCTTTGTGGCGCCGAACGCAAGACGCCGTGGCTTTGGCCCCCGCCTGCCGTCGTGGTTGGCTTTGGCCCCGGAGGCAGCACCTGAGATGACGGCGGAGCGGGAACAGCGCGACCTCCTGGAGCAGCTCCAGGCCGAGAACCGCTCGCTGCGCCTGCGCGTGGCCGAGCTCGAGGACGCCGAGGCGCGGGCCGAGCTGCTCGAGGCCGAGGTGACGCAGCTGCGCCGTCAGCTCGAGCTGGCGGACGAGGCGCGGGACAAGTGGGGCGAGAAGCTGGCGGTGATGCAGCGAAAGGATCTCGAAGCGCACGTGCATGTGCTCGAGACCGACCTTTCGTCGCTGCGCCGTCAGCTCGAGCTCGCCGACGAGGTGCGTGACACGTGGGCGAAAGACGCGACGCGCCTGCGCCGGGAACTCACCATCGCCCGCGAAGAGCAGGTACGGCTGCGCCGCGTGCTCGACCAGGAGCGGCTCGACTTCAAGCAGCAGCTGAAGAAGACGAAGAAGAAGGGCCGCGGCTGAAGCGCCTTCCAGCGTCACGCCGCCCTTCACCGCCTTCGCGCTCCACCTCGCGCTCGCCTTCACCGGCACCCAGCACGAGGCCTCGTCGCGCGGCTTTCGGCGGTGGGCGGTTGGCGTTGGTGTCTCCGCCAGTCTCCGCTCCCACCCGGCAAGGAAGACGGGCACGAGGCGTGACGCCCGCGGGCCGCTCGACGCCAGTCGCTTCAGGTGCCCGAAGCAGGCGCTGGTGCCGCTGACTCGGCCGGCGGAGCGACGGGCGCAGCCGGAACAGGAGCCGGCGCCGGCTTCTCACCGAACCGGAAGTGCCCGCGCACCCCCACGTTGAGGACCCAGCCGCCGACGGCGTACTGCCCATTGCCCACGATGCCGCCCATGAGCGCGGCGTCGGTCTGCCCCTGGCGCTGCATGGAGTCGGTGATGTTGAGCGTGGTGGTGGGCGTCCACGTGAAGCCCGCGATGACGTCGATGGGGCCGAAGTGGCCAGTGACGCCACCGGTGAGGAAGACGCGGTTCGGGTGCGGGAAGTCGAGCGCGAAGAACGTGCTGGGCTGCGCGGACGTCTCGTACCAGACGCCCGCGGAGAACGTCGTCCACTTCCACGGGCGAAAGCTGCCGCCGGCGCGCACCGAGAAGGTGTCGACCCAGTTCTTCGGCACCTTGAACGGCGCCACCGCCTGCGGCGCCATGCCCCCCAGCGCGAGCGTCACGTCGATGGGCGTCAGGTTGAGCGCGTCGAGCGAGCTCCAACCCTGGTACACGAAGTCGGCGTTCACGCCCCACGTGGTGGACGGCGAGAAGCGCGCGCCCACGCGCACCTCGAGGGGCATCCTGAACGTCAGCTCGCCCTGGTCGCCCGTCACCTGCGCGTTGAGGGCCCGCGCCTGCTCGCCCAACTGGAACGTGAGCTTCCCACGCGCCCGAATCGGCAGCGGTGGGCGCACCGAGGCGCCGAAGGACAGGGCGTCGATGGGCCGCACCATCACGCCGGCGATGCCGGTGAAGCCGATCTGCCCGGGCAGGCTCGCGGTGACGATGGAGTCGAACGTCGGGTCCTCTTCCGTCGAGCGCATCGGATCGGTCAGGCCGCTGTACACCGCCTGGTTGAAGTCGAACTGCGAGAGCACGAGCTGGAGCGACACGCCGGCCTGCACCTTCGGGTGAATGTCGTAGGCGAGCGACAGCGTCGGGAAGGCGATGACGATGTCTTGCTTCACCAGCATGTAGCGGTTGGGCGAGAACCGCCGGGGGTTGCGCACGTAGCGGCTGGTCGGGTCAGCCGGGTTCTCCCGCGTGTAGTCCGGAGCCGGGTACTCGTTTTTCCCCACCGCGGGGGGCGCGAAGAGCCCGAGCGCCACGGTGGCGGTGCGGCCGAAGAGCTCGAAGCCGTACGAGACGCCGAACATCGGCGAGGCGAACAGGTTGCCCAGCCCCACGTTGCTGCCGGTGCGCGACACCTTCTCCATCAACGACGAGGGCATGCCCGGGTTCCAGCCCGGGTCCTGGCGCCAGAACGTCACCTCGTTGTTCATGAAGTTGCCGTCGACGAGGAAGGACAGCCCCCTGAGCTGGGTGAGGCCCGCGGGGTTGTGCTGCATCGCCGACACGTCGTCGGCCTGCGCGGTGAAGGCGCCGCCTTGCACCATCGCTTTGGCGCCGTTGTCTCCGAAGTAGAACCCTGACGCGCCTGCCGACGAGGCCGCCAGCGCGACCACCAGCCACATGCTTCGAGACGAACCCACCACGGCTTCCCCCTTCGAGGTCACGCTGAACGAGCCGCGCCGCTTAGCCGCCCGGGCTCCATGAGTCGACTCGGGATCGGCCGCGGTGCGTCACACCGATGCCCCGGTCGGGGCGCTGATGGCGGTGAGGGCGGGGTGTCTCTGAAGTGAGACGAAGGTTGGTGGGGTCATTCCCGCGCGGGCGAACGTCGACGGCGAGGCGGTCGACCAGGGCCAGCCACGTGGTGAAGTTCTTCGACGAGCGCGTGGAGAAGGGCGCAATCGAGCGGCTCGAGGCGTTCATCAACACCGACTCGCGCAGACAGACGATCGTTCGGCGTCGCGGACGCGAAGCGTGGAGTTGCGACGTGCTGCCGACCGAAGGGCCTCAGCGGTGGGCGCGGTCGACAAGGCCACGATGTGATGGACATGTGACGACGCGCCGTCATCGGCGCGGTGGCCTTCAGAGCCCCGAAAGACGACGGGCCGGAGCGCTTCTGCGCTCCGGCCCGTTCATCACGCCTCAAGCCCGGCTCAGCGCACGCCCGGCGGCGGCGGTGGCACCGGACCTGCGCCACCAGGCATCGGCGGCATGGGGCCTCGGCGCGGTGGCATCGGCGCCCCGCCCGGCGGCGGCGGCAGGTTACTTGGCGGCGGCGGGAGGTTGACGTTGTACGGCGGCGTCGGCGGCTGCATCGTCGGCGGCGGCCGGCCCATGTCATTGCGCTGGAAGCCAGACGGCGGCGGAGGCGGCGTCGCGGTGCCGGAGTTGATGGGGTTCCCGCTCGGGCCGACGAACGCGCCCGGGGGCGGCGCCATGGTGCCGGTGTTGATGCGGCCCGGCCCGACGTACGACGGCGGAGGCGGCGGAACGGCCGTGCCGGAGTTGATCGGCCCACCGCTCGGGCCCACGAACGCGCCAGGGGGCTGAACCACGCCACCACCCGAAGGCGGCGGGGGCGGGCCACCGAAGCCACCCGGAGGCGGCGGGGGACCACCGAAGCCACCGCCTGGCGGAGGCGGCGGGCCACCGAAGCCACCACCCGGAGGCGGCGGGGGCGTGCCCATGCCAGGCGGCCGGGGCTGGTTGCCGAAGCCACCGGGAGGCGGCGGGGGCACTCCAGCGCCTGGAGGCTGCACGAAGCCACCACCGGGAGGAGGCGGCGTCATGCCTGAGCCCGGGGGCTGCACGAAGCCACCACCCGGAGGCGGAGGCGGCGGCATGCCCGAGCCCGGGGGCTGCACGAAGCCACCACCGGGCGGGGGAGGCGGCGGGCCTCCGAAGCCACCACCGGGAGGGGGCGGGGGCATTCCAGGCTGCACGAAGCCACCACCCGGCGGCGGCGGAACGCCCGGGCGGCCAGGCGGCGGCGGAGGCGGTTGGTTTCCGAAGAAGCCGCCACCCGCGGGCGGCGGCGGAGGCTGCTGGAAACCACCCGGCGGAGGAGGCTGCGACCCGACCACGACGCCCGGACGGCCCGGAGGCGGAGGCGGCGGCTGGCCCCAGAACCCACCCCCCGGAGGCGGCGGCGCCGAGCCCACGACGGCTGGAGGCGGCTGGTTCCACCCGGGCTGGTTGTTCCAGCCTGGCTGGTTGTTCCACCCCGGGTTCACCGGGACGGCCGGGTGGAAGCCGGGCGGCGGCGGGACGTAGCCCGGCGGGGGCCGGAACGTGCCGCGCGGCGGAATGTACTGCGACGGAGGAATGTAGCCCGCCGGTGGATACGTGATGACGATGTTGGGCGGGGGCAGCGGGTACGTGCCAGGCGTGCCGAGCGCGTCGTAGTAGCGGAAGCCGTCGTAGAACACATAGCAGCCGCGCCACTCGTCCCAGTAATACGTGTTGGCGCACGCCATCCCGGGCCCGCAGCCCTGCTGCACCGCGACCGCCGGCGGCGGCGGCGTGCGGTACTCGTACGTGCGGACCGTGCAGGCGCTCCCGAACAGGCCCAGGCCCAGCAGCGGTACTCCAGTCAACAAGCGGCGCATGTGGTGTCCTCGTTTCGTGGACTTCGGGCCGATCAGACGGCCCTCACGGCTGTTTGATTCAATCGCACTCAGGGTCGGCCTGCACTATGGCTCACGCCCGCGATGCGTCGAATCCTGCTGTTTTTCATGGGAAGTCTGGCGGCGCTGGGGTGCGATCGGCCGACTCCGGAGCGCGCCGTCGTCATCGAGGACGGGGTGGGGCGGCTGCAGCTCGACGTGCGCGCCAACGGCACCGATCTCATCCCGGTGACGGTGCTGGCGCCAGTCGAAGCCGACGGGAGCCTGCGCGCCACCACGACGCTCCCGGCCATCATCTACGTGCACGGCGGGGCCGTGAACCCCTCGCGCTACGAGTGGCAGGCCATCGAGCTGGCCCGGCGCGGCTTCGTGGTGGCGCTGCCCCGGCACCCCAACGACCTCGCGTTCTTCGGCATCGACTTCGGGCGCTCCGCGCGACGCCTGCTGGTGGAGTCCGGCGAAGGGCTGCTCGCGGGCCGCGTCGACGCGTCGCGGGTCGCCGTGATGGGCCACAGCCTGGGCGGCGTGGTGGCGATGAAGCTGGGCCTCGGCGGCGGCTTTCAGGCCGTGGTGGTGCAAGCCAGCTTCCAGGACCCCGCCGACGACGCGAAGCTGCCGGGCTTCACGGTGCCCACGCTCTTCCTCGCGGGCCAGGGCGATTGCCAGGCAAGAGAAGCCCAGGTGCGCAGCGGGTGGGCGAAGCTGTCGTCGCCGACGGCGCTGGTGGTGCTCGAAGGCGTCACCCACTTCCAGTTCACCGACAGCGACGCCGATGACGTGCGACGCAACTGCGCTCCGGTCGCCGCGCTGGCCGACGCCCACGCTCGCATCGTCGAAACGTCGGCGGTCTTCCTCGGCGCCGCGCTGTCGCCCACGCCCGGGACGGGGGCCGACGCGCTCCGGCGTGTGCCCGGCGCCATCGTGGAGGCCCGATGAGGGCCCTGCCTGACGAGGTGACGCCGCCCGCTGCGTCCGTGTGCAGCGATGGGTCTCAAGGACGCGCGATGGGGGAGGGCCCGAAGAAGCCTCGCGTCGCACCAGCGGTGCTGGGTGCGCTCGTCGCGCTCGCGGCGAACTCGGCGTGGGCCGAGGCTGGGTGGTTGTCGTCGCGCGGCCGCCTCCTCACCCCCACGCGGGTCGAGGCCTTCGTGGGCACCCGCTCCTTCGGCGCCGGCTTCGTTCGCACCGACACCGGCAACGCGCGCGCGGGCCTCACCTTCGAAGGGGTGGTGGGCTTCGCCGACCGGGCTGCCGAGCTGCGCGGGGCGCGCCTGTTCCAGCTCACCGAGACCCGGTTCGCGACGGCGATGCTCTCGCTCGGGGGCGCGGCCTTCGTGGTGCCCGATCGCGCGTTCGACCTCGGCCTGGGGCCGCAGGCCTCGCTCGCCTTGAGCCTCGGCGGAGAGCGCTTCACCGTCGACCTCGCCCTCCAGACGGGCGTCGAGCTGTTCCTCCGGCAGGAAGCGCCGCGGCTCCCTCAGCGCGCGGTGCTCGGCCTCACCCTTCGCCTCTGGGAGTTCACGCTGTCGGCCTTCGCGCGCGTCGGCGCCGACCTGCTCCCTGGCCGGAACTTCATCGGCCGCGGCGAGCTGATGGTGAGCGTGGCCTGGCTGGGCCTCGATGCGGCCCTGGGGCGCACGGTTTCGACCACACCTGCATCCGTCAGCCCACAGCCCTGACGCCATCGACCAAAGTCCGTGGCAACGGGGAGGGTGCTCGGTACAGTCCGAACGCCTTTTGGCAGTACGGCCGAAAGCACACAGAACCAAAGGGGAACACCACATGAAGCGTGTCTTCGCAGCGATGGCGGCGGCGCTGGGGCTTGCCGCGTGCGGCGGCGGGAGCACCCAGCCGACCGGGCCACAGCAGTTCGAGCAGGCGCAGAAGCCGGTGTCACCGAAGTCGGTCGTCGCAGGCCGCGTCATCGATGGAGCGACGCAGCAGCCGCTCGACGGCGTGTCGGTGAAGGCGATCGGGTTCGACAACACGATCACCACCGCTGCCGACGGTACCTTCAAGCTCGAGAACATCGTCGCGGGCAGCTCGGTCACCTTCGTCTTCGAGAAGATGGGCTACGTGCGGCAGGTGTCGGGCACGTCGACGCCGTCGTCGGCGGGCAACTCGCCGCTCGAGGGCGGCCTGCGCACGCTGACGGTCGAGCTCTTCCCGAGCACCTGCTCGGTGGGCGGCTTCCTCTTCCTGCCCAACGGCCGCCCGGCGAGCGGCGTCACGGTGGCGGTCGACCAGTCGAACTACGGCGAGAGCCTCGTCACCTCGCAGACGGGCATGGACGGCGCCTTCTCGCTGGCGGGGCTGGGCTGTGCGCCCAGCGGTGCGTCGCACACCATCTCGGTGCCGTGGTTCGACGAGAACGGCGACATGCAGGCCGACTACGGAGGCTTCAACAGCTTCGTCACCCTCTTCCCCGGGCAGCCGGGCCGGGTGTTCCTCACCTACAACGCCGTCTCCAACCGCATCGTGGCGTCGAACATCGTCGACGGCGAGGTGGCGCCCGGGGAAGACCTGCAGTTCACCTTCGCGCTGCCGATGCTGCCGTCGACGCTCGAGCAGAACGCGCGCGAGCAGGCCCGGCTGTACAACACCACTCGGGGCGGTTTCGACGGAGTCGAGCTTCCGACCGAGGTGACGTTCATGTCGTCGACGCAGCTCCGGGTGAAGCCGGCGAACGGTTCGTTGCGCGAAGGTGAGCGATACCGCCTCGACCTGCGCCTGCGCAACGCGAACACCAGCAGCGGAATCGGCAGCACCTTCACCCCGAGCATCGAGTTCCAGGTCCGCCCGGCGGTGGTGATGCCGTACAACGCCGTCGTCACGGGAGTGACAGTGCAGAACCCCAGCCCGGTTGCCCCCTTCGGGCTCGACAAGTTCAACTTCGACAGCAACGTGTTTCAGGTGTCGTGGAACCAGGTGTCAGATGCCGCGCGCTACGAGGTCTTCGCGCGTGACCGGGTGAATCCGAACTTCGTGTTCCTCACGGGAGTTCTGGCGACGGCTGCGCCACGGCAGCAGACGTCGATCACCCTCGGCACCGCGACGTTCAACGGGGGCTCGTTCGATGCTGCGCCGGGCATCCCTGGGAACCAGCCGCTCGCCTACGCGAACGTGCTCACGTTCGCCGTCGTGGCCGTCGACATCTACGGCAACCGCTCGCCGCTGATGACGGCCATGCCCGTCACGGTGCGCGATGAGATTCCTCCGACGGTGGCCAGCGGCCCGACGCTCGTTCCAGACGCGCTCGGCACCGGGGGCGTCGACGCCATCAACGAGACCAACGCCCCGACCTCTGCCCGGCTGCGAATCGTGTACTCCGAGCCGATGGACGTGGCGATGGCGAACGCACCGAGCTTCACCAGCTCGGCGACGAACGCACCGGCCGTGGCCTGGGCGTGGGACCCGGCCGACCCCGGCCAGCGCACGCTCATCATGACGCTCACCTTTGCGCCCAACACCGACGGCAGCGGCTCCTTCGTGGTGCGCGGCGGGCGGGACGCCTCGAACAACGCCGTGGCGCAGGCCGGTGACATCGTGGGCACGCTGGGCGGCCGCCGGGAACTGCTCCAGAACGGCAACTTCCAGTCGGGGAACGCCTGCAGCCTGATGAACTGGAACCCCACCAACAACGGGAGCGCACCCGCGCCGGTCACCGTTCCCAACAACGGCGCGATCGTCGGCAGCACGAGCCCGTGCGCAGCGCTGCTCGGCTCGGTGCCCGGCGCCCAGCCGTCGACGGGCCGGGCCCGCATCACGCAGGACGTGGGGCTCCCGTCGAATCCGATGTCGGCGTTCATCCTTCAGGCGTCAGCGCGCGCGCGCCCGGTCTTCGTGGTGAACCAGGCGATGCCTGGCGCGGCGTACAACATGGTCTGCCGGGTCGAGACGGTGGCGCTGCCGGCGGTGACGCTCGGGTTCCTCGCGGTGGCGGCGGCGGGGCCCGGCGCGGACCTGCCGACCGCGCCCTTCGGTGGCGCTACCATCGGCTTGACGGGCGCGGCGGGCACGACGGTGCGGGTGCTGTGTGAGTCGGACAACGCGACGATGTTCCCGGGCAACGGCGCGTTCTACGTCGACGAAGTGTCGGTCGCGCTCGTGCGACCCGGCACGCTCTGACCGGCTGCACGAATCAGTCGGCGTCAGCTCGACGGGCCGGGCCTGGTCTCTGCGAAACGCAGAGCCGCGCTGCGGCCCGTCGTCTTTGCGGGCTCCCTGCCAGGTCGCGTCGTCGGGCATACCCCCGCGGGTGGGAAGGCAGAAGCAACGAGGGCAGTTCGACCGCGTGTGACGCCCCGAGCGCTGACGCGACCGCCGTTGATTCGTGCGCGTGGGCGCCGTCAAAGGAGCGACGCAGCGCCGAGCGCCACCGCGCGGCCTTCGCAAGGAGCGGTCACTCGTTCGGCAAGGGCTCGTCGAAGAACACCTCGGACGTCTCGCCACGCACCACGTCGGCCGTCTTCGACGCCTTCTGGCCCCCGCGGAAGACGACGTCGATGCGGTGACGTCCCTCCCAGAGGGCCACCGTTCGGTCCTTCACCTTCACGCCATCGACGAGCACCGTGGCCGTCTCGGGCCGGTCGATCGACACCCAGCCCTTGCCGAACTCGAAGCGCAAGAAGGTGCGCTCCTCGTTCGCGGCGGTGATGTTCATAGTCCGCTTCAGGCCGAGGTCCTTGTTCTCGACGGTGATGAGGTTGGGCCCCACCGGCATGGTGATGAGCACGGGCGTCATGCCGTAGTCGTCGCCATTCCAGCTCACCTTCACCATCGGCTCGGTCTCCAGACGCACGATGCTGGCCGGCACCGTCTTCGTGAGCGTCTGCCCGGCCCCTGCGTCGAGGTGGAGGTCCATGGTGAGCGGGGGCCGCGGCGCTTCCTTCGCAACCAATTCGGGCGTCACGTCGACGCGCTGCGCAGGCTTCGGTGGAGGCTCCTTCGGCACCGGCTTCGTCGGCGTCACCTTCGCCATCGGAATCGGCCTCGAGGGATCCACGACGGGCCGCTCCCGCCGCGCTGCGACGACCAGGAGCGCCAGGGCCATCACCGCGGTGCTCCCCACCAGCACCAGGCGCGTCGACTTCGAGAGCTGGCCCCGAGGCACCTTCGACGGCTGGGTGGTGACGCCGCGCAGGTGCGCGTTCGAGTCGAGCACCTCCAGCTCCGGCGCGGTGACGTCGGGACGAGGGGCGGGGCGCTCCACCGGCCGTGTCATGACGGCCTCGACCTCGAGTTCGGCCACCGGCGCGGGTGTCTCGTCGGTGGAGGCTGGAGAGGCTTCGCTCCAGGCTGGAGTGGGCTGGGTGACGGGCACCACGGGCGCCCCCGCCCCGTCGTCCCAGGCCGGCATGGCCGCCGTCTTCGCGTCGCGCGGGTCGACCTCGTCCGCCACGATGACGGTGTTGGTGGGGCCGTCGACGCGCGCTGGCGTCAACGGACGGGCGTCTTCGACGGCCTGGGTGGGAGTGGGTTTCTTCGGCGAGCTCACCGGGCGTGACAGCGTAGCCGAGTCGAGGCCCGGGGTTGCGTCAGTCGGGCCGGTAGTCGCGCAGCCGGTCGATGAGCACCCGCGCGCCCTCGGTCGACTCGCGGAACACCCGCTTCTCGCCGCCCATGAAGAAGGGGGGCAGGGTGTGCAGGTAGCTGACGATGAAGACGACCAGCCGCGTCTTGCCCTTGCCCGCGGGGTAGTGCGCCGTCCACGTGAACGAGCCGGCGGCCGTGCGGAAACCCATGACGCGATCGAAGTCGCGGTTCTCCTGGAAGACGACGGAGTGAGGGGGCCCCTCGAGGCCCGACAGCTCGAGCACCCGGGCCAGGCCGGGCAGCACCGTCACCGCGGCCTGCACACGGCTCGCGTCGAAGTACTCGATGCGGAAGGTGTTGGCCGGTGTCTGCGACGCACGAAACGAGCCGTCGTCGTTGCGCGACACCTTCGCCTCGCGCGCGATGGCGTTGATGTAGTCGATGTCGCGGGTGCGGGCTTCGGTGAAGAACGAGACGTCTTTCTCGATGGTGTAGACGAGCCGTGAGAGCACGACGTTGGCGGGCGCGTCGAGCCGCTTCCACACGTCATGCACATCGAAGGCGCGGAAGGCCGAGAACGTCGGCGAGTTGTCGGGCGAGCGGTCGGCGCGCAACAGCTCGTAGAAGTACTGCACGCCGCCGCGGTCCTGGAAGCCGACGTCGACCTCGAACGCGGCGCCCGGCTCACGGCGCAGGGGCGTCTCAGCGAACGCCACCGACGACACCAGCGAAACCGCAAGGGCCCAGCGCAGAACCATTGCTTTCCTCTATGTCGACCACCCGGCCCGCCTGCAACAGATCTGCTTCGTCATTCCATTCGGCGGCGACGCAGGCTGGCGGCGAGGGCGAAGAGGGTGAGGGTGAGCGGGTCGGGCACACTGGTGCAGCCGCCGGCCGGAGCCCCCGGTGGCTCGGGGAACTGCGCCAGCACGGCCTCTTTGTTGTCGACGTCGACGAGGGGGTCACCTTCTTCGGCGAGCGTCTCGATGCGGAGCGCTCCGACGCCGGGCGCCAGCGTGGGGGGCTGACCCCCACCGAAGTCCGGCGGGCGGGAGAGCCCCGACGGCGTCACCAGCCGCACGGTGTTGTTGTCGCAGTTGGAGAGCCAGGTCGCGCTCCGGACGCGAGGCACCTCTGGGAGCGACGGGTTGAACGAAAAGACCGGGTCGCGGGTCATGTCCGCGGGTGAGAGCGTGGTGAAGAGGCGGGTGAGGGTGGGGAAGGTGCGGAAGAGCTCGTTCGCTTCGCGCACCGGTGCGACGTACTCGGCGAAGACCGCCCGGGCGAGCTGCTGGGCATCGAAGGCCGGGTAATCGACGAAGTCCTCTGGGTTCCGCTGGCGGGCATTCTGGTCGAGTCGCGCGAAGTCGCGGAACCACGCGTCAGCGTCGAAGTTCGCGTCGGCCAGGCTCTTCGGAATCGGCAGCATGCGCAGCAGCACGGCCTGCAGGCCCGGCGCGAAGCGGGGCGGCGCGGGCGCGGGGGCGAAGCCGGTGTTCGTCGGGTCGGCGACGGGCGGCAGCTGGCCGAAGCCGAGCGTCCACAACAGCTCGACGAAGGCTTCCGGAGAGGTGGCCGCGGCGAGCTGGGCCTCGTTTCCGAAGCGGCCCGCAGGCACGAGGACGTCGCGCATGACGCTCGAGGGGCCGGCGTAGTCGGTGACGAAGGCGTGCCGGCCTGGCGCTTCGCCCACGGCGCGGGTCACGAGGGACTGGTAGTTCTGCCCGCCGGTCTCCCAGTCGAGCAGGGTCTCGTTGATGACGGCGTGGCGGTAGTTGCGGGGAATCGCGCGGCCGTTGCCGAGCAGGAAGACCTGCACGCCCATGTCGGGCGTGGCGCCGATGCTGGTGAGGGTGATGGGAATCATCGGCAGCTCCGACGGGTACTCGACGACGATGGGGGTCAGGTCGCCCGCCGACTTGCCGCTCTTGAGCTTGAGCGCGAGGAAGTAGGCGCCCGGACGCAGGTAGGGGCCGAGGGCCGCGTCGCTCGTCGTCGGAACCACGAAGCGGTTGTTCGACAGCCAGCCCAGCATCTCGGCCTTGTCGTCGGCCTTCAGCACCGCGGCGTCGTAGGGGCCGACCGAGGTCTGGAACACGAGCGGGCTCGGCGGCGGGAGGCTGGTGCCTTCTGCGACGCGGTCGATGGTGGATGGGGAAGACAGGCGTTGTTGTTCACACCCCAGCGCGATCCCGCGTGCGCGGCAGGTGCCGACCGTCTGGAAGTTCACGGTGAAGCGTGGGTCGGTGGTCGCCGACAGCTGCGTGAAGAGCTCGTCGGTGCCGGCCTTCAGCACCGGCACCGAGGGCAGTGGCAACAGCCAACCGAAGTCCTTCGCGTCGCCCTGGTACTGAATCTGGATGTGGGCGGTCACCTTGCCGTTCTGCACGGCGAACAGAATGCGCTCTCCGGCCTGGATGACGGGGGTGGTGGCTGTGGTGGGGCCCGCGAAGCAGCCGCAGGCGAGGGCGTCGGTGGCCAACAGCGTCACTGCCGCGGAGAGGACCGCGAGCAACGAACGAAGCGAGATGAGGTGCATGGTGTCGTGCGGCGGCCGGGCCCGCCGTCTCCAGAGCCTGCGCGCCAGAGCGTAGTCCAACGCCTCCCCGCGCACAGTCCCCCCTTGAGCGTGGCGTCAACGGCGCGGAACGGTCTCGCTTCCGACGAGTGACGCCTCGGCGCGTGGCGCGGCGTCGGGTTTCAGTTCTCGGCCAGCCCGAGCAGCGTCGCCAGGCGCCCTTCGGCGGCGGCGAGCTCGACCTTGCGGATTTCGAGCTGCGCGCGCGACTGGGCGGCGGCCGACGCGGCGAGGAAGCGCTTGTTGTCGACGTCGCTCACCTCGAGCGAGGTGGTGAGGCCATTCTCATAGGCCGCGCCGACCTGCTTCTGCGCGCGGGTGGCGAGCGTGGCCTGGGCCTCGGCCTGCTGGAGCGCCACCTCGGCGGCCTCGAGGTTCGTCTTCGCGCCGATCCAGTTCGCCCGGGCCTTCGCGCGCGCGGCCTCGAGCTGGGCGCGCTGCTGCACCACCTTCGCGTCGTTCTCTCGCAGCTGCGCGTAGCGCACGCCGCGGTCGTACAGGTCCCACTGGGCGGCGACGATGCCGTCGAAGATGAAGTTGGTGCCGGCGAAGCCGCGGTTCGAGTTGTAGCTGCCCTTGGCCTGCGCGACGATCGTCGGCAGCCAGGTGAGGCGGTCGACCGACGAGATGCGCTCCTGAATCTTAAGGCCGACGGCCTGCGCCTTGAGGCCGTAGGAGCGCTCCCATGGGGTGTCGTTCTCGAGGCCCGCCGTCACCTCGAAGCGGGTGGGCGTGTCGTCCATCGGGCGCACCGGCTCTCCGACGAGCGCCTCGAGCAGGGCGAGCAGGGCGACGCGCTGACCCGACAGCGCGCTCAACGTGGCGCGCGCCTGGGCCGTCTCACTCTGCGCTCGCAGCACGGCGATCTCGGTCGAGGTGCCGATGGTCGCCTGCGCCTTCGCGTCGCGCTCTCGCTTGAGCGCCACCGTCTCGGCGTCGCGAGCGGCCTGCTCGATCTGCGCGAGGCCCTCGATGCCCAGGTACACCCTGGCGACGGCGAGGAGAATCTGCTCGCGCGCCTCGAGGGTGCCCAGCTTCGCCGCCTCGCCGCCCTCCCACGCCGCGGGCAGCAGGAAGAAGTTCGGCGAGAAGAGCACCTGCTGGAGGAGCAGCGTGCCGTAGAGCGAGTTGCGGGCGACGATGACGATGTCCTGCACCTGGTCGACGGCCTGCTGCTGTTGGGTCCTCAGGGGCGCGAGCTGCGCGTCGGACAGCGGCATGCCGGTGAAGCTCGTGCTGAGGAAGTTCACCAGGCCAATGGTGCCGTCAGCCTGCGCCTGCGCCGACTCCTTCGCCTTGAACTCCTGCGCCACGCTCGTGTGCACGTACGACGCGTTCAGCGAGAGCGACGGAATCGCGATGGAGATGGCCATGCGCGTCTTCGCCGCGGCGAGCTCGATGGCCTGCCGGGCCGACTGCAGGTCGGGGTTCTTCTGCTCGGCGATGGTGAGCGCTTCCTTCAGCGACACCGCGCGGCGGCTGGCGAGGAATGCCTGCTCGGTGGCGAGCGCCTGGGCGACGCCGGTGGGCTGGGCCGACGGCGGGGGCGTCGAGGGCGTGAGGGGCGCCTGGGCCAGCGCGGGGACGCTGAGGCTGAGCGACGCGAGGGTCGCGAGGGTTCGGGTACGCATGGGAGTCTCGGGTTCGGGCGTGTCAGACCGGGCGTGGCGCTGCGCCGGGCACGTCGTCGTGGAGCTGCTTCGCCGCCATGCCCGGCACCGGCACGACGCGCGGCTCGTCGCTCGAGGGCTCGGCCGCGGCCTTCTTGATGCGGAAGCGCGGCGGCGTGAGCTTCTCGAAGACGGCGAAGACGAGCGGCACGACGAAGAGGGTGAGGAACGTCGAGGTGATGACGCCGCCGATGACGCCGATGGCCATCGGCGCGCGGAACTCGAAGCCCTGCCCGCGGCCGATGGCGGTGGGCACCATGCCGATGGCCATCGCCGCCGACGTCATGAGGATGGGGCGGAGCCGGCGCGGGCCCGCCTTGATGAGCGCGGTGTCGAGGTCGTCACCCTCGCGCAGGTTCTGCAGCGCCTGGTCGACGAGCAGAATGGCGTTCTTCGTCACCAGCCCCATGAGGAGCACGATGCCGATGAAGGCGCCCATGTTGACCGAGAAGCCCGTCAGCATGAGCGCGAGGAAGGCGCCGATGAACGCCAGCGGCACCGACGCGAGAATGGTGAACGGGTGCTTGAACGACTCGAACTGCGAGGCGAGCACCATGTACACGAACACGGCCGCCAACACGAAGACGAGGCCGAAGGCGTCGTTCTGCTCGTCGAGGCTCTTGATCTGCCCGTCGTAGTAGAGCGTGACGCCCGGCGGCGGTGGCTCCTTCTTGAGGCGCTCCTTCAGCGCCGCCGCGAGGTCGCCCAGCGCCCCGCCTTCACCGACCGAGGCGGCCTGCACCATGACGCGGCGCTCGCGGTTGAAGCGCTCGATGATGCTGGGCGTGTCGCGCATCGACACCTCGGCGACGTCGGTGATGGGGCGCAGGCCCACCGGCGTGAAGACATCCATCTGCTTGAGGGCCTCGGGCGTGGCGCGGTCCTTCTCCGACAGGCGCACCATGATGTCCGTCTCGACGCCGTCCTGGCGCAGCTTGCCGGCGAGCTGGCCGTTCATGGCGAGGCGCATCTGCATGCCCAGCATCGCGCTGGTGAGCCCCGTGTCCTGTGCCCGGCTGCGGTCGATGCTCACCGCGAGCTCGGGGCGGGGCGGGTTGGCGGCGACGCGCACGTCGTTCGCGAGCGGCTTGCCGTTGGCGCCCTTCAGCTCCTTCAGGATGCCGGCGATGCGGTTCGCCTCGGCGTTGATCTGCGCGTAGTCGTTGCCCATCACGGACAGCATGATGGGGAAGAAGTCGCCGAGGCCCTCGATGGTGGGTGGGTCGAGCAGGCCGACGTCGGTGCCCACCGGGAGCGCCGCGACCAGCTTGCCGCGCACCTCTTCTTGAATCGCCTTGAGCGTGAGCGCGCGGTCCTTGCGCGACTTCACCAGCACGCGAATGCGCGCGCGGTTGGCGTCCGAGCCCGCGCCATCGGACGAGGTGCCGACGACCGTGTACATGTCGATCACGTCCGGGTAGCCGCGAATGACCTCCTCCGCCTGAATTGCACGCGCGCCGGTCTCGTTGATGCTCGAGCCCTCGGGCAGCTTGAGGTCGACCATGAACTGGCTGCGGTCTTCCGGGGTGACGAAGTCGACGCCCAGCCCGCCGGCGACGGCCGCGAACAGCGAGCCCACCACCGTGACGAGGATGAGGCCCGCGGTGATCCACCGGTGCTTGAGTGTCCAGCCCAGCGCGCGGCCGTAGAGGCGCTCTTGCCACTCGAAGGCCGTGCGCAGCGCGCGCGCCACCGCGTTCTCCTGGTGCGCCTCGCCCTTGACGCGCTGCTTTGAGAAGCGCGCCGACAACATCGGGTCGAGCGTGAAGCTGATGAAGAGCGAGATGACGACGGCCACCGACATGGTGACGCCGAACTGCTTGAAGAACTGGCCGACGATGCCGGGCATGAAGGCCACGGGCACGAAGACCGCCACCAGCGACAGCGTGGTCGCGAGCACCGCGAGGTACACGTCGCGGGTTCCGTTGGCCGCCGCGTCCATGGGCTTTTCGCCCTGCTCGAGTCGGTGCGTGATGGCCTCGCGCACCACCACCGCGTCGTCGATGAGCAGGCCGATGGCCAGCGACAACGAGATGAGCGTCATCTGGTTGAGCGTGTAGCCGAGCACGTACATCACGAAGAACGTGCCCATCACCGACGTCGGGAGCGCGAGCGCGCTGATCATCGTGCCGCGCACGTCGAGCAGGAAGATGAGGATGATGAGAATGGCCATGAGGCCGCCGAAGAGCAGGGCGACCCAGACCTCGTGGGTGTTCTCTTCGATGACCGTCGAGTTGTCGATGATGAGCGACGGCTGGAAGCCCTGGCCGATGACCGGCGTCATCTCGGTCATGCGCGCCTTCACCGCCTTGGCCACCTCGATGGTGTTCGAGCCCGGCTGCTTGATGATCTCGACGACGACGGCCTCTTTCCCGTTGAGGCGCGCGACGGAGCGCCGGTCGCCGACGCCGTCGATGACCGTCGCGACCTCGTCGAGCCGCACCTGGGTGCCGTTCTGGTTCTTCGCGATGGGCAGCGCGCGCAGCTCGTCGAGGTTCTGGAACTGGCCCAGCGAGCGCACGTTGAGCTCGGTGGGGCCGAGGTCGAGGCGGCCGGCCGGCACGTCGAGGTTCTCCATGCCGATGCGCTCGGCGATCTGCGCCGGCGCGATGCCCGCGGCCTTGGCCTTGTCGAGATCGATGTCGACCCGAATCTCGCGCACCTCACCGCCGACCGTCTTCACCTGGGCCACGCCGTCGAGCTGCGCGAGCGCGGGCTCGAGCTTGTCCTTGATGAGCTGGCGGAGCTGCGACGACTTCATGTCCGCCGAGACGGCGTAGTTCATGATGGGCGCGGCGCCGAAGTCGATGCGCGCCACCTTGGGCGACTCGGCGTCCTTCGGGAGCAGCTGCTGCACCGCCGACACCTTGTCGCGCGTCTCCTGCACGGCGCGGTCGAGCGGCACGGTGAGCTTGAACTGCACGAAGACGAGCGACAGGTTCTCGCGGCTGATCGACTGAATCGACTCGACGCCGGCGATGCCCGCCACTGCGTCTTCGATGGGCTTGGCGATCTGCTGCTCGATCTCGGTCGGGCCCGCGCCCCGGTACACCGTGGTGATGGCCACGAAGGGGAACGACACGTCGGGGAAGAGGTCGGTGCCGAGCCGGTTGAGGCCCAGCACGCCGAGCACCACGAGGCACAGCGACATCATCGTAGTGAAGACCGGCCGGCGAATGGAGACGTCGGAGAGCGTCATGGGGTGTGTCCTCGAAGCTCAGCGCTGGGTGACCTTCGTGCCCTCGACGAGGGCCGAGGTCGGGTAGTCGACAATGGTGTCGAGGGGCTCGGCCGACGACACCACCACCTCGGCGCTGCGGCGCTCGAGCACGGTGACGAAGACCTTCTTGAGGGTGCCGTCCGCGGCGACGGCGTACACGTGGTCGCCGCCCGCGCTGCTCATCGCGGTGGACGAGACGACGTAGGCGTTGCGGGCCTCGCCCACGGGGAGGATGACGCGAGCGAGCGTGTTGGCGACGAAGTCTCCCTTCGCGTTGGGCACCGACACCTCGACGGGCACGCGGCGGGTCTGCGGGTCGGCCGAGGGAATGACGACCTTCACCGTCGCCTCGTCGCTCACCGCGGAGCCGCCCACCGCTTCGACGCGCACCTTCTGGCCGGGCTTGATGGCCGCGCGCAGGTTCTCGGGAATCGTCACCTTCACCACGAGCGGGTCGAGCTGCATGACGACCCACACCGGGTTGCCGGGGCCCACCATGCCCCCGGCCGTGTCGGGCGCGTCGATGACGGTGCCGGGGAAGAGCGCGCGCAGGTCGTGCTTCTTGCGCCCCGCCTTCGCCTGGGCGAGCTGCGCCTTCGCCAGCGCGAGCCCGGCCTGGGCCTGCTTCGCGTTGACGTCGGCCTGGCGGTTCTGCACGTCCGAGACGCTGCCTTCGGCCTTGAGCTTCTCGTTGCGGCTCGCCACGTCGGCGGCCAGGCCCGCGGCCGCCTCGGCCTGCGCGACCCCGGCCTCGGCCTGCATCACCTGCGCGTCGACGATCTCGGTGTCGAGCGAGCCCAGCAGCTGCCCCGGCTTCACCAGCTCGCCCTTCTGCACCTTCGTCGTGGCGAGCCGGCCGCCCACCTCGAAGCCCATCGGCAGCATGCGCGAGGGGAAGAGCTGACCGGTGACGGTCTCTTTCGACGACGACTTCACCTCACGGGCCTTCACGAAGCGCAGCTTGCCGCCCGGTGGGTCGGCCGCGAGCGCTCCCACGGCAGCCAGAGAGACCAACACGGCGACGGCGCGATTCATGGCGATTTCCTCAGGGACAGACGGTTCGGCGCACGGCGGTGCGCCACGGACACGCGGCGGGGCGTGGACGATTTCGGGGCCTTCGGGCTGACGGCGGGCCTGGGGGCGATGCCCTCGCCCACCAGCACGTTGAGCTCGGCGATGAGCGCGTGGAAGTCGGGCTTCTCTTCCTGGGCCACCATCTTGCGCATGGTGAGCACCCACACGCCCATGAACATGGTGGCGAGCACGTCGTTCGAGATGTCGTGGCGAATGACGTTGGCCTTCTTGAGGCGCTCGCAGGCCTCGACGACGCGCTGCTGCTCGCGGTCGATGGCCTGCCAGATGACGCCGTCGAAGGCGGTGCCCTGGCAGCCGTTGATGAGCACGTGAATGACGTCGCGCCACGTCCACATGAGCTCGAGCGCCGCGATATCGTGCCGCGCCTGCATCTCGTTGAGGGCCAGCATGCGCTCGCTGGTGGGCGAGAGTTCCTTCGGGCGGAAGGGGCCGCCGCGGGCGAAGAACGCGTCTTCTTCGGCCGTGCGCGTGGTGAAGAGCGCGTCGAGCTGCTGCTCGAACTGCATCACCAGCTCGGTGAAGAGGGCCTCTTTCGACTCGGCGTGCAGGTAGAAGGCGCCCTTCGACAGCCCGCAGGCCGCGGTGATGTCCTCGATGCGCGCCTTCTGAATGCCGTGGGCGCGAAACTGCGCACGGGCGGCGGCGACGAGAGCGGTGCGGGCGTGGGGGTCGGCGGGGCGGGCCATGGCGTGATCGGCGTCAGGTGGCCCCATTCCTAAACGCCGGGTCAGAAATCGCAACGTGATTTCTGAACGTCGGGTCAGGAAAGAATCTGCTGCCCCTTGAAGCGGCGCTCATGGCGGCAGATCGGCCCTGGCGCCGAACGGGCAGGGGCTGCCCAACAGTTCCGGGGGCCTGACGTGCCGGGGCCGAAAAATTGATCAGCCGAACGCGGCGCCTAGGGTGGCCGCATGCGACACATCCTGCGACATGGTCTCACGGCCGCTGCCATGCTGCTGCTCGCCTGTGGCGAGACGCAGGTGACCCAGGGGCCGCGCTGCCTCACCCTCAACCCGCCAGAGGGCGTCGAGCCGCTGTCGGTGAGCGCGCCGTCGCGGGTGTCGCTCTTCTTCTCCGTCGACACCTGTGAGGGGGCCCCGGTGGCTGGGCTGTCGCCCGAGGCCTTCGAGGTGCAGGAGAACGGCAAGCCGCTGTCGGCGCTCGAGAGCCGCCGCATGGTGCGCCCGAAGGGCCAGCGCTCCCGCATGGCGTCGACGCTGCTGCTCGACCTTTCGGGCAGCGTGCTGCGGGCCGGAGACTTTCCGGCGCTGAAAGAGGCTGCGCGCCGCTACGTCACCAGCGTGCTGGGCCCGAAGGACGACGGCCAGCGCCTGGCCATCCTCACCTTCGATGGGCGGGAGCGCCCGCAGGTGCTGGTCGACTTCACCGCCGACGCGGCCGTGGCGCTGCGTGGGCTCGACTCGCTCGACGCGGTGGAGTGCTCAACCAACGCCCAGTGCGCCGGCTTCGTGGACCGCAAGGCCTGCGCCGGGTGGCGCTGCGTCGATGACTCCACCAACCTGAACGGCGCGGTGGTGCACGCGGTCGATCAGCTCGAGGCCGCGCTCGCCGCCGAGACCCAGGTCGCCTGGAAAGAGGGCGCGCTCGTCGTCTTCACCGACGGCACCGACCAGGCCTCGCGCGTCAGCACCTTCGACATGCTCGAGCGCGCCTCGCGCTCCACGGTTCGCCGCTTCACCGTCGGCCTCGGCAGTGAGATCGACGACCAGGTCCTGCAAGCCCTGGGAAGCGACGGCTCGTGGCCGGTGGCGCGGGCCAACGGCCTGTCAGAGGCGTTCGATCAGATCGCCGCCCGGGTGACGGCGCGGGCGAACCGCTTCTACCTGCTCGAGTACTGCAGCCCGAAGCGCTCGGGGCAGCACAGCGTGAAGGTCGTCGTACGCAGCACCACGGAGTCGGGCGAGACGCTCGTCGGAGGCCTCTCGCGCACGTTCGACGCGACCGGCTTCGCCAGCGGCTGCGAGCTGACCGAGTAGGCCGGCGCCACGTCGACGAATTGATACGCGCGCCGCGCTTGAGCCTTCGGCGCAACTGGGGCAGGTGGCGCTGCATGACGACCCAGCTCATCGACGACATCGAGACGTCCCGTGACGGCGGCACCCTGGTGGTGAAGTTCGCCCGCCCGGCCAAGAAGAACGCCCTCACCATCGCGATGTACGAGCGGCTCAACGCCGCGCTCGCCGAGGCCGCCTCCGACGTGAGCGTGCGCGCCGTGGTGTTCGCCAGCACCGGAGAGACCTTCACCGCCGGCAACGACCTGGGCGACTTCATGCAGAACCCGCCCACCGGCGAGTCGTCGCCCGTCTTCCAGTTCATCTCGGCGCTGTCGACGTTCGAGAAGCCGCTGCTCGCCGCCGTCGATGGCAAGGCGATCGGCCTGGGCCTGACGATGCTGCTGCACTGCGACTTCGTCTACGCGACCGACCGCGCGAGCCTGGTGGCGCCCTTCGTCAACCTGGGGCTGGTGCCCGAGGCGGCCTCGAGCCTGCTCCTGCCGCGGTTGCTCGGGCATGTGCGCGCCGCCGAGGTGCTGCTCCTCGGCCAGCCCATCACGGCGGCGCAGGCCCACGCGTGGGGCCTCGTCAACGCGCTCGTGACGCCCGACCAGGTGCTGCCGAAGGCGCTCGCCACCGCGAAGCTGCTCGCCGAGCGCGCGCCCACGGCGGTGCGGCTGTCGAAGCGGCTGATGAAGGACGCGGCGGCAGTGAAGGCGCGCATGGCGGAAGAGGGCGCGCTCTTCGTGCAGCAGCTCCAGTCGCCCGAGGTGGCCGAGGCCATCGGCGCCTTCTTCGAGAAGCGCACGCCCGACTTCTCGAAGTTCTGAACGCGCGGCGCGTTCAGCGCTGGCCCAGCACCTGGACGACGGCGCTCCGCCCCCGGTGCCAGTCGCCCTCGCGCACCTCGCGCTCGAGCTCGTCACAGCGCTCGAGGGTGAGGCCGGTCAGCTCGGCGCGGAGGGCCGACGGCTCATAGAGGAGCTCGAGGTTCTTCGGACCGCCGGTGTCGAAGGCGAGCTGCCGGGGCGTGTAGGCCTCGAGCACGAAGAGGCCGCCAGGCACCAGCGCGCTGGCCACTGCGCCGTGGACCTTCGCGCGCACCCACGCTGGCAGGTGGCACCAGATGGACACGATGGCCCCCCAGCGGTTCTCACCGAGGTCGAAGTCGGCGAGGTCGGCCACCTGGGTCGTCAGCCGAACGCCGCGCTCCTGGGCCAGGCGGGCGGCCTTCTCGAGGCCGATGGGCGAGAGGTCGACGGCCGTCACCTCGAGGCCGAACGAGGCCACGTAGACGGCGTTGCGGCCCTCGCCCTCGCCCAGACACAGCACGCGGCCGCGCAGCCGCGGCGCCACCTCGCGCAAGAAGTCGTTGGGGTCGGTGCCGTAGGCGAAACCGGGCATCGTGTAGCGCTGGTTCCAGAACTCGCGTGGGTCGGCCATGGCGCTTGTAGGTTCAACCACGTCCTCCGGCGGGCTTCACTCACTCGATGCGGCCGAGCACCTGACCGACGGAGGCCGGCGAGAGCCGCCGCGTCGAGCCGGGGCGTCCCGTGATGGCGGGGCCGGCGGCGCCGGGCTGTGCGCCCGACGGAACGCAGGTGCCCGCCGAATCTCCACCGGGCTGGCCGAGCGCGCCGCCCGGGCTCGACGTGCCGCCGAAGCCGAGCGGCATCGAGCTGCCGCCCGTCGTGCGCTGCCCGACCCGCCCGGCCACTCCGGAGCGAACGCCGTTGTCCTGGCCGCAGAAGGCGAGCTCCTGTGCGTTCGACAGCGGCGTCGCGGGCTCTCCGCCACGCCCGGCCGGAACGCCCGCCCCACCTCCGCCGCCAGCGCTCAGGTTGCAACCGGAGTAGCCGGTTCCACCACCGCCGCCGCCGGCGATGAGCCCTCCGGGCCGCACCGTCACCTCGGCGTCGCCGTCGATGAACAGGGCAGGGCCTCCCGGGGCTCCGTCGCGGCTGCAGGGCCTGGGGTTTCCACCCGAGCCACCGTTGCCCCCGCCGCCACCGCCCCCGCCGGCTCCGATGACGGCGCCGGCCACCTCGACGCAGACGGCTCGCGCGCCGACCACGCTGATGGCAGGGCCGCCATCGAGGGTTCCCCCGATGGTCGAGCCAGCGGGCACCACGAGGCGCAAGACGCCGCCGTCCGCGATGAACCCGTAGGACGTCGAGAGGGTGAAGGGGTTCATGCTCTCGGTGAGCTCGTACACCGCATCGACCGGGAGCCCGAGGCACGGCGGGCCCGCGTCGAACGGGAGGCCGGCGTCGAAGGGCGCGCCCGCATCGACGATGCTGGCGTCGGGCCCACCCGCGTCGACCACCGTCCCCGCGTCCCGGGGCCCTGCGTCGACGGTCGTCCCTGCGTCCCGGGTCCCCGCGTCGATGGAGCCAGCGTCGGCGGGCAGCCCCGCATCAACGCGTCCGGCGTCAGGGCGCGGCCCTGCATCGAGGCGGCCAGCATCGAGGAGCGGCCCGGGAGCCAGCAGCAGGTCGTCGTCGACGACCTCGGAGCGACCGCACCCAGCGCAGACGAGGCAGAAGACGACGAATCCAGAGCGCATGGGCACGATTCTGGGGCCGGCCCTGTGAGTTGCACCTTCGTTGGTACCTCGACTTCGAGTCAGCTGGAGAGCTCGTTCGGGGCCTCATCACCCGGCAGGTCGGGGCGGACGCGTGAAGCGGAGGGCTCCACCGCGTGTGTGACCGGCCCGCATCGACGACCACCGACCCGCCGCGGGGCCGATGCTCAGCGCCGGTGTGCTGAAGGGTGGTTGGTCGAGTCTGTCTCGGTGGGGCCGAGGGTCGTCTCCGACGAGCCGTCAGGCCCTTCGTCGAGTACGTGTCGGCCCATCATCACGGCGGTGACTCGCTGGCCTGCGCCGGCTGAAGACAGACGGAAGGGGGCACGGTCGGGCGTTTCCCCAGCGCCACCGGACCATCCGCCTGCTCGGAGCCTCGTGGCCGCCGGGAGTGCACCGGCCGGTCGAGTCAGCGCGTCATCACCTGCGTCTCGAGCACCGCGAGGCCGATGAACTTGCGCGCGGTGCTCAGGTCGTTGTTCGAGAGCGCTGCGCGGGCGCTGCGCACGTAGTCGAGAGCTGCGCCGGTGTAGCTGGCCTCGGCCGCGCGGAGTGTCTCGGCGACCGCCGCGCTGCTGGCCCCGCTGGCGAGCTGCTGGTCCGCGAGGATGAGGCCGCGGGTGACGGCCTCGGTGCGGGCCTTCTGCTCGGCGGCCTTGCGCTCGGTGTCCTTGCGCTGCTCCTCGCGCTCGTTCACCACGCGCTTGAGCGTGGCGAGCTCGTCGGCGGTGCGCTCGAGCTCCTTCTGCAGCCCCTCCACCTTCTGGGCCTGCTTCTCGAGGTCGGCGGTGCGGGCCTCGAGCTCCGAGAGGCGCTTCTTCAGCGGCGCCACCACCTCTTCGGTGTGGGCGGCCAGATCGACGAGGCGGGCGCGCAGACGCTCGACCTCGGCGGCGTCGGCGGGGCGGCCAGCGGCTCCGGCATCTGGACTCCCGCCGTCGGTGGGCCGGGGCACGCCGGCGTCAGGGGCAGCGGCGACGAGGAGCGCGACGACCATGGCAACCATGACCGTCATGATGCCCGAACCGGTGGCCCGGGCTACCGTGTCGGCATGCCCATTCTCACGGTGGCTGGGGCGTTGATCGCGATGTCGGGCTTCGCGCTCTTCATGGTGCTCCTCTTCTCGAGCGGCGGGCTGGCGAAGTCCGAGCAGTTCCGCGTACTGGGAGAGCTCGCCGCGGGCCGGCACGGGGCGCCGAAGCGGCTGCTCCTGTTCTTCGCGGTGCCGACGGTGCTGTTGGGCATGTGCACCAGCTTCGCGGGTGTGGCGGCCCAGGACGCTCAGGTGCGACGACAGTGCGTGGCGCGGTGCGAGAAGGAAGGCTTCCCGTCGGGGCGAATTGGGCCGTCGAGTGCCCGCGACGAGAAGAGGCCGGAGCGAGCGGCGTTCGTCGCCTGCCACTGTGAGGCCCCCGGTCGGCCAGCGCTCGAGCTGCGCGCCGCTTCGCTCGGCCCCTGACGGCGCGAAAACGCGTCGCGCCACACGAACGTGCTGACTTCGAGGTGGCGCTGCCGCCACAATGCGCCCGGTGAGCGCTGCGTATGAGGTGTGGCCCGGCGTCCCGTACCCGCTCGGGGCCACCGTCGATGCCAACGGCGTCAACTTCGCCTTCCCGTCCGAGTCGGCGACCGGCATCACCGTCTGCCTGTTCGACCCCCTGGATCCGCGGCGCGAGCTCGCCCGGCTGCCGCTCCTCGACCAGACGCACCACGTCTTTCACGGCTACGTGCCCCACCTGAAGGCCGGCATGCTCTACGGCCTGAGGGTGGACGGCCCCTGGGCGCCCGAGCGGGGCCTGCGCTTCAACCCCAACAAGCTCCTCGTCGACCCATGGGCGCGCGCCGTGAGCGGCAAGCCCGACTGGCAGGCGCCCCTCATGGGCCACGTCGTGCACCACGGCAAAGAGGTGCTCGACGCTCGCGACTCCTCTGCCGGCGTGCCGCGCAGCGTGCTGGTGCGCGACGCGTTCGACTGGGGGAACGACAAGTCGCCCGGCGTGCTGTGGCGCCGGGCCGTCGTCTACGAGGCGCACGTCAAGGGCCTCACGCAGCGCCACCCCGACGTCCCGCCGCACCAGCGCGGGACCTACGCGGGGCTCTCGCACCCCGCCGTCATCGAGCACCTGGTGAAGCTCGGCGTCACCAGCGTCGAGCTGCTCCCCGTGCACGAGTGCGCGCCCGAGGGCTTTCTGCTCGAGAAGGGCCTCACCAACTACTGGGGATACAACACGCTGGGCTTCTTCGCGCCCGACCAGCGCTTCTCGTCGGCCGGGAGCCACGGTCAGCAGGTCACCGAGTTCAAGGCGATGGTGAAGGCGCTCCACGCCGCTGGCCTCGAGGTGCTGCTCGACGTCGTCTACAACCACACCTGCGAGGGCAACCAGCTCGGGCCCACGCTCTCGTTCCGCGGGCTCGACAACCCCACCTGGTACTGGCTCGACGACCGCGACCGCTCGAAGTACCGCGACTTCACCGGCTGCGGGAACTCGCTCGACGCGCGGCAGCTCGAGGTGAACAAGTTCATCGCCGACTCGCTGCGCCACTGGGTGACCGAGTTCCACGTCGACGGCTTCCGCTTCGACCTCGCCACCACGCTGGCCCGCTCCGGCACCGGCGAGTTCGACCCGCGCTGCGACTTCTTCGCGGTGCTCCACCAGGACCCGGTGCTCTCGCGCGTGAAGCTCATCTCGGAGCCATGGGACGTGGGGCCCGGCGGCTACCGGCTCGGCGGCTTCCCGGCCGGCTTCGCCGAGTGGAACGACCGCTACCGGCAGACGGTGCGGCGCTTCTGGCGCGGAGACGCAGGCCAGGTCGCTGACCTCGGTTACCGGCTGTCGGGCTCGAGTGACTTCTTCCGGCTCTCGGGGCGCCGGCCGTCGGCCAGCATCAACTACGTCACCTGCCACGACGGCTTCACCCTGCGCGACCTCGTATCGTACGGCCGCAAACACAACGACGCGAACCTCGAGGGCAACCGCGACGGCACCGACGAGAACCACTCGTTCAACCACGGCGCCGAGGGCGACCCGGCCGACCCGCGCGTGGCGGCGGCCCGCGAGCGCACCCAGAAGAACCTCGTCGCCACCCTCTTGCTGTCGCTCGGCACGCCGATGCTGCTGGCCGGCGACGAGCTGAACCGCACCCAGCGGGGCAACAACAACGCCTACTGCCAGGACTCGGAGCTGTCGTGGGTCGACTGGGCGCTCGACGAGCCCGGGCGGCGGCTCCTCGAGTTCACCCGGCGCTGCGTGGCGCTGCGGGCCTCGAGCCCCGTGCTGACGCGGCGTAACTTCTTCCAGGGCCAGACGCTCGACGACTCGCGCTTCCGCGACGTGGTGTGGTTCCACCCGTCGGGGCGTGAGTTCGAGCGCGGCGACTGGGAGAACCCCGAGCTGCGGTGCCTCGGCATGTTCCTCGGCGGCGACGCCATCGGCACCCGGGACCCGAAGGGCGTGAAGATCGTCGGGCAGTCGCTGCTGGTGTGGCTCAACGCCGGCCCTCACGACGTCGAGGTGCGGCTCCCGCCACGTTCGTACGGCGAGGCCTGGTCGCTGGTGCTCGAGACGGCGACCGACGAGGCGCGTGCGATGACGGTGGCCTGCAACGGCGGCTGCGTCGTGCCGTCGAGGAGCCTCGTGGTGCTCGCGCTCGCCAGCCCCTGACGGCGCTCAGGGCTCGAACGAGAACCCCTTCGTGCAGTCCACCTTCGCGGCCTGGCAGAACCAGCCCTGCACGGTGGGGAAGGCCATGAAGTCGTAGTGGTACTTCTGGCCATACGAGCTGAAGATCTCGGCGCCCGCGGGGATGTCGGCGATGGCGCGGAAGAGCACGAAGGGCGGCTCGCAGATGGTGTCGATGGCCGCGTTCTGGAAGCCGGTCTCGACGCCGTTGACGAGCCGGGGCGCGAAGTTGATGCGCGTCACCTGCCCACCGAACTCGCTCCCGTCGACGTAGCGGTAGGGCGCCAGCGTCTCCATCGCGCACTTCTCGAGCAGCACCACGTAGCTCGAGTCCTTCACGTCGGGGCCCTTCTTGAGGCGCCCGCCGTAGTGGCCGATGACGTCGCCCTTCTCGATGCGCACCTTCGCGAACAGCCCCAGGCCTGCCCCCGGAATCTGGGAAGTCCGGGCCTCGGTGCGCGCCTCGAGCGCGGGGTCGACGGGCAGGGTGCGCACCGGCTCGCGGAAGAAGAGGTACAGCGCGCCGTAGACGAGGCCGATGCCGAGCAGGACTCCCACGATGCGGCGCATGGCTGACCGTCTTAGCAGGCGGGTGCCGACGCACCCGGTCCATCGAATGGGACGGCCCGCGCAATCTGGCTTGTCGGCGCGCGTCGAGGTCGGCATCGAGAGGGCCGTGGGGCAGACGCTCGGGGGCGACGCTGGAATCGTGACGCCGAGCAGGTAAGAGGACGAACCGTCGTGGGTACTCCGCTGCTGTGGGCAGGTTTTCTGGTGGGCGTGGTGACGGTCATCGTCATCGACCTGCGGCTTTCGGGCGGGAAAGAGATCACCCCCCGCAAGGCCGCCGCGTGGACGGGCGTGTGGGTCTCGCTGTCGCTGGCCTTCGCGGGCCTGCTCTGGTTCCTCGGCGGCACCGCGCCGGCAGGCCGCTTCTTGACGGCCTACGTCATCGAGTACGCGCTGTCGGTCGACAACCTGTTCGTCTTCATCGTCGTCTTCTCGTTCTTCAAGGTGACGAACCGGGCGCAGCACCGGTTGCTGTACTGGGGCATCGTGGGGGCGTTCCTCTTGCGGGGCACGCTCATCTTCCTGGGCGCGGCGCTCGTCTCGCGCTTCTCGTGGGTGCTGTATTTCTTCGGCGCCGTCCTCCTCTTCACCGCGTGGAAGCTGCTGTTCGGCAACGCCGAAGACGACGAGGTCGACCCCGAGAACACCGCGGTGTTGCGCTGGGCCCGCAAGGTGCTGCCGGTGTCGGCGAAGAACACCGACGACAACCACTTCACCACCCGCGAGGCGGGCCGCTTTCAGTTCACGCCGCTCTTCCTCGTGCTGCTGGTGGTCGAGTCGACCGACGTGCTCTTCGCGCTCGACTCGATTCCGGCGGTGTTGAGCATCAGCCAGGACCCCTTCATCGTCTTCAGCTCGAACGCCTGTGCGATTCTGGGCCTGCGCTCGTTGTTCTTCCTGGTGTCGTCGCTGATGGACAAGTTCCGCTACCTGAAGCTCGGGCTGGGCGTCATCCTCGCGTTCGTGGGGCTCAAGCTCATCGTCGAGACGGCGTTCCACGACGTCGTCATGCAGCACGAGGTGGCGCTCATCGTGACGTCGTTGGGCGTCATCGCCGGCACGCTGACGGTGTCGATTCTGGCGTCGGTGTTCATCAAGCCCTCGACGGCCGAAGACGCCGCGGCCCCCGCGCCTTCGCTCCCGACCGGCCCCGCGACCGCCCCGAAAGACCCACCCTGATGTCCGACACCGTCACCGATGGCATTCGAATTCAGGTGAAGCCGGCCTTCTGGCCCGAGCGCTCCCAGGTCGAGGCGGGGCAGTGGGCGTTCACCTACACCGTCACCATCATCAACGAGGGGCCGCGGGTGGCCACGCTGCGCACCCGGCACTGGCTCATCACCGACGCCACCGGCCACGTGGAAGAGGTGCAGGGGCCTGGCGTGGTGGGCAAGCAGCCGCGCCTCGAGCCCGGAGAACGCTTCGAATACACGAGCTGGGCGATGCTCAAGACGCCCTTTGGCACGATGCGGGGCAGCTACCAGATGGAGCGCGACGACCGTTCGACGTTCGACGCCCACATCGGGGAGTTCGCCTTGACCCAGCCGCACGCCCTCAACTGAAGTCGCCTCGAGAAACAAACCGCGTCGTCAGGTGGGCCGTAAGTCCCGACTGAACCCCGGTTGACACCATGTCTGACGTGAACGCACCTGACGACCTGCTGGCGGACTACGTGCTGGGCACGTTGTCGGTGGTCGAGCGGGCGCGCGTCGACGAAGCGCTGCGGCAGTCGCCGTCGCTGGTCGAGAGCCTCCGGGAGCTGGAGGACGCGATGCGTCTCGTCGGGGTGGGGCTCGAGGCCCCGAAGCGTCCGTGGGCGAAGGTCGAGCAGTCCTTGTCGGGCGGCCGCCGCTTCGAGCACCTGGTGCCGAAGGTGGCCGAGTTGTTCGACGTCGACGAGGCGGCCGCGCGCGCGCTGGTCGAGAGCATCGACGGCGCCGAGGGGTGGGGTGAGGGCCCTGCGCCGGGCGTCATGCTCCTGCCCGTCGCCGCCGGGCCCCGCTGCGACGGTTTCATGACGGCGTTGGTGCGCCTCGAGCCCGGCGCACAGCTGCCGTTCCACCGCCACGCCGACCGTGAGCGGGTGCTGGTGCTCGAGGGCGGCTACCGGGACGACCAGTCGGGCTCCGAGTTCTGGCGCGGTGAGCTCGACGTGCGCGAAGACGGCTCGTCGCACAGCTTCACCGCGCTCGAGGGCGTGCCGTGCATCTGCGCCTCGGTGGCGAAGCTCGGAGAGGATGGGTGACGGTGGTCGACGAGCGCCAGCTCAGCGACCGTCTCGCGCGGGGCGACCGGGAGGCCCTGTCGGCGCTCTATTCGATGCACGGCTCCCTCGTCTTCGCGGTGGCGCTCAAGCTGCTGAAGGACCGCGCCGAAGCCGAGGAGCTGGTGCAGGAGACCTTCCTCGAGGCGTGGCGCCGCGCCGCCCAGTACCAGCCCGAGCGCGCGAACGTCGCAGCGTGGCTCGTCACCATCACCCGCAGCCGCGCCATCGACCGCCTCCGGGCGAAGGGCACGGTCACACGGACGCTCGAGGTCGAAGGCCGCGGCGTGGTCGAGCCGCAGCGCCGCCCCGACGACGAGGTCGACTCGAGGCGGGTGCGCAGCGTCATTCGCACGCAGGTGGCTCGCCTGCCGGTCGAGCAGCGCACGCTCCTCGAGCTGGCCTGGGACGAGGGCCTGTCGCAGAGCGAGATCGCCGCGCGCACGGGCCTGCCGCTGGGCACCGTGAAGACACGCACCCGCTCCGCGTTGATGGCGCTCCACGCCGAGCTCAAGGCGCTCGGCGTGACCGGGTAGGCGTCAGCCCACCAGCGGCTTGAGCGCGTCGAGCAGCGGCGTGCTGCCGCGGGTGACCGTGCCAGGGTGCTCGAAGCTGACGAGTCCCTTGCCCATGCCCTGGTACATCTCGGCGTAGAGCGTGGCCATCGGCTCGGGCACGCCGGCCTGGAGCAGCCCGGCCTTCGCCCCCTCGACGGGCGCCGACACCGCCTGCACCGGTTTGCCGAGCAGCGAGCCCAGCGCCTGCGCGATGTCCTGCACCGACCAGTCCTGGTGGCCCGCGAGCTCGACGATGCGCACGCCGTCGGCCGGCTCGAGCAGCGCCTTCACGGCGGCCAGCCCGATGTCGCGTGTCGACACCTGGGAGAACTTCACGTCGACGGGCCCGAAGTGGGGCAGCACGCCCTGGCCCTTCGCCACCGGCACCATCGAGCCCCAGTTCTCGAGGAAGTACGCCGCGCGGATGAAGGTGACCGACGGCACCAGCTTCGAGAACGTCTGCTCTGCGCGGTGCACCGAGACGATGGGCCCCGTGCCGGCCGGGTGCTGGGCGGCGACCGACGAGAGGAAGACCAGCCGCTTGAGGCCCGCCTTCGTGACGGCTTCGCCCATGTTCGCCACGAGGGTGGCGCGGTCGGCCAGGAAGTCGGCCGCGGCGAAGTTGGGCGGCGACAGGAGGTAGGCGGCGGTGGCCCCGGTGAGGGCCTTCGTCAGGGCGGCGACGTCTCCGAGATCGGCCACGGCGACCTCGGCGCCCCGCTTCCGAAACGCCTCCCCCTTCTCGGCGGTGCGCACGATGACGCGCACCTGGTGGCCCTGCTCGAGCAGGGTGCTCGCGACGACGGCTCCGGTGTGGCCTGAGACTCCAGCGACGACGTACATGGGGAACTCCTCGGTGTGACTGCGGGTTGGTGACGACGCGCCCTTCATGCGCCCCGGGGTGCTATGTGTCCAATGCATGAGGCGCACAGTTCAGATGCATCAGGCGCATGTCGTCCAGGACCTCAACCTGCTCACCACCTTCCGGCTGCTGCTGGCGACCGGCAGCGTGACGGCCACCGCTGAGCGCATGCGCCTGTCGCAGCCGGCGGTGTCACGGGCGCTGGGCCGGCTCCGCGCGCAGCTCGGCGACCCGCTCTTCGTGCGCACCCAGGGCCTGCTGGTGCCGACGCCGCGCGCTGCGCAGCTGGGGCCCGAGCTCGAGAGCCTGATGACGCGGCTCGACGACCTGCTCGCGTCTGGCGCCGGCTTCGACCCTTCGACCTCGACGCGCACCTTCGTCGTGGCCACGAGCGACTACACCGCGTCGGTGCTGCTCGGCCCATTGCTGGCCCGGCTGCGCGACGAGGCCCCGGGGGTCACCGTGCGGGTGGTGCAGACGGTGCCCGACGCCGAAGCGGCGCTGACGGACGGGACGTGGGACGTCCTGTGGGCACCGCAGCGCGAGCTGAGCCAGGCCATCGTGTGGACGAAGCTCTTCGACGAAGACTTCGCCTTCGTGCTGCGGGCAGGACACCCGGCGCTGGCGCGCCCGCTGACGCTCGAGCGCTACCTCGCCATTCCCCAGCTCGCGTTGTCGCCCGAGGGCAAGCCGGGAAACCCGCTCGACGCCCAGCTCGAGCGGCTCGGCCATCGACGGCGGGTGGTGGGGCACGTACCCACCTTCGCCACGGTGCCAGCGCTGGTGGCGACGAGCGACCTCGGCGCGGTGCTTCCCCGGCGCATCATCGCGCAGCACGCGAAGGCATGGAGCCTCGTGTCGCGCCCGCTGCCCTTCGAGCTGCGGGGCTTCACGCTCAAGCAGGGCTGGCACGTGCGCCACCGGCACGACGCCGGCCATGGCTGGTTCCGTCACCTCGTCGCCGGGCTGATTCGCGCGTGAGGCCGCGTTTGGCTTGCGGTGCTGGGGCCTGACGGTGACTTGAAGGCCATGTCGCGACTGCTCGATGGAGTCCTCAAGGGCGTGGGTCGCCTCGCCGACGGGGTGGTGCAGGCCTCGGCGCCCGCAGCGGTGAGCTGGCTCACGGTGCCCGCCGCGTGGATGCCGCTGGCTCCGCTCCGCCGCGACGTCTTCATTGCCGAGGGCGTCGACGCGCCGCGGCCGACGGAGCTGCCGGTGGGCCTCGACGTCACGAGCGCCGCCGAGGCGGTGCTGGCGGGACCTGGGCCGAGGGGGCGGCTCCTCTCGTGGGAGCGCCGCTGGACGCCGCCGGGCCTCGCGGCCACCTCGCCGCTCCGCGCGCGGCCGCTGGTGGTGGTGCGTCACTGGGCCGCGCCGAACCCGAAGGCGCAGCTGCTGCTGGTGTCAGGCTTCAACATGGGCTGGGGCTTTCTCGACGCGGTGGTGCTGCAGGTGCGCTGGTTCGTCGCGCGGGGGTACTCGGTGACGCTCCTGGGCCTTCCGCTGCATGGCTCCGAGGCGCTCGTGCTGGGGCCGCCCGCCTGGCCCTCGGTGGACCTCGAGCTCACCCGCGACGCGGTGGCGCTGGCGACCCACGACGTTCGGAGCGCCGTCGCCTGGCTCCGCGCGCAGCACCCGGCGCCCGTGGTGGTGCTGGGCGTTTCTCTTGGCGCCTGGCCGGCAGCGCTCGCCGCGACGGCTCCGGGCGCCGCCGACGTCTTCGCCGCGCTCACCCCCATGGTGGACTACCCACGGTTGCTCCTCGACCATCGGCCACCGTGGGTCTCGCGCGGGGCCATCACCCGCCTCGCTGCGAGCCTCGAGCCGGTCAGCCCGCTCTCGCGACCGCCCGCGGTTCAGCCCGGCCGGGTGCGCGTCTTCGCGGCGTCCGAGGACCACGTCACCCCGGCGGGACACCACGCAGGTCCGCTGGCCGCGCACTTCGGTGTCGAGGTGACGACGTTCCCCGGAAGTCACCTCGTTCCGCGCGGCCTGAAGTCCGCGTGGGCCTCACTCGATGTGATGGTCGAGGCGACTGGCACGAGCCGGTAGAGCGGCAGCCGCCCGGTGCCCAGCGCCCCCCTTGCGACAGTGACGCGCCGCGCTGCGCTTCGGCCGTGCGGCTCGACGAGGGCGCGCCTGCGACACGAGGTCTCGACGACGTCGCCGGGCCAGCGACTCAGGGGTGGTTCGGTCGGGGCGCGGCCGCGCGGCGCAGGCGGTCGAGCACCGCGAGCCCCACGCCCGTCTCGAGCGGCGGAACGGCGAGCACCACGTCGACGCCCTGCGCATCCACCGCCCGGAGCGCCGCGTACAGGGCCTTCGCGTAGGCCACCTCATCGCCCGCCACCTCGAAGCGGATGACGCCCGGTGGCGTCGACAGGCCCGGCGCCAGGAGCGCGGCGACCTTCACGCCCTGCGCGAGGCGACGCGTGGCTTCACCCGGGAGGGCCTCGGCGCTGACCAGCCACAGCCCGGCGCGCGGCGCGTAGTGCGAGGCGACCAGGCCGGGGGCGCGCACGTCGGTCGCGGCCGTCAGCAGCGGAACCTCGCGGGCCAGCGCGCGCTCGACGGCCTCTCGGGGCACGCCTCCCGGGCGGAGCAAGCGGGGCGACGGGCCGCTCACGTCCACGATGGTCGACTCGACGCCCACCCGGCACGGTCCGCCGTCGAGCACCAGGTCGACGTCTCCACCGAGCTCGTCGGTGACGTGCTGCGCGGTCGTCGGGCTGACCTTGCCGTACCGGTTCGCCGAAGGCGCCGCCACGCCGCCGCCGAACGCCCGGAGCAGCTCGAGCGCGAGCGGGTGGTCGGGCACCCGCAGGCCCACCGTGTCCTGGCCTCCCGTGACGGCGTCGCTCACTGCGGGCGCCCGCCGGACGATGAGGGTGAGCGGCCCCGGCCAGAACGTGCGCGCCAGCACCTCGGCGGCCTCGGGCCACTGGGCCGCGTGCGTCTTCGCGTCGTCGACGTGGGCCACGTGCACGATGAGCGGGTGGTTCGAGGGCCGGCCCTTCACCGCGAAGATGCGGCGCACGGCCAGCTCGTTCGAGGCGTCAGCGCCCAGCCCGTACACCGTCTCGGTCGGCAGCCCGATGAGGCCACCGCCGCGCAGCACGGCCACCGCTCGCTCCACGTCGTCACGCACGTCGTCGATGGTAGCGGCTCTTCAGCGCGCCTGCTGAACGTTCCCAGCTGCCCTCGCGCCCTCGTCACCGTGTCGCTGCCCTCCCCGGCAGGTGAGCGGTGGCAGCCCGCGCAGGCCCTGCTATGGGCCGCGCATGCCTTCGAAGCCCAGCAAGACCCTCGAGACGTTCCAGAACCCAGCGCCGGTGCGCGACTACGAGATCCTCTTCGACTGCCCGGAGTTCACCTGTCTGTGCCCGCTCACCGGCCAGCCTGACTTCGCGCACTTCAAGATCCGCTACGTGCCCGACCAGAAGTGCATCGAGCTCAAGAGCCTCAAGAACTACCTCTGGAGCTACCGCGACGAGGGCGCCTTTCACGAGGCCGTCACCAACCGGGTGCTCGACGATCTGGTGAAGGCCTGCGCGCCCCGCACGATGATGGTCGAGGCCGACTGGTGGGTGCGCGGCGGCATCACGACGAAGGTGACCGTCACGCACGTGACGCCCGCGAAGAAGAAGCGCTGAGTCCGAGCCGACCCGCCGCGCCGGCTCGACCCGGGTCGAGCACCCTCTGATCAACCGCCCCCGCCGGGCCTGACCCTTGCTGTCAGGTGGCAGCGTGGCGAAGGCTCCAAAGCTGATGCGGGTGGCGGTGCTGGCGGCGACGAAGGCCGAGGCCCAGCGCCTGTTGCCGCGCCTCGATGTGCCCTGGCTCGACCCGTCGCCCTTCGGGCTCGACAGCCCCACCCTGCACGAAGATCTCAACTTCGCGGGCGTGAGCGCCATCGTCGCGGCCGTCGATCCAGGCCCGGGGCTCTCGTTGCTGCTCCAACACCTCGAGGCCACCAGCCACGGCGATCGGCCGGTGCTGGTGGTGACCGACGAGGGGCGCGACGCGCCCTGGTGCCATGCGTTCCGGCTCGGAGTGGTCGACCTGGTGCCGGTGCGGCGCGTGGCAGAACCCCTGCTGCGCAGCGCGCTCCTCGAGCTCGACCAGCGGCCCGCGATGATGCGCGGCACGGGGGCCTACCAGGAGCTCGGTCAGCTGTTGGCCCACGTCATCGTGTTCGCCCGCACCGGGGTGCTCGAGCTCACCGGCTCGACGGTGCGTGGCGAGGTGCACTACCGCTGGGGCCGCGTCGTCCACGCCCGCGGGGTTCCGCTCGACGAGTCGGGGCAGCCGGCGCTCGCGCCCAACGTGCCGTGGACCTTCCGAGAAGAGCGCCCGCCCGCGACCGCAGCGGCCGGGTTCGAGTCGCTGCCCAGCGCCGAGCTGCCCCTGCTCGAAGCCGTCGCCGAGCCCCCGCCAGTCACGGTCGCCGACGTCCTGCCGCGCGACACGCGGGTGCTGGTGGTGGACGACGACCCGAGCGTGCTGCGGCTCGTGCACGACTTCTTGCGGCACCGGGGCTTCCACGTCTCGGTCGCGGCCGGCGGGCCACCGGCGCTGCAACAGCTCGCGCAGCAGGCCTTCG
>JANRKQ010000130.1:0-44357 GCA_033763395.1 Myxococcaceae bacterium
GCTCGGATCCGTGCACGCGCATGTCGCATGGCCAGGTGAGCCCGCACGTCGTCGCCGTGCGGTGGCGCTGGGTCGCCGGCGTCGACGCCTCGAGGCAGCGGCTCACGCGCACACGCCAGGCGTCGGACCTGCGTTCGAGCGTCCACATCCGGGGCGGAGCGTCGTGAAGGCTGATCGGCGAGCAACCGGGTTCGCGCAGACCCCGGCCGGGCGCGGCCTCACGGATGGAAGTCTCGGACATTGAAGCGCGCTGGCCCGGGTGGCCCGCCCCGTGCTTCGGTGCACCGGGCATGCGGACCTTCCTCGCGCTCGTGTGTCTCGTGTCGTCCGTGGCGTCGGCCCAGGAGGCGGCCGCCCCGCCCGCGCCCATCGAGCACGACCTGCAATCGTGGACCCTCCTGACCGCGTGGGGCCGCAAGGAGCGCTTCCGCTGGTACGCCGAGGCCCAACCGCGCGTCGGCCTCACCACGGGCCGGTTCGAGCGGCTGCTGGTGCGCCCGGCGGTCGGACTTCAGGTGACGCCCGAGGTGTCGCTCTGGCTCGGCTACGCGTGGACGCCCACCTTCGGGCCCTATCGTGACGAGCAGCGGCCGTTCCAGCAGGTGCTCGTGGAGCAGCGCCTCGCCGGCATCGTCACGCTCATCAACCGCTTCCGGGTCGAGGAGCGCTTCATCGCCGACACCGGCGGCGCCTCGATTCGGCTGCGCCACATGGTGCGGGCGGTGGTGCGCTTCGGGGCGAGCTCGGCGTGGGGCGTGGCCGCCTCCGAGGAGCTCTTCGTGACGCTCAACCAGGTCGACCGAGGTCCCGCCGCGGGGTTCGACCAGAACCGCGCCTTCCTGGGCCTCAACGTGAAGGTCGACGCGTGGCAGTTCGAGCTTGGGTACATGAACGTGTACGTCGAGCGGGCTGGCCCAGCGGCCGAGCGCATGCTGCACACCATCACTGGCATGGTGATCGTCAACGTGCCCTGACGGCGCCAGCGCTCCCTCGGCGGCTCGCCCTGTCGTCCCGGCCCGGCGAAGGCGTGCGCGGCGCCGAGACGGCCTGCGGGAGGGCCGCGCCTCCCGGGGCGTGTCCACCTGTTGACGCTTTTGGTCAACAAGTTGACGTCAACCTGTTGACGGTTTTCGTCAACAGGTGGACACGTCTGGGAAAGCGACCGGCCCTCCGTCCCCGGACTTCTGCTCGGCGGGGCGTCGGGGCCGTCGGGTGGAGTGATTCCACGTCACCATCGACGCTCGAGGCTTCGGAGCGCGACGGCCACCCCATCGCTCCCTCGGGCCGCTGCGCGCGCCAGCGCCATCTGCCTGGGACCGCCATGTCTCGGGGCACGTGGCGGTGTTGGGGCAGCTGCTCCGCAGCGCGGGCGGCACCACCTGGGCGACGGCCGCGCTGGTGTCGATGATGGTGCCCTGGCCCCGACAAGCCCGAGCACAGCAAGCTGCTGTTCGGTCCCAGCTCGCGGCGAGGTGGCACCGGCGACCCGGCGGTCGCGTCAACCGGTCAGGCGGCGGCCCTGGGCGATCTGCTTCGTCGGATAGAACGTGCCTCGCCAGCGCACGCCGCCTCGCGCCACCGCGAGCACCGCCGAGCGCACCACCACGAACGCGAACGGCAGCGACCCGAGCCACGTCACCGCGCTGGGGCCCACGGGCGTGTGCGTGAGGCGCGCGACGGACGCAGAGAGCCACACACTCGCGACGACCATCACCGCGGCGGCCACCGCCCACGGGCCCCCGAGAAAGAGCCCAGCGAAGAGACCAAGCTCGAGCACGACGAGCACCGCCGCGCCGCCGACCAGCACGGGCGCTGGGGCGGCAGCGCCGTTCTTCTCGACCGCCCGCATCATGACCGAGAACGACGGGTAGAACTCGAGGTGCACGTCTTCCCCGCCGAGGAAGAACTCACACCGAGCGCCCGAGGCCTTCAGCATTCCGCCCAGCGCCATGTCGTCTCCGGTCTCGAGCTTGAGCCACTCGAGCCCCTTCGTCTTCGCGAGCGCCGTCCGGCGGACGAGGTTGAACGCGCCGACGCCGACGGCGGCCTTCGAGCGTCGGTCCGACATCGACCAGGGGCGACTGAACAGCAGCAGCACGCGAAACATCGTCGCCAGCGCGGCCTGGAGCACCACGTCAGCGGGCTTGATGCGGGGGAAGATGCAGAGGAAGTCGAGGCCCTCGCGCTGGGCGGCCGACACCACCTTCTCGAACACCCCCGGCGCGATGAACACGTCTGCGTCACTGAAGAGCACGAGCTCGCCGGTGCAGGCCTCGAGGCCCCTCGCCATCGCGTGCACCTTGCCCAGCCAGCCGTCCGGCAGCGTCGTCAGGTGCACGACCCTCACCCGCGGGTCCTCCGCGGCGACCTGCTCGGCGATCGCCCCCGTGGCGTCGGTGGAGCGATCGTTCACGACCACGAGCTCGAGGTTCGGGTACGTGCTCGAGCGCTTGAGCGAGAGCGCCGCTGCCAGGTGCTCCGCCTCGTTCCGCGCCGGCATCACCACCGAGAGCAAGGGCCAGCCGCCTTGCGGTGGAGCGGTTTCGAGCACACTGGTCTTCCGGATTCGTCGGCGGCCGACGAGGAAAAGCACCCCCTGCGCCGACCACCAGGCCAGGCTCGCCACGCATCCGATCGTCAGCAGCAGGATCATCGGGCTCCCCGAAGCAAGCCGGCGGCCATCATCGTTCCACGCCAGGCGGTGCAGGACCCCACGGTGCGCCGCCGACGCACCCTCGACGGGGGAGCCAGTCTGTCAGGCATCGACCCCGCCGCGAGGATCATCTGTCACCGCCGTCGCGGGAGGCCGGGTGGCCCACCGATCGCCCGAGCGCGCCGTGGCCTGGTCTGAGTGCGGGGGAAGTCCTCGCCAATCGAGCCGCGACACAGCCGAGGGAGGCCGAGGCCTGCGCCGACAGTGAGGACCGCCTCGCCGCGCCACCGGTGGAACAGCCCAGTTCCCTGCAGCCTTCTTCGACGCTGGGCACTACCTCATTGCGCTGACGGTGAAGCAGCGGACCTCGGCGAGGCCTTCCTGGAGTGCGCAGACCACCTCGCTGATCGGCGAGTGACACCTCCGGTCCGCCGGGGCCTTCTCGGAGTGCGCGTCCCACCTCGCTGAGCGGCGAGTGACACGGCCGGTTCGCCGAGGCCTTCCTGGAGTGCGCGCTCCCCGTCGCTGAGCGGCGAACGACATGGCCGGTTCGCCCGGGCCTTCGTGGAGTGCGCGTTCTCCCTCGCTGAGCAGAGCGCAACATGGCCGGGTCGCCGGGGCCTTCTTGGGTGCGCGTTCCCCTCACTGAGCGGCGAGTGACATGGCGGTACGCCGGGGCTTTCTGGAAGTGCGCGTTCCACCTCGCGACCGCGGACACAACCGAGCTCGAGCGGGCCGTCTCCCAGTGCGCGTTCCACCTCGCGACCGCGGACACAGCCGAGCTCGAGCGGGCCTTCTCCCAGTGCGCGTTCCACCTCGCGACCGCGGACACAGCCGAGCTGGCGGGGGCCTTCCTCGAGGGACCGCGTCGGTCGGCCACCCGCCAAGCCGCCAGGCGGCGCCGAGATCATTCGACCGGATCGCACCGCGCGAAGCCCGGCGGCTCACTCCGGCTTGCGCTTCTTTGGCACCACCAGGCCCCGCGACAGGCGCTTGAGCACCACGTCGCGCTGCCGCTGCTTGTACCGCTCGTGCGAATTCTCACCCTTCTCGTTCTCGAGCGCCTGCTTCTCGTCGGCGATCTGGAACTCACACGTCGCGAGCGTGATGCGGCCCTTGTGCTCGCGGTCGTCGTACTCCGGCGGCGGCAGGTACGCGTCGAGGCGAATCGGCACGTCGGCCACGAAGTTCAAGATGCGGTACGTCGACCCCGAGAAAGCGTTGCCGCGCTTGTTCTCCTCGCGCTCCTCGTAGTCCACGTCGAGGTGGAGCTGCCGCGCGTACTTGCGGAAGTTCGGGTACTGCTCGAGCAACTCCTTGAAGCGGAAGAGCGTGTTCTCGCTCTGCGCCGGCACCACGAAGTTGAACGGAATGAGCCGCTGCGTGAGGAAGTACAGCGTCGGCAGTACGTCGTCACGGTCCTTCACGATGATGCGAAAGCGCGTGCGATCGTATACGGCCGCCGCGGTCGACTCGCGCTTGGCGATCAGCTTCGTGACCACCGACTCACGCGTCTTGATCGAGTCCGAGAACTCCACGATCGGGAGCCCCTTGGCCCTGGCCTCGTCGATGACCGCCACCACCCGCTCGGTCACCATCTGCGCCAACCCCGCCTCGGACACGGCCGTCTTGAAGAGCAGGTCGCGCGCCTCGATGTGCTGGATCACGTGCATCACCTTGAGCACCACGCACGCGATCTTGCGGTACTTGCGATCGATCTGCCCCGACGCGAGCAGGAAGAGATCGTGCACCATGTTGGGGTTCGCGACGGCGTCGGCGACCTTGTAGTCGAAGGTGCGGCGCAGATAGTCCACGGCATCGGCCAGCACCTGCCGCACCCAGGCCTCGTCGTGCTTCTGGGTCGGGTCGATCTGGCAGAGCCGCAAGAACCGATCGACCTCGTCCCAGGTCGTGAAGTGCAGCCGCCGCCACTCGATGATCGACCCCCCGCGGAGGATCATGCGAATGCGCTCGAGCTCCTTGAGGCCCATCTCTTCGACGCGGCGCACGGGGAGATCAGGCAGCGCTGGCTGGTGTTTCAGCGACACGAGGTGGGCGTACCCAAAGCCCTGCCAGCGCGGAAGCGAGAAGGCACGGCGTACCGCGGCGAGGAGTGATTCTGAGCGCCGTGACGGAGCCGAACGGGCGGCCCGGCCTCGAGGAATGTCGCGGCGAGGACCGATTCAGAGTGCCATGGGCCCCGATTGGGCAGCCACGGCCCAGGAGCCCGGCTCGAGGAGCAGCGCGACGCGCCCGTGTGGCAACCACAGCCCAGAAGCACGGTGTCAGCGCAACGCGCCCGTGACGCCACCACCAGCCAGGAGCCCGGCCTCTCGAAGCAGCACGACGCGCCCCCGTAACGCGCCAAAACTGGCAGCCTCCAGCCCAGAAGCCCGGCGTCGAGGAGCGGTGCGACGCGCAAGATTCCGACGGTCCGCGCTGCCGCCCTTCAGGGGGCCAGCGACACGCAAAGGCCGTTGCCGCCCTCGTAGGCGTAGCCCAGCACGATCGACGTTATGGCCTCGGGCCCACAGGACTGCACCGTAAGCCGGGCCGTCGTGCCGTCGTTGGCGCCGGCGACCTGCACGTCGCTCGTAGAGATCGTGCCCGGGATCATGTTGGGTCGGTAGACGAACAGCCGGGGCAGGCCTCCATCGGGCCCGAAGCGCCCCAGCCGATCGTACGCCTCGAGCTCGACGACGCCGCGGCGGGTCGACCCGGCCGGACACCCCGCGTCATCGACGGCGAACGACACCTTCCTCGCCGAGAGGAGCACGGGCGCGAGGTGCACGGAGGGATCGTAGCGACGCGCGACCGCCTGGGCGGGGAAGTTCTCGCACGTCGGCCGGGGCGCCTCACGGCACTGGCCATTGGAGCAGAACAACCCGGGCCCACACCCGGCCGGCTGCGGGGCTCCAGCCGGACACGGGTCGGGCGTCTCGCAGAGCCGCGAGGTGATGTTGCAGACGTTCGAGCCACACCGCCCATCGAGCACGCAGCCGCTGCCGGCGTCACCGCCCCCGGTCCCGCTCGGGCCACACGCCTGACGCGCGCACTCGGAGCCGCCCGCACACGCCTCGCAGGCGACGCCGCCGCGCCCACACGCGCTCGCGGTGTTTCCCGCTTCGCAGACGCCAGCCGCCGTGCAGCAGCCCAGGCAGGTGTCAGCGCTGCATCGTTCCCCCGGGCATCCGCCCAGGACGACCACCAGGCCAGCCAGACAACCGGCAAAGAACGCTCGGCGCACCGTCATGCGTCGCACCAAAGCACACGCCCCGCCGACCTCGGAGGTCGAACGGGGCGTCGCTTCCTTCGATCTGCGTTCCAGGCGCTTACTCGGCCTTCTTCTCGCCCTCAGGCGCCGCCTCGGCCTTGGCCGGCCGATCGACGAGCTCGAGGACCGCCACGTCAGCGCCATCGCCCCGGCGGAAGTGCCCCTTGAGGATGCGGGTGTACCCGCCGGCGCGCTTGGCGTATCGGTCCTTCAGCTCGCCGAAGACCTTCTGGAGCACCGCGCGGCTCTTCACGTCACGCTGCGCGAGGCGGGCGTTGTGCACGCCGCCCTTCTTGCCCAGCGTGATGATGCGCTCGGCCATGCGACGGGCTTCTTTTGCCTTGGGCAGGGTCGTCTCGATGCGCTCGTGCTCGAGGAGCGAGGTGACCATGTTGCGGAGCATCGCCAGACGGTGCGACGTGGTGCGCTGCAGCTTCCGGTATCCAACTCGGTGTTCCATGACGTCCTTCTTTCGAACCCCGCCGGCCGTACCAGGTACCGGGAGGAGGTAATCGCGCGAACCACCGCGCGGTTTTGTGGAGCGCCCCAACGGGTGCTCCGGGTGAACCGGCGCGCGACCATCACGCGCCGGGTGTTTCAGGTCGCCCCGCCGGTCGGCAGAGGCGAGCCGGCCTTACATGCGCGGGCCCGTCGAGGGCGCCGGCATCGTCTTCGGCGGCCAGTTCTCGAGCTTCATGCCGAGCGAGAGCCCCATCTCTGCGAGGATCTCCTTGATCTCCTTCAGCGACTTGCGGCCGAAGTTCTTCGTCTTGAGCATCTCGGCCTCGGTCTTCTGCACGAGGTCACCGATGGTGCGAATGTTCGCCTGCTGCAGGCAGTTCGCCGAGCGCACCGACAGCTCGAGCTCGTCGACCGAACGGAAGAGGTTCTCGTTCAGCTTGGCCTCTTCGCGCGGCGCCTCGACGGCCACCGGCTCCTCGGTCTCCTCGAAGTTGATGAAAACCGCGAGCTGCTCCTTGAGGATCTTCGCGGCGTAGGCCACGGCGTCCTGCGGCGACACGGAGCCGTCGGTCCACACCTCGAGCGCGAGCTTGTCGTAGTCGGTCTGCTGCCCGACGCGCGCGTTGGTGACCTGGTAGTTCACCTTGATGATGGGCGAGAAGAGCGAGTCGATGGCGATGGTGCCGATGGGCGAGCCCGCGACCTTGTTGTTCTGCGCCGAGACGTAGCCGCGGCCACGACGGCACATCATCTCGATCTTGATCTTGCCGCCCTCGGCCAGCGTGCACACGTGATGGCCGGGGTTGAGCACCTCGACCTGGTCGTCGGCGATGATGTCGCCCGCCTTCACTTCCTTGGGGCCCTCGGCCTCGATGCGAATCGTCTTGGGCTCGTTGGTGTGCATCCGCAGACGCACTTCCTTGAGGTTGAGGACGATGTCCGTCACGTCCTCGCTGACTTCCGGGACCGCGGCGAACTCGTGCTCCACCATGCCGCCGTTACCCTCGATCTTGACGGTCGAGATGGCGGCGCCCTGCAGCGACGACAAGAGGACCCGACGAATCGAGTTGCCCAGCGTCGTGCCGAAGCCACGCTCGAGGGGCTCCGCGACGAACTTGCCGTACGTGCCGGTGAGGGTCTCGGCGTCGACGTCGAGGCGCCGGGGCTTGATGAGATCACGCCAGTTCTTCGCGGTGAGGGCCTGCTCTGCCATGGGAGTGCTCCTTGTGAGCGAAATCGCCACCAACGTACCCGCGGAGCGCGGGAGGACGATTTCGGTGAAGGTGCTGCGGTGAGATCGAACAGGACGCGCGGCGCTGACGGGCCCCGTGGTGGAGCCCGCTGCCCGCGCGACGGCTTACTTCGAGTAGAGCTCGACGATGAGCTGCTCCTGAATCGGCATGGTGAGATCCTCGCGGTTCGGCGGGGTCTTCACGGTGCCCTTCAGCAGCTTCTTGTCGACCTCGACCCACTGCGGAATGCCGCGGCGGTCGACCGTCTCGATGGCCTCCTGAATGCGGAGGATCTTCTTCGACTTGTCGTGCACCTCGACGACCGAGCCGGGCTTGACCGCGAACGCCGGCATGTTGACCCGCTTGGCGTTGACGGTGAAGTGGCCGTGGCGCACGAGCTGCCGCGCCTCGGCGCGCGTGTCGGCGAAGCCCATGCGGAAGACAACGTTGTCGAGCCGCATCTCGAGCAGCTGGAGCAGCATCTCGCCCGTCTTGCCCTTCGACGACGAGGCGCGCGCGAAGTAGCCGCGGAACTGGCTCTCGAGCAGGCCGTACATGCGCTTGACCTTCTGCTTCTCGCGCAGCTGCACGCCGTAGTTCGAGAACTTCACGCGGCCCTGGCCGTGCTGGCCAGGCGGGTATGGGCGGCGCTCGATGGCGCACTTGTCCGTGTAGCAACGGTCGCCCTTGAGATACATCTTGAGGTTTTCGCGTCGGCAGATGCGGCAGACGCTGGCGGTGTAACGGGCCATGGAAGTCGAGGTCCTTGCGCGAAAGTGAAGGTGAAGGGTCAGACGCGACGGCGCTTGGCCTGGCGGCAACCGTTGTGGGGAATCGGCGTGACGTCGCGAATGAGCGAGATCTTGAGGCCAGCGGCCGCGATCGCGCGCAGCGCCGACTCACGACCCGCGCCGGGGCCCTTGACGAGCACCTGCACGTTCTTGAGCCCGTGCTCCATCGCCTTGGCCGCCGCGTCGCCAGCCGCCACCTGCGCGGCGAACGGCGTCGACTTGCGCGAGCCCTTGAAGCCACGCGCGCCGGCGGTCGACCACGAGATCACGTTCCCCGAGACGTCGGTGATGGTGATCATCGTGTTGTTGAAGGTCGACTGGATGTGAACGATCCCGTTGAGGATGTTCTTCTTGCCCTTCTTGGCCTTGGCGGCCTTCTTCGTCTCGGCGCCCTCGGCGCCAGCGGGAGCGGCGGTAGGAGCGGCCGGTGCTTGAGTCTCTTCAGCCATGGGTCTCTCTTCGTGGTGGAGGTGATCAGCGGAGCGCCCGACAGGCCACCCCGCCAGGGGTGATTACTTCGCGGGAGCCGGAGCCTTGGCCACGCGCTGCACGCCGCGCTTGGGGCCCTTGCGGGTCCGCGCGTTGGTGTGGGTGCGCTGGCCGCGAACGGGCAGGCCCTTGCGGTGACGCAGGCCGCGGTAGCAGCCCAGGTCCATCAGGCGCTTGATGTTCATCGTGATCTCACGGCGGAGGTCGCCCTCGACCGTGAAGTCGGCCTCGATGATCTCGCGGATCTTCTTGGCCTGGTCGTCGGTCAGGTCCTTCGTGCGGGTGGCCATGTCGATGCCAGCCTTCGTCACGATGTCGGCCGCCGACTTCTTGCCAATGCCGTAGATGTACTGAAGCGAGATGACGACGCGCTTCTGAACCGGGAGGTCAACGCCTGCGATACGAGCCATGAGTTTCGAGTTCCTTCAGGAGGTGATCGGCTGAACGACGAAAAGCCAGCAGCTTCAGCCCTGGCGCTGCTTGTGACGGGGGTTGGCCGGGCAGATGATGCGCACGACGCCGGCGCGACGAACCACCTTGCACTTGTCGCAAATCTTCTTCACGGACGGACGAACCTTCATGACACCCTCTTCGAATAGCTGCGTGCTGCGTTGAACCTTCGACAGGCGCTCGCTTCACCTCGCGAGCCCAGGAGCCTTTACTTGGCGCGGTAGGTGATGCGACCCCGCGTGAGATCGTACGGCGACAGCTCGACCTTCACCTTGTCGCCCGGAAGGATGCGGATGAAGTGCATGCGCATCTTCCCCGAGATGTGCGCGAGCACCTCGTGGCCGTTCTCGAGCTGCACCTTGAACATGGCGTTCGGGAGCGGCTCCTTCACGGTTCCTTCGACTTCGATCGAGTCTTCCTTCGCCAAACGACACAACCTCTCTTCACGAGAAAACCACGCTCACCGACCGCGGGAGCGGCCGCCCCTACCACCTTCCCTCACCCCTTGCAAGCGGGCCCGCCCCTCAGCGCCCGATGGCCTTCTTGATGGCCCCGGCGATGTCCTCGAGCGAGCCGACGCCATTGATGGGCCGGAGCAGCCCGCGCTCCTGGTAGTAGGCCTTGAGGGGCGCGGTCAGCTTGCGGAACTCGTCGAGGCGCTTCTGCACCGTCTCGGGTGAGTCATCGGCGCGGCCGCGGCCCTTCATGCGCTCGTGAATGACGTCGTCGGGCACCTCGAGCGAGACGACGTGCTCGATGCCCTTGCCCATCTTCTGCAGCACCCCCTCGAGCGACTGCGCCTGGGGAATGGTGCGGGGGAAGCCGTCGAGGAGGAAGCCCTTCTGACAGTCCTTCTCCTTGAGGCGCTCCGCGACGATGCCGATGACGAGCTCGTCGGGCACCAGCTTGCCAGCGGCCATCAGGGGCCCGGCCTGCTTGCCGAGGTCGGTGCCGTTGGCCACCGCCGCCCGCAAGATGTCGCCGGTCGAGATCTGCGGAATGCCCTGCTCGGCGACGATGCGCTGGGCCTGCGTGCCCTTCCCTGCCCCGGGCGGTCCAAAGAAGACGAGATGCATGATGAGCCCCCCGTGGTGTCAGGCCGCGTCGCCGACGCGAACGCGACCACGAATGCGCGGCCCACGGGGCCCGGCGAAGCCCTCGTAGTTCCGGCTGATGAGGTGCTGCTCGATCTGCTGCACCGTATCGAGCGCGACGCCGACGACGATCAACAGGCCCGTGCCTCCGAAGGCGAACGGCACCTTGAGCTCGTTGGCGAAGACGGTGGGGATCACGCAGATGAACGAGAGGTAGATGGCGCCGCCGAACGTCAGGCGGTTGAGCACCCGCTCGATGAACTCGGCCGTCTGGCGGCCGGGGCGAATGCCGGGAATGTAGCCACCCTGCTTCTTGATGTTGTCGGCCACGTCGTCGGCGCGGAAGGTGAGCGACGTGTAGAAGTAGGCAAAGAAGACGATCAGCAGCACGAACAGGCCGTTGTAGACCCACTGGTTGTTCTGGAGCGACCGCTGCACGCCCGCTAGCGCAGGCACCCACTGCGAGAGCGTCGCCGGGAACGACAGCAGCGCGCCCGCGAAGATGGGGGGAATCACGCCCGACGCGTTCACCTTGAGCGGGAAGTACGTGGCCTGGCCGGCGAACATCTGCCGGCCCTGCATGCGCTTGGCGTACTGAACGGGGATGCGCCGCATGCCGCGCTCGATGAAGACGACCGCGGCGATGATCGCCACCATCACCGCCAGCAGCGCGAGCACGGCGGCCGGGTTGAGCGCCTCCTGACCGAACTTGTCGGTGTCCATCTGCTGCCACAGGCGCTGCGCCGCGGGCGGAATGCCGGCGACGATGCCGCCGAAGATGATGAGCGAGATGCCGTTGCCGATGCCGTTCTCGGTGATGCGCTCACCGAGCCACATGATGAACGCGGTGCCGGCGGTCAGCGTCACCACCGTCATGAAGGTGAACCACACCTGGTCGACGCTGTCGGGCACGACGACCTGATCGAAGGCCTGGTTGTTCTGACCGCCGCTGCGGCCAAGCGAGTAGATGAAGCGCGAGATCGACACGCCCTGGACGATCGAGAGGAGGATCGTGCCGTACCGGGTGTACTGGTTGATCTTCTGCCGGCCCGCCGCGCCTTCCTTCTGCAGGCGCTCGAGCGACGGCACCACCACCGCGAGCAGCTGCATGATGATGCTGGCCGAGACGTACGGCATGATGCCGAGGCCGAAGATCGACATCTGATCGAGCGCGCCGCCCGAGAACAGGTTGAAGAGGTTGAGCAGGCCGCCCTCTTTGCGCTGCTTGTCCATGAAGGCGTTCATCACCACCCGGTCGACGCCCGGGGTGTTGATGAAGATGCCCAGGCGGTACACCGCGAGGAGCACGATGGTGTACGCCAGCCGGCTCCGCAGCTCGGCGACGCGGAAGATGTTGGAGATGGCGTTCAAGGCCACGGTGCAGTCCCTCGGTCCGACATCGAACGGCGTGTACTTCAAAAACCCAACGCCCCGCGGCCCTTAAGCGGTCCGTGGGGCGGGGTTCAAGACCTGAACGAGCAGGTCGGCATCAGGCCTTCACGCCCTTGCCGGCGTGCGCCTTCGCAGCCGACTCGGGCTTGTGCACCATCAGGGGCAGCTCCTCGGCGGCGCCACCGGACTTCGTGATGGCCTCCTTCGCGGTGCCCGAGAACTTGTGCGCCTTGACGGTGAGCTTCTTGGTCAGCTCGCCCTCGCCCAGCACCTTGATGCCGTCAAAGCGACCCTTGATGAGGCCTGCCTTCGAGAGCGCCTTCTCGTCGACCGTGGTGCCCGCGCCGAAGCGCTCGAGGTCGCCGACGTTCACGATGGCCCAGGTGAGCCGGTTCGGCGGGGTGAAGCCGAACTTCGGCAGCCGGCGCTGGAGCGGGCTCTGACCGCCCTCGAACCCCTCGAACCGCATGTTGCCGGTGCGCGCCTTCTGGCCCTTGCCACCGCGGCCGGCCGTCTTGCCGAGGCCCGACCCCTGACCGCGGCCCACCCGCTTCTTGCGGTGGGTCGAGCGGTGCGGCTTCTTCAGCGTGTGCAGCGTCGTCATGGTGTCCTCACTCCGCCTTCGCGGTCTTCGCGCGAGCGGCGTCACGCACGCGGACGGCGCGGGGCTTGAGCCGCGCGCGCGTCTTGGGCTCGTCCTTCACGATCTCGTGCGACACCAGGTGCCGCACCTTCGCGATCATGCCCCGGATGGCCGGGGTGTCTTTCAGCAGCTTCTCGGAGCCGAACTTCTTGAGCCCCAGGCCGAGAATCGTCGCGACCTGCCGCTCCGACGCACCCGAGTGGCTCTTCACCAGCTTGACCTTGATGCCCATGTCAGGCCTGCGCCTTCTTCCCGAAGTGAATCTCCTTGCCGCGCAGGCGGGAGACCTGCTCGGGAGACTTGAGCTGCTTGAGGCCGTCGACGACCGCCTTGAGCACGTTGTGCGGGTTCCGGCTGCCCTGGCTCTTGGTGAGGATGTTCTTGATGCCAGCCGCCTCGAGCACCGCGCGCACCGCGCCACCGGCGATGACGCCCGTACCTTCGCTCGCCGGCCGCAGGAAGACCCGGCCCGCGCCGAAGTGACCCAGCGCCTCGTGCGGAATGGTGCTGCCCATCAGCGGCACGCGGAAGAGGTTCTTCTTCGCGTTCTCGCCGCCCTTGCGAATGGCCTCGGGCACTTCGTTCGCCTTGCCCAGGCCGATGCCGACGTGGCCGTTGCCGTCGCCGACGACCACGAGGGCCGCGAAGCTGAACCGCCGGCCGCCCTTCACTACCTTGGCGACGCGGTTGATGCTCACCACCCGGTCGTTGAGGTCGAGGTCGTTCGGGTTGATTGGAGTCGTGCTCATGTCGATGGCCCTTAGAACTGGAGACCCGCTTCGCGTGCGCCGTCAGCCAGCGCCGCGATGCGGCCGTGGTAGGGGAAGCCGTTGCGGTCGAAGACCACCTTGTCGATCTTCGCGGCCTTGCAGCGCTCGGCGATGAGGGCGCCGACCTTCTTCGCGGCCGCCTTCTTGTCGTCGTCGCTGAGCTTGCCCTTGAGCTCCTTCGAGAGCGACGAGGCCTCGGCCAGCGTGCGGCCGGAGCTGTCGTCGATCACCTGGGCGATGATGTGCTTGAGGGACTTGTAGACCGACAGGCGCGGACGCTCGGAGGTGCCATTCACCTTCTTGCGGATGCGCTCCTTGCGGTTGAGACGCGGCGTGTTCTTGCTCATGGTTGGTTCCTTTCCTTCCGCCGGCGATCAGGAATTCCGCCGGCGGATGATGGGTGGCATTACGCCGTGCCCGTCTTGCCTTCCTTGCGACGCACCGTCTCGTCGTGGAGCTTGATGCCCTTGCCCTTGTACGGCTCCGGGGGGCGGAGGTTGCGAATGCGCACCGCCGTCTCACCGAGCAGCTGGCGGTCGGCCGAGCGCAGGGTGACGTCGATGGTGGGCAGCTGCTCTTCCGTGCGAGGCGTCTTCGCCACTTCGGCAGTCACGCCCTCGGGCAGGTCGAACACCACCGGGTGCGAGTAGCCGAGCGCCAGGTGGAGCTGCTTGCCCTTCACCTCGGCCTTGTAGCCGACGCCACGAATCGCCAGCGCCCGCTCCCAGCCCGTCGCTACGCCCTTCATGGCGTTCGCGAGGATGGCGCGCGTGAGGCCGTGGAGCGCGCGGTGCTTGCGCGAGTCCGAGGGCCGCGTGACGTTGATCTGTCCGTCCTTCACCTCGACCTTGACGTCGGGGTGCAGGGTGACCGACAGCTTGCCCTTGGGGCCTTCGAGGTTCGCCTTGCCGTTGGCGATGGCGACCTTCACCTTGTCTTCGACCTTGATCGACAGCTTTCCAATGCGGCTCATGGTCGTTCCCTCAGTACACCGTGCAGATGAGCTCGCCGCCGACGTTCTGCTTGCGGGCCTCGCCGTCGCTCAGCACGCCCTTCGACGTCGAAAGAATCGAGATGCCCGTGCCACCGCGCACGCGCGGGAGCTTGTCCACGCTCACGTAGCGACGCAGACCCGGCTTCGACACCCGGCGAATGCCCGAGATGACGGACTCCCGGTTGGGGCCGTACTTGAGCATCACCGTGAGCTCGTTCTGCGGCTTGCGCTCGTGGACCACGAAGTCGGCGACGAAGCCCTCGTCCTTCAGGCACCGCACGACTTCGACCTTGAGCTTCGAGGACGGCAGCGTCAGCTTGTCGTGCCGCGCCATCGTCGCGTTGCGGATCCGGGTGAGGAGGTCACCCACGGGATCGTTGACGGCCATGTGTCACGTCTTCCTGCGTGGCCAGATGTCCCCTGGCCAGGGAACCACGAATGCCTGCCGGGCCAATTCCCGGGGGTTCATTCGGGGTCGTTCCCCCGACGCGATGAGGCGCCGGGTGGTCCTTCAGCCCCACGGAGACCGTGGGGAGGTGTGGGCCCCTATCAGGCCCTGAACGGAACGCCAATGGCCTTCAGCAGCGCCAGCGCGCGCTCGTCGTTTCCGGCCGAGGTCACGATGCTGACGTTGAGGCCCTTCACCTTCTCGATCTGGTCGTAGTTGATCTCAGGGAAGATGATCTGCTCGCGCAGGCCCAGCGTGTAGTTGCCGCGGCCGTCGAAGGCCTTGGGCGAGATGCCCTTGAAGTCACGCACACGGGGGAGCGCCACGTTGATGAGGCGGTCGAGGAACTCGTACATGCGATCGCCGCGCAGGGTCACCATGGCGCCGATGGCCTGGCCCTCGCGGAGCTTGAAGTTCGCGATGGCCTTGCGCGAGCGGGTCACCACTGGCTTCTGGCCGGTGATGGCGCCGAGCTGGTCGACGGCCGACTCGAGGATCTTGTTGTTCGCGAGCGCCTCACCCAGGCCCAAGTTCACGACGACCTTGTGGATCTTCGGAACCTCCATGGGGTTCTTCAGGTTGAGGTCCTTCATCAGCTGGGGCACCACTTCCTTGCGGTAGCGGAGCTTCAGGCGCGCGGGCTGAACCTGGAGACCTTCCTCGATGTTCGCCGCGAAGCCAGCCTTCTTGACCTCTTCCTTCTTGCGCTTCTTCTCGACCTTGTCCTTCTTGGGAGCTTCGGCCTTCTTCTCGTCTTCAGCCATGGCACGTCTTCCTTCCAGGGGCCGGCTTCGTCTCCAGGTCCGTGGTCTTTCACCACGCTCCGGAGGCCGGGGTTGAACGACGGGTCACCCCGTCAACGACTCACTCGATGACCGCGTCGCACTTCTTGCAGAACCGCTTCTTCTTCCCGTCGACCTCACGGGTGCCGATGCGGGTCGCCTTGTCGCACTTGGGGCACACGAGGGCGACGTTCGACAGCGCGATGGTGCCCGGCTTCTCGATGATGCCGCCGTCGGGGTTCGCGCGATCGCGGCCCTTCTTCACGTGGCGCTTGACGACCCGCAGGCCCTCGACGCGCACGCGCAACGCCTCGCGGTCGATCTCGATGATCTTGCCGCGGTTCGTCGAGGCCGAGCGCTCGGCGCCCGACATCACCTGCACCGTGTCTCCGACTTTCAGCTTCTGCATCACAGCACCTCAGGCGCGAGCGAGATGATCTTCATGAACTTCTTGGCGCGCAGCTCGCGTGCGACGGGCCCGAAGATGCGGGTGCCGATCGGCTCGAGGTCCTTGTTGATGAGGACCGCCGAGTTGACGTCGAACTTGATGTACGAGCCGTCGGGCCGGCGAATCTCCTTCGCCGTGCGCACGATGACCGCCTTGGCCACGTCGCCCTTCTTCACCTTGGCGCCCGGGAGCGCCTCGCGGATCGACACCGTCACCACGTCGCCGATCGAGCCGTAGAAGCGCTTCGAACCACCGGCGATGTTGATGAGGAACACGCTCTTGGCGCCCGAGTTGTCGGCCACCTCGAACTGACTGGTCATCTGCAGCATGGGAGTCTCCTTTTCCGGTCAGCGCGAACGGCGTTCAGGCCTGGACGGCCTTCTCGAGCACCTTCACCACACGCCACCGCTTGTCCTTCGAGAACGGGCGCGTCTCGGCGATGAGGACCTTGTCGCCCTCGTTCACGGTGATCTTCTTGGGGTAGTCGTGATCTTCGGCGTGCGCCTTGTACTTCACGCGCAGCGTCTGGATCTTCCCGTACTGGGCGTGCGCCGCGCGCCGGCGAACCGTGACGACCACGGTCTTCTGCATCTTGTTCGAGGTGACGACGCCGATGCGCGTCTTGGGGCGACCGCGGGTCGCGTCAGCCGCCTGCGTGGTGGTGGTCTCAGCCATGGGGTCGGTCTTTCCTTACTTCTTCGCCGAAGCGGCCTTCTGCTTCTGGGTGATGACGGTGAGCACGCGCGCGAGGTCGCGCTTGTGGCCGGTACGCTCGGCGGGGTTGTCGAGCGCCCCCGTGCGCAGCTTGAGCTGGTCCTGGAACAGGGTGGCCTTCAGCTCGTCGGCCCGACGCTTGAGGTCGTCGAGCGAGAGATCGTGGAGTTCCTTCGTCGCGGTCGCCATGGTCGTTCGTCCTTTACAGGCTCTGCTCGCTGCGGTGCACGACGCGCGTCATGACCGGGAGCTTCGCGGCGGCGAGGTTGAACGCCTCGGTCGCCAGCTGCTTGTCCATGCCGTCCATCTCGTAGAGGATGCGGCCCGGCTTGACGACGGCGACGTAGTACTCGACGCCGCCCTTGCCGGTGCCCATGCGCGTCTCGGCGGGCTTCTTGGTAATGGGCTTGTCGGGGAAGATGCGGATCCAGATCTTCCCGCCGCGCTTGATCTTGCGGCTCATCGCGATACGCGCGGCCTCGATCTGGCGCGAGGTGATCCACCCCGGCTGGAGCGTCATCAGGCCGAACTCGCCGAACGCGAGGGTGGAGCCGCGGTACGCGCGGCCGGGCATACGGCCCTTTTGCATCTTGCGGTGCTTGGTGCGTGCAGGCTGAAGCATGACGTCCTCGTGGGTTCCTTAGCGGTTCGCGTTGGCGTTCTCGCCGCGCGGCCCGCCCTTGGTGGGCAGCACTTCGCCGCGGCACACCCACACCTTGCACCCGATGGTGCCGTAGGTGGTGCGGCCGATGGCGTAGCCGTAGTCGATGTCGGCGCGGAGCGTGTGCAGCGGCACCCGGCCCTCGCGGTACCACTCGTAGCGAGCCATTTCAGCGCCACCCAGGCGGCCCGAGCAGGCGACCCGAATGCCCTTGGCGCCGAACTTCATCGCCGTCTGAATGGCCTTCTTCATGGCGCGGCGGAACGCGATGCGCCGCTCGAGCTGGGTGGTGATGTTCTCGGCCACCAGCTGCGCGTCGATCTCGGCCTTGCGGACCTCGACGATGTTGAGGAACACCTCGTTCTTGGTGAAGCGCTGGAGCTCCTTCTTCACCGTCTCGATGCCCGCGCCGCGCTTGCCGATCACGATGCCGGGACGCGCGGTGTGCACGTTCACCTTCACCTTGTTCGCCGCGCGCTCGATCTCGACCTTCGAGACGCCCGCGTGGTTGAGCGACTTCTTCACGTGCGCGCGGATCTTGATGTCCTCGTGCAGCCACTGGGCGTAGTTCCGCTCCTCGAACCACTTCGAGTCCCAGGTGCGAATGACGCCAAGCCGGAAACCAACTGGATGAACTTTCTGTCCCACGCGTGTCTCTCCTGGTTCCCGGTTACTTCTTCGACTTGGACTTCTTGACGGCCTCGTCGCTCAGCACGACGTGCACGTGGCTCGACTTCTTGTGAACGGGCGTCGCACGGCCCATGGCGCGCGGCAGGAAGCGCCGCTGCGTGGGGCCCTGGTCGACGTGAATCGACTTCACGTACAGCTTGTCGATGTCGACGGCGCCCTTCGACTTGTCGGTCGCGTTCGCGATGGCGCTCTCGATGAGCTTCTTGACCGGCAGCGCGGCGGCGCGCTTGGTCCACGTGAGCGTGTTGATCGCCGCATCGACCGGCATGCCGCGAACCAGCGCAGCGACCACCGAGATCTTTCGGGGCGCCATGCGGAAGAAGTGCAGATGTGCAGTCGCTTCCATGGTGATTAGCCCTTCTTGCCCGGCGCGGGGGCGACCTTCTTCTCGGCGGAGTGGCCCGAGAAGGTGCGCGTGGGGGCGAACTCGCCCAGCTTGTGGCCGACCATGTTCTCGGTCACGTACACGGGAATGAACTTGCGCCCGTTGTGAACGGCGAACGTGTGCCCGACCATGTCGGGGACGATCGTCGAGCGGCGCGACCAGGTCTTGATGACCGACTTCTTGTTGCCCTTGTTCATCGCGTCGACCTTCTTCTGAAGGCTGAGGTCGATGAAGGGACCCTTCCAGGTTGAACGAGCCATGGGTCAGTTCTCTTTCCTTACGTGCTGCGGACGCCCTGACGGCGGCCGGCCACGATGAACTTGTCAGTGCGCTTGATGACGCGCGTGGTGAGGCCCTTCGTCTTCTTGCCCCAGGGCGAGACCGGGTGCGGGTTGCCCTGACCGGACTTGCCTTCGCCACCGCCGTGCGGGTGATCGACCGGGTTCATCGCGAGGCCCCGCACCGTCGGGCGAATGCCGAGCCAGCGCGACTTGCCGGCCTTGCCGACCCGAATGAGCTCGTGGTCGATGTTGCCCACCATGCCGATGACGGCGCGGCAGTTGATGAGCACCTTGCGCACGGCTCCAGACGGCAGGCGCACCTGCGCGTAGTCGCCTTCCTTCGCCATGAGCTGCCCCGACGAGCCCGCCGAGCGGATGATCTGCGCGCCGCGGCCCGGCTTGAGCTCGACGTTGTGGATCACCGTGCCCACGGGGATGTTCTGCAGCGGCAGGCTGTTGCCCGGGCGGATGTCGACGTTGGCGCCCGCGTAGAGGGTGTCGCCCACGTTGAGGCCCGACGGCGCGAGGATGTAGCGCTTCTCGCCGTCCGCGTAGTGGAGCAGCGCGATGTTCGCCGTGCGGTTCGGGTCGTACTCGATCGAGAAGACCTTGGCCGGCACGCCGTCCTTGTCGCGGCGCTTGAAGTCGATGACGCGGTAGCGGCGCTTGTGGCCACCGCCCTGGTGCCGGCGGGTGATGTGACCATCACCGTTGCGGCCACCCGAGCGCTTCATCGACTGCGTCAGGCTCTTCTCGGGCCGGTCGCGGGTGATCTCCGCGAAGTCCGACACCGTCGTCAGTCGGCGCGCGGCCGACGTCGGCTTGAATTTCTTGATACCCATTAGACGGCGCCTCCCTCGAAGAGCTCGATCTTGTCGCCTTCCTTCAGGGTGACGAAGGCCTTCTTGAAGTTCGAGCGCTTGCCCATCGACATGCCCACGCGCTTGATCTTGCCGCGCATGATCAGCGTGCGCACGTCGGTGACGGTGACCTTGAACTGCTGGCTCACCGCACGCGCGATGTCGTGCTTGGTGGCCTTCTTGTCGACCACGAACGAGTACTGCCGGTGCTTCTCGCGCGCGAGGTCGAGCTTCTCGGTGATGATCGGGCCCTTGATGACGTCGACGGTGTTCATGACTTTACGCCTCCGCCTTCGGACCGCGGGCGCGAGTGAGCGCCTCGTCGAGGGCCTTGGCGGCCGCGACGGTCAGCACCAGCGTCTTGCGACGCAGCACCGACTCGACGTTCACGCCCTCGGGGGGCAGCACGTCGAAGGTGGCCAGGTTGCGAACGGCCCGGTGGAGCTTCTCGTTGGTCTTCGCGTCGACCACCAGCGCGTCCTTGAGCTTGAGGCCCTTGGTGAGCGTGGTCGAGGCGGCCTTCGACTTCCCGTCGGACGGGAACTGGTCGATGATCACGAGGTTCTTCTCGCCGGCGCGCAGGCTGATGGCCGAGGCCACGGCGCCACGACGAACCGTTCGGGGCGGCCGGTAGGTGTAGTCACGGGCCTTGGGGCCCATGGCCTTGCCACCGCCGACCCAGTGCGAGGCGCGGGTCGAACCCTGGCGTGCACGGCCGGTGCCCTTCTGCTTCCAGGGCTTCTTGCCACCACCCGACACGAGCGAGCTGTTCTTCACGCCCAGCGTGCCGCGGCGGCGGTTGATCTGCTGCATCTTCGCCCCCTCGTACAGCAGGTGGCTGTTGGGCTTGGCAGCGAAGATCTCGTCGGAGAGCTCGATCTCCGCGACCTTCTTCATCGACACATCGACGACGTCGAACTTGGCCATGGCGTTCCTCAGCTCTTGATCTCGACGTCGACACCAGCCGACAGGTCGAGCTTCATGAGGGCGTCGAGCGTCTGCTGCGTGGGCTCGAGGATGTCGAGGAGCCGCTTGTGGGTGCGGATCTCGAACTGTTCACGGCTCTTCTTGTCCACGTGCGGCGAGCGCAGCACCGTGAACCGGTTGATGCGCGTGGGCAGCGGAATCGGACCCGACACGCGTGCGCCGGTCCGACGAGCCGTCTCGACGATCTCCGTGGCGCTCTGATCCAGGAGCTTCGAGTCGTACGCCTTCAGTCGAATGCGAATCTTCTGTGTTGCCATTCTCGGTCAACCCCGTTTCGCGGCTTCACTTCACAACTACCTGTCCGACGTCGACGGATGGGGCCGTCCCAGGGAGAAACCGAGGGGCTGTCACAGAGCCGTGCAACGAAGGGGCGGCGCGTATACCCGCGCACACATCACCGTGTCAAGCACCTGCTGTCACTTTCGGCGAACCCGCAGAACGCCAATGATATCAATATTTTCGCAAGGTCGAGGCACGCCTGATCGGCGCGATTCACCTCATGCTCCTTCACCCGAAGCTCGAAGGGCCCACGAAGGCGAGGCTCGCCGCTCCGGCGACGGAGCCGCTCGTCCGGGAGTTCGTGGCGAGCCAACTCTCCAGGGAGAGCGACCTGCGCGTCACGTGGCTGCAGCTGCTCGCGCGGTGACGGCGCGTCGAGAGGCCCCCGCCAAGACGCGCGTGAGCTCTTCCCCCATCAGGCCACGCTCCATGAGGCCGCACTGCGCCCCTTCCAGGTGAGCACGAAGAACCACGCGCACGACCCCAGCGCCACCGCCGAGGCCCCAAGCGCCGGCACGAGCGAGAGCGTTCCCGCCAGGCCCAACCCCGCAAGCACCGCAGCGATAGCCACGAGCCGGCCCAACTCGAGGCGAACGGCCCAGCGTCTGGACTCGAGAATGGCGCTCCATGCCGTGGCGGACGCCCAGATGAGCAGCGACACCAGCACCTTCTGCCACCACGCCAGCGGCGAGCGCCCGTGAATCACGAGCAACATCAGTGGAAAGCCCAGCACCACCTGCGTGACGAGGTACCCCTTCGTGCGCGGCAGCATCGTCGACTGGAACTTCACCTCACGGCCTCCCGCGTCGCGCCAGGCGCCCTTCTTCCGCTCCGGCACGCCGTCCGGCCGCCAGCCCGTGGGCATGAACCAGATGCGCAGCTTGTCGAGCCAGCGCGGCGCGTCCCACGCGTCCTTCACCACCTCGCGCCACACCTGGAAGTTGATGAACGTCGGATCCCACGTGTTGGGCGGGCTGGTGACGCCGTAGCTGCACGCCTCGGTCTCGGGCTCGAAGGTGCCGAACAGCTTGTCCCAGACGATGAGGAAGCCGCCGTAGTTCTTGTCGAGGTACCGCTCATTGCGCGCGTGGTGCACCCGGTGGTGGCTGGGCGTGTTCATCCACGACTCGATCCACGAGGGCAGCTTCGGCACCACCCGCGTGTGCGGGATGAGCTGCAGCACGAGGTGGAAGGCCACCATGCCGATCACCCACTCGGCGTCGAACCCCAGCGCCGCCAGCGGCCAGTAGAAGAAGAACGAGAAGAAGCGCTGCGTCACCGAGGCGCGCAGGGCGACGGCGTAGTTGAGCTCCTCGGTCGAGTGGTGCGGCATGTGCGCGGCCCAGCCGAGGTTGGTGCGGTGCCCGAAGCGGTGGAACCAGTAGAAGAGAAAGTCGACGCCGAGGAAGAGGAGCAGCCCGGTCCACCACGACGGCCTCACCTCGAACAGCCCGTGCGCCGACAGCCAGCCGAGCACCGGGTACCAGAGGACGGCCACCAGCACGTTGACGCACTGGTTGATGATCGCCGTCCCCAGCGAGGCCACCGAGTCCTGGAACTCGTAGTAGCCGTTGTCCTTCTTCAGGCAGAACAGCACCTCGAGCACGATGAGGCCGAGCACGAAGGGCGTGGCGATCGCGTAGACGTTGATGGGCATGGAGCCGTTGTACGGAGCCTCGCCCTGCCCTTCGTTAACCCGGGTTAAGAAGTGAAGGCCGTGCGAGCCCTCACCGCCACCGAAGAGGCCGAGATTCGGGAGCGCCTGACGGCCATCGCGCCCCTGTCCCCCAGGACGTGGGCCGCCGTGCGGGCGCTGGGGACCCGGAGCTCCCTCGACAAAGGCGGCTTCTTCTCTCGGCCCCAGGAGCCCGCCACCCGCTTCGCCATCGTGCTCTCGGGGCTCCTGCGGCACTACTACACCGATGGACGCGGCCGGGAATCGGTGAAGGCCTTTCGGGGCCCGCTCGAGCTGTCAGGGCCGTACGCCGAGCTGATTCAGGGGCGCCCCTCGCGCACCTTCATCGAAGCGCTCACGCCCGTGGAGCTCTTCGTCTTCCGCTACGCCGACGTCGAGGCCGCGGCCCAGACGTCGCTGGAGCTGTCACACCTGCTGCGCCGGTTCGGAGAGCTCCAGTTCGTGGCCAAGGAGCAGCGGGAGTACGAGTTCCTCCAGCTGTCGGCCGAGGAGCGCTACCAGCAGGTCTGCGCCCGCTTCCCCGCGCTCGTGCAGCACATTCCCCAGCACCAGATCGCCTCGTACATCGGCATTACGCCGGTGGCCCTGAGCCGGATCCGCGCGCGCCTCGGCCGAAGACGGTGAGCGCCTAGGCTGAGGTCGCGGCCTGAGCCAGCTCGACGCCTCGTGCGGCCGCACCTCGATGGAGTCGACCGTCAGAAGCGCAGCGTGAACGATCCCGCGGCTCCGCCGGGGACGGGCAGTACGAGCGCCGAGGCCGCCAGCGCGTCCCCACCGGGGTTCAGGAAGAAGATGACCGCGCCACCGGCTGCCATCACCGCGCCCGCGATCGTCATCACCAGCGAGGTGGACTCGGCGCGCTTGGCGTCGCTCCAGGTCGTGAAGGCCTCGGGGTTCGTGCAGACCGACATCGGGCAGAGCTCCTTCACGCGCGCGGAGCCCGACGCAGCCTGTGCGCCGAAGATCCCGCCGACCACCACCAACGCGACGCCCACGCCGGCCGCGGCCAGCCCGGCGATGCGGCCACCCGTGAAGAACCCGGGGCCCTCGGCCGGCTGCGTGACGACGGGCGTCGCTGCCGGTGCCGGAGCCGGTGAGGGGTCGACCTTCACCTCAGGCGGCGGGGCGACGACGAGCGGCGCGGTCGGCGGAGGGTCGACCTTCGGCGTCGGCGGCGGCGTCAACCCCAGCGCCTTGCGCAGCGCCTCCGAGAAGCTGCCCCTGATCGTCGGGGCCACCTTCGCGACCAGCGCGTCCGTCGGGCCATCGGCCTCGGCCACCGCGAGCTGGCGCCCGTCCTCCTCGACCGAGAGCGCTTCGATTCGCAGCGTGCCGTCCTTGAGCACGGCGCCCACCTCGATGGACACGACCACCGGCACGTTCTTCTTCCGCGCGGCGTCGATGACGCACACCTTCTTGCCCTTGCAGCTCGAGAGATCCTCAGGAGTCCCCACCGTCGGGACGCCGACGAGCAGGGCCTGAATCTCGCCTACCGTTGCGAGCGCCTTCGGCGTGGCGACACCGGACTTCCGGCTCAAGACGAGCCAGGCCTGCGGGGTCGCGGCGGACGAGGTCGAGACGAGGGCTGCGAGCGCGAGCGCGATCATGGGGACTCCTTCACGGGGCGGTCTCTTCTTCGAGACGGGACAGGGCGACCTCGAGCGACTCGAGATCGTCACGGGAGAGGCCGGGGCTCTCCAGCTGCTGCTTCACCTTGCCGACGATCTTCCTGCTCATCGAGACGTCTTCGCCACTGGCCTGCAGCCGCGCCAGGTTGGCCTCGACCTTCTTCGCCCGCGCCTGGAGCTTCGCCACGAGCGGATTCGAGGCGGCGCGGGTCGAGGGTGCAGGGGCCGGCGTCGGGACGGAGGCGCGCACACTCGGAGCAGCGGCGGGGACTGCCGCCGGGGTCGCAGCACGCCCGGCCGGAGCCAGCGACGGCGCCACGGGGGGCGCTGGAGCCGGCGTCGTCGGAGCGTCGGCGCGCACGCTCGGGGGAGGGGTTGGCGGGGGCGACGCGGCCGCGGCGGGCGCTGCAGCCGGCGTCGTCGGAGCATCAGCGCGCCCGCTCGGGGGAGGGGTTGGCGTGGGCGACGCCGCCGTGCCCACCGCGACGGCGGGAGGTGTGGGCTCCGGGGCCTGCGCTGGTGGAGCGGCGTTCGGCACCGCGGCGGGCGCGGCTTCGGGCTCCGGTGATTTGGCCGCGACGGCCGGCTGGGGCGGAGAGGCCTTCGCGCTCGCAGCCGGTGGCGGAGGGGTCGAGGTCGCGCGCTCCGAGCCGCTGCTCACGGCCAGCACCACCCCGATGCCCGCGGCCACTGCGAGCAGCCCGGCGACGATCATCGGCAGCTTCGAGCGGGGCGCTACCACCGGCCCGTCCTCGTCGACGGGCGCGGGCGCAGGCACCGGGGCCAGGCTGGGGGCCGTCGGAGCGCGCTGCTCGGGCGACGAGGGCCGTGCGCTCTTCGGGAGGATCGCGGTGCTGATGAGCGCCTCCGAGGGGCCCAGCTCGGGGTCGAGCGGTTTGAGCAGCGTCTCGTTCACCGCGTCGGGTTCGGGCTGCGCGGCGGTGCGCGGCCTGGCGGGCTTCGCGCTGGCCTTCGGCTCCGCGGGCTTCGGCACGGGGCGCGCCGCTGGCTTCGGTGGATCGACGAGCGTCGGCATCGGCGCCGGCGCCTCGATCTCCACTGACAGTCGCCGTCCAGTCGTCTCGGCCAGCGTCTTCCGGAGCTGCGCCACCTCGCGCCGCACCGCCTCGGCCGAGGGCGGACTATCGGCCGGGTTCTTGGCGAGCAGCTGATCGACGAGCGCGTCGAGCTCGTCGGGGACTCCCATGTTCAGCGTGGCGACGTGCGGGGGCGCTTTGGTGGCGTGCGACACCAGCATCTCGACCACCGAGTTCTCCTCGAAGGGCGTGCGGCCCGCGAGCAGCTCGAAGGCGAGGCAGCCGATGGCGTAGAGATCGAGGGCCGGGCCGACCATGCCTCCGTTCGCCTGCTCCGGCGCCATGTACGCCGGCGTGCCCACCATGATGCTCGCGCGCGTGGCCGGGGTGTGGCCCAGCACGCCAAGCTTGGCGATGCCGAAGTCGAGCAGCTTCACGAACTGCGTCCCGTCGCGCTGCTTGCAGAGAAAGATGTTCGACGGCTTCAAGTCGCGGTGAATGACGCCGGCCTCGTGCGCCGCCGCCAGCGCCGAGAGCACCTCTTCGAGGATCACCAGGGCGTCGTAGAGCGGCATCACCGACCGGCGCGTACGGTAGGTGCGCAGCACGGCCTCGAGCGGCTCTCCGTCGAGGTACTCCATCACGATGCACTGCCGGCCATCGGGCAGCGCGCCGAAGCCGAACACGTCGATGATGCCGCGGTGGCCCACCTTGTTGACGGCCCGCGCCTCGGAGACGAGCCGCTGCACCACGTCGGGGTTGTCGGCCACCTCGTGCCGCAGCACCTTGATGGCGACCCGCTTGCCGATGACGGGCTGCTCGCCCTCGTAGACGATGCCCATGCCGCCGACGCCGAGGCGGTTGGTGACGCGGTACCCCGAGACCTCGGAGCCGATCACCGGATCGAGCCGGGCCACGGTGGACTCGGTGCCGCCCCCGTCGGGCGGCTGGTCGTCGTCAGCGGTCGCCATCGCGGCTCACGGCACCGGGCGCAGGTAGACGTCGGTGTTGGCGTTCTGATCCGACGGCGACAACGAGTCTTCCATCTCGAGCACCGCCCAGCGGCCGCTGCGCGAGAGCCGGAGCATGTTGCAGGCCGTCGCGGCGGTCGTGGTGCGCACGACGGGCTGCGACAGCATCGAGATGGTGTTCGGGGCCGTCCACAGCAGGCAGTCACGCCGCGCTCCGTTCGAGTCGGTTGCCACGAGGTTGGTGGCGGTCGAGGTGAACGCGAGCCGCGTACCCTGCTCGTTGAGGAACCAGGTGAAGCTGTCGCCGTTGCCGTAGCCGCCGCCCGCGGGCTGGGTGATGCGGGTCGAGACGCCGTTGAGCGTGGTGCGCCGGTAGATGTCGAAGTTCGCCCGCAGCGCATTGCCCGGCAGGTCGTTTCGCGTGTGGAACATGAAGACGTCGGCGGCGTTGTTGACGAAGAGCCCGCCCGCCGAGACGTTCTGAAACTGGCACGAGAGCAGGCCGACCGAGTTGTCGCGAACGAGCCGCGTCACGCCGGGCGGATTCGAGTCCATGTCGACGAGGTAGGCGTGCGAGCAGAAGTCGCCTGGGATCCCAACGACGTAACCGAAGGTGTTGTGGCTCACCCACCGGCCCTGCCCCGAGAAGAAGCCCGAGGCGGTGTTGTGGCCGTTCGAGCCGCCAGTGACGACGGCCCCGGCCGTGTTCAGCGACGCCATGCGCAGGGTGTTGGTCGACCGGTCGAAGAGATGAATGTCACCCTCGTTCTGCACGCCGTCACCGGGGAAGAGCCCCGTCGAGCGCGAGCTCCACATGACAGTGCGCCCGTCGGACGAGAGGAAAGCCCCCGTGAACGGTTCGGTGTTTCCAGCTGGCTGAGCGCCACCTGACGAGGTGATGCCGTAGGAGCGGGCGTTGGTGGCCAGATCGATGACGATCACGTCGTTCCCCGCGCCGTTCGTGTCGGGCACGATCGCCGGACCGGTGGTGACGAAGGCGGCGAACCGGCCGTCTCCCGAGATCGTGCCGCCAAAGCCGCCCTCGGCGAGCTGCTGCCCCGCAGGCCCGGTCGACAGGCGCGTCGTGCGGCCCGTGGCGAGGTTGCGGAGGAACACGTCAGCCACGCCGTTGGTGTCTCCCGCGACGAGGTTCGAGGCAGCCGAGGTGAAGACGACGAGCTGGCCCGAGTTGTCGACGGTCGGGTCGCTGCTGCTCGCGTTGCCCGCGCCACCATCGAGGGCGACCGACACGAGCATCGGAGCGCTCGCGCACGAGGCACCGGCCACTTCACAGCCGTCGCCCGGTTCGCCGTTGCAGTCGAGGAACCCGGCCTGACAGGCGAAGCCGCACAGGCCTGCCTGGCACGTCGACGCCGCCCCGGGCACGGCAGGGCACACAGCGCCGCACGCGCCGCAGTGGTTCACGTCGGCCGAGAGATCGACACACGCGGCCGTGGCGCTCGCCGAGGCGGCACACAGGGAGCGCCCGACTCCGCACGCTGAGCTCACCGCTGGCCGCGCGCTGAGCCGGCGCACCTCGCACGCGTTCAGCGCGACCGCGTCGTACACGCGCAGCTCGTCGAACGAGCCGTTGCCGTTCGAGTTGAAGCCGCGCCCGACCCAGTAGGGGCCCGGCTTGGCGAAGTTGGCCACGACGCCGGCGTCCTCTCCCGCGGCGAGCCGGCCGTCGATGAACAGCTCGTGCCGTCGGCCCTCGCGGGCGATCACCACGTGGTGCCAGAGGTCGTCCGAGGCGGTCGCCCCGGCGCCGGTGATGCGCGACGCGTTGCCGGGAACGGCTCCTTGATCGAGCTCACTGCTGACGGCGCTGCCGACACGGAACGCCAGGTAGGTGCCCTCGCTGCCCTCGTCGCGGTTGCCGAACACCTCGTTGACCGCGCTGCCGTTGACGGGAGCGCCGCGGAACCAGAAGGACACCGAGAAGTCGCCCCCCGTCGAGCCGATGATGTCGCTGGGGAACTCGAGGAAGCGTCCGGGCGCGGGGGTGCTCGCGTAGGACGCCGCGGCGCCGAAGAGGCCGGGCGCGACGGCCGACACCGCCTGTCCGTTGAGGGCCCGGTTCTGAACGAAGCGCGCGCTCCGTGCGCCGGCGAGCCCGCCATCGGGGAGCAGCCCGTAGCCGCCCACCACCTGGCCCATCGCGCCAGGGGACACCTCATCGAAGCTCCACTCGCGGGTCGGCTTCACGCGCACGCCGTGCTCGACGCGCAGCAACCCGAAGCCCGAGGCGCCGTTGACGGGCGTGGTGTCATTGCCGCTGCCGAAGACGATCTTGCCCGCGCCACCGGCGCCCGGGAGCGCCGTCGACAGCCGCGTCTCGTTCGCCCCACCCTTGTTGCGAACCGTCAGCGACACCGAGGCGCCGTCGTCGAAAACGTCGAAGACGACCGGCTGGCCGACACCCAGGCCGCCGTCGAAAGCGAGCGAGGCGACGCTGCCGCCGTCGGCGCGGATCTCGAGCTGCGACGGCTTGATGACGAACTCGACGCCCGAGCCCAGCTGGAAGCCAGCGCCCGCCACGCCCGTGCTCCGCGTCCACACGTGGGCCCAGTCGGTCGCCACGCCGCTGGTGAACTCGCCGGTGACGCGCACCGGGCCGTTGCCGACGAGGTAGTCGTCGACGGTGACGAGGCGCGCGTTGCGGGTCACCTGAGCCTGCCCCGCCGACACCGAGAGGCTGCCTCCGTCTTGAGCCGACACCCGCCAGATCTGCGGGTTCGGCGCCGCGCCCGCGGCGAAGGTCTCGAGCAGCGTCGGACCGACCGAGCCGACGCAGCGGCCCTGCCGGCACACGTCCGCGCCGGAGCAGGGATCGCCGTCGTCACATGAGGCCCCTTCAGCCTTCGGGGTCACGGTGCAGCCTCCGTCGGCGGGCACGCACACGCTCGTCTCGAAGCAGGCCGTCGGCGTGGTGCAGGCCACGGGGGCCGTGCCCACGCAGGCGCCGTTGACGCACACGTCGTTCGTCGTGCAGGCGTTGTTGTCGTTGCACGCCGTGCTCGCGAGGTTGGTGTACTCGCAGGCGCCCGTCGTCGGGTTGCAGGTGCCGGACGAGCGGCAGTCTCCGCCCGACGGGCAGGTGCGCGGCGTCACGACGCAGGCGCCGTTGGTGAAGCTGACGATCTCGCAGGGGTTCGTCGACGCGATGCAGGTGCCGGCGTCGAGCCCCGTCGCCGGGAACTGGGTGCACACCCCCGCGGAGCAATACGCCGTCGTGCCGCAGCTGCGGCCGCACGCGCCACAATTGTTCGGGTCGTTCTGTTGATCGAAGCAGCCGCCGTCACAGCCCGCGGTGCCCGAGGGGCAGCTCGGTGGCCCGGCGTCGGCGGCGAGCGACGTGCACTGGCCCTGGCGGCAGTACTCCGACGTGCCGCACACCGTCGCGCACGAGCCGCAGTGCCCCGGATCATTCTGGAGATCGAAGCAGACCCCGCTGCACGCCCGCAGCGGCGCGGCGCAGCCGGCGTTCGCGACGCAGGCGCCGGCCGTACACACGCTGCCAGCCGCGCAGGCCGTGCCACAGGCTCCGCAGTGGCGCCGATCGTTCTGCAGGTCGACGCACACCCCATCACACGCGGTGCACGGCACCGGAGGATCCGTCACACAGCCGAGCCCCACCACCGCCAGCACCAACGCCGCTGCACCAAGCCGCATGAAGTTCCTCCCCGGGAAAAGTCGGACGATAGGGAGTGTCGGACCGCCCCCCAAGCGTTTCCGAACGACAGATGTAGATTTGTGCACCCTCGCTGGAAGGGCTGGCAGCGCCGGGCCGCGGGGGGATATGGGGCCGCATGGGGGGGCCTCTCGCCCCGATGACCGTGGAGACCTGGATGCGAGCGATCGTCGCGTTGTGTGGTGTGAGCGTGTTGGCAGCGTGCGGAGGGCCACGGGTCGACCCACCGCCGACTGGAGGCGCTGCTGGGGGCGGCGGCGCTGAGATGACGGCCGGCGGTGGGGCGAGCCAGGCGACTCCGCCGTCCATCATGGCCCAGCCCCAGGCGGTGTCGGTCGAAGAGACGGCGAGCGCGACCTTCTCGGTCACGGCGTCCGGAGAGAACCTCACCTACCAGTGGCTGCGTGATGGCGCGCCAATCGCCGACGCGACGGCGGCCACCTACTCCATTCCGATGGTGAGCTCGTTCGACGACGGCGCAAGGTTCTCGGTGCGCGTTCAGAACGGCGGCGGGGCCGTGACGAGCTCCGACGCGAGGCTGACGGTGACGCTCAAGGGCATCGCGGTGTCGGCTGACGGCGGCACCGTGTCGAGCGCCGACGGGCTCATCACCCTGACCCTGCCCCCTGGCGCCATCACCGCCGACGGGACGATTCGGTTCCGGCCCGTCGAGCCCCCCGCGGTCCCCGCTGACGCGGGCTTCGAGGACTTCGCCGAGGGCTTCCCACGGCGCTCCTGGCAGCTCGAGCTGACGGGCGCCCAGTTCGCGGCGGGCCCCGGCTTCGGCGTCACCATCGCGAACCCTGACCCGGTGCGCACCCAGACGACCTTCGAGCCGTCTGAGACCGCCGTCGTGCGCCTGTGCCCCGACCAGACCGCCCTCGCGCTCGGTGGCAACGGCGGCCTGTGCGGCGCCGTCGTGTCGTCGGTTCCGTGTGACACCGACACCCCCGAGACGACCATCAGCCTGCGCCGGTACGTTCCCATTCGCCCAGTCGCCGGGTCTGCCCGCCAGACGGTGGGCCGTGAGGGCAATGACACGATTCGGCGAACGCTCGGCGGCCGGCGGTGGTCGGCCGTCGTCTGGGACCGCAGCAACGTCGACCCGAAGGAGGCCAACCTCTCGCTCTTCCGCACCAACGGCCAAGTGTACTTCACCATCCCCCTCCAGCCCGACGAAGACCCGATCGCCTACGACGGGCTCGGCACGCTCGTCGTCCGCATGGGCAACCGGGAAGGCGTCACCACGCAGCGTTGCGCGCTCACCATTCGAACGCTCGCGCTCACCTACCGCATCAGCTCGACTTCGCTCGACTGGCAGACGGTCACCCAGCTGCGTCGCGACTACCAGCGGACGCCGACGTGCCTGGCCCCGTCCAGCGGCACGATGACCCGCAATGCGTTCTACGGCGTCAACTTCAACCGGTTCGTGCACCTGGAGTACGGCAAGACCGACCGCGAGTGGACCCTGCCGCCCGAGATCTCGGCGAACTATCCCCGGCTGGTCGCCCAGGCGGGGCCGCAGTCGCCGGTGTGGCTCATGGGGATGTCGACCGTCGGGTGTGGCAACCCCTGCGCCTACGTCGCCTCGGCGGACATCACGGCTCGGCAACCCGTCTTCGGCCCGGCGGTACGATTGGGCACCGGCCAGGGGGTGCGCACGTCGCCTGGAGGCTACCGGTTGGGTCTGGTCACCGCGAGCGATGCGGCGTCCACCGTCTGGATGGTCTTCGGCGCCACGGAGCGCACCACCGCGTCCCCAGCGTTCGCGGGGCGGCTGCAGGTCGTGGGCCTGAATCCGATGACGAACCTGGTGATGCGCGGAGCGTTCCTCCCTGGCTCCGACGGCCTCGAAGCGACGGGCATCGACGTCGACACGAGGGGCCGCATCGTCGTCGTGACCAACTTCGGGGCGTACTCCGATGGCGCGCAGTCAGAACAGGGGCTTTACGCGTACCGCATCGACCCCGAGACGCTGGTGACGACGACGCACCGGCTGCGCGACATGAGCGCGGCGCCAGGCTCGGCGTACGGGGCAGGTCTCAACCGGGGCGGGGGCTGGACGGCCGTGGACGACTCGGTGGTGAGCGTGAGCATCGACGTCGGAATGACCGGCATCCCCAACGCCGGGTGCAGCACCTCGAGCACGGGCTGTGGCGACGTGCTGATCCTCCGCTCAGCGCTCTGACGCGAAGGCGGTCACTCGAGCAGCTCGGGCTGCTCGTGCACGATCCGCTGGTAGAGCGGCTGGAACTGGAACCAGCCGGCGAGCGGGTTGCCGGTGATGCCGAAGGACTGCTGGGCGGCCTCGGGGGTGATCTCTCTGGGCTCTCCGGCGGCGCGGGCGAGCAGCTCGGCGCGGCACGAGCGGTCCATGGTGATGAACCACCAGGCCGCGGCGTCGACTGTCTCTCCGACGGTGAGCAGGCCGTGGTTCGCGAGAATGACGGCCTTCTTCGTGCCCAGGGCCTTCGCGATGCGCTGGCCCTCGTCGAACTCGACCACCACGCCACCGAACTCATCGTAGAGCGCGTGATCGCCGTAGAACGCGCAGGCATCTTGCGTGAGCGGAGCGAGGAGCCGGCGCAGCGTCGAGAAGGCCTTGCCGTGCATGGCGTGCGAGTGCGCCGCGGCGACGACGTCGGGCCGCGCCTGGTGCACGCGGGAGTGAATGACGAAGGCCGCGCGGTTCACGGGCAGCTCGCCCTCGACCGTCTCGCCCTCGTGATCGACCCGAATGAGATCGCGCACCCGAATGCGGCCGAAGTCGAGGCCGAAGGGGTTGACCCAGAAGGTCTCGGGGTGCTCCGGGTCGCGCACCGTGACGTGGCCAGCGACGCCTTCGTCGTAGCCGAACTTCGCGAAGAGCCGGAACGTGGCGGCGAGGCGCTGCTTGCGGTGCAGGCGCTCCTCGGCGGGCGAGTCGACGGTGGGCGGTGAGAACGACAGCGTGAAGGGACCAGCTTGCATGGCGAAGCGCCTTTCGGAGCGGGAGCGCCGGGACTGTGGACGACCCGAGGGCGCTCGTCGAGCCTCACCGTCTGTGGCTGTCAGCACGAGCCAGTCAGGGCCGGAGACGCCTTCGTTCGTCCAGCGCGTCGGCCATCGAAGCGCGGTGCGAGGAGGACGGCCCGCAGGCGATACTCCATCGGTGCGATGGATGGCGGTGTCCCTGGTGTTCGCGTCGGTGGCGACTGCGGGGCCGATGCGCGCGGTTGAGCACGGGGCGTCGAACGTCAGCCTGTTTCGAGACTTCGCGCTCGGCCCGACGCTGGGCGCCTCGGCGCTGTGGGAGCCGCGGGGGTTCGGCGCGCGACTGTCTCTCGGGCTGGGGCTGGCGACGTTTCACCCCGAGTCGAGCCATGACGGAGCGCTCCGGTGGTCCGTGATGCTCGAGGGGGAGGTGCAGGTCGCGCCAGGGCCGCTCGAAGGCTCGGTGCTGGCGGCGGTGAACGCGCTGGGGTGGCGGTGGTTCTCGCTGGGCGCCTTCGCTGGCGTAGGCGTGCAGGGCGCCGGAGCGTGGACGATTCGTGCGGGCCCGGAGTTGAGCGCGACACTCCATCGCGCGTGGGGTGACTTCGACGGGGTGCTGCAGGTGTTCGTGCGCGGGAGCTTCGCGCTGTTGCGCACCGACGTGTTCTCGTCGCAGGTGCTGCTCGGCCTTCGGGTGCTGATCGACGTCGCGTGAGTCGCCATCAGGCCGGTGGAGCGCTACTCGTTATTCTTCCGGGGCTTCGTCATGCCGTAGGCCGTCAGCCGATTCACCAGCGTCCGCCGGGAAATGCCCAACAGCTCGGCGGCCTTCGTCTGATTCCCGCCCGTCTTGTCGAGCGCGTCGAGCACCGCCCGCTTCTCGGCCGCCTCACGTTCGTCCTTCAGCGCGTTGCCGCTCGGCACCTTCCCCGGCGGCTCGTGTCCGTCGATGGCCAACGCATCAGGCCCGATGGCGCCCTCCCCTGCCAGCAGGAGCGCCCGCTCCATCACGTTCTTCAGCTCGCGAATGTTCCCCGGCCACGGCCAGCTCTTCAGCATCGCCAGCGCCTCGGGCGTGACCTCGGCCACCGGCCGCTGGTCCCGCTCGCAGGCCTCGGCCACGAACTGGCGCGCGAGCGGCTCGATCTCCCCCAGGCGCTCGCGCAGCGGCGGAATGGCGACGGAGATCCCGTTGATCCGGTAGAACAGATCGCGCCGGAAGGCTCCGCGCTCGACCTCGGCCTCGAGATCCCGGTTCGTCGCGAACACGAAGCGAACGTCGATGGCCTCGGGCGTCGTTCCACCGACCCGCAAGACCTTCCGCTCCTCGAGCACGCGCAAGAGCTTCGCCTGGAGCGACTCCGGCAGCTCGCCCACCTCGTCGAGGAACACCGTGCCGCCCTTCGCCGTCTCGAGCAGCCCCTGCTTCTGCTTCACCGCTCCAGTGAACGCGCCCTTCTCGTGGCCGAACAGCTCGCTCTCGAGCAGGGACTCCGTCAGCGCCGCGCAGTTGAGCTTCACGAAGGGCCCCGCAGCGCGCTTCGAGCGGCGATGGAGCTCCGACGCGAGCACCTCTTTGCCCACGCCCGTCTCGCCCAGCAGCAGCACGTTGATCTGGCTGGGCGCCACCCGATCCATCAAGCGGCTGATCGACACCATCGCGTCGTCACGCACGAGGAAGCCCGGCGCGGGCTGACTGGACGGAGCGGCGCAGGCGGCGAGCAACTGCTCCACGTCGGAGCCATCGACCGGCGCGCTCGCGCACCCGGCCCGCACCCGCGCACCGGCCGCGACCAGCTTCGCCGAGAGCGACTCCATCACCTTCGTGGTGCCCTCGGCCGAGCGCCCGGGCACGAGCACCTCGAACTGTCCCGGCCCGAACGACGCCACCGTGTCGTGCGGCGACAGCGTGGCCGACAACACCTGCTGCGCCAGGCCCGGCGCCGCCAGCACCTGCACCCGCACCACACCGAACGGCGGCTTCGTCGCCCGCACCACCTCGACGAAGCGCGTGTGCGTCACCAACGTCCACGGCGTGGTGCTGCCCGACAGCTCGTCCGTCTGCAGCACCGCGAGCGAGGTGCCGAGCTCGATGGAATCTCCGGGTTGCACCTCGACCGACTCGCCCGAGCCCAGCTTGCGCCCGCGCACCGTCGTGCCGTTGGCCGAGCCGCAGTCCTCGAGCCGAACCACCGGGCCCAGGTGCAGCACCGCGTGCCGACGCGAAGCCGCGGCGTCATCGAGGCGAACGCCCGCGTCCTCGCCCCGTCCCAGCACGACGGCGCCGGTCGCCGGGAGCGCATGCGACGACGAGCCAGCCTCGTTCACCACCACCAGGCGGTAGCGCCGTGCTCGCGTGTCCCGCTCGGGCTTGTCCGACAGCCGCACCGTCTCTTCTCGTGACGAGGCCATCGCCTCACCCCTTCGGCAGCTTCAGCGCCTGCATCACGTACCAGGCGCCGAACCCCGCCGCGATCAGCACGAAGACGAGGTTGTTCCCCGCCGTGCCCGCCTCGGCGAACCGCAGCCCCGCGATGCCGAAGCACGCCGCCGCGAACACCAGCCGCTTCACCTTCTCGGGCGCCGGCGCGAACCGTGAGAACAGCCACGCCGCGAGCAGAATGACCAGGGCCTTCCAATCGACCGTCATGCCGGCGCTCCTTCGTTCTCGGCCTTCTGCGACGACAGCTTGCCCGCGATGTCCTTGAACGAGCCCTGGCCGAGGAAGAGGAACACCATGCCGGTGAGGATCTGCTGGAGGATCTGCACCACCCACAGCACGTTCGCGTAAGCCACGCCGCTCGAGTTCGTCGCTTCCTTCGACACGAAGACCGACAGGCCCAGCAGCACGAAGGCCTGGAAGGTGCCGGCGCTCCCGGGGGCCGCGGGGATCATGAGGCCGACGATCAACACCGACAGCACCACGAAGCCCTCGAAGAGGCTCAACGACAGCGGCACGCACGAGGCCGCCGCTCCGCCGTCACAGTCGAAGGCGCGCGTCAGCACCGACATGCCCACGCCGTTCGCGAACCAGTACGCCGCCGTCCAGAAGGTGAAGCCGAGCATGTTCTTCGCGTCGGGGAGCTGCTTGAGCGCGCTGACGAACCCATCGACGATGTAGACAGCCTTGTCCGCGACCTTCGGAGACACCCTGCCGATGATCGCCCGCATCAGCCCGATCACCCGATCGTGCTGGACCCGCGCGATGATCAGGAACGCAAGGCCACCACCGAACACCGCGAACATCAGGTTCGAGCCGAGCTCGACCGCCTTGATGTTCGGCGCGTCGGTCTTCACGAAGAAGAGCAGCACCCGCAGCATCGCCGCGATGATGATGCCGTCGATGATGCGCTCGAGCACCACCGTCGTCATCGCCGCGCTCCGTCGAATGTTCGACCGCTCGGCGATCAGGTACGGCCTGGCGAACTCCCCGAGCCGGAACGGGAGGATGAGCAGCATCATGAAGCCGATCGCCGACGCCTCGTTCAGCTTCTTGAACGGCACCTGCTCGAGCCCCGACAGGAGGTGGCCCCAGCGAATGGTGCGCGCCACCTGAATGAACCCCAGGATGCCGATGTAGACGAACAGCCACGTCCAGTTCGCGGTGCGAACGGACGCCAACATCGACTCCCAGTTCGTGTCCTTGAACGTGAGCCACAGGCAGAAGCCGGTGATCAGCAGGCTGACGATGAACTTGATCCACTTCCCCAAGGACACGCTCCGCGGTGGCGACCGGCGGTGCGCATAGCACCCGCCCTGCCCTCAAGCGAGGGGTTGCCCGGCCAACTGGCGCTACGTCGACGCGGCTCGCGCGACCGTCTCCGGGTCTGGCCGGTAACGCTCCGTCACGACCGCCCGAAGCGGGAGCCGGGGCGTCTCACCGGGGGTCGAGACATCGACGAGCCACGAGACGTGCGGCCCCGAGTCCTCGAGTTGGAACCGCCCCACGCCGACGGTGAGCAGGGTCGCGACCCCGAGGACGTTCGTCGTCGCGGCGTCGGTCCGGTTCGACCACTCGGTGCCAGCCCGTCGGACCAGCCGCACGCCGGCCACGGAGCCGCCGGCGTCGATGACCACGTTGAAGCCCACCCGGGTCGCCGTGCAGACAGGGTCGACCACGATGGGAACGGCGATCTCGGCGGCGACCCCGGGCGCCAGTTCGGCGCGAACAGGCTCAGCCACCAGGAAGGCCCCGACCTGGGGCTCGAGCGCGATCGAGATCCACCGGGGCGCCGAGTTCACGCACTGCGCGAGCACGGTGACGCTCCGCTCGACGCCGCGCTCGATCGGGCCGGTCTGCAAAGGCACCCGGATCACGAACTGAACGTCGTCGAGCTCGAAGACCGTCTCGTTCGGTGCGACGCCCTCGAGCCCGCGGAGCGCTTCGCGGTAGAGGCTCCCCCACACCGCGAGGCCAGCGCCCAGAACGCCGAGGCCGGTCAGCGTGAACGTCACGGGCCCGCCGTTGCCGAAGACGACGAAGGGGAGGCCGCCGAGTGCGCCGACCACCGCCAGCGTGACCCCCACGCGCCGAGCCGTGCGCCTCGGGCCGGCCCTGAACTCGAAGGCGAAGGCGACGAGCGCGCCCAGGCCACAGATCGCTCCGAGCGCCAGCCCGAACCACGCACCGTCCGCGAGCGCCGGCGCAGCCAGGGCGAGCGCGACTCCAGCCATGACGACGAACCATCGAAGCAGGCTGGCGGTCGCGAGGTCTGGAGCCCGGGCCGGCTCGGGGGCGCGGACCGGCGGAGCCGCCCCACCGAACCCGGGCAGGAGCAGCTCGATGTCGTCCGCCGGCAGACCACCGGTGGCCAGCTCACGCGCGATGGCGCCATCGTCTGCCCCGGCCGCACGGCGTCGGGTGACGAACTCCCACGGCGACTCGGACGAATCCCAGCTCGCGTCAGGCATCTCGAATGCGTCCCACACGCGTCGAGCCGAGGCAAGCCGCGGCGTTCAGAGCAGCGGTTGCCCGGCGAGCACCCTGCCCGGGTTCGCCTCGGTCAGCTGCGAAAGCGCCTTCGCACCGGCCAGCTTTCCCAGCGCCTCGAGGCTCTGTGACACCCACGCGTCGGCCCCCACGGGCGAGTGGAGATCGGTCGCCGCCACCGCGTAGTGCCCCTGCTCGAGAAACTGCCGGCCGAGCTTCTGCGCGGTCTTCCCGTAGCGGCCGATGAGCGCCCCCAGGTCGAGCTGGAGCAAGGCTCCGGCCTGCACCACCTCCGCCGCCCGGCCCTTCTTCTCGAACTCGAGGCAGCGCTCCGGGTGCGCGATGAGCGGCGTCACGCCCTTGAGCTTCATGCGGAAGATCACGTCGGTGAGCTGCGGCAGCGGCGAGGTGTACGGCGCTTCGACGAGCAGGTACTTCCCCGCGGCCCCCACGCGTCGCGACTCGGGCGTTGGGAGCGCGCTCAACAGCGTCTCATCGAGGAAGAAATTCTCGGCGTTGACGTCGAGCGCCAGGGCGATGCCGTTCGACGCGAGCGCCGCGCGCACCTCGTCGAGTCGCGCCAGACACACCTCGCGGCTCGCGTACTCGGGCCGGTTGTGCGGGCTCGGAGCCACCGTGCCGTAGCCGAGCGAGACGAGCGCCTTCGCCATCGCGAGCGTCTCGTCCATCGTCTTGCACCCGTCGTCGACGCCCGGGAGCAGATGCAGGTGCAGGTCCACCATCGGCATGACGCGATGCTATGCCACCGCCATGGCGCTCGATCCAACGCTGCTCGACATCCTCGCCTGCCCGGAAGACAAGGGGCCGCTGCTGTACTTCGCCGCCGACGGGTTCCTCTACAACCCGCGCCTCAAGCGGAAGTACCGCATCGACGACGGCGTGCCGGTGATGCTGATCGACGAGGCACAGAAGCTCTCGGACGCCGAGCACGACGCGGTGATGAAGCGCGCCGCCACCGAGGGCGTTCGCCTCAACTTCACGTGATCGACTCGCACTGCCACCTCGACATGCCGCGCTTCGAGGCGGACCGCTCCGACGTACTGGAGCGTGCCTGGGCGGCTGGCGTGACGGGCCTCGTGGTGCCGGGCGTGGCCCCTTCGACGTGGAACGCACTCCTCGAGTGGCCGAGCCGAGATCGTCGCGTCCAGGTGGGGCTCGGCATTCACCCGCAGTTCCTGCCCGAGCTGGACGCGCGAGACGATGAGAAGCACCTGGCCGAGCTCGACACGCTCCTTGGCCGAGGCGTCGCCGTTGCGGTCGGAGAGTGTGGCCTCGACGGCCCGACAAGAGAGCGGGTGCCCATGGAGCGACAGCTGCGGGTGCTGAAGGCCCACTTCGCGCTGGCGCGAAAGCACCGCTTGCCGCTGCTGATGCACTGCCTGCGCGCCCACCCGGAGCTGCTCAAGCTGCTCGAGTCGGAGCCGGTGCCCGAAGCCGGCCTCCTCATGCACAGCTACTCGGGCTCCGCTGATCTGACGAAGAAGTACGTTCGCGTGGGCTGTCACTTCTCGTTCGCCGGGCCGGTGAGCTTCGAGGAGGCGCGCCGGCCGATCGAGGCGCTTCGTTCGGTGCCGCTCGACCGGTTGCTGGTCGAGACCGATGCGCCGGATCAGGCGCCACACCCGCATCGGGGACAGCGCTCCGAGCCGGCGTACCTGCCGCTCATCGTCGAGGCGATGGCCCGCGCGCGCGCAGAGCCGCACCAGACGCTGACCGACGCCCTGCACACGAACACCGCGCGGCTGTTCCCCGTCTTCGCACCGTAACGCGGCGTCAGGGTGCGTCGGCCGGAGGCCCCGCGTCGAGCTTCGCCCGCGCCTTCTCGAGCCACGGCGCGACGTCCTGCACGTCCACGGGCTTCTGGGTCTGCTCCCACCGCATGACGGCCTCGTCGTTCTGGCCGCGCAGGTACGCCAGCATGCCCTTGTCGAGGTTCTCGGACGCGCCCGCGACCGCCGCTTCACAATCGGGTATCGCGAACTCGGCCTCGTGGCGGGCAGCGCGGACCCAGCAGCGCGTTCCACGGCCGGCAGGCGAGTCCTTCGCGGCCACCGAGGCGTTCGCCAGCTCGAGCGCCAGGTCGAGATCGGCGCCCGCATGGAGCGCACCCCAGGCAAGGTTGTTCAGCACCATCGCGTTGCTCGCGACGTTCGAGAGCGCCACCCTCGCGTCCTGCACGCCGCCGTCGAGATCGCCCAGCCGCAGCCGGCTGAAGCCGCGCAGCCCCACGTACGTGGGGTCTCTGCGCAGCTCGTACGCGCGCGACAGATCGGAGTCGGCCTGGGCGTGACGCTCCGCCACCTGGTGGTAGCCGGCGCGAAAGGAGAGCGCCTCGGCGAGCATCAACCGGCGGTCATCGCTCGCGCCGATCTCGAGGATGGCGGTGTTCACGTCGGCGAACCCGCCGTCGACGTCACCCGTCTCGCTCCGCGCGAACGACCGGAGCAGGTACGCCATCGGATCCTTCGTCTTCTCGATCACCTGCGTGGTGAGCGCCTCGACCCGGCGAAAGTCCTTCTGTTCGAACGCCTTGCGCGCTTCCTGAAACGTCACCGCGACGCGCGCCTGGGGATCGCTCTCGGTCTTCACCTTCGACAAGACCGCCAGCCCGATGACGGTCGCGACGATGATGAGCTGCGAGGCCAACGACGCGCCGCGGCCCTCCCGCTCGAGCGCCGAGTCGGTCGCCATCACGCCCGCGAAGAGCCCGATGGCCAGACCGCCGAGGTGCGCGGCGTTGTCGAGGTATGGCACCGAGAAGGCGAGGAAGACGTTGATGGCGACCGTGAGAATGATGCCGTCCCACAGGCTCCTCGCGGCGTCGGGCGGGAGCACCTTTCGCGCGCGAATCGCGAAGCCCACGATGAACCCGAAGAGCCCGAAGATCGCTCCCGACGCCCCCGCGGAGACGTGCGTGGGGTTCCACAAGATCGACGCGAAGGCCCCTCCGAACCCGGCGAGCAGGTAGACGATGGTGAACAGCGTCGGGCCCAGCAACCGCTCGACGAACGCGCCCACGCGCCACAACGAATACATGTTCACCGCGAGGTGCAGCACACCGATGTGCAGGAACATCGACGACAGCGCGCGCCACCACTCGCCTTCGAACACCACCTGGGTGCCGCGGTTCGCGCCGAACAACAGCAACGACTCGACGTCGGGGCTCGTGGGCGACACCCCCATCGCCAGCATCGCGGCGAAGGCCGCCAGGTTCATGCCGATCAAGATGGTCGTCGCGAAGGGCCGGCGCTGGTCCATGTCGGCGGGCTGCCCACTTCTCCCCGGCCCAAAGCGCCCGGCAAACACGCCCGCCCGAATCAGCGGGGCGACGCGCGGCCAGAAGCACCTCCCGTCAGGGCCGCTCGGCCTGCGCGGCGCGGGCTCTGCGAATCCACGGCTCGAGATCCTGCCGATCGCTGAAGCTCACCCCCAAAGCCGACTCCCAGAGCCGCAGCGCCTCGCCGGGGCGCCCGTCGAGCCACGCCAACATGCCCTCGTCCACCGGCGTCGCCGTTTCTCGCACCGCCGCCTCGCAGTCGGGTCGCGCCCGCTGCGGCTCCCCGAGGGCGACGTGCACCCAGCACCTCGTGCTGAGGCCCACCGACGTGCGCTCCAGCGAAAGCGAACGGTCGGCCAGCTCGAGCGCCAGGGGCAGCGCCTGGTTCGACGTGAGCAGCGCCCACGCGAGGTTGTTCGCCTGCGCCGCCGTCGTGCGCGGGTCGGTCAAGGCGACTCGCGCATCGACCAGCCCCCGGGCATCACCGAGTCGAACCCGGCTGTACGCACGCAGCGCGGGCTGATCCGCCTCGGGCACCAGCACCCGCGAGTAGAGCGGAACCTTCTCCGGGAGCAACGACGCGGTGGAAGGCTCGGGCACCACGCGATGCGCCTCGGTCGACAGCACTGCCAGCCCCACCACGACGGCGAGCGGCATCGCCAGCGATCCCACTCCCGGCCGCGACGCCCGCCCCTGCAGCACGCCAGCGACGCCCCAGCCGATCAGCAGCCCAAGGCCCGCCCCCGCGGCGTGCGCGACCGTGTCGAAGGCCACGACGTGGCGATCGACCGAGATGGTCGGCTCCGTGAGCGCGAGCATCACCTCGACGACCACCACGATGGACACGAGCTGGAACAACGTCGCGCGCTGCTCTTCAGGAATGAGCCCCTTCCCGCGCAGCGCCAGCCCGAGGAGCACGCCCACCAGCCCCGACACGACGCCGCTCGCGCCGGTAGTGACGGCCCGCGGATCGACGAGCGTCGAGGCGAGGAAGGCGCCGCTGCCGGTCAGCAGAATCGTCAGCGCAAGCACCCTGGGGCCCACGAGCGGCTCGAGGACGGCGCCAAGGCGATAGAGCGGCCAGGCGTTGACGACGAGGTGCAGGGCGCCGGCGTGCACGACCACCGCGGTCGCCAGCCGCCACCACTGACCATCCGCGAGCTTGTCCGCCCGCACGCCTCCGAACCGGAGCAGCTCGCCGAAGTCCGGGAAGAACGGCGACGCCCCGAACGCGAGGAGCACGAAGTAGACGGCCACGAGCACCGTCACGAAGACGATGGAAACGATGGGTGCGGGGCGTCCCATTCAATTTCTGAATAGTCGCCGGCCCGCCCGGCCGCATGGGTTTCTCTGGCCCGGGTTGCCAGCGGCCCCACTCGTCGTGCAAAGACGGCCACATGGAGCCGACGTCGACCCCTGAAGCCCCACAGCTGCCAGTCCCCGTGCCGCCCGAGAAGCCGTTTCGGCTGCATCGCCGGTTCGATCGCACCGGTCGGCTGCTCGGCGACGCGGCGATGAAGCGGCTGCAGGACGCGCACGTGGTGGTGTTCGGGCTCGGCGGCGTCGGGAGCTACGCCGTCGAAGGCCTCGTGCGCAGCGGCGTCGGTCGCCTGACGGTCGTCGACTTCGATCTCGTGTGCGTGACGAACTCGAACCGTCAACTCCACGCGACGGTGAGCACGGTGGGCAAGCCGAAGGCCGAGCTGATGGCGCAGCGCTGCAAGACGATCAACCCCGACGTGCAGGTGACGCCGGTGGTGGACTTCTACCGCGAAGAGCTCGCCGACCAGCTCCTCTCGGGGCCATTCGACTACGTCGTCGACGCCATCGACAACGTGAAGGCGAAGCTGAACCTGCTCCACGAGAGCCTGAAGCGCGGCTACCCGGTGGTGAGCTCGATGGGCGCGGCCGGGAGGCTCGACCCCACGGCGATTCGGGTCGAAGACCTGTGCGAGACGCACATGGACCCCTTCGCGAAGGACATTCGCAAGCTGCTCAAGCGCAAGTACGGGCACGACACCTCGAAGCCCACGGGCATCACGGCGGTGTTCTCGATCGAGCCGCGGCGCGACCCCCACGCGGTGCACTACGACGAGCAGCACGGCGGCTTCATGTGCGTGTGCCCGCAGGGCGAGAACGAGTTCCACAGCTGCGAGCACCGAAACCAGATCGACGGCTCGGTGGCGTTCGTGACGAGCGTGTTCGGCATGCAGATCGCCGGCGTGGTGGTGCGCCGAATCGCGCAGGGCCGGTGACTACGCGAGCCGACCAAGCGCCGACGCGAGATCGGGCACGTCGGTCAGCACAGGCCGCATCGGGTCGCCAGTGGCCTCGAGCCAGGCGCGACCGTTGCGAATCGTGAACCGGGTGGGCGTCAGCCCTGGCTTCACCTCACTCCACGGAACGGGCATCGACACCGGCGCGCCGTCCTTCGCGCGCACGCAGAAGGGTGCCGCCACCACCTTCACCGGCCCGTTCTGCATCACGTCCAGGTACACGCGCCCTTTTCGTTTCGGCATCGAGCGCTCGAGGGTGGCCAGCTCGGGGTGCTGCCGCACGAGCAGTTGGGCGAGCACCTCGGCGAGCTGGCGAGCGCCCTCGTGCTCGAGCTGGCCTCCGAGGGGCACCAGCACGTGGAGCCCGCTCGACCCGCTCGTCTTCACGTACGAGGGCAGCCCGCCGCGCTCGGTCAACGCGCGCAGCGAGTTCGCCAGGGTGATCACCGCCGAGAACGGCGCGTCTTTCGGATCGAAGTCGACCACGCACCAGTCGGGCCGCCCCGGCGCCGAGGCCCGCGTCGTGGGGATATGGAAGGGCAGCGCGCCCAGGTTCGCGCACCACTCGAGCGTGGCGACGTCGTCACAGACGATCTGATCGACCTCGCGGTTCACCTCTTCGCTGAAGGTTCGCACCGTGCGCACGAAGTCGGGCGCGCGCGCCGGCTTCGCCTTCTGGAAGAAGGACTTGCCCGAGATGCCATCGGGGTAGCGCGTCACCAGCAGCGGCCGGTCCTTCAGGTACGGCAGCATGAAGGGCGCGACGTCCCGGTACCAGGCGACGACCTCGCCCTTCGTGATGCCGTCCTTCGGGAAGTAGACCTTCTGGGGGTTCGAGACCGCGACGCTGGCCGGCTCGACCGCCGGCGCGCTGCCCGGCAAGCGCTTCTCGACCGGCGTGGGGCACTCGTCGGGGCGCTTGTCGGGGCGGAAGCGCAGGAAGACCGGCTCGCGCAACGAGAGCCCCTCGGGCCACGCCTTGTACCGGACCTCGACCACCATCGTCGGCATCACCCACTTCATCTCGGGGTCGAGCGGACAGTCTCCGAGGCACACCGGCGCGGGCACCACGTTC
>JANRKQ010000131.1:0-2858 GCA_033763395.1 Myxococcaceae bacterium
ATCTCGTGGCCGAGGCCGGCAAGGCCGTGGGCGCGACCCTCACCGTCGGTCGCGTGGTGCGGTACGAGGTGGGCGAGGGCATCGAGAAGAAGAAGGACGACCTCGCCGCCGAAGTCGCCAAGACGCTCGGCCAGGCCTGAGGCGCTTCACAGCTCGAGGCCGTTCCGGAGGGCTCCGCACCTGGTTCGCGGGGCCCTTCGTCGTTCCTGTCGGTGCGCCGTGGCCGGGCGAGCAGCCCGGGGCCCGCTCGAGTCGAAGCGCCGCGACGGTCCGTCGACGACGCCAGCGCGCAGGCGCGCCGTTACCGCTGCGCGACGGCCGGGGCGGGCTCGATCTCGTGGCCAGTCAGCACCGTCAGGCCGGGGAGCGCCTTCGTGAGCGACGCGAGCTGCGCGAGTGAGGCGCGGTTCTGGGCGTGATCGCCGGTGAAGGTGCCGGGCTCGACCTGGTGCTCCCAGCCCCAGCGGGTGTGGCAGGTGTCACCGGCGAAGAGCACCGGGCCCTGGGCGGTGCGGGCGAGGAAGGCGAGGCTCCCCGGCGTGTGGCCCGGCGCGGCGATGACCCACAACGAGCCGTCGCCGAAGAAGTCGATGGCGCGCTCGACCTCTCCGACGCGAACGCCCGCCGAGATGTCCAGCTCGGTCGTCGGCGACTGGCCGGCGAAGAGATTCGAGTACGTCGCCCGCAGGAAGAGGTTCTGGAACGAGGTGGGCGTCGTCTCACCCGGGCCCGTGTACAGCGGGGTGCCGGCGGGGACGTCGGGCAGGCCCAGCACGTGGTCGAGGTGCAGGTGGGTGAAGAGCACGCCTGAGAGCGGTGTTGGCTGGCGGGCGAGCACGGCCTTGAGCGACGTCTCGGGCTTCATCGACGCGGTGAACGTCGACACCGGCCAGGTGACGCCACCGCCCTGGCCGTCGGTGAGTGACTGGGAGACACCAGTGTCGATGATGAACGTCCCGCGCGTGGGGTGCCGCAGCACGTGAATCGGCAGCACGATGTCGACCTCATCGCGGGGCAGGTCCTTTGCTTCGGGGCGCTCGAGGTTGACGAGGCCGGCGCGCTCGACCTTCCAGCGGGCCGAGACGACCGGCTCCCACTCGAGAGTGACAGGACCCTGGAGCGCCTCGGCCCACGACGCAGGCGCCTTCGTCGCGGTCGGCCGCTCGGCGCGGGTGGGGTGGGTGGTGAAGGTGCAGGCGCTGAGCGCCAGCGCGGCGGAGACGGCGAGGGAGAAGCGGTTGGTCGTTTTCATGCCCTCGTTGTACACATTCGAAAACGAGCGAAAGGCGCCAAGAATGGAGACTACCCATCCACTTTCGAATGTCTCGTGGGACGACGTTCGCCTCTTCCTGGGCGCGCTCGAGCACGGGAGCTTCACGGACGCGGCGAAGGCGCTGGGCGTCGGCCAGGCGACGATGTCGCGACGCATCGCCGCGCTGGAGCGGCAGCTGGGCCACGTGTTGTTCGACCGTTCCCGCGGCGGTCTCTCCCCGACGCACGCGGCGAACCAGCTGCGGCCCTGGGCCGAGGCGATGGGGGCTTCGATGAAAGACGCGGGCGCCGCGCTCGCCGGGCTCGAGGCCGCGCCCGAGGGCCGGGTGCGGCTCACCTGCGCTCCGGGCGTGGCCGTCGACTTCGGGCCCCTGCTGTTGAGGCGGCTCCAGGCGAAGTACCCGCGGCTCGTCGTCGAGCTCCTCGCGGACACGCGGCTGCGCGACGTGAGCGCCCACGAGGCCGACATTGCGCTGCGCAACCAGGCCCCGTCGGCGGGTCCCCTCGTGGTGAAGAAGTTGTTCGACTTCGAGGTGGGTCTCTTCGCCAGCCCGGCGCTCGTGCGACGGTTGCCGGCGAAGCCGCGGCTCGACCAGGTGCCGCTCCTCGACTGGAGCGACGAGCTGCCGACCCTGGCCAGCGCGCTGGCGAGGCTGCCATGTCCCCGGGCGATGGTGACGAACGACTTCCTCACCATGTGCGCCGCCGCTGAGGCCGGGCTCGGGGCCATGGTGACGACGACCGTCCAGGCCCGGCTCCGCGGCCTCGTGGCCGTGCCGGCGCCGTTCCCCCCGGTTCCGCCAGCGCCGCTGTACGTCGTCACGCACCAGGCGCTGCGGCGGGTGCCGCGGGTGGTGGCGGTGCTCGAGGCCATCGACGGGTTGATGGGGGATCTCTCGAGGGGCCGGACGGCGTCAAAGCTCCCGCCGCGCTCCTGACGATTCGGCGGTCATCCACGGGCGAACGGCTCTGCGACCTCGTCACGACGGCGGCAGCCAGTCGCGATGAACCGACACGGCTCCCGACACGCGCCTCTGTCTCTTCTGGCCGATAACGATGCCGCCCGGTTGTCGGTGAAGCCCATTCCCCATTCTGGAAGGCCTTCGATCGGACAACCGCTCCGCCCCTCTTGACCCGCCGCGCCGACGGACGATAGGAGCTTGGAAGACGCAGGCGAACTCGCGGGTGACTGTCATGGGGCTCATCAAGAGCGCTATTGGCCTCGTCAACATCGCCAACGGCACCGGGCGGCTCGTCAGCCGTTTCCCCTTCGTGATGACCGGCGGGCTCATCATCGGCCTTGGTTTCTGGTTGGGAGCGTTCAGTTGGAAGGGCCTGGTCGGCGGAGTCGTCGCTGCCGCGGTGCTCATCGGGCCCGCGTACGTGCGGGCGCTCAAGATGGCCAGACGTCACCAGGCGGAGCTCAAGGCGCTCCAGGATCAGCTCAACCAGTAGCGAATGCAGGTGCGGTTCGTTGTCGTCGCCGAACGCCCCGCCATCTGCTGGGACCCGTGACGAGGGTTACCCGCCCACGCTCAGGACCACGCTCGTCAGACCGGATGGCCTCGGGCGCTTCGGTGCGCCTG
>JANRKQ010000132.1:0-6131 GCA_033763395.1 Myxococcaceae bacterium
GACCATCTTCCGCATCCTCAAGGACGTGAACGCCCAGGGCATGTCGATTCTGCTCGTCGAACAGAACGCGCATCTGGCCCTGGGGCTCGCGCACTGGGCCTACGTGCTCGAGACCGGCACCCTCGTGCTGCAGGGCACCGGGGCCGAGCTGCTCGCCAGCGAGGCGATTCGGAAGGCCTACCTCGGCGAGTGACGTGCCGGGTCAGCGGACGACCCGAGGAAGGCGCTGGGCAAACTCGAGGGCATTCGCGAGCATGTCGCAGAACCGACCGAGCCCGCCGGTGGGCGGCGCCGCACGGTTGTAATCGAACTGCTCCTGGCCATGCGTGAGGCGCGGCCGCTCCGGCGCGACTCCCGTGCTCTTCCCCATCTCGATGCGCATGAAGTCGTTGCTGATCCACCCCTTCGTGCGCTCCGGGAGGGCCGGCAGCTTGACGGCTGTGTCGCCCACCAACCGCTCGCCCGGCCGCAGACCGAGGACCCGCTCGATGTCTCCCCTCGCCGCGTCGGACACGTTCGGGTCCGTGAGCTTCGACGACAGGTAGCTGCGCTCGGCGGCAGAGAGATTGCCGTCGCTGAACACGTTGCGAATGATCGCGCCCATTTCGCTGCGACCAATCATCCCGTCGTCGCGCTTGAAGTGCTGGTCGAGGGCCAGCATGCGCGAGGAGTCGAGGAAGCCGAGCTGCTGGGGCAGCTGTGCCGCCGGCGGAAGCCGCCCCGACGCATGTGAGGCATCGGCGCTGTGGCCCAGGAACTGGTTCAGCTGGGCCTTGGCACCGGCATCAAAGCGGCTGTCGTGACGGGCGGCCTTCGCCAGGTCCCGCAGGTGCGCGAGCTCCGAGCTGGTGACCCCTCCTGCCTTCGCGTGCGTGAGCAGCCGGCTCATCTCACCGCTGCTCACGCGGCCGTCAGCCCTTGCGTTGTCGATGCGCCGCTTGAGCGCACCTCCCTGAAGCAGGTTGTTGAGGTTCTTCGGGGGCATCATCGTGTGGTTGATCATGGCGTTCCTCGGGCTGGTACGGCGTGGATGCCCACCAGACACGGCACCCTCGGCTCGTGGGACAGGCGGTGAAGTGGCCCGGGTGGTGGGCGTTCCGAGAGAGGGTTCGGCGAGGTGAACGCATCGCTCACCCTGGTGTGCGCGCGAATCGTCAGGGCGGGGGACGTCGGGGTGGGCTCAGGGCACCGGCCGGGTGAAGGTCCATCGGCTGGTCTCCTCGGCTTTTGTTCCAGCGAAACACGTCACCTGTCCCTCGATGCGGTTCGTCATCGGAAGCGAGGTGGAGAGGGGGAAGCCGACAGCACGGGGAACGGGCACCCCCTGCGGCCACATGGGCGGGGGAGTGGTGCTCCCGAACTCGCTGAGCCCGGTGCAGCCGTGGCCGAGGGGGGAGCCGGGCACCATCCAGTTCACGGGGAACCCCATCTGAACGCCGCCACCAACGCCGTCGCTACTGGTACAGCTGATTGTCCCGACGAAGGCCGCGCCAAAACCGAGGGTGTAGTAGCGCGGCACGCTTGGGACCTCGACCACCGCCATTGAGCCGTTGGCGTCGGCACTGGTCGCGGGCACCTCACATACCGTCTCTCTGACGATGCCGTCCTCGGTGCGGGAGCCTTGAATCGTGCGGAAGGTCGTGAGTTGCGCGCGGCCCTGAAACACCCATCCTCCTGAGTCACCCTCGTCTTCTGCGACTGTACTCTCTTCGCTCTCGACGGTCGCCGAAATGACCCGGTCGAACTGTTCCCAGTGCGCCGTGGTGCCTTCCACCCAGTCGCGACGGTAGTGGCTCTCTGACCGCATCGTGCCGGCCCACGGGCTTGGTGTACCGATGCACCGATCAGGCGAGATTCGCTTGCCCTCACCAAACGGCCTCAGCTCGAAATGCAGATGAGGGTCCTTTGAGAACCCCGAGTTGTTGGACAGCCCGATCACCTGGCCCGCCTCGACCCGGGTCCCTTTCTCGACAACGATGGCTCCTTTTTTCATGTGCATGTACTGAACTCTTGCACCGCCCTCGAGCTCGATGACCACCGTTCCACCAGTCCCACCATTGTCGCCCTTCCCCTTCTCACCATTCGAGTCGAGTGCTTCGACGACGACACCTGCCTTGACCGCGACGAGAGGTGTTCCGTCCGGCGCCCGAAGATCGAGCCCAGGGTGCCTTTCAAGCACCTTCTGTTGTCCGGTCGCCGGGTCGATAACTGGCATTCCAGTTGTCGGGTTGACGACCAGAATTCGCGTTTCCCGAAACGCCTGGGTGCGGCACCCGTTACCAGAATTGCCTCCTGAGCAGGGCTTCCGAGGATCGGAGCCTTCGATGGGTGAGCGGAATCGGCCGACTCCAGGTGGGCAGCTCTCCAGCTCGTCTCGACGAGACCCTGTGAGCGGGCTCGAAGTTCTCGACTGACCGAGGCTTGGGGGAGTGTCTCGAGGGTTCAGGGGAAGCGAGAGAATGAAGGAGGCTTCGAGCCCCCCCTCGTCAAGGTCAACGAAGCTCAACGGCTCCACCTCGACCGTCAATCGACCGCCAGTCAGCATTGCGGATCGCGGGCTCAAGCGGTTCGACTGGTCGAGGTCGCCTTCCTCGCGGCCGGAGGCAAACAGAACGAGTTCCTCCGGGCGTCCAAGCTCCTGCGGCGCTTCGAGTTCGAGGCGCAATGCGCCGATGGGGCGGACAGGCGCGCGAATGCGCACCTCGTACGACCCACGACGGACATCACCAAAGACCGCCGTCAGGGCTCGAAAGTCGCGCTCCGGCAGAGGGTCTGTCGTCGCGAGCTCGACGCGCTGAGACGAGGTGAACGCACCAGCCGGAATCGTGAGCCGGCCGACTCCGGTGAGTTCCAGCGCCTCGTCTCTCATCGCTCCCACCTCTCGTTCGGCAGAACGGCCGGGCTCGGGAAGCGCATCCGCACACGCAACAATGAACAACAACATGGCACTCGTCACAGGTCTCATGGGCTCCTCGGGTGAAGACGTCGCCGAGCAGACACACGGTGGGCCGGCCGTGGGACTTCGGGGGCGTAACCCCGCGCGCCGGCTTGCGTTCAACGGCCGAGTCGTCATGTTGTCCCATGGGGCCAGCTCGCCGTGTCTGGCAAGCGTCCTCGTCGTCCTCCGGAGATTTTCGATGCGAACGCTGCTCACTCCCCTCCTTGGTGTCGTCTCCTTCTCAGCCTGCGGGTCGTGCACCGACGCCCTCGTCTCGGCTGGCACCGAGAAGGTGACCGGCGTGCGCGTGTCGAACGACGACACCACCGTCACCTACAAGACCAAAGACGGGACGCTCTCGATGGGCGCTGGCGTCAAGGCTCCCACAGACCTGCCCGTCAAGGCGCCTGCTGACGCCGTCATCGTCATGAGCACCCAGGCCCAGGGGCAGTCGATGGTGGTCTTCACCACCAACCAGTCGGTCGAGGCGCTTGCCGAGCAGTATGAGAAGGACCTCACGGGCCGGTCCTTCAAGGTCGAGCGCGCCGAGCAGCACATGGCCGAGCTGACGTTGATCAGCCTCTCCTTCCGCGGGTCGCTCGAAGGCGGCGTACAGCTGCAACACCAGACCCCGACCGACGACGACTCCGGGCCACACACCTCGGTCACCGTCAGCTGGATGACCTCGAAGCCCACCGAGTGACGCCGTGGAGACCGATGACGCCAGTGAAGTCCCGTTCACCCCGACGCCACCTCACCTGGGCTACCCTTGTGACGTGTCGACCGAAGGGCCGCTTCCGCGTCTGGGCCGGTACGTCCTCAAGCGCAAGCTCGCGCAAGGGGGCATGGCCGACATCTTCTTCGCCGAGCGCGAGGGAGACGCGGGCGTCGTGCAGCCGGTCGCGCTCAAGCGCCTTCGCCGCCATCTCCTCGGCGAACCCTCCTTCGTCGCCATGTTCCTCGACGAAGCCCGCCTCGCGGCACGGCTCACGCACCAGAACGTCGCCCAGGTCATCGACTTTGGCTCGGTCGACGGAGAGTACTTTCTGGCGATGGAGTACCTCGACGGCGTCTCGCTCCACGGGGCGCTCAAGCGTTCCGTCGAGCGTGGGGTTGCGGTGCCTTCTGACGTCGTCGTCGCCATCGTGGCGCGCGCCCTCGACGGGCTCCACTACGCGCACACCCTCGTCATCGACGGGCAGCCGCTGCACATCGTCCACCGCGACGTCAGCCTTTCGAACGTGTTCCTCACCTGGTCCGGCAACGTGAAGGTCATCGACTTCGGCATCGCCCGGGCCGCGAACCGCCAGCAGGAGGACACGTCGACGGGGGTCTTCAAGGGCAAGCTCTCGTACGCCAGCCCTGAGCACCTCGCCGGTGAAGACCTCGACGCTCGCAGCGACGTGTTCAGCATGGGCATCGTCGCGTGGGAGTTGCTCACGGGCCAGCGGCTCTTCCGGCGTCCGACCGAGCTGGCCACGATGCACGCGATTACGACCGACCCGATTCCATCGGTTCGGTCGGTCCGGCCCGAACTCCCGGCAGCGTTCGACCAGGTTCTCGCGCGGGCGCTCGACCGGAATCGCGACACCCGCTTCGCGTCGGCGCAGGACTTTCGGCGGGCGCTCGAAGCGCTGCAGGCTCCGGCAGCCCGAGTCGATGACTGGCTCGCAGGACTCTTCCCGGTCGTGGAACGCAGCAGCGCCTCCGTGCCGGCCGTATCACCTGGCCCTGGGGTCGCCGAACCCGCCACGCGAACGAGTCCCCGGCTGGCAGTGCCCGCCACTCTGCCTTTGCCTCAACTCGCCGAGCTTCGAGCGGAGGACCGCGCCTGGTGGCCCCTGGCCCTCACGCTCAGCGCCGCGCTGGTTCTCGTCCTCTCGGGGCTCCTCGTGGTGCGACGGAGTGGGCTGGAACCGACCACGCCCCCTTCGGAGGCCCGGCGTGCCGGCATCACGAACGCACCTGCGCCCGAGCCCGCCCCGAGTTCGCCGGCGCTGGCGCCGTCTGAGAATCCACTCCCGTTGCAGAAGGCGCCCGACGTCGAGGCGGCCGTCGCCTTGGACAGCGCGCCGGCACCGGAGACGGTCCCCCGTCCTGAGCCCGCGCCAAAGAGGGCCGAACGTTCCGAGCAGCACGATCCTCCCAGTACACCGCCACCGAAGACCCGCCCCGCGCGCCCCGCCGTTCCTGCGCCAGCAGCCCCTCAAGACAATCCGCTCACCCTGTGAGGGCCCATGAACCCTTCCAATCCTCATCTTCGATGGCGTTCAGGCCAACGTGTCGTGGTGCTCGTCGTCGTTGGCGCGACGATGGCTGCCGTTGGAGCTCCGAAACGTCGGGCCACCTCGACGCGCTCCGTTCGCTCAGACGCCCCCGAGCCCAGTCGTGCGCCGGAGGCGACGACCGAATCGTCGAACCCAGAGCGCGCCATGCAGGAAACGAAAGCGCGTGGCGACGCGGCGATGCTCGCCGGGCGCCCGGCCGACGCGCTCAAGGACTACGACGAGGCCCTCGCACTGAAGCCCGACCCCGCGCTTTTCTACAACAAGGCCCGCGCGCTGCAGGCGCTCGAGCGCTACCCCGAGGCGCTCCAACACCTCGAGACGTTCGCCGAGAAGGCCGCACCCGAACTTCGCGCACGGGTTCCACGCCTCGACTCGCTGTTGACCGAATTGCGGACGAAGAGCTCGGCGCTCGAGATTCGCTGCAGCGTCCCCGGCGCCGAGGTGCGTGTCGCCGACACCGTCATCGGTACGACACCGCTCGCTGGCCGCCTCGTGCGCAACACCGGGCAAGTCACCGTGGTCGTCACACACCCCGACCACCATCGGTGGGAGCGCGTCATCGACCTGCCTCCAGCCGGGGTCGCGGTGGTTGATGTCACCCTCAACCCGAAAGCGACGACGGGGTTGCTGCACGTGCGCGCGTCGGTGCCGGGCGCGAGCCTCACCATCGACGAGACCCCGCGCGGCACGGTGCCGTTCGAGGACTACCTCCCCCTCGGGACGCACCTCCTGCATGTGACCGCTGACGGGTTCGAGCCCCTTCGAAGCTCGGTGGTGATTGGCGCCGTACCCCGCGCCGTGGACCTCGAGCTCCAACGCACTCCGCGGCTGTACGAGCGCTGGACCTTCTGGGTCGTCATCGGAGCCGTGGTGGCGGCAGGCGTGGGTGTCGGCCTCGCCCTGGC
>JANRKQ010000133.1:0-93144 GCA_033763395.1 Myxococcaceae bacterium
GTCGCCATCATCAAGCACCCGGACGTGCGGCGAATGCTGATGATGCAGAAGAGCCACGCCGAGGGCATGCGGGCGATGATCCTCTTCACGGCGTCGCTCCAGGACGAGGTGGAGCGGCTCGGCGGCCGGCATGACGAGCGCGCGCACGGCGCGGACGCGCTCAACGATCTGCTGCTCCCGCTCATCAAGGGCTACTGCTCCGAGAAGGCGTACGAGATTCTGTCGCTCTCGCTGCAGACGCTCGGTGGCTCGGGCTACCTCGCCGACTACCCCATCGAACAGTACGTGCGTGATCAGAAGATCGACACGCTCTACGAGGGCACCACCGGCATCCAGGCGCTCGACCTCATCTTCCGCAAGCTCGCGAAGGACGGGGGAGCGACGCTCCAGGGGCTGCTCGGCCGCATTCGCACCACCCTCGAGACGAACGAGGGCGGCGAGGCCCTTGCGAAGGAGCGGGCCGCGTTGAGCGAGGCCCTCACGAACGTCGAGATGGCGTTCGGGCACCTGCTCGAGAAGCTGGGCGAGTCGCTGTACCACGCAGGCCTGCAGGGCAACCGGCTGCTCTTCGGCCTGGCCGAGCTCGTCATTGGGTGGTTGCTCGTTCGTCACGCCGCCGTGGCGGTCGGCAAGCGCGCGGCCGCGACGGGAGACGATGCGGCGTTCTACGAGGGCAAGATCGCCTCGGCGCGCTTCTTCGCGAGCGAGGTGCTGCCGAACCTGGCGATGCTGCCGAAGCACGTGCAGGCGAGCAGCCTCGAGCTGATGTCGATGCCGGACGAGGCGTTCTAAGCGCCGAACAGGTGACCTCCCGTCGTGAGAGCGCCGGTTTCCGTCGCATCTCATCGGTACGCCACCCGCGGCGACGGCGGTCTCTGAGCCCGCGCACGACGTGCGAGGTGGGGCGATCGCAAGCTGTGGGAGGTGCCCAGGCTCGGGGTTCGTCGATCTCAGCGAGGGGACGACTTCCACGCCGCGTTCACTGTCGGCATCGGCGACCATGATCGATCTGCGCCGGACGAGGCGCTCCATGATGCCGGCTTGGCGAACTCCGGCGGCGACCGAACCCAACCTCAGTCTGCGCGTCAGCGCTCGATGAGGTACGCGGCGCGCGGCTTTCGCTCGAGCCGGGGCACCTGGCACCCCGGCGCCGGGAGCCCGACGGGCATCAGGAGCACCGCGCGCTCGGTCTTCGGGCGCTCGAGGAGATCGGCGAGGAAGCCCATCGGGCTCGGGGTGTGCGTCAGCGTGGCGAGGCCCGCGTGGTGGAGCGCCGCGATGAGGAAGCCGGCCGAGAGCCCGACCGACTCCTGCACGTAGTAGTGCTTGTCGGCCTCGTTCGCGCCGCGGCTCTGCGCGAAGACGGCGATGAGCGCCGGGGCCGTCTCGAGGAAGGGCTTGCGCCAGTCGGTGCCGAGCGCGGCGAGGTCGGCGAGCCACGCGTCGGGGGCCCGGCCGCCATAGAAGGCCTGCTCCTCGGCCTCCGCGGCCTCACGAATGCGCCGCTTCAGCTCCGGCGAGGTGACGAGCACGTAGGTCCACGGTTGTTTGTTCGCGCCGCTGGGCGCCTGCGCGGCGGTGTCGATGCAGCGGCGAACGACCTCGAGGTCGATGGGCTCGTCGGAGAACTCGCGCACCGAGCGCCGGCGCTGCATCAGCGCGTAGAGCTCGTCTGCGCGCTGGCGTTGCTCGGAGACGTCACGACGGGTGAACGCGAGGGGGATGGTCTCGGCCATGCACGCGTTGTGCTCCGTGAGGGGCGCGGCGTCCATCGCGTGAGTGCTTCCGTGACGAGCTCGACGCCGACGAGGACGAAGGGTGCCGTTGGAGCTCGAGCGGGGGTGCTCCGTCGCCTGGTGTGGGTGGTGCCAGACCTGGACTCCGGGGCTCGAGGACGGGTGAACCGTCCGAATACACACACCTGCGCCGCCACCAAACTCAATCAAGTCAGAGTGTTGCGTTGGGGAAGTCACTGCACGACCGGGGCGCACCTCTCACCCCGGAGTTCGTCCATGTCCCGCGTTGCCCTGTCTGCCCTCCTCGTCCTTTCCGCCTGTGGCGGCCCGATGCCCTCGATGCCCGACGGTGGCTCGTCGATCACGTTGGGTGGAGCCGGTTCGCCGATGCCGTCGCCATCACCGATGAGCTCCGGGAGCGCGACCGTCCTGGGTCCCTGCACGGGCACCGACGGGAGCAGTTGCGGAAACGGCCGCGGCTTGTGCGTTCCCTCCATGAACGTTCAGGGTCAGAAGCAGTGCCTGCTTGCGGGGACAGCGTCCGCACCGTGCCCCAGAGGGACCTTCAGTGGCCGCTTCAGTGACGGCATTCAGCTGTGCCTCGACCTCTGCACCAGCGTCCGTGACTGCGCCGCAGGGTTCTTCTGCAACCCGACGGTCCTGGGAGACGAGCGGGGGACGTCGCAGTCGGTCAAGGTGTGTATGCCCGGGGCGGTCAACCACGCGGGGATGAGCTGTGACAACCAGACAGAGTGCGAGTTCGCGAGCACCGAGTTGACGTGCGCGGGTGGGAGCAACAGCCAGACGAAGATCTGCACTCGCAGCTGCAACAGCACGGCAGACTGCGGTCCCGCGAGGGAGTCGTTCGACGTGGTGTGCGCACGGACGACGACCGGAAGCGGTGTCTGCGTGCGGGCTTGCACGCCGGGAGCCTCGAGCTTTTGCGGTCCTGGCCTCACCTGCAGCCCCGGCGGCCACTGTCTGCCGACCCCGAACGCGGGGACCGGCGGCACGACGACCTTCCCCACGCCCGGCTTCGGCGCGCTCGGGGGCGCCTGTGGAAACAGCAACGACTGTGAGGGCCGCTACGCCTGCCTCACCTCGCGCCCCGGTGGGCTCTGCACGGCCACCTGTCAGTCGAGCGCAGAGTGCGGCTCCGGCGAGTGCGTCGACCAGCAGGGAACAGGCGTCTGCTTTGCGAAGTGCAGCAGCCCGGGCACCCAGAGCAACTGCCGGGCTGGCTACCAGTGCCGGGCGCTCCAGGGCCGCTCGTACGGCATCTGTGGCTGAAGCCGCCTCGACCTTTGACGCGAACCACGCGGCGACTCCAGACCGGGGTCGCCGTCGTCGTTTCAGCCGAGCCCTGACCGCTGGCGCTTGAGGGCGACGTTCACCAGCAACCCGATGCCGATCATCACCGACACCATTGAACTTCCGCCGTAGCTCATCAGCGGCAAGGTGATGCCGGTGATGGGCAAGAGCCCCGTCACCATCCCGATGTTCTCGAACACCTGCCAGAAGATCATCGCCGCCACGCCGACGGCGACGAAGGCCCCGAAGCGCTCCTTCGCGCCGGCCGCGACCCACAGCGCGCCGAGGAGAATGCCGGCGTACAACACCAGCAGGCCGAGGCACTTGAGGTAGCCCTGCTCCTCGGCGAACACCGAGAAGATGAAGTCGGTGTGCTGCTCGGGCAGGTAGCGCAAGCCCGTCTGCGTCCCCTGCATCCACCCCTTGCCGTCGGTGCCGCCCGACCCCACCGCGATCTTCGACTGCATCGCGTGGTAGTTCGACCCCTTCAAGTCGCTCGTCGGGTCGAGCCAGCCGGTGATCCGCGCGTCCTGGTGCTTCTTCAGCTTGTGCCGGATGACGGTGAAGCGCTCCTCGGTGGGCTGGGGCCGCACGTAGTCATTCCACAACACGCCCACGGCTCCGAGCGCGAGCACCCCCAGCACCAGCAGCACCGGCAGGCTGGGCCGGGCGAAGAGCAGCACCGTCATCGTGGTGAAGGCCATCATCAGCGCGGTGCCGAGATCCGGCTGCACCAGCACGAGCGCCGTGGGCACGAGCGCGATGACGGCGGGCGGAATGAGGCGCAAGAAGCCGTACGTCGGCTGCTGCGGCCGGTAGTCGTCGTGGAAGTACTTCGCGAGCATGAGCAGCATGCCGATCTTCATGAACTCGGCGGGCTGCACGCGCAGCGGCCCGATGACGAACCAGCTCTCGGCGCCCTTGGCCTTGTGGCCGAAGAACTTGAGCGCCACCAGGGCAGCGAGGTTCGCGAGGTAGATGGGCACCGCGAGCTTCTCGAGCAGCTTCGGGTCGACCCACGCCACGGCCGCGGCGACGAGGCAGCCGATCACGAAGTAGGCGGCCTGCGACGTCCACATGGGCGCGCTCGGGGGGCGCGAGGCGCTGGCGAGGTTGTAGATGCCCACGGCCGTGGTGAGCAGCGTGGCGAGGAGCAGGAGCCACGGCATCTGCGTGACGCTCCGCCGCTCGGGAGACAGGTTCATCATCGCGGCACCTTCGTCGGGGCTGGCCCAGGCGCCTGCACGGTGGACTCGGGCGGCGCGGGCACGTCCGAGGCCAGCGCTGGCTCGCTCACGTCGGCGGGCGCGGCGGGCTTCGGGACGAACACCGGCTTCGGCGGCTTCGGCGCGACCCAGTCTTCGCCCAGCGCGAAGGCGTCGGCCTTCTTCAGCTCGAAGTACTTCGCGAAGACGGCAGCCGCCGTCGGAGCCGCGTCACTGCCGCCGTGGCCACCGTGCTCGTTCAACACGATCACCGTCAGCTCGGGATCCTCAGCGGGCGCGAACGAGGCGAACCACGCGTGGTCGCGCTCGAAGTAGTCCATCTGCTCCTTCTTGAGGCGCACCTGCCCGAGCTTCGCCACCTGCGCGGTGCCCGTCTTGCCCGCCACCGTGTAGTCGGCGCTCCGCGTGCGAAACGCCGTACCGCCCGGCTCGTTCACCACCGACACGAGCGCGTCGATGAGGAGCTGGTGCTGCTCGTCGGTCATGGCGATCTCACGCACCACCTTCGGCTCGAAGGCCTTCGTCACCTTCCCGTCGGGAGCCTCGAGCCGCATCACCAGCTGCGGCTGCAGCACCTTCCCCTTGTTGCCAATGGCGGAATAGAGCACCGCGAGCTGCAGCGGCGTGACGTTGGTGTCGCCCTGGCCGATGGCCGTGTTGAGCGCCATGCCCTTGGTGTACCCGCCCGGGGTGGACTTGTTGTGGTACGCGCTGTCGGGCATCACGCCGGGCACTTCGGCCGCGACGCCCAGGTTCGTCGCCGAGCCCAGCCCGAACGCCTTGCCCATCTGCGCGATGGGCTCGATGCCCATGAGATCGGCGGCCCGGTAGAAATACGTGTCACAGCTCACCTGGAGCGCCCGCTTCGCGTCGACGAGGCCGTGGCCGCGCTCGTTGTGGCAACGCCAGCGCCGCGAGCCGAGCGTGTAGCCGCCGCCGCAGCTCACCTGCGAGGTCGGCGTCACCACGCCCTGCTGCAGCGCCGCCAAGAGCGTCACCACCTTGAAGGTGGAGCCCGGGTGGTAGTGCTCGGCGCCGGCGCGGAAGATCATCGGCTGCAGGGCGTCCTGGTTGAGCTGCGCGAGCCGCTTCGGCGACACCCGGCCCGTCATCTCGTTGGGGTCGAACGCAGGCCGGCTCACCATCGCGCGGATGAAGCCCGTCTTCGTCTCGATGGCGACCACCGCGCCCGCGGTGCCGGGGAAGGCGCGCTCGGCCTCGGCCTGGAGCCGCGCGTCAATCGACAGCACCACGTTGTTGCCGGGCTGCGGCAGCTGGGGCTGCGCGCCCTTGAGCACGTTGCCGCGCCCGTCGCGCATCACCTCACCGCGGGCGTTGACGACATGTTTGTCCCAGCCGTCGATGCCGCGCACCTCGTGCTCGAAGCTGCGCTCCACGCCGCGCCGGCCGATGTAGTCGCCCAGGGCGTATGGTGGGCGCTCCGCGGAGCCGTTGAGGCGCGACAGCTCTTCCTGGGTGATCTCGTTCATGTACCCGACCAGGTGCGCGAGCGTCGGCCCGGCGCGGTAGCTGCGGTGGGGCACCGGCTCGAGATCGACCCCGGGCAACAGGAACTGCCGGGCCAGCAGCTGATCGAACGCGTCGCGGCTGACGTCGACGGCGGCGATGAGGGGCTGGTAGCGCTGGGGGCCGTGAGCGCTGTTGATCAGGCCCTCGACGCGGGCGCGCTCGGCCTCGTCCCACCCGAGCACCTCGGCCAGCCGTGGCAACACCTCGGCGGTGCACTTCTGACAGAACGCCGGCGTGATGAAGACGTCGAGGCTCGGCCGCGCGTCGACGAGCACCTCGCCGCGGCGATCGCGAATGAGGCCGCGGGGCGCGCGCAGCCGCACGTCCTTGAACTGGTTGTCGACGGAGAGCGCGAGGAACTCCTCGTAGCGCACCACCATCAACCGGTAGAGGTTGACGGCCAGCACCAGGAGCCCAGCGACGAAGAACGCCCCGAGCCCGACGATGCGGGGCCTCAGCTCCTTCGCGTCGGACTTCTGGCCGAGCTTGATCACGCCAGCCGCCCTCCGCTCTCGGAGCGCTCGCCCGGCTCGATCCGCACCAGCAGCGGGAAGAGGAGCCACGCCACCGCGGCGGTCAGCAGCACCTGGCCGGGCATGCCCGCCAGCGACAACACCCGGCCCTCTGCGCTCTTCGAGGTCAGCCACGTCAGCAGGAACGCGAGCAGGGAATGGCCCGCGCTCGCTCCTGCCGAGAACAACACGAAGCCCAGGCGCGACTTCCCGTCGAGGATCTGTGCCGCGCCGCGCGCGAGCAGGAAGACGAGCACCGCCAGCGCCGGGAAGAGCCCAGACGGCCGGCCGGTGAAGACGTCGAGCAGGTACCCGATGGCGAAGGCGGTGAGCGAGCCCTCGATGGTGGCGCCGCGCACCGCGATGAAGACGACCAGCGCGAGGGTGACGTCGACGCGCGTCACCTCGAAGCCGATGCTGCGCACGATCACCGACTCGAGCGAGAGCAGCACCAGCGCCAGCAGCGTCAAGAGCGCGCCCTTCATCGCGCCCCCTCTGGCGTCCGCATCGCCGACAGGCCCGTCATCGGCAGCACCAGCACCTCTTCGACGGTGCCGAAGTCGACCGCCGGCTCGAGGGCGCCGAGGAGGAACAGGCCCACCGTCGGCCGCGTGACGCGCTGGACCGAGCCGAGCACCAGCCCGCGGGGAAACAGCCCGTCGGTGCCGGCCGTCACGACGACGTCGCCCTCTCGAATGTCGTCTTCGCGGCGCACGAAGTCGAGCTGCATGCGCTGCCCATCACCAGAGCCCACCACCGTTCCACGCACCCGCGTGCGCTGCACGAGCGCGCCGATTCGCGACTGGGGATCGGTCATGAGCAGCACGTCGGCCGACCCGCCCACCGAGCGCACCACCTGCCCCACCACGCCCACCGCCGTCACCACCGGCATGCCGACCCGCACGCCGTCGTCTTCGCCACGGTCGATGCGGAACGACTGGAACTGGGGCGTGGCGTTGAGCCCGATGACCCGCGCAGGCACGGCCACGCTGCTCGACTGCTCGACGTACCCGAGCGCCTCTTTGAGCCGCTGGCTCTCGGCGCGCGCCTCGGTGAGGGTGTTGAGCTCGGCCCGCGCCTCGGCGAGCTGCACGCGGCACTGGCCCGCCTCGTCGTGCGCGCCGCGCAGCGCCACGTAGCCAGACACCCCGTCGCCCACGCGGCTCACCACCCACGTGAGGCCCGACTGCAGCGGCGCGCTCACCGAGAGGACGGCGCGATCGATGAAGTTGGGCTCCCGCCCGCGGCCACCGCGCGACAAGAAGCTGATCAACGGCACGATGATCAGCGCTCCGACGAGGACCGGCTCGCGATGACGGGAGAGGAACGAAAGCACGAGGCGATGAGCACCGAACGGGCGAGCGGTGACGGGGCTTTCCGGCCCGCGAGGGAAAGCCCTTGCATGTTGTGGGCACCGATCCTACAGGTCAAGCCTTCGTTTTCGCCAACCCCCCGAAAGTCCATGAGTAATTCGACTCCTTCGACGTCCTCGCAGCCCGCGGCTGGCCTCTCCGATTGGCGCCGCACCGGCTACTACGTGCTCATCATCGCGCTGGCGGTGCTGTTCGGCCTCCAGTGGGGCCCTGGCTCGTCGGGCTGCGACCGCTTCGGCAAGCTCGAGGACCCCAAGGGCGAGCCGGTGGCCACCGTCAACGGGCAGACGATTCCGCTCAAGGACTTCGTGGGGCAGTACCAGGCGCAGGCGCAGCAGTTCCGTGCGCAGGGCGTGCCGGCCGAGTTCCTCAAGCAGTTCGGCATTCACAAGCAGGTCGTCGACCGCCTGGTGAACACCGAGCTGCTCTCGCAGGCGGCCGAGGCCCAGGGCATTCGCGCCTCGGACGACGAGGTGGTGAAGGTGATCCTCAAGGACACCTCGTTCCAGCGCGACGGCAAGTTCGACCAGGAGCGCTACGCCGACATCATCATGCAGTACGAGCAGATGACGACGGTGCAGTTCGAAGAGAAGCTCCGTCGGCAGCTGTCGGCGCAGAAGCTGCTCCAGCTCGTCGAGGCGTCCGTCGCCGTGAGCGAAGACGAGGTGAAGGCCCGCTACCAGAAGGACGGCAACTCGGCGAAGGCCACCTTCGTGCGCCTGACGCCCTCGATGTACGCCGACAAGGTCGCCACCCCGAAGCCGGCCGACCTGCAGAAGTGGGCTGACGCCAACACGGCCCTCATCGCCGCCGACTACGAGGCGAACAAGTTCAAGTACTTCATCGACGAGCGCGTGAAGGCGCGGCAGATCCTCCTGCGGGTGGCGCGCGACGCCGACGCCGCCACGAAGGACGACGCGAAGAAGCGCCTCGAGAACGTGCGCAAGCAGATCGTCGACGAGAAGAAGCCCTTCGCCGATCTCGCGAAGAACTTCAGCGAGGACACCGAGACGAAGGACAAGGGCGGCGACCTCGGTTTCGTCGAGCGCAGCCAGCTCCCGAGCGACTTCGCCACCAAGCTGTTCGCGCTCAAGGCCGGCGAGGTGACTGAGGTGACCGAGTCGCCCATCGGCTTCCACATCGGCCTCGTTGAGGATCGCAAGGCGCCCGAGACCAAGCCGCTCGACGCGGTGAAGGGCGAGATCGCCGCGGCGCTCTACACGAAGGAGCAGGCGCGCGCGCTCGCGAAGGCCGACGCCGAGAAGGCGCTCGCCGAGGTGAAGAAGGGCAAGACGCTCGAAGAGCTCTTCCCCGCCGACGCGAAGGACGACAAGTCGAACCTGTTCAACTTCAAGGCCGAGACGAAGCCCGAGGTGAAAGAGACGGGTGAGTTCAACGCCAGCGCTGACGCGGTGCCCACGCTCGGTGGCGGCGCGGCCGTGTTCAAGCTGCTGATGGATATGAAGGACAAGGGCGCGGTCGACCAGGTGGTCACCATCGACGATGGGCCAGCGGCGACGACGTCGGGCTTCGCGGTGGTGGTGCTCGACGAGCGCAAGCTGCCCAGCGACGCCGACTTCACGGCCAAGAAGGAGCAGCTCCAGGTCGAGGCCGTCAAGGGCAAGCAGTTCGAGGTGCGCGAGGCCTTCCTGAAGGCGCTCAAGGGCAAGGCCACCGTCACCACGAATGACAAGGCCATCGACAAGGTCATCGGCGGCGAGAGCTGAAGTCGAGGCGGTGTCGATGACGGCGTTCGTCCTCGCGTCGGGGTCTCCGCGGCGCCGGGAGCTGCTCGGCCAGCTTGGATTTGTCTTCGACGTCGAGGCGGCCGACCTGGACGAGTCGGTACGTCGCGATGAGCGCCCCGCGGCCTACGTCGAGCGCCTCGCGCGAGAGAAGGCGGGCGCGGTCCAGGCGCGGCGTCCAGGCGCGGTGGTGATCGCCGCCGACACCTCGGTAGTGGTGGACGACGAGATCCTCGGCAAGCCGGGACGAGACGCGGCCGTGGGTGCGGCGATGCTGCGCCGGCTCAGTGGACGGACCCACCAGGTGATGACGGGCGTGGCCGTGGCTGGCGCCGAGGTGCGCTCGGTGGTGGTGACGAGCGACGTCGTCTTCAGGCCGCTCTCCGAAGCCGAGATCGCCTGGTACGTCTCGACGGGAGAAGGCGCCGACAAGGCGGGAGGCTACGGCTCGCAGGCCCGCGCTGGCGCGTTCATTCAGGAGATCCGCGGCTCGGCCACCAGCGTCATCGGTCTGCCGCTCTCCGAGGCCGTGCAGCTGCTGGAGCAGGCCGGCGTCCCGATGCCCTGGAGCCGACGGTGATCGACGCCGTCACGCTCGCCACCAACCTCGACGCGGTGGAGCGACGCATCTTGGAGGCCTGCGCGCGGGCGAAGCGTCCGCGGACACAGGTGCAGCTGGTGGCCGTCACCAAGCGGCACCCGCCCGAGCTGGTTCGCGCGGCGTACGACGCAGGGCTGCGGCACTTCGGTGAGAACTACGCCCAGGAGCTCCGCGACAAGCACGAGGCACTGTCGGACTGCGTGGGCCTGCGGTGGCACGCCATCGGCCCGGTGCAGACGAAGAACGCGAAGTACGTGGCGAAGGCGGCGCACGTCTTTCACGCGCTGGAGCGGCTCGAGGTCGCGCAGGAACTTTCCCGCCGCCGCACCGGCGCGGTCCTCGAGTGCTTCATCGAGGTGAACGTCGAGGGCGAGGCGTCGAAGGCCGGCCTTCCGCCTGACGCGGTGCCCCCCTTCGTCGAGCAGGTGCGTGCACTGCCGGGCCTCCAGGTCGTAGGGCTGATGACGATGCCTCCTTTCTCCGAAGATCCCGAAGCGTCGCGCCCGGCGTTCCAGCGGCTCGCGGCGCTCGGCAAAGCGCTCGGCCTTCCCTCGCTCAGCATGGGAACGACGGGCGACTTCGAGGTAGCGATCGAAGAAGGCGCGACGCACGTGCGGGTGGGAACTGCGCTGTTCGGCGAGCGACCGGCCTGAGGCGCAAGCGCCCTCTCTCGCTCAACATCGGCACGACGGGCGACATCGAGGTGGCGAGCGCAGGAGGAGGCGCGAACCACGTGCGGTCGGGACTGCGCTGTTCAGCGAGCGACCGGCCTGAGGCGCTCCCGCCCTCGGTGACCAGCGACACGAGCCCGGGATTTCGCCGCGCCTGACCACTGGCTCTCCGGCCGTGCCCCCGCGCCAGCGCCGCGCGGAGGAGACAGCCGAGGTGCATCGCGCCTGGGTCCGATCGCAGCTCGTCGCGCGCGCCTGGGCCCACCACCTGATCGACGGGCTAGCGCTTCGTCCCGACGTAGAGCGTTCGGGCACGGCGGTCTTCGTCAGTCTCTTCCTCGACGAGCTCGAGGTCGAACCCGGCTTCATCGAAGCACCGCGCCCACGTCGCGTGCGGGAAGAGCCCGAAGGGGTGGGACTCGTGGAAGGAGCGCGTGGTGCCATCGGCCTCACGCACCACGAAGGCGTAGTCGGTCACGCCGTGCGTCTGGCCGGGAGGCACGGGGTGCACCCACTCGAGGTACCGCGCGCCGCTGCCATCGGGAGCGTCGGCGCCTCCGCACTCGGTGCCAGGCTCGAAGGTCTCGGTCGTCTCGTCGGGGATCAGCAGGGCCACCCCGCCCCGCCCGAGGTGACGCGACACCGTGTCGAGCGCCTCGCTCACCTCGACCTCGGTGGTGAGGTACGACAGGGCGTCGTGCACGAACACGGCGTCGAACGTTCGCCCGAGCGACAGCGTGCGCATGTCGCCCACCGCGTGCTCACAGTCTGGGTTGAGACGCTGTGACACCTCGATCATCTGCGGACTCAGGTCGGTCAGCGTCATCACGAAGTGCTGCTTCAGGTGGAAGGCGTTGTGGCCTCCGCCGCTGCCGAGCTCGAGCACGCGCGCCTTCTCGGGGATCCGCGCCCCCAGCACCCGGGCGAAGAAGCCGGCCTCTGCCTTGTACTCGTCGACGGGAGAGAGGAGCGGCCACCACCGTGCGAGCTCGCCGTAGAAGACCGACACCTCACAGCTCCTTGAACTTGAAGCGGCCTTCGTCGGTGAGGGTCACCTTGTATTCGACGCCGCAGTAGTTGCAGCGCACCTCGGCCGCCTTCTTCTCGGGCACGAACTCCTCGGTGGGGTTGTTCGCGTTGCAGGCCGGGCAGTCCCAGTCCTTGAGCTTCTTGCCCGGCACGCCCTTCGGCTTGTCGTCGTCGTCGTCGTGCCAGTCCTTCAGGCCTGCGCCAGCCATAGGAGCCTCCCGGGGTTCACCAGCGGTTGAGGAAGTCGGTCATGTCGTCGAGGGCCTTGCGGCGCTCGGCGCGGCGCGACGCGAGGAAGGCCTCGAGCGCCTTCGGCAGCGCGCCGGTGGCCTCGAGCAGCGAGGCGCGAGAGAGCTCGACGAACTCGACGACGCCGGTCGCGATCGCCGTCACCTGCCGGGGCCCGTGCCCATCGAGCACCTCCCACTCGCCGACGACATCGCCCCGGTGCGCGAGCCCGAGCTCGACGGTGTCGGTGTCTTTCCGCGCCACCAGCCGAACGTCGCCGCTGAGCAGAAAGAGGAGCGCATCGCCCGCGTCGCCCTGCTGGAAGAGCACGGCGCGATCGGCGGCCCGTCGGGCGCTCCCGGCCTTGAGGACGGCGGGAAACCGGGCGCCCAGCACCGCCGCGAGCTCGGCGCGCTGGAGCACGACGTCGGCGGCGACACGCCCCGCCACGTCGGCCTTCTGGAGTTCGACCTTGAGAACCGGGCCCTTCGGCGTCACCTGGCGATTGCCCCCTGACGGAGGCGAACCGTAGCCCGGCCGGCGCGAAACCGTTAGCGGGCGTCGACGTCGGCGGTGGGCAGCGTGCGGTACGTGGCGTCGATGTGGTCCATCAGCTCGAAGAACGCGTCGCCGTACTTCGTGACATCCGTCGGCGTGTACCCGCGCCGGTTGATCCAGAACGTGCCCGAGTTGCACTCGCGCGCCCAGCCGGGCACCCGGTCGAGCTCGACGCCTTCGTCGTTCGTCTCGCGGCAGTCCTTCTGGCCCTGAGCGTTGACATAGCAACACCGGCCGTAGGGAAAGACGTAGATGGCCGGCCGAAGCGCGACGTTCGGGTTCGCTACGTTGGCGTCGGCCACCAGCGCGGCCGGCGAGAAGCTCTTCGGATCCATGCCGTAGCCGTGGAGCATGAAGACGACCGGGTAGCGCCGCTCTGCGTTCTCGGGGTCGAGGTAGCCCGCGGGGAGCGAGATGGCGTACTCCCACTTCGCGCCGAGCTGCTTCGAGACGAACCACTCGCTCTTCTGCACGCCGTTGAGCATCGCCGGCACGGGCGGCTTCTCGAGCGAGGGCCACAACGAGCCGACCCAGTTGAAGACGGTGGCGAAGCGGAAGAGCGCCTGTTCGTTGGTGCCGACGTGGTCGCCCTCGCCGGCGATGCGATCGTCGTCGGTCGGCTCGGGCTTGCCGTAGAGCGTCAGCAGGTTGCGCGGCACCTGCGCCCACCGCCGCGTCCACGGGTCGAACGCGCCCGAGCGGCTCTTCATGCCGGGGATCTCGGTGAAGTCGCGGTAGTCGCCCACCGCGTCGGGGCCCAGCGCCGTCTTCACCGCCGAGAACAGGTGCTTCGCCATGAGGCCGAGGTTGAAGATGTCGCGCAGCCCACCATCGGCCAGCACGTGGAAGCGCCGGCGCCCGTTCGCGTCGAGCTTCCGGTAGTTGGTTCGGCCGTCGTACGCCTTGAGCGTCTTTCGGCCCGTCGACTCGTCGAACGCGGCGTTGCCTTCACCGACGTCACCGGTGCCGGCGACGCCATCGAGCCCGAGGTCTCGAAACGGCTCGCCCTCGTCCCACACCCAGTTCTGCTCGGTGCCGGCCGGGTTGGTCTCGACGTCGTAGTCGTCGCGGTTGAGGTCGCCCTGCCCCGGAACGGGCGTCTGCCCGCACCCGCCCTGCCCGTCTTCGAGCGCGTTGGGGCACCCATCGGCGCCGACGTCGTCGAAGCGCTCCCGCCCGTTGTTGACGATGGGCTCTCCGAAGTCGCGGCGCCCATTGCCGTTGAAGTCGATGGCGAGGATGACGCCCTGCGGCTCGGTGGCCTGCCGGCAGGGGTCGCGAAACCCGCCGTGATCGAGGAAGGCCAGGGTGCCCTCACGGGTGCTCTTCGTCGCCAGCAGCGCCCCGCCCTTCGAGGCGCAGAAACGCTCGGCGAAGGCCTGCTCACCCGAGCGCGGCAGCGGGGTCGCGATGTTGGCCGGGTCGGAGCAGAAGTCGACGCGCTCCTTCGTGCCGCGGCAGGTCCACGTGTTCGGCTCGCCGTCGCAGAAGGTGATCGCGTCGTAGGCGCCGTCGGGGTTGTACTCGGCGTTGAACAGCCGCTTCACGCGCGTCGGGTTGGTGCAGAAGTCGGCGGGGAAGCGGCGAATACGCTCCGGGTCGACGCCGGGTGGAGCGACCGGTGAGGCCGGGTTCTCGGAGAAGAAGTTGCCGTACGCGAGCGACAGGTCGGTGAACATCTCGCCGTACGAGTTCCGGTCGAAGGTGCCGCCGTTGATGGTGACGTGCCAGTGGTTGAAGTCCTGGCTGTGCTCGAAGGGCAGCGTGGGCGGGCGCTTCGAGCAGCCCTCGAACGCGCGGGGATCGTTCAGCGCCACGGGGTCGCGCGCGAGCACGGCTTCGATCTCGGCCTTCGTGCAGAAGCCGCCGGTGAAGAACCGGTCCATCGAGCGCGAGAAGAAGGCGTAGTCGAGCGGGCCGCCGAGCGGCGCGATGGCGTCGAAGCGATCGGGGTGTGTGAGGCCGAGCGAGGTCGAGCCGATGCCGCCCATCGAGGCGCCCGAGATGACCCGGTAGGTGGTGCGCAGCGGCGCGGGAGGCTGGCTGGGCTCCGGCGGCGAGGAGCAGGCGATGACGAGCAACGGCGCGACGAAGAGGCGACTCACGGCCGCGCACCCTACCCATCCAGACACCCGCTGGTCACCTGCCACGCCCCCGAAAAGACCGGAGCTTTCCGGCCATCGACCAACCTGAATAGGCTCCGGAGGGGTGACGTCGGTGTCAGGCGTGGCGCGACAGTGACGCCACAGAGACGGAGTCGCAATGCACGTGGTGTCCCGGCTGGTCCTCGTCACGTCCCTCGCCTCGGCGGTCGCGCTCGCGCAGGACGGTGGCGTGCCGAAGGTGATCTCGCCCTTCCCGACCGACCCGCAGTGCCTGGCGCTCGGCAACGTGAAGCAGCCGCTCTCGTTCGGTCCGGGCGAGTCGCTCGAGTTCGATCTCGACGCGCTCGGCGCGAAGGCCGGCACCATGACGATGCGGGTGCTGCCTCAGCGCGACGGCCTGCTGCCCATCGAAGTCCACGCGAAGACGAACACGTTCTTCTCGAAGGTGCGACGCGTCGACGGCACGGGCACGAGCTACCTGTGGCCGAAGACGCTGCGGCCGCAGCGCTACTACGAAGACGCGCACGAGAACGAGTGGCACCGCGTGGCCGACGTGACGTTCCGCAAGAACAAGACCGCGAAGCTCGTCAGCACCATCAACGGGCAGACCTCGCAGGCCGAGCTCACCTACGGCAACGACGTCACCGACGTGGCGGGCGCCATCTTCCTCATGCGGCAGCTCGAGCTCACCGAGGGCAAGCGCCTGTGCTTCGACGTCTACGGCATTCGGCGCATCTGGCGCGTGTGGGGCACCGTGCAGCCGAAGGAGCACGTCTCGTTGCCGGTCGGCGAGTTCGACACCTGGCACCTCGCCGGTGAGGCGGCGCGCCACGACTGGCAGGACGCGCGGCGCGACATTCACGTGTGGATCACCGCCGACGACCGCCGCTTGCCCATCGCCGCGCTGGGCAGCATCGATCTCGGCGCCGTGCGCGCCACCCTCACCAGCTACACGCGCCCGGGCGACAAGGCGGCGAAGGCCGAGAACAAGGGCAACCTGAAGTGGTAGGTCTCGCTCCATGCCTCTCGTCCTGAGCTACGCCGGCTGTGGCACCTGCAAGAAGGCCCTCGCGTGGCTCAAGGGCCAGCAGCGCGACTTCACCCTGCGGGCCATCGTCGATGACCCGCCCACCAAGGCCGAGCTCGCGAAGTGGATCGCCGCCAGCGGCCTGCCGGTGAAGAGGTGGCTCAACACCTCGGGCCAGAGCTACCGCGCGCTCGGCAAAGCGAAGGTGGACGCGGCCGACGAGGCCACGCTCATCGAGTGGCTCTCGAAGGACGGCAAGCTGGTGAAGCGGCCGGTGCTGGTGCACGCGGGCAAGGTGCTGGTGGGGTTCAAGGAAGAGGCCTGGGCCGCGCACTTCGCCGAGCACGGGTGACGGCCGTTTTCTTGCCGGAGCGACGCAGGCCTGTAGCGTCCTGTGCATGCCCGCGACGCACGCCGCTTCGTTCACCCTCTCCCGCTCGGTCGACGCCATTCGTGAGTCGGTAGAGCGCCTCGAGGAGCGCCTGCCCCGCCGGGAAGACGCCGCGGTGATGCTCGACTTCCTCGAGGACGACCTGCGGGAAGGGCTCGACGCCATCGCCGAGGTCGAGGCGCACTTCACCGACGTGCTCGACGTGCTGCGCCGCGACGACGCCACGCCGATTCAGCTGATGGAGGCCGCCGAGGACTTCCGGGTGCTGAACCGCCTCGAGTACCTCATGGTGGTGGTGGCGCAGCTGCGCCGGCGGCTGTCGCAGGCCGCGGGCACGCTGCACCAGCACGGCCGCTGAAGACGACGACGGGGAGCGCGGTTGCCCGCACTCCCCGCGTCGAGTCACCGGAAGAGCGTTGGTCAGATGAGGCCGCGCGCGCGGCGGATCTGCTCGAGCGTCTTCTGGTATTCGATCTCGTAGGCGCTGGTGCCTTCCTGCAGGTGCTTCAGGCGGCCGCGCGCTTCACGATCGATCTCGTCCTCGATGTCGAGGTGCTTCTTCATCGTCTGGAGGATCTTCGGCCGCATCTGGGTGTCGTCGGCGAAGACCTCTTCGATGTTCCGCGAGATGAGCAGGAACTCGAGCATCTGGTTGATGACGAACTCGATGCCGTCGTCGCCCAGCTTGAAGCCGCGCACGTCGGACATCTCGCGCTTGACCTGGTTGAACTTCGAGAAGTCGTACCCGCGGCGCTCGAGCGCTTCACGGGTGGCCTGGTTCACGCGCTCCTCGTTGGCGAGGTATTCCCGCATGATGGCCGCCATGTCCATCTCGGCGTCGGCCATTCGAATCGCCTCGACCTCGATGTCTTTGTCCTTGGCCAGCCGGTCGATGATCTCGCGCGCGATGAGAGGAACGAGCTTTGGATACAGCCGCATGGTCGTCCTTGGGGGTAGGGGCTGAACGGAAAAACGACGGTGGTGTGTATGTCAGCGCCGCGCGCAGCCGCAACGAAAAATCAAGGCGTTCTGTGACTTTGCGCGGAGGGTTGACTTTCACGACTCCGAGGCGTCGGCCAGCGAGACCTCTCGGAGCACGTCATCGTCCTCGGGCTCGACTTCGGCCGCGCGGGCCTTCGGTGCGTGCAGGAAGGCGTGGAGGCGTTCGGCCACGGCCGGGCCGATGCCCTCGACCTCGGCGATCTCTTCGATGGTGGCCTCTTTGAGTCGCCGCACGGACCCGAAGTGCCGCAGCAGCGCCGTGCGCCGGGTGCCGCCGACGCCGGGCACCTGATCGAGGGCCGACGACAGGCCGCGCTTCCGGTTCAGCTTGCGCTGGAAGGTGATGGCGAACCGGTGGGCCTCGTCTCGCAGGCGGGTGAGCGCGAACAGCTCCGGCGAGGTCTGCGGCAGCACGATGGCGTCTTTGCGACCGAGGACGAAGACGCGCTCGGGGCTGCGGTCCTGCTGGGCGTCGGGCTCGGGCGAGTCGAGGTCGCGACTCTTGGCGAGCGACACGAGATCGACCCCCTCGACGCCGAGATCGCGCATGGCGGCCGCGGCGCTGGCGAGCTGGCCCTTGCCGCCGTCGATGACGATCAGATCGGGCAGGTCGCCCGCCTCGAGGCCCCGCTTGAAGCGCCGGGTGAGGATCTCGTGCATCGAGGCGAAGTCGTCGTTCCCGAAGACGGTCTTGAGCTTGTAGTGGCGGTACCTCGACGGATCGGGCTCGGTGTCGACGCTGGCCACCTGCGAGGCCACCAGCGCCGAGCCCTGGAAGTGCGAGATGTCGAAGCACTCCATGCGGTGGGGCAGCTTCGACAGGTGCAGCTTGTCCTTCAGGCGCTCGAGCGTCTGCTCGACCTCGTCGCGGCTGCGCTTTCGCTCCGAGAACGCGCGCTCGGCGTTCTTCGAGGCGAGCTTCACGAGCGACACCTTCTCGCCGCGCTCGGGCACGAGCACCCGCACCTTCTCGCCCTTGCGCTCCGTGAGCAGCTCGGCGAGCGCCTCGGGCTCGTTCGGGCTGCCGGCGAGCAGCACCTCCTTGGGCACGAAGGCGTCGTCGGCGTAGTACTGGTTGACGAACGAGCTGACGAGCTCGTCGTCGGGGAACTCGGACTGGAAGTGGTGCGCCTGGCCGCCCGAGATGCGCCCACCGCGCACGAAGAGGCTGTAGAGCGTGATGCGGTCTCCCTCGCGGAACAGCCCGAACACGTCTTGATCGATGGCCTCGGTCGAGGCGATGGCCTGCCGCTCGATGCTGCGCTCGATGGCGATGATCTGATCCCTCAGCCGCGCGGCCTCTTCGAACTCGAGCTTCGACGAGGCCTGCTTCATGCGCCCGCGCAGGCTCTCGATCAGCGGCTCGCTGCGCCCCTCGAGGAAGAGCGCCACCGCGTCGACGTTGCGGCCGTAGGCCTCGGGCGGAATCGGCTTCACGCACGGCGCGGGGCACCGGCCGATCTGATGCAGCAGGCACGGGCGCTTGCGGCTCTCCAGCACGTGATCGGAGCACGTGCGCAGCTGGAAGAACCGGTTGACGACGCGCACCGTCTCACGAATCGACGAGGCCGAGGCGTAGGGCCCGAAGTAGCGCGCGCCGTCTCGCCGCGGCCGGCGCACCATCTCGAGGCGCGGGTAGCGGTGCTCGTTCGACAGGCGCAGACAGAGGAACTGTTTGTCGTCGCGCCACTGGACGTTGAAGCGCGGGCGGTGCTGCTTGATGAGCTCGTTCTCGAGCAGGAGCGCTTCCTTCTCGCTGGTGACGACGACCGTCTCGAGGGCGCCGAGGAGCCGGTCGAGGATCGCGACGAACGCCCGGGTGTCGGAGGAGCCGGGGTTGAAGTAGCTGCGCACCCGGCTGGCGAGGTTGACGGCCTTGCCGACGTAGATGACCCGGCCGGCCTTGTCCTTCATCAGGTACACGCCGGGCTGGTGCGGCAGCGTCGCGAGGCGTTGTTCGAGTTCGACCGGCGTCATCGCTTGCGTCCGTGCGCCTTCTGCGGAGAGAACCAGGTGGCGCTCGCGTCTATGGCACAGCTCACGCTCAGCGAAGCAGAAGTCGCCCTGCTCGGAGATGCAGGCTTCTTCGTCCGTCCAGCCTTCCTCGGGCAGGCCCTGGCCCGTCGCGCGCGGGACGAGGCGGCGCAGTTGGTACGGGACGGGGCGCTCCAGCGGGCGGGCGTTCGGCGGGGCGCAGGACACCGGCTGGACGACGCCGTGCGCGGAGACGCCATCACGTGGCTCGACGAGACCGTCTCGAGCCCCGCCCTGCGCGAGGCCGCGGTTCTCTTCGAGGCCCTCCTCCGAGCGCTCAACGAAGGGGCGTACCTGGGCCTGCGCCGCACCGAGCTGCAGCTCGCGCACTACCCCGCCACGGGCGCCGGCTACCAACGGCACCGCGACGCGTTCCCCGGCGACGACAACCGTCGCATGACGGCCATCGTCTACCTGAACGAAGGCTGGCGGCCGGAGCACGGCGGGGCGCTGCGCCTTCACCTCGAGCCGGCCGTCGACGTCGAGCCGCGCCTGGACACGCTGGTGGTGTTCCGCTCCGAGGTGGTGGAGCACGAGGTGCGGCCCAGCTTCGCCGATCGGCTCGCCATCACCGCCTGGTACTCGGCGCGCTGAAGACCCAGTGGCGTCGCGCCGCGGACTGACGCACGATTGAGCCATGAAAGCCGTGCAGCGGGCACTCGCCCATGACAGCGCGATGGTGTCGGAGCTCAACCGGGAGCGCGCCGCGGGGCTTGGCCGCACCGGGCGTCTGCTCGAAGAGGCCATCGCCGCCTGCGCCACCCTCAAGGCCCAGCTCGCGGGCCTGCCGGCCGGCCCACGACGAACGGAGCTGCTCCGGGAGTACGCCGCGCAGCGCGCCGAGGCCGAGAAGCAGCGGTGGAACCTCGAGGTGCAGCGCGAGGCGATGGGGCTTCGCCGTCACACCGATCTCGACTCGTTCTTTCCCCCACCGCCAGCCATCCGCGAGTGACGGTGCGCGGCGTCGAGCAGATTCCCTGGCTGTACGACGCGATGTGCGCCGTCATGGAGTGGGCGGGCCTGTCTCGCTGGCGCTCGTGGCTCGTCGAGGGCGCGCGCGGCCGGACGCTCGAGGTGGGCTGCGGCACGGGGCGCAACCTGCCGAGGTACGGCGCTGAGGTGACGCTCATCGGGCTGGAGCCAGACGCCGACGCGCTCTCCGTGGCGAAGGCCCGCGCGCCCGACCGGCCGCTGGTGCGCGCGTCGGCCGAGGCGCTCCCCTTCCGGGACGGCGCGTTCGACACCGTGGTGTCGTCGCTCGTCTTCTGCTCGGTACCGCGGCCCGAGGCCGGCCTCGCCGAGGTGCGCCGGGTGCTGAAGGACGACGGCCAGCTCCGCATGCTCGAGCACGTGCGCCACGACGCTCCGGCGCTGGGTTGGCTGCAGGACACGATTCAGCCCGCGTGGACGGTGGTGGCGGGAGGCTGTCATCCCAACCGGCGAACGGAGGCGACCGTCGAGGCGTCGGGCTTCCGCATTCTCCCCGACGGGCGGCGCGGCGATGGCACCATGCGGCGCTTCGTCGCGGTGAAGTCGCCGTCAGAAGGCCACGCCGACGGCGCCGCCGAACCCAAACCCTCGCGTGAAGGGTGACAGCGCGACGTACTCGAAGACGGCGGCGACGTTGAGGCTGAAGGTCGACAGGAAGCCTGCCTCGCCCGTGAGATCGACCGAGCCGAGGTGGCCTCCGAACCGGGCGCGCACGAGGCCCTCGAACCACGCATCGCCTGGCGCGAGCGGCGCCTCCTGCACGTCGAAGTTTCCGGCGAGCGCGGCGACCTGCACGTAGAGCATGCGCCCGGGCCGCACGAGGCCGTCGTCGTTGAGCACGCCCACGCCGTGCCCGAACTTGACGCCGGGCCCGACGACGAAGCGCTCGCCGCACAGCCGCGCGCCCATGCAGAGCGGGCCGTTCACTCGGCCGAGGCTGGCCTCGACGACGGGCATCACGAGCCAGCCCGAGGCCTGCTTGAGCTTGCGGTTGGGGCGCACCGGGACGCCCAGCGGCACACCGGCGACGAGATCGATGGCGAAGAACGCGTTCTCTCGCCCGGTGATGAGCCCGCTCAGCTCGAAGAGGGCGAGCGGCCAGTGGGGTTCCGCCCGCAGACGCGTCGAGGTGAAGCTCGGCTGCTTGCTCGGTTTGATGAGCGGCGCGCCAACAGTAGGGAGGACGGGCTCCGGGGGCGGCACCGGCGCGCCGTCACCGTCTTCGTCGGCCAGCGCGACGGAGCCCAGCAGAGCCGTGAGCAGGACGAGGCGCACGAGGGTCGAGGTAGCGACGCCGCGCCAGGTTGTCACGTCACTTGGAAGGCCGCATCGCCTGCCCCCCGAGGCGGCATGACGCCCGATCAGAAGCCGACGCCCAGCGCGGCGCCGAGGTGAAACCCGCGCGGCACCGGGGCGAAGACGATCAGCTCGGCGAAGACGAACGCCTGCACCAACATCACCGCCGCGCGAGGTGACCGCGTGAGCGGCCCCGAGGTGCTCGCCTCGACGCCGCCCTTCAGCCGGAACACCCCCTCGAACCACCGCGAGCCGGCCACCAGGGGCGCGGGCGGCACCGACACGTAGCCGGCCTGCGCGGTGAGCCCGCCGAACCAGAAGCGGCGCAGGCCCACCGAGCCATCGTGCGCCGCGAAACCGCTGGCGTGCCCGACCCGCGCAGACGCTCCGAAGGCCCAGCGGTCTCCGCAGAAGTCCGAGCCCGCGCACAGGGGCCCCGAGATGCGGCCTCCCAGCACGTCACCGCCCACCGTCAACAGCCAGCCTTCCACCTCCCGCTGCGGCCCGACGACGAGGCGCGGGCCGCTCAGCGGAAACACCGCGGCGAGCGAGACCTCGACGCCGGCGTACAAGTCGCGCCAGCCCGACAGCAGGCCCGCCGCCGAGAGCGTTGCGCGCGACCATCGCGGATCCTTCGCGGGTCCACGCGACACCTCGGGCGCTGGCACGGGCGGGCTCTCGAGCGGAGCCACCGGCATCGGCGGCGGTGAGACGGGCGGCGGCTCGGGCTCGTCGGCCGTGCCTGCGTCGGGCGGCCCGAACGCCGGCATCGTGAACTCGGCCTCGGGCATCTGCGCCCTCGCCAGCCACGCCCCGCACACCGTCAGGAGAAGGACCCACCGCATGCCCGTTCGAACCTTGCCGCGAAGGCGCGCGACTAACCAGCCAGAGCGAACCGTCAACCTGCGCGAGCGCTCCCTTCGAGCGCCTTGACAGCCTTCGTTCCTGTCTCACTTTTCTCGTGTTCGACGGAGATGCCCTCCGCCGGGAACCACGAGAGGAAACGAGCCATGACCCTGACCCGACTGAACACCCGCATCCCCACCCTCTGGCGCGAGTTCGACGAGCTCTTCCGCGACTTCGCGCCCATGACGGCCGAGTCCGCGCGCGCGCTCGTGCCCGCGACCGACATCGCCGAGACCGAGAAGGCCATCGAGCTCAAGGTCGATCTCCCTGGCGTCACCCCCGAGGCCATCGAGGTCAAGCTCGAGGGCAACCTCCTCACCCTGGCGGCCGAGCGCAAGCACGAGGCGAGGGACGAGAAGAACGGCTTGGTTCGCCAGGAGCGCAGCTGGGGCCGCTTCTTCCGCTCCTTCACCCTGCCCGAGACCGTCGAGGGCACCACCCCCGAGGCGACCTACAAGCACGGCGTGCTGACGGTGACGCTCCCCAAGAAGGAAGTCGCCCAGCCGAAGAGCTTCAAGGTGAAGGTCGAGGCCTGACCGCCCCACCACCGTGACGAAGCACACGCGCGCGCTGGTACTCCGAGGCTGGAGTGCCAGCGCGTCGTCGTTTCGAGGGGCCTCAGCGCTGTGACAGCGGCGTCCACCCCGGCACCCACTGGGCGCGGTCGAACAGCTCCTTCGTCGACACGGTGAGCCGCCGCGCGGCGTCACAGCTGGCGGCGAGCTCGGCATGCCACCCCGTCTCCAGGCGTTGCACCCCCACCACATGGAAGTGTGTCCACCCCTCCCGAACCACCTGGCTGGTGAACTTCGACCCCATCAATCTCGCGACCTTCGGTGGCGGCGGCATGGGTCCTTTCGTAACCTGTGCGTTGCCGTTCGACTTTCCGAAGGCTGGTTTCAGCTGACGGAAGCCCTCCTCGCGTTTTTTCGATTTGAGCAATGGAACGGAGTCATTAGTCAGAGCGGGCCAATGGATGCCCGGTCTCTCCTGCGAACGCCATGACGCCCCCCGCGACTGACAGACTGGCGCCAACCGCCGCCGCCGATGCCATCGTCTGGGGGCTCGAGCACGTCGCCCACGTGGTGAACCACGAGCTCGATCCGGCGCTGTCGCGCGAGGAGGCCCGGGCCGCGCTGGGCGCCACCCACCACTTCGGGACCGCGGAGCTGCTCGAGGCGTTCCGGGTGGCCTGCACGTCAATGCGCATGACGTGCACCCCGGTCGCGCTGTCGGCCGCCGACGTCTTCAGCCGAACGGTGCCATTCCCCCTGCTCGCGGTGGTGAAGGGCCCCAACGGGCCCCACTGGCTGCTCCTCACCGAGCGCAACGCCAGCCGCGTGCACCTGCAGACCGAGCCCGAGATCGCGAAGTGGGTGACGCAGAGCGATCTCGCGGCCGAGCTGGGGGCCGAGTCGGTGACGTGGCTCCACATCGTCCCCGCGACGCCGATGGAGAGCCTCTCGTCGGCCTCGCACGCCGTCGAAGACGTCATCGGTGGTGAAGATGGCGACGATCGGTACCTGCGCCACCTGCGCCCCTGGGAGCGCGTCTCGGCGCTGCTCAAGCTCGAGCGCGACGACGTGTGGGTGGTGGTCATCTACAGCGCCGCGGTGGGTCTGTTGTCGCTCGCGACTCCGGTGGCCGTGCAGTCGCTCGTGGGCACGGTGGCCTTCGGCACGCTGCTCCAGCCCATCGTCATCCTCGCCCTCCTCTTCCTGGTCGCCCTCGGCTTCCAGGGCGTCTTGAAGGCGCTGCAGGCCCGCGTCATCGAGGCCCTCCAGGCACGGCTGTTCGCGCGCGTCTCGCTCGACGTCGCCTACCGGCTGCCTCGGGCGAAGAAGGACGATCACCACCCCATCACGCCAGAGCTGGTGAACCGCTTCTTCGACGTGATGACGGTGCAGAAGGCCTTCGCCTCGGTGTTGACCGACGGGCTGTCGGCCTTCATGCAGATCACCATCGGCCTGTTGGTGCTGGCCTTCTACCACCCGTACCTGCTCGCCCTCGACATCATCATCATCCTCGCGACGACGCTGCTGGTGCTGCTCCCGGTGCGGCGGGGCGTGCGCACGGCGTTCGACGAGAGCCGGTACAAGTACGAGGTGGGCGCGTGGCTCGAGGAGCTGTCTCGCGCGCCAGCGGCGTTCCGCGGGAGTGGTGGCGCTGCCCTGGCGACCGCGAGGGCTGACGCGCTGACCCGCGAGTACCTGGCGGCCCGCAAGCGGCACTTCGCCGTGATCTACGGCCAGACGATCAGCGCGCTGACGGTGCAGGTGCTGGCGAGCGCCGTGCTGCTGGGCTTCGGCGGCTTCCTCGTCATCAACGAGTCGCTCACCCTGGGCCAGCTCATCGCCGCCGAGCTCATCGTCGCCGCGGTGACGAATAGCATCACGAAGTTCGGGAAGATCCTCGAGTCGACGTACGACCTGGTGACCGGCCTGTCGAAGGTGGGCCACCTCATCGACATCGAGATCGACACGACCGAGTCCGGCGAGACGCTCCCCGGCACGGGCCCCGTCGGCGCCAGGATGAAGGACGTCGAGAGTGACGGGCACCACCTGTCCTTCGAGGTGAAGGCGGGCGCCCGCATGGCCATCGTCGGCGCGCAGGGCACCAGCCTCGGCGAGGTCCTGTCGGCGGTGAAGAAGGCCGAGCACGGCACCTACGAGATCCACGGCGTCGACGTGCGGCGGGCGCAGGCGTGCGCGCTCCACGACGACGTGATCCTCGTGCGCGCCGACGATCTCTTCATGGGCTCGGTCTACGAGAACGTGTCGCTCACCCGCGCCGGCATCACGCCGTCCGAGGTGCGCAGCGCGGTCGAGCGCGTCGGCCTCGACGACGACATTCGTGCGCTCGAGAAGGGCTACGACACCGAGCTGGGTCCCACGGGCACGCCGCTCACCCCGTCGCAGGCCGTTCGGCTCGTGGTGGCGCGCGCGCTGGCGGCCTCGCCGCGGCTCATCATCGTCGACGACACGCTCGATTCCCTCGACCCGGTGTCGCGCTCGCGCACCGTGGCCGCGCTGACGAAGAAGGACGCGCCGTGGACGCTCATCGCCCTCGTGAGCGACCCGGGCTCGGCGCTGGCCCGGGCCTGCGGTGAGGTGCGTGACGTCTCGGCCCTCGCCCACCCGCCGGCCGATCCCGCCGGGGAGGCCACCCACTGATGAGCGCTCCTTCTGTCACGTCCACCCCGCTCCCCACCACCACGCCCGAGTCCCTCGCGGCGTCGGCGGCCATCGGCCTGGTGAAGACCCCTCGCGCGGTGAAGGTACTCGCGCGCCTCACCGCGGCCCTCTTCGGCACGTTGCTGATCGCGCTGGTCATCGTGCCGTGGCAGCAGTCGATCGCAGGCAAGGGCCGCGTGGTGGCCTTCGCGCCGATGGAGCGCCAGCAGGAGATCAACGCGCCCATCGAGGGCAACGTCACCGAGTGGTATGTGCAGGAAGGCACGCTGGTGAAGAAAGGCCAGCCGCTCTTCAAGATCACCGACAACGACCCGGCGATCCTCGACCGGCTGATGGACGAGCGGAACGCGGTCATCGCCCGGCGCGAGGCCGCCGCCGCGCGCGCCGCCTCGCTCTCGTCGCGCCAGAAGGCCCTCGAGTCGTCGCGCAGCGCCGCGGTGAAGGCCGCCATGAGCCGGGTCTCGATGTCGCAGCAGCGCACGCAGGCCGCCACCCGCGCGAAGGAGGCCGCCGAGGAGTCCGAGCGCATCGCCCGCCTCAACGTCGCCCGCCAGAAGGAGCTCCAGAAGCAGGGCCTCGCGTCGGACCGCACGGTCGAGCTCGCCGAGTTCGAAGCGGTGCGCGCCTCCACCGAGGTGCAGCGCGCCTTCGCCAACCTGCAGGCCGCCATGGGTGAAGAGCTCGCGCTCGCGCAGGACCAGGAGCGCGTGATGAACGACGTCACCGCCAGCATCGACGAGGCGCGCGCGAACGAGGCCTCGGCCCGCGCCGAAGAGGCCAACGCCTCGGCCGAGCTCGCCCGCCTCGACGTGCGCCTCGCCCGTCAGTCGACGATGGACGTGAAGGCCGCCATCGACGGCACCGTGCTGCGGCTGCTCAAGGGCATGGGCAACGTCTTCGTGAAGTCCGGAGAGCCGCTGCTCGTCATGGTGCCCGACACCGAGGTTCGCGCGGTCGAGCTGTGGATCGACGGCAACGACATGCCCCTCATCTCGAAGAACCGCGACGTGCGGCTCCAGTTCGAGGGCTGGCCGGCGGTGCAGTTCACCGGCTGGCCGTCGGTGGCGGTGGGCACCTTCGGGGGCAAGGTGGCCCTCATCGACGCGACCGACGATGGCACCGGGAAGTTCCGCCTGCTCATCACGCCCGACCCTGCCGACGGCAACGGCGATGGGCAGCCCGACGAGCCGTGGCCGACGGGGCTGTACCTGCGCCAGGGCGTGCGGGTGAATGGCTGGGTGATGCTCGATCAGGTGAAGTTGGGCTTCGAGCTGTGGCGGCGCTTCAACGCGTTCCCGCCCACCGTCACGCCGGGTGAGCCGGGCGGGGCGAAGGACAAGGGCAAGGACAAGGCGAAGGGATGATCGGCTGGGTCGTGGCGGTGGTGGTGTGGGGGGCGTCTCCGGGGGCTGATCGCCCGCTGGCCGAGCCCAGTCTGGTGCCCGTGCCTGGCGCAGGGCCCCTGCTGCACAAGGTGGCGCTCACGCCGGCGTCGGTGCTCATGCCGTCGGCCGGGGGCGCGCTGGGCAACGTGGACGGCTCGCTGAGCCTGACCCAGGTGTTGTCGGCGGCCGATCGGGCGTTTCCGTCGGTCGCGGCGGCGCTCGCGGACGTGGCGGCAGCTGATGCCGAGGCGATGGCGGCCTGGGGTGGGTTCGACCCCGTCGTGCGTGGGCGGGGCCTCCTCACGCCGCCCGAGTGGGGGCCGTACCCTCAGTTCCGCTCTGACGTCGTCGTCGACCTGCCGATCCCCGGTACGCCCGTCAACGTCTTCGGCGGCTACCGGTTCGGTGTGCCCCTGGGCACTGACAAGAGCGGGAACCCCAACCTCATTCAGCCCTACTACCAGGAGCGGCTCACCTTCCTGCTCGGCGAGGTGCGCGGCGGCGTCAACGTGCCGGTGTTGCGCAACCTCTTCATCGACCGGCGGCGCGCCAGCATTCAGCGCTCCGAGCTGGGCCAGGAGGCCGCGCGACAGGCCGAGGCGCTCCAGCGCATCGAGGTCGCCCGGCTCGCGGCCTTCCGCTACTGGGACTGGGTCGCGGCCGGCATGCGGCGCGAGGTGGCGCGCGATCTGCTGCGCATCGCACGCGACCGGGATCGACAGCTCGCCACGCGCGTCAGGACCGGCGACGTGCCGCTGTTCGATCAGCAGGACAACCTGCGCGCGGTGGCGCAGCGAGAGTCGTTGGTGGTTCAAGCGCAGCGGCAGGTCGAGCAGACCCGCTTCGAGCTCTCGCTCTACTGGCGCGACGGCGACGGCCAGCCCGTGCAGGTCGGCGACACCTTCATGCCGAAGTCGATCCCCGACCCCGATCCCACCTTCGGCGATGGCGCGGTCATCGACGAGGCCATCGCGCGCCGGCCCGATCTGCGCCGGCTCGTCATCCAGCAGCAGCAGCAGCGCATCGAGCTCTCGCTGCAGCGAAACCAGCTGCTGCCGGCGGTCGATCTCGGCGCGGTCATCACGAAGGATCTGGGCACTGCTGGCACGGCCGACCCGAAGCTCGAGAAGCTCGAGGTCGAGTTCGGCGCGGTCATCGAAGTGCCGATTCTCTATCGACTGGCGCGTGGCCGAATCGACGTGGCCCAGGCCCAGCTCGCGCGTATCGAGGCGCAACTGCAGCTGCTCCGGGACCGGGTCGGCGTCGACGTCACCGATGCCCTTTCAGCGCTGAAAGCGGCCCGGGAGCGCGTGCAATTCACCCGGAAAGAGGTCGACGTCGCCCAGAAGCTCGAGGCCGGTGAGCGGCAGAAGTTCGAGCTGGGCGACTCGAACCTGCTCTTCGTCAACATTCGCGAGACGCAGACGGCCGAGGCGCGCCTGCGTGAGATCGACGCCCTCACCGACTACCACCGCGCGGTCGCGTCGTTCCGCGCGGCGATGGCCCTGTAGCGGCGCGTTCCGCCTCGCCGGTCGACCCAGAGGCAGCCTGAAGGGCTGCCCCCAGCACCCAACTGCCCTCAGCGAATCGGGTCCCGCCGATCCTCACGGGTCTCGCGACGATCCTCACGAAGCTCGCGGCGATCTTCGCCCTGTTCCCCCTTGGTGCGGGCGAGGTCGGCCTTCGCCAGCTGCACCACCTCGGCGTACAGCGCCCGCTTCTTCGAGGTCGACGCCGGGTCGGAGAGACCGGCGAGCGGGGCGACCTGGCCCTTGATGGCGAAGAGGCGGTTCCGGGCGGCGCGCTCACGAGCGGCGTCGCTTCGATCATCGGCCACGTTGGCGCGGTCGCGGCCGAGGTCACGTGCGTCATCGGCGACGACACCGGGCCGCCGCCCCAACGCGACGTCCTGGCCGAGCTCGCGGCGATCGCTGCGGACCTCGCGCTTGCTCTCGCGCACCTCCTGGTTGGACTGCGCCGCCTCGCGCTGCGCCTCGGCGCCTTCCCGGTCGAGGTACGCCCTGAACTGGCCGTCGATGGCGCCGATGGCCGCCGCGTCGTTGCGGGCGATGGCCGCGTCGTACTGGCCCAGCATCGCGCTGACGTCGCCCAGGTCCTTCTTGTCATCGGCGAGCTGCCGCCGGTCCTGCCTGAGATCCTGCCGGTCGTTCGCCTTCTCGACCCGGTTGCGCCCCATCTGCGCGCAGGCCACCGCGGACACCAGGACTACGCCAGCCATCATCAACCGCTTCATGTGTGCCTCCTCCTGACTGCGTTGAACCCCCGAGCGCCCCGAAAGTTGCGACGCCCTGTCGAATCAATCACTTCGCCATCGCAGTGAGCCGGTCGAGCTCGCCGTGGACCTCGAGACCCGCGGTCCGGCCGACTTCTTCAAACAGGGTGCGCCCACCCACCTCACTCAGGCGCACCCGAACCTCGGCGTCGAGCGACTCCTCGACACGCTTGTGCATCTCGGTGCGTACCGGCGCGTGGAGCAGCCCACCGCCGCGGCGCTCCGACGACATCTCGAGGCGCAAGCGCGCATCGGCGAACGTCATGTGAACGTGCGTGTCATCGACCTGCAGCCGCTCGATGCGAGCGCCCGAGTACGTCGCGAAGCGATGCAGCACGCCGCGCTGCCAGAAGCCCGCGATGAAGCCAGGGAAGCTCGTGCCCAGCCACGGAACGATGGCCGCCGAGGCCACGAGCGAGGTCTCGGGGGTCGTGAAGTGGTTCGTCTGCATCCACACGTAGCCCGCGGGGAACGCGCGGCCCCAGTCCTTCTCGAGGTAGCCGACGCCGCCATCGAACGAAGCGCTGCGCCCTTCCACCTCGAGGGTGCCAGCGAGCGTGTGATGGAAGCTCACCACGCCGTGGTAGCACTCCATGAAGGGCACGTAGGCGTACCAGCCCATGATGCCCGGAGACGTGAGGCTCACTGGCCAGGGGTTGAGCGGCGAGAACGCGAGGCTGCCCTTCAGCGGGCCATCAGGCAGGTCGAGCGTCACGCCGGTACGGGAGAACCGGTTGGGCCCGACTCGGGCCTCGAACGTGTCAGCGCGAGCCTCGAAGTCGGTGAGGGGGTAGCGGTGGTACCAGCTGCGCTTCGTGGCGCCGTCGAGCACCTGTACGAAGGCCTCACCACCACCGCCCGGGCCCAGGAAGACGCCGGGGATGACGGCCCACCGCTGCGACTGATCGGCCGAGACGAGCTTGACGTACCAGCCCTCGAAGAAGCGGCGCGTCTTCCCGTGACCGTGGAACCCTTCCGGGTGCAGCAGCGAGGTGAGGAGGCCCATGGACGGGGGTGAAGCCTACTCACGAACGCGGCGCGCGCTTCAGTCGAATGCCACCTCGCGGCCGTCCTCGGCGAAGCAGAGGTGGTGGGCTTCGCCGGGCCAGGGCGGCTCCCAGCGCGCGAGCATGCGTTCGATGACCGGCTCGGGCACCCGGGCGGAGCGGCTCCGGTTGCGCGCCCGCTGCACGCGCCACGGCGCTTCGATGGCCCGCAGCGTCACCGTCGCCCCCCGTGACGTGAGCCACGCCACCAGCGCCCGGCGCTCGCGACGGCGGAGGTTGGTCGCGCTCCAGGCGAAGGGCCGTCCTTCACGCAGCAGCTGGGCCGCCGCCTCGAGCGACCGATCCCACAGCATCGGCCCGCCCTCGCCGTCTGCCAGCCCCAGCGTCACCCGCAACGCGTCGAGCGAGACGACGGGGAGCCCGGGCCGATTCGCCGCGAGCCAGAAGTCCTTGCCGACGCCCGGCAGGCCCGACAACACCTCGACGTCGATGCTTCCTGGCGAACGTGGCTCGAGCGGCCGCGGCGTCGACCACGCGTTCACCTGCTCGCAGCGGGCCCGCTCGTCCGCCGAGAGCGGAGCGACCGCGTCGAGCCAGGCGCCCGCGATCAACGGACACGCGACCGCGCCTTCGGCGTCGCCGGCCCACCGCACCAGCTCGACCGCGCGCTCGCGGTGCACGACGGGCACGCCGGCGCGCCAAAGCCCGACCCGCAGCCCCGACACCAGGCCGGAGCGGCGTGAGGGAGATCGTTCGAAGCCGACGGTGGCCAGCACCCGGCGAGCCACCTCGACGGCCCAGGGCGCGCTCGGGGACCGGCTCCAATCAGGGAGGGCTGGCACCGCGTGCGCACGCATGATCGACACCTCGATGGCGCCGACCGACGGGCAGAACGGAACGCCCTGACGAGCTCAGGGGCGCAGCAGCAGCGGCAGTCATCGTGACCGCGGCGCCACCAGGTTCGGAACGAAGGGCCTGCGGGCCCAGTGCACGTCCGAGACCGCGAGCGTCTGCCGAAAGCCGGGCCGCACGTACTTGCAGCGCGCACGCAACCACCCGTCACGCTCGACCCGGAAGACGAGGCCCTCGACCTGCCCCGAGAGCTGCGTCTGCGCGCGCTCCTTCTCGACCGACAGGCCCCGTCCGCGCACGGTCGCCTCGAAGTTCGACACGACGGCCGTTGACACATAGCGGCTCGGCGCCAGGAGCCGAGGGACTGGTGGCATCGCCGCGGCAGGACCGTGAAAGAGCTCGGGCGGCTCGACCAGCTCGAGGCCGGCCAGGTGACGGCGACGCGCCGCGGTCCCGAGAAAGCGCCCCACCTCGAGGTCGAACAGATCGAATACGAAGAGCCACGCCGGGAGTGCGTCATAGAAGACGGTGTGCCGGGCCTCGAGCCACTCGCCGTAGAGGACGAAGCGCGTGCCGAGCCGCTCGAAGAGCCCCGCCTGGTCGCGCGCGATCTGCTGCTTGAGCCGATCGAACCAGGGCTCCGCGCCCAGGAAGTGTGCACGAGAGAAGAGCCATGGCCGCGCGGACGCGTCGAAGCGCAGCCCCACGTTCACCCCATCGAGCTTCTCGCTGACGAAGAGCTCGTCACCCGGGAGCGCGTTCAAGCCGACGCGCGGGAGATCGCCATCGCCCGCCTGGAGCGTCGACCCCTCGAGGTGCGGCGTTCGTGGGAACTTGATGAGCTCGACGGCGGGAGACATGACCCACCGCTGGACGAGGCCCACCACCCTGGCTGACGTGTCATGAAGCGGGGGCGACCAACGTCTCGGCCTCCGCGTGGAGCCTACCCATGGACCAGGACAGCGACAGCCGCCCGTTCCCCGATGGGCCTTCGGTGTACCACCAGCTCCGGTGGGATCAGCGCTTCGACGCCAACGCCTGTGAGATCGTGCTCCTCGATCGTCCGAGCGGGACGAAGGTCATCGCGTTCCGCGAGTTCGTTCCGAACGGGCCGATCCCCTGGCATCGCATCGTCGGCTTCCGGTACCGCGGGGAGCCCCTGTGGGATCGCGCGCAGCGACTTGATCGACGCTCCGAGGTCCTGGGCGCACCGACGTCGAAGCCCGTCGTGTCCGTAGCGCCCGAGCCGCTGCCGTCCTTCGTCCTCGAGACGATCGGCGAGGGGACCGGCGAGCTTCCGTGGGCGCCCACCGTCGCGACCTGGAACGTGCTGAGCGATCGTTTCGAGGGTGAGCTGCTCGATCATCCCGGCCGGTGGCAGGCGCTGCTCGACGAGGTCGCCCGCGCGTCACCCGATCTCGTCGCCTTCACCGAGGCCACGGACGCCTTCGTGACGCTGCTCCAGGGGCATTCGTTCATGAGCGGACGGGTGTTGATCCGCGCTCCGCACGCCGCGGTGGTGGTGGTCTCGGTCGCGACGCCAACGGCCTGCGAGGCGCTCGAGTTGGCGCGGGGCCGCGAAGTCGTCGTGGCCCACTTCGAGGGGCTGACGTTCGCAGGGCTCCACCTGCCGAGCGATCGCGAGCACGATCGGCGCGCGGAGCGGGAACGCGACCTCCACCGGCTCTGCCACGCCCTGCTCTCATCGAACGCGCTGGTGCTCGCTGGTGACTTCAACGCGCAGCCAGACGAGCTCGACCCGCTCCTCGACGCCCTGCACGGACTCGACGCGTGGAGCTCGGCCAACCCCGGCGCTCCCGGCCTGACCTACGACGTCCAGCGAAATGCGATCGCCGCGGCCCTCACGTCGCGCGGGTGTTCGGGCCGGCTCGACCGCGTCGTGTGCTTCGGAGAGCGGCTGCGGGTGAAGTCGGCCCGCCTGCTTGGCGAAGACACCACCCAGCGGTCCGATCACTTCGGGCTCTTCGTGCAGCTCGATGACGCGAACGCACCTGCCCTGAGTCACCGCACGGCCCTGGCGCTCCTGCCACCCGCGGCGCAGTGGGGCCCGATTCAGCGCCTTCGCCGGGTGCACGATCGCCGCTTCGAACGCTGGCCGCCCCACGTGACATTGCTGTTCGGGTTCGTCGAGCCGACGGTGCTCGAGGCGCAGATCCCCGAGCTGCAAGCCGCCGTGCGCTCGATGCCACCCCAGACGCTCCGGTTCGATCAGGTGCTCGTCTTGGAACACGCCGAGTCGGCCACCGTGGCGCTCGGCCCGGATGAGCCCTCACGGCGCTGGCTGGAGGACCTCCAGGGACGACTCATCGACCGCTGGCCCGCGTGCACCGAGCAGAACCGTGGCGAGCGCGGTCAGTTCGTCCCACACCTGACGCTCGGCGCAGTGGGGCGCCACGACACGAAGGCCCTCGAGGGGCTGCGACGCGAGGCGAGGCAGCTCACGCTCTCGTGGACGCCGGCGGAGGTGGCGATGCTCGAGCGCCCCGACGACACCTTCTTCGTCCGGGCCCGCGTCGCGTTCGGAGACGGCCTCGTGCGTCGACCATCGACGGGAGCGGCGCCGATGGACGCGCTCGAGCAGCGGGTCCGGGCGGCCATCGCCAGCGCCGCGTCGACCGCGGGCATCGACGTCTCGGTTCGTGTCTTCGGCTCCCGGGCGTGGGCGCCCACCCAGCCGGGCACCGATCTCGACCTGCTCGTCGTCTGCGACGGGAGCCCGGGCCCCTTCCTCGATCTCCTCGCGGGCGAGCTGAGCGGCGCGCGCGTCGGTCGACACCTCGTGCGAGGCGACGGCTTCGACGTCGTCGCGATCCATCGTCATGACGACGACGAAGAGGCGCGTCGGTTCGCCCTCGGCGCCGATGACGCAGCCGTGCTCCGCGCCACGCTGGCACGTCATGGGCGGACCGAGGCGTTCGATGCGCTGTTTCCGCGCGTGCGCCAGTGGGCACGCCGACGAGGGCTCGAAGGAAACGCCTTCGGCTACTTTGGCGGGCTGGGGTGGGCCGTGATGGTCGCTTCACCCTTGATCCACGACGCGGCGCTCTGCGCGCTCGACGGAGAAGACGCGCTGGCGGCGTGGCGGGCGTGGGCCAGCCGCCTCGACGCGACCAGCACGGTTCGGCTCGGCGGCGTGACGCGCGAGCGCGAGGGGTTCACCCTCATGACCCCAGCCTCGCCGGAGCGCCCCATCACCCGTGCGCTGATCGGCTCGACGGAGCGCGTCCTGCTGAACGAGCTGCGGACCCAGCGCCAGGACGACGTGATCGCGGTCGCGGCGTGGCTGCGGGTGAGCGGCCCCCTCGCGCAGCTCGGCGCGTGGCAGCAGCGCGCGCTGGGGCTCTTCTCGTCTCTCGAGCGCGAGTTCGGACCGGTGCTGCGTCCCTTCGGGGGGGTCGACACCACGGGTCCGCGCTTCGTCAGTCGCCTGGGCCTGCTGACGCCCGTCGCCTCCCAGGTGCAACCCGCCCTGAACGATCGCCTTCAGCGCGCCACGCTCACCGGCGTGACGGCGACCACCGACGGCTGACGCGTCAGGGCGCGCACTGCTGCACGCACGCGTTGTTCACGCAGCGCAGCCGACCGCTGGAGCCGTTCGAGCAGGGCATGGGCGCAGGCAGACCGGCCGGGCAGTCGGAGTCATTCACGCACGCTCCCACCTTCGTGCAGCGCGCCAGGTCGGCGTCGCACTGCAAGCACGCTTCCCGGCAATACGTCCCCGCGGCACACGCGGGCCGGAGACCGCCACACGCCAGCCCTTCACCGCGCACACACCCGCCCTCGTGAATCACCACGGCCCCGGCCGAGGTGGCCTCGCACCGGTTGGTGAACGTTCTCGCGTCACCGAGCGACAGCGCGGCGCACACCGGCATGACGACGGCGGGGCACGTCGCACAAGGGACACAGCGGAGATCGCCCATGCAGCCGGTCTCGGGGTTCGGCGCCATGGGGCTGAGGCACTGGCCGGTCGGACAGCGCGGCGGCGCGAGCACGGGGCACGGGGCGCAGCAGCCGCCCTGACACGTCGAGGTACCGACGTTGCAGTCGAGCACCGAGCCGCATGACGGGGCCGGGCCACAGAGCCGCGCACAGTCTGAATCCGCTTGATCGATCTGCCCGTCGCAGTCGTCGTCACGACCGTTGCCGCACTTCTCGGTCGCGCCGGGGTGGATGGCGGGGTCGAGCGGTGCGCAGTCTCCGCCGGGCTGGCCCTGACACTGCTGCACCAGGTAGCCATCTCCGTCTTCATCGAGGCAGCTCGGTGTCACGCAGCGACTGTCGGGGCACGGACAGGTGAGGCAATGCTGGTTCACCTGGACGCACGCCTGGCCAAGGGGACACGGCTTCGTCGCGGAGCAGCCCTCGGCGCAGAGCCCGCGCGTTCCACACTCGTAGCAGCGCTGTCCCGCGGCGCACTGCCCGTCGTTCACACACGAGGCGGCGCTCCCGCCCGCGGCGCCACCGGCCACTCCACCCGCGCTCCCGCCTCCCATGGAACCACCGCCCTGCCCGCCTGCGGCACCTCCGGCGCGGCCTCCATCGAGGCGATCGTCGACGGGGGCGAAGCACGCGAGCGGAGCGACAGCGGCGAGAACGACGAGCTGAAAGCGCATGTCGTCATACAGAGCACACGCCATGCCTGTGGAGCCTCCGCCGCGACTCGTGCGGATTCGGGGGGTTCGATCGCCACGGCGAGAGCGCGCGATGGAATTCTGAGGCCGCATCTGCAGGACGTGCGCGCGGACGCCAAGGCAGGTAGGGGGCCAGCGCCATGACCCTGCTGCGCGCCGCCGACGTCACCGTCACCTTCGGGAGCCGCACCCTCTTCGATCGGGTCGAGTTCGTGATCGAAGCGCAGGAGCGCGTGGGCCTCGTCGGCCTCAACGGCACGGGCAAGTCGACGCTGATGAAGGTGCTGACCGGCGTGCTCAAGCCCGACAGCGGCGTGCTGCAGATTCAGCGCGGCGCCCGCGTCGAGTGGCTGCCGCAGGAGCCCACTTTCCCCGACGGCGCCACGGTGGCGAGCGAGCTCGAGGTGGCGCAGGCCCCGCTCAAGGCCGCGCTCGACGAGCACACGGCGCTGTCGGCGCTCCTGTCTCGGGGCGAAGGGGACGACGCGACGCTGGCGCGGCTGTCGGAGCTCTCGGAGTCGATCGAGCGCCACGGTGGCTGGGACACGGCGTTTCATGCGCGCAAGCTGCTCGATCGCCTCGGCGTGAAGGACTGGGAGCGGCCGATCGCCGAGCTGTCCGGTGGGCTCAAGAAGCGCGTGGCGATCGCGCGGGCCCTGCTCGCGCAGCCCGATCTCCTCATGCTCGACGAGCCGACGAACCACCTCGACGCCGACACCGTGTCGTGGCTCGAAGACGAGCTCGACGGGTTCGGCGGGGCGCTGCTGCTCGTCACGCACGACCGCTACTTCCTCGACGGGCTGGTCGACCGCATCGTCGAGGTGAACGCGCCGGGCACCGCCGACACCGGGCTGGTGAGCTACCCCGGCAACTACGAGGCCTACCTCGAGCAGAAGATGGTGAGCCTCGAGAACGCGTCGGTCGCCGAGCACAAGCGCCAGCGGTGGATCGCGCAGGAAGTGGCGTGGCTCCGAAAGGGCGTCGAGGCGCGGCGCACCAAGTCGAAGGCCCGCATCGACCGCGCCCGCAAGCTCCTCACCGAGCGCGGCTTCGTGCGGCCGAAGGTGCCCGATCTGCAGGTGGCCGAGGCGCCGCGGCTCTCGCAGACCGTCATCGAGGCGAAGAAGGTGGGCAAGCGCTTCGGCGAGCGCACGATCTTCTCGGGCGTCGATCTGATCGTCCAGCCCGGTGAGCGCATCGGCATCGTCGGCCCCAACGGCGTCGGCAAGACGACGCTGCTGCGGACGCTCCTCGGAGAGCTGTCGCCCGACTCGGGCACCGTCACCATCGGCCCCCGCACGAAGGTGGCCTACTACGATCAACAGCGCACGCAGCTCGACGACGAGGCCACCGTGGCCGAGGCCGTGTGGAGCGACGACTGGGTGATGCTCGGCCAGCAGAAGGTGCGCCTGTCGGACTACCTCGACGATCTCGGCTTCCCCGTGCCGGCGCAGAAGCAGCGCGTCAAGGCGCTCTCAGGTGGTGAGCGCAACCGCCTGCTCCTCGCGCGGGTGTTCCTCGAGGGCGCGAACGTGCTGGTGCTCGACGAGCCGACGAACGATCTCGACCTGCAGACGCTCAACGTGCTCGAGCGGCTGCTCCGGCAGTTCGAGGGTGTGGTGCTCCTGGTGACGCACGACCGCTACTTCCTCGACAAGATCGCCAGCTCGATCCTCGCGCTCGAAGGTGACGGCCGGGTGACCCGCTACGAGGGCAACTGGACGCTCTACCGGAAGCTGCGCGGCGCGCCCGCGCAGGCCGCGTCGTCCGCCAGGGCGCCGAAAGCCGAGAGCGCTCCACCGCCCGCCCTACCGAAGAAGGGTGGGCGCTTGAGCTACAAGGATCAGCGCGAGCTCGACGGCATGGAGGCGGCGATCGAGGCGGCCGAGACGGCGAAGGCCACGCTCGAGCGACGCCTCGCCGATCCGTCGGTGCTCACGAACGCGGCCGAGGTCGCGCGCCTGTCGACCGAGCTCGACGCGGCCTCGCACCAGGTCGAGCGGCTCTATGCGCGCTGGCAGGCGTTGCAGTCGCTCGTCGAAGGACGTTGACGCGCCGGGCCCCCGACGACAGAAACGCCCACCCCCATGCCCGTCATCTCCACCGAAGCGATCGCCGCGCTCGTCTCGCTCACCGCGATGGAGATCGTCCTCGGCATCGACAACATCGTCTTCATCTCGATCGTCGCGGCGAAGCTGCCGGTCGCCGATCGGCAGAAGATCGTCCGTCTCGGCATCATCGCGGCCCTCGTGCTGCGCATCGGCCTGTTGTCGATGCTGAGCTGGCTCATGGGGCTCACCACGCCGCTCCTCACCGTGCTCGGCAACGAGCTGACGGGCAGAGACCTCATTCTCCTGGGCGGTGGCCTGTTCCTCATCTTCAAGGCCACCCGCGAGCTCTATGCAAAGGTCGAGGGCCACGAGGAGGAAGACGCGAAGGCGGCCGAGGCGGCGGGCGACCCGAAGGCCAAGACGAAGGGCGTCGCCTCGGTGATCCTCCAGATCCTCGCCATCGATCTCATCTTCTCGCTCGACTCGATCATCACGGCCGTCGGCATGGCGCAGGCGCTGTGGGTGATGGTGGTCGCCATGGTGGTCGCCGTGCTGTCGATGATGATGTTCGCCAACGCGGTCGGCGCGTTCGTCGAGAAGCACCCGTCGGTGAAGGTGCTGGCGCTGTCGTTCCTGCTGATGATCGGCACCATGCTCGTCGCCGATGGGCTCGGCACGCACGTGCCGAAGGGCTACGTGTACTTCTCGATGGCGTTCTCGCTCGGCGTCGAGCTGCTCAACCTGCGGCGCGCGACGAAGGCCGCGAAGGTGACCGCCGAGGCGCCAACGAATCGGTAGCGCCCACCACGTGCTTCGGGTAGAGCCGAACGCCACGGCGCACCCTTTTTGAGGTCGCGCGAAGCACGGAGGCTGTTTTGCGGGAGAAACTGCTGGCGCTCGCGGCACTGCAGAGGGTCGACGTCGAGGTCGCGTCGCTGAAGAAGAACGCCGATGCGTACCCGAAGGAGATCGGCGAGCTCGAGCGACAACTGGCGGCCGCGAAGTCGGCGGTCGACGCCGAGCGCGCCAGGCTCGACGATCTCGAGAAGCAGAAGCTCACGCTCGAGCAGACCGTCACCGAAGAGAAGGACAAGGTGAAGAAGTGGGAAGCGCGCCTCACCGAGCAGCGCTCCACCCGTGAGTACTCGGCGCTGGCCCGCGAGATCGACATCGCCAAGAAGGGTCAGCTCACGATGGGCGAAGAGATCGTCGAGCTCGGCCGCCAGGCGACGATTCAGCGCGAGGCCGTGCGCCAGAAGGACGCCGCGTTCCAGGACAGCTCGAAGGGCCTCGTCGAGCGCATCACCCAGCTCAAGGCGAAGCTGGCCGAAGCCGAAGCGGCCGTGCGCGCGCTCGATGGCAGCCGCGAAGCCGCCGCGAAGGGCGTCGATGGCACGCTGATGAAGCGGTACGACGTGGTGCGCAAGAAGCGCATGCCCGCGATGGTGGCGCTCGCGCCGCCGGGCCGCTGCACCGGCTGTGGCATGAGCGTGCCGGCAATGATGTACACCACGCTCGTCACCAGCAAGGGCACCGACACGTGCCCCGCGTGCTCGCGCATCGTCTACGCACAGGAAGTGCTCGAAGAGCCGAAGGCGAAGTAGGTTCTGACTCCACGCATGGCGTCGAAGTCGAAAGGGTTGAGCGGCCGCGCGCTCTCGGGCGCAGTCCTGCGCTTCATCGCGCGCGAGGAGCCCCTCGTCGCGACGCTCGGCGCCTTCCCGCAGCTCGATCGCGCGCGCCTGCAGAAGATCCTCGAGAAGGCCGCGGCTGCGATCGAAGGCCTCAACGGCCACGATGAGCCCGCGGAGCCCACCGTCTCGCGGGTGCGGCTCTACTCAGACGGCGCGGCGCGCGGGAACCCGGGCCTCGCCGGCGCTGGCGCGGTGCTGGTCGAGCCATCGGGTCAGGTCGTCGATCGCATCGGTAAGTTTCTCGGCACCCAGACGAACAACTACGCCGAGTACATGGGCCTCTTGCTGGGGCTGCGTCGCGCGCGCGAGCTGTCGGTGCGCGAGGTCGAGGTGTTCGCCGACTCGGAGCTGATGCTGCGCCAGCTCGGCGGCCGCTACCAGGTGAAGAGCGCCAGCCTTCGGCCCCTGTACGAAGAGGCCTTGAGCCTCTTCAACGACTTCGAGCGCGTGAAGCTCGTGCACGTGCCGCGCGAGATGAACCGTGCCGCCGACGAGATGTCGAACCGCGCCATCGACGAACGTCTGTAAGACGCCTCGTTTTCGGTTGGGCTGGTCGCCCCCTGTTCCTAGGGTGCCGCCCTCTCGTCGCTCTTCGAGGAGCCGTCATGGCCACTGCGTCTCGTCCCTTCCACTTCTTCCGCGCCGGCGGGTTCGATCAGGTCCGCTTCGACTCTGGCGCCGACCTGCTCGCGATCGATCAGCTCGACCAGAAGCTCTGGGTCGCCCTCGCCTGCCCGACGAAGGGCCTCGCCTTCGACAGCCGCACGCTCGAGCTCATCGACTCGGACAAGGACGGCCGCATTCGGGCGCCCGAGTTGATCGCCGCGGTGAAGTGGGTCGGTGGGCTGCTCAAGAACCCCGACGATCTGCTGAAGTGCTCGGCCGAGCTGCCGCTCTCGGCCATCAACGAGGCGAACGACGAGGGGCAGAAGCTCGTCGCCGCGATCAAGACGGTGCTCGGCGGCCTCGGCAAGGGGAGCGCGACCTCGATCTCGGTGGCCGACACCGCCGAGGCGACAAAGGCGTTCGACAACCTGCCCAACAACGGCGACGGCGTGGTGGTCGCCGAGGCCGCGAAGGACGACGCCACGAAGCAGCTGATCGCCGACGTCATCGCCTGTCACGGCGCCGCGAAGGATCGCTCCGGGAAAGACGGCGTCACCGCCGAGACGCTCCAGGCCTTCTTCGGGGACGTGGCCAGTCACGTGGCGTGGCTCGCGAAGGCCGAGGGTGACGGGGCGCCGCTCGTGCTGAAGGGTGACACCGGCGCCGCTTGGGAGGCCTTGAACGCCGTGCGCGGCAAGGTCGACGACTTCTTCGCCCGCTGCCGGCTCGCGGCCTTCGACGCGCGCGCGCTGCAGGCGCTCAACCGAGAAGAGAAGGAGTACCTCGCGGTCGCCGCGAAGGATCTCACCATCACCGCTGATGAAGTGGCTGGCTTCCCCCTCTCGCGCATCGAGGCGAACCGCGCGCTGCCCATGAAGGACGGCGTCAACCCCGCGTGGGCCGTGAAGCTCGCCACCTTTGCCGAGAAGACGGTCAAGCCGCTGCTCGGCGAGAAGGCGGCGCTGACCGAGGCCGAGTGGACGGGGCTGTGCGGAAAGCTGGCCGCGTACGAGGCCTGGCAGAAGGACAAGGCCGGCGCGAAGGTCGAGAAGCTCGGCGCCGCGCGGCTCAAGGCCCTGTCGACGGCCGATGCGCGGACCGCGATCGACGCCCTCATCACCGACGACAAGGCCCAGGCTGCCACCGGCGCGCTCCTCACCTCGGTGGAGAAGCTCGTGCGGCTGCACCGCGACCTCTTCCACCTCGTGAACAACTTCGTCTCGTTCAAGGACTTCTACGAGCGCAAGGACAAGGCCATCTTCCAGGTGGGCACGCTGTTCCTCGATCAGCGCACGTGCGAGCTGTGCATTCGCGTCGAAGACGCCGGCAAACACGGCACCATGGCGCCGCTCTCGCGCGCCTACCTCGCCTACGTCGACTGCGTGCGCCCGGCCTCGGGCGAGAAGATGACCGTCGCCGCGGCCTTCACGGCCGGTGACTCGGACAACCTCATGGTGGGCCGAAACGGCATCTTCTACGACCGCGACGGCAAGGACTGGGACGCGACCATCACGAAGATCGTCGACAACCCCATCTCCATCCGCCAGGCCTTCTGGAGCCCGTACAAGAAGCTGATCCGCTTCATCGAGGAGCAGGTGGCCAGGCGCGCCCAGGCCGCCGACGCCGACGCCAACGAGAAGCTCACCGCCAAGGCCACCGCGGTCGAGAAGTCCGCCGAGGCCGGCGCCGCCAAGCCCCCCGAGAAGAAGTTCGACGTCGGCGTGGTGGCGGCCCTCGGTGTCGCGGTCGGCGGCATCACCGCGGCCCTGGGCGCCCTGCTCGAGGCCTTCTTCGGCCTCGGCTTCTGGATGCCGCTGGGCCTCGTCGGCCTGATGCTGCTGATCAGCGGGCCCTCGATGCTGATCGCCTGGCTGAAGCTGCGGCAGCGCAACATCGGGCCGCTGCTCGACGCCAACGGCTGGGCCGTCAACGCCAACGCGCGCCTCAACGTGCCCTTCGGTGAGTCCCTCACGCGAACGGCCGTCCTGCCGTCGGGCTCGAGGCTCGACACCGTCGACCCGTTCGCCGAGGAGCGGAAGCCCTGGGGCCTCTACCTCACCCTCGTGGCCGTCGTGCTGCTCGCGGGCCTCTGGTACTTCGGCAAGCTCGACTTCCTCCCGCAGGCGGTGCGCTCGACCACCGTGCTGGGCGCCAACGCGCCCGCGTACAAAGACGCAGCGCCAGCCGCGAAGGACGCCGCGCCCGCGAAGGACAAGGCGCCCGACGCAGCGCCAACGAAGTGACGTCGCTCGCAGGGCACCCGGCTTGATCCGCCGGTGTGCCCTCACCCCTCGGTAGCGCTCGACCCACCGGCCCGGTCCCGCAAGCCGTGGCGATCGTTCCTGATCGCCGCTGGCCCGCCCCTCGCACTGCACGCCCCCATCGGCGGTGAGCGCCGAAGGCGTGACGTGTCCAGACCACGGGCTTGCGAGCCCAAGAGGGGAATCATGAAGAACCGAGCAACGATGTTGTGGAGTGTGGTGGGAGCGCTCGCCGCCATTGGCGTGTGGGCGTGTGGCGTGGAGCCGAAGACGACCGACCCGACGACACCGTCGGACAATCGGCCAGCGCCGGGGCGGTTCCCCGGCATCGACGAGGTGGAAGGGAACCTGCAGCAGCTCGCGCAGCCCTGCACCTTCTCGACCGACGGCGGCCAGATGACCGTCAACCTCTCGGGCGGTGAATACGCCCTCATCTCGCGCACGGGCCTGGGCGATGGCGGCTTCGGCATCACCGTCAACGGCACCATCTGCGGCAACGCCGGCAGCAACACCCAGCGCATCAGCGTCACCAGCCCGAACGACGGCGGCAGCGAGACGGTCATCATCGACTACCTCAATGGCACCTTCGCGCTCGGCAGCGCGAGCGTCGTCGGCATCAACGTCGACCTGCGCAACGGCACCGGCGACTCGCTCCGGTTCCGGGGCAGCAACGGCGTCGACAACTTCCTCTTCGCCACGACGGTCGCCGACGCCGGCAGCAACGGCATCTACGCCATCGCGGTGGGCGTCAACGGCGTCACCAACCCGGGCCACCGGGCGATCTCGTTCACCGGCGTCGAGTCGGTCATCGTGTCGACGGGCCCGGGCAATGACGTCGTCCGCACGGGTGGCCAGGCTGACGCGGGCGTCGGCGGCACGCCCTACGGCCGGGTGCTGTCCGGCACGGGTCCCTCGCTGACCTTCTGGGGCGGCGACGGCGACGACACCCTCAACGGCGGCTCCGCAAAGGTGGGCAGCTCGGTGACCTTCAACGGCGGCGACGGCACCGACGTGTGCGACTACTCGAGCCGCACGCTCGCGCTGACGTGCACGATCAACGGCGGCGCCGTCTGCGGCGAGTCGGGTGAGAACTCGACCATCGCGGTCGACGTCGAGCAGGTGAACGGTGGCTCGGCCGACGACACCTTCGTCTGCGCGGCGGACGCGGGCTGCACCGTCAACGGCAACGGCGGCGCCGACACCATCACCGGCGGCGAGCTGGCCGACACCCTCAACGGCGGCGCGGGCAACGACACCATCGTTCCGGGACTCGGCGACGACACCATTGCCTGCGGCGCCGACACCGACACCATCTCGTACTCCGACCGCTCTGGCGCCGTCAGCGTGACGCTCGGCGCGGCTGGCGCGGCTTCGACCCCGAACGGCACCCTGTTGGCGGACGGCGGTGTCGACGAGGCGGACTCGATCGCGACGTGCGAGAACATCGTCGGTGGTCAGGGCAACGACACCCTCACCGGGAACGATCTCGACAACGCCATCACGGGCGGCGCGGGTGACGACACCATGCTGGGTGGCGCGGGCGCCGACACGTTCTTCCAGTTCTTCGCGGGCCTCATGGGCGACGACGGCGACGACAGCATCAACGGCGAGGCGGGCGTCGACACGGTCAGCTACAGCGGCCGTACCGCGGCGCTCACCCTGACGCTGGCGCTGCTCCCCGACGCCGGCGTTCCCAACACGAACGGCCAGTCGGGCGAGGGCGACTCGTTCCAGGGCATCGAGAACCTCATCTGCGGCGGCGGCAACGACACCGCCACTGGCAACGCCGAGAACAACCTCATCGAGGGCGGCGACGGCGACGACACCATCGACAGCGCGGCCGGTGACGACATCATCGAGCCGGGCGCTGGCACCAACGCCGTCACTTGTGGCGCGGGCAACGACATTCTCCTGCCCGGTGGCACCACCACCAACTCGGCCAACGACTGCGAAGGCTGACGAGCTCGACCCGGCCTTAACCCGGCCGGCGTGACGTGACGAAGACAGGAGCGCCGGTCACCTCGTACGGGTGGCCGGCGCTTCGTCGTTTCGACCAGGGGTGGGACTCTTCCGATGCGCCTCGCCGGTGGCCGTGCCCTCGTCGCGATGTGGTGCGCTCTGACGCTCTCGTGCGGAGCGCCGCGCCCCGACGCGCCCCCTGCCGGCCGCATCACGCCCGCTGACGAGACGCTTGCCCTGGCCCAGCCCTGCGCGCTCTCGAACAACGTCGTGACGGTGGTGCTGTCGGCGAACGAGACGGCCACCCTCACGCTCGACGGCACCGGGGCGCTGCTGGTGAACGGGCAGGCCTGCGGTGCGGCGACGCAGACGAACGCGCGGCGCATCACGGTGAGCGTCCAGAGCCCCGGCGACGCCACCGACGAGACGCTGGTGATCGACGGCACCAACGGCTTCTTCGGCCTGGGCTCCTCGACCGGCGGGGGCATCACCATCGCCCTCGGCGCCGGCACCGACACCGTGCAGCTCATCGGCTCGGCGGGCGCTGACGTGCTCATCGCGGGACGCACCACGACGGACGACTGGGTGATCGTGAACCAGGATCTCTTCAAGGACGTGAGCGTCACCGGCGTCGAGGCCCTCACGCTCACCGGGGCGGGCGGGGCCGACCTGCTCTCGGGCTCGGGGCTCCACCCCACGTGGCTGCGCGCGAGCTACTACTCGTCGGGCCTTCCGACACAGCGGCTGCTGACGCTCGAGGGCGGGGCAGGCGACGACACCCTCGTCGGGGGCGAAGGCGCCGACGTGCTGCGCGGCGGCACCGAGGCCGACGCGCTGACAGGCGGTGCGGGCGCCGACACGCTGTACGGCGACGCGGGTGACGACCTCATCGACGAAGGCTCCGCCGCGAGCGGCGCCGACGTCTTCAATGGAGGGGCTGGCACCGACACCGTCCGCTACGCCGCGCGGAGCAACGCGGTCACCGTCACGCTCGGGAGCGGCGCGAACGACGGCGAGCCTGCCGAGGGTGACGACGTGCGGGACGACCTCGAGATCGTCGTCGGCTCGAGCGGGGGCGACACCCTCACCTGCTCCATCACCACGGGCTGCACGCTCCGCGGAGGCCCCGGCGACGACACCCTCACCGGCAACTCCGGCGCCGACACCCTCGAAGGTGAGGCGGGCGACGACGTGCTGCGGCCGGGCACGGGGGCCGACACGCTGCTGGGCGGCGCGGGCGTCGACACCGTCACCTACTCAGACCGGACGGGCGCGGTGACGGTCACCCTCGGGGCGCCGGGCGTCGCCTCGACGGGGAACGGCGCCGCCATGGAAGGCGACAGCCTGACGGATCTCGAGAACGTCGTGGGCGGGAGCGGCGCCGACACCCTCACCGGCAACTCGCTGGCCAACCGCCTCACGGGGGGCGCGGGCGCTGACACGCTCTCGGGCGGCGACGGCGACGACGTCTTCGACGAAGGCGCGGCCGCGAACGGCGCCGACGTCATCGCGGGGGGCGGGGGCATCGATCGGGTGGACTACTCGGCGCGCACCACGGCCCTCACCGTCTCCCTCGACGGGACGGCCAACGACGGCGCGGCCTCCGAAGGTGACGACGTCGAGGCCGACGTCGAGCGCGTCGACGGTGGGAGTGGCAACGACACCCTCACCGGCAACGCCGACGCGAACGAGCTCAACGGGAACGGCGGCGATGACACGCTCTCGGGGCTCGGCGGCCGCGACGTTCTCTCGGGTGGCCCCGGCAACGACTCGCTGGCGGGCGGTGAAGGTGACGACATTCTCGAAGACATCGTCGATGGCGGCACGTGCGACTGCGGGCCGGGGTTCGACATCGCCATCTGCCCGTCGCCGGGCGACTCCTGTGAGGTGCGGTGATGCTGTCGGTGGTGATGGCGGTGGCGGTGGCGCAGCCCTTCGTGCGCACGATGGCGACGGCCGATGAGCACGGGCCCTGCCTGTGGTGGGAAGGCCCGGTGCTGGACTTCCGGCAGAGCAGCGGGGGCCTGCCCTCCGTGGGCGCGCAGGCCTCGCTCGCGGCGGTGAGCGCGGCCTTCAGCTCGTGGAACGACGCGATGCAGTGCTCGATGCTGAACGTCTTCGAGGGCCCCCGCGTCACCACGCGGCGCACCGGCGCCACCGCCACGGGCGCGAACACCAACCTCGTGCTCTTCCGTCACCGCGCGTGCAGCCGGGTGGCGCCGTCGAACCACGCCTGCTGGCGTGAGGGCACCTGCAACAACACCTTCGACTGCTGGGATCAGCCGTCGAGCCTGCTGGGCACCACCACGGTGTCGTTCGACGCCGAGACCGGGCGCATCTTCGACGCCGACATCGAGCTCAACGGGGCCGACCACGTCTTCTCGGTCGTCGACTCGCCCGTATGCGAGCCCGGCGCGGTGAGCCCCCGCTGCGTGGCGAACGACATTCAGAACACCGCGACGCACGAGGTCGGTCACTTCCTGGGGCTGGGCCACACGAGCGCGACGAACTCGACGATGAACGAGACGTCGCCGATGGGTGAGCGCCGCAAGCGCAGCGTCGACACCGGCACCCGCTCGTTCCTCTGCGCGGCGTACTCGCCCGACTTCGGGCCGGACGACTGCGTGACGCCGCCGGTGGCTGAGGCCCTGGGGCCCGCGGCGACGGCGGGCTGCGCGTCGCTCCCGGCCGGGCCCCTGCTGATGCTCGCGCTGCTGGTGCTGCTGAAGCGTCGACGCACGGCGGGCCTGGCGGCGTCGCTCCTGGTGGCCCCCCTCGCGCACGCGAGCACGGTCAGGCAGCTGTCACTCGACGCGCTGGTGGAGGGCGCCGACACCATCGCGCGGGTGAAGGTGACCGCCGTGCACGCCCGGTGGACGCCCGATGGCGCGCGCATCGTGACCGACGTGACGCTCTCGGTGCTGGAAGGCTGGAAGGGCCCTGGCCGACGCGAGCTGCTCGTCATCGTCCCCGGCGGCGTGGTGGGCCGGGTCGGCCAACGAATCGAGGGGGCGCCCCGCTTCGCCGTCGGTCAAGAGCTCGTGGTGCTCCTCGAAGCGCGGGGCGACGTCTTCGTGCCGCACGGCTGGAGCCAGGGGCTGTTCGAGGTCTCGAGCCGCGGCGCCGGAGAGCCGCTCGTCACCCAGCAGCGCAGCGAGGCCTGGCAGCTGAGCTGGAGCGGCACGCCTGCGCCCACCGAACGACTCACGCTGCCGCTGTCGGCGCTGCGCCGGCTGGTGCTGTCACGCGCCGGACTTCAGGGGGCCGACTCGAACCGCGCCGGGCCCTTCGCCTTGCCGACGCAGATGAGCCGGTAGCCGTCGGCCAGCTCCTTCTCGGAGAGACACGCGTCAGCTGGCACCTGAATGTCGCCCGACTGGAGCTTCACCCGGCAGGCCCCGCAGGCGCCCATCTCGCAGCCCGAGGGCAGCTCGTAGCCGGCGCGCCGGGCCGCGGCGAGCACGTGCTCTCCGGGCTTCACCTCGAAGGGCTTCACCTTGCCGTCCTGCGCCAGCTCGAGCGTGGTGCCCGGCCCGTCCCCCACCGCGTCGACCGACGCGCTGAACTTCTCTTCCAGCACCGTGATGCCGGGGAACTTCGCGGTCACCACCTCGCGCGCGTTGTCCATCATCGGCTGCGGGCCGCACATGGCCATGAAGGACGGCGCCTCGAGCGGGCCGACGAGCTTCGTGAGGAGCTCCTTCGTCAGCGGCCCTTCGACGTCATCGGTGACATGGACGCAGGTGAGCTTGCCCCCCGACTTCGCCTGGAGCGCGTCGAGCTCGGCTTTGAGGATCTGCTCGGACGCGTTGCGGTTGCCGACGATGAGCGTGATGGCGAACGGCCACCCGCGGCCATCGAGCGTGTGGAGCCACGACAGGAACGGCGTGATGCCCGAGCCACCCGCGATGAAGAGGCCACGGGTGACGATGGCGGGAAGGACGAACTGCCCGTACGGGCCCTTCACCTCGAGCGCGTCGCCGCTCATGAGCTGCGTGGTGAGGTGCGTCGACACCTTGCCGTTCTCGACGCGGCGCACGGTGAGGCGCAGCGGCTGCCCGGGCGCGCGGCTGAACGAGTACGCGCGCCACGGCAGTGTCGCGTTGGGCCGCAGCAGGACGAACTGGCCGGCCTGGAAGTCCATCGAGGCGTCGACGCCGAAGGACACGGTGGTGGGGGTCTCTTTCGTCACCTCGGTGACGGTCCACGTGCTGCCGGCGAGGGACTTGTTGGGCCCTCCGGAGACGGCAGCGCGGCGCGTGGCCACCAGGGCGACGACGACGATGACAGCGATGACGATGCCAATGATGACGACGGGCGACATGCCCCGTCTTTGTCGCGTCGGAGGCGGCGCGTCGAGACAAAATGCGCGCCGCCGCCTGGCCAAGAAGCGCGGCTACTTCTTCGCGCCAGCCATCTCCTTTGCGAGGCCCGAGCCGTCCGACAGGTAGGCGACGTTCTGCCACGGCACGAAGTCGTGGGGCGCCTCGTCACCGCCAGCCTGGCCCGTCACCACGCCGTGTACCGTCACCTTCAGCACGGCCGCGTCGGCGCCCGAGGGGTAGCCGTAGTTCGACAGCGGCGCGAGGGTGGCGAGGCGCACGTGTGAGGGCGCCTTCGCGAGCATCAGCCACTCGGCGATGTCCTTCGCGGCCGAGTCGTTCACTTTGAGTAGGTATTCCTGCATGGGGGTCCCCTCCGAGGGTGGTGCTGCGGTTAGAACGTCGGCCACTCGTTCCAGCTCTCGGGCCAGACGACCTTGTCGGCCGTGAAGCGGAGCGGATCGTTCTCGGGCCACGGCGCGTCGAGGGCCTCGACCTTCAGCTCGTACACGCCGTTGTCGAAGGGCAGGCCCGAGGCCTTCTCCTTGAGCTCGACGCGCTCGCGCAGGCCGCGCGACTGCATGGTGAGCGCGCGGTGGTGGCAGTGCGGGTTGTTGCCGGGCTTGTCGAAGAAGACGTGGGCCGTCCAGGTGCAGCCGCCGCGGCAGAGATCGGCGTAGTCGCACGTCTTGCAGAAGCCCCACAGCGGCCTGGTGCCCTCGGTGGTGCCGCCGACCTCGAGGTTGAAGGTGAGCTCCTTCGCCTTGAGGATCTCCTGGAGCGGCAGATCGCGCACGTTGCCGCCGACGTAGCTGTCCGAGGGGAGCGACGGGCAGCCCTTGATCTTCCCGTCGGCCTCGATACCCAGCGAGCCCAGGCCCGCCTGACACCCCTGCCAGAAGGCACCGAGGCGAAACTGCTCCTCGCGCAGGATCTCTTCGTACGGCCCGAAGAAGCCGATGTCGTTGCCGGGGATGACGCGCACGCCCTCGCGGTTGGCGCGCCAGGTGACGCGAGCCAGCACGGGGAACAGCTCGAGCAGCTCGACCGGCTGAATGAGGAGCTCGGGCCGATCGGCCGCGTTGCCCATCGGCACGGTGAGCGAGAACTGCCAGCCGTTGGCGCCGGCGTCGCGGATCACCTCGTAGAGGCGCGGCAGCTCGGGCGCGGAGCGGCGGTTGATCTGCGAGTTGCAGCCGAACTCGAGGCCCGCGGTGCGAAAGTTCTTCGCCGTCTGGAGCGCCTGAAAGAACGAGCCCGGCTTGCCGCGGAGCGTGTCGTGGGTCTTCTCGAGCCCGTCGAGCGAGATCGACACCTGCGCCATGCCGGCGTCGCGCATCTTCTGGGCCGTGGCGAGGCTGATGCCGTAGCCGCCGGTGACCATCGTGGGGATCATGCCGGCGTCGGCGATGGCGCGGGTGATCTCGAGCCAGTCGGGGCGGAGGAAGGCCTCTCCACCGATGAGGGACACCTCGGTGATGCCGGCGTCGGCGAGCTGCTGCACGAGATCGAGCGCCTCGGCGGTGGACAGCTCGTCTTCGCGCTTGTCACCGGCGCGCGAGCCGCAGTGCGTGCAGCCCAGGTTGCACTTGAGGGTGATCTCCCAGACGGCGTACGCCGTGCGCCGGTAGTCCTTCAGGCGCTCGGCGTAGGCGAAGTCGGGCTGCTTCGCCGTCGACGGCTCCGACTTCGGCTCGGCCGCGCCGCGACGGCGGGGCGTCCGCGGCTTCTCAGGCTTCGTCATGCGTTGGGGACGCGGCGCTGCGGATTACTCGACGGAGCCGCGACGGGTGCGGCCGGTGCTGGGGCGGGGCTCGGTCTCGACAGCCGGGCGAGGGCGAATGACGCCATAGCGGGCCACCACGGGCGGACGCGGCGGGTCGGTGTCGACCGGCGGGCGAATGACGCCGTAGCGGGCCACCACGGGCGGGCGCGGCGGGGTCGAACCATCGTCGATGACCGGCGGGCGAATGACGCCGTAGCGCGCCACCACCGGCGGCCGCGGGGGCCTGGTGTCACCACCGTCGACGGGCGGGCGAATGACGCCGTAGCGCGCCACCACGGGCGGACGCGGCGTCGACCCTTCCGGCTTCGTGTAGCGGCCACGGGGGTGCTCGTTGAGGCCCAGGCGGTCCTTCGCGCGGTTGATCGTGTCGTTCAGCTTGACGGGATCCTTCCAGTTCGCGCGCGGGAACTCGATCTTGTCGGACGCCTTCGTGCCCGAGGTCTTCGTGGTGGCCTTCGCCGTCGACGCCTTCTCGGCGGCCTTCGGCGTGGACGTGCGGTTCGTCGTCTTCGGAGCGGGCTTCCCAATGCGAGGCATGCGGGGTTCCTTTGAGGAAACGACAGGATGACAAAGACCCTACACCGGAGCCATGGGCGCTGTGCAATGGGAGGCGTGGGGGTGAAGCACGCGGGGTTCGTCACCGGCTGACCCCGGGCTCTGGGCCAGCCGGCTCGATGTGGAGGCGGTGGGAATCGAACCCACGTCCGAAAGCCTTCAGCTCTGAACCACTACGTGCGTAGTCCGCGATTTGATGACGCCGCCTCGTCTTCCACGGACGAAATGCGTGACGGCCTGACTGGAAAATCTCGCTCTCACCCGCCCAGCCTCAGGCGAAAGCCAGCTCGCATTGGTTCGGTCGACCCTCAGCTCACGAGCCGAAGCTCAGGCGACCGTGCGTGGACCGTTTTTCAGGCGGCCAGCGCAAGCTCAACGTTGTCGTTGGCTTTTGTGGTTTTGCCCACTTGGATTTACGAGTGTGGTGAGCCCACTCGGCACGCGTCTCAGGGCCTCCTTGCCCTCGTCGAAACCAGGTCGCCCCCGGTTCGTTGGTTGAACGCCACCATCTTCACCATCCAACGGCGTCCGTCAATCGATGACGGGCCACTGCCTCGCGGCTGACCGCGTTCTGGCGGGGCGCGACCGGGGTCACTCGTCGAGGTCGTTGACGTGGTTGTACGGCTGGCCGGCCGGAACGCGCTGCCCGTTGATGGTGCGGTCCTTCGTCGAGATGCTCCACACGTCGACGGTGGAGTCCGTGTCGACGTTGCCCGCGCCGACGATGGTGATCGAGCACGCGTCGGGGCACTTGCCCTGCACGCCCGTCTCCGCCCAGAGCTCGGCAGGAACCCCCTTCTCGAGCGCGTCGTTGTCGACACCAGGGTACTTCGCCGCATCGGCCAGCACCCCGCTCTTGCCCTCGCCCGCACCGCCCGCCGGGGCCAGCTCACCCTCGGTCGAGAACGCGTACAGGTACCGGTTGCCAGGCGAGGGGCTGAACCCGACCTTGCCGATGTCATCGGAGTAGGTGTTCTCGCCGCTGAAGAACGACATCTCGGCCGTGTATGCGGACTTCAGGTTCACCTTCACCTCGGCCTGCTTCGACCGCGCCTGGAACCGCACGAAGTTCGGAATCGCGATGGCCGCCAGCATGCCGACGACGCAGCACAGCACCAGGCCGACGACGATGATGATGATGACGACCGACGCTCCACTCTTCTTCGGGGCGGGCGCTGCGGGGTTCGGGTTCGGGGTCATAGGCGGCGAACCGTAGACGGCCGCGCGCTGGAGATCTCGCGTCTCGTTCACGGCGCTCTCCGCAGCCTCGCCGGCGGTGGTAGGCCATGCCTCCCATGCGCGCCTGCCTGCTCGCCGTGCTCGTGACCCTCCCCGCCCTCGCCGCCGAGCCCGCGAAGGCCTTTCCCTGGCCCGTGCGCACGAGCCGGCTGGGCAACGGGCTCACCGTTATGCGGGTGCCGTACGCCTCGCCGGGGCTGGTCTCCTACTACACGGTGGTGCGCGTCGGTTCCCGCAACGAGGTCGAGCCTGGCCACACCGGCTTCGCGCACTTCTTCGAGCACATGATGTTCCGGGGCACGAAGCGGTTTCCCGAGGGGGCTCGCACCGCGCTGCTCGGCTCTCTCGGCTTCAACGAGAACGCGTTCACCAGCGACGACGTCACCGTGTACACGGTCAACGGCCCCACCGCGCAGCTCGACACCCTCATCGACGTCGAGGCCGATCGGTTCCGCGCGCTCGAGTACGCCGAGGAGCCCTTCAAGACGGAAGCCGCGGCCGTGCTCGGCGAGTACAACAAGAACGCGGCGAACCCGGCGCTCAAGATCGAAGAGACGCTCCTTGGCGCGGCGTTCACCAGGCACCCGTACCGCCACACCACCCTCGGCTTCCTCGACGACATTCGCGCGATGCCGACGCGCTACGAGTACTCGAAGCAGTTCTTCCGCCGCTGGTACACGCCCGACAACTGCGTGGTGATCGTCGTGGGCGACTTCGACGACGGCCGGCTGATGCAGACGATCGAGAAGGCCTACGGCCCGTGGACTGGCCGCGCCGCCACCGTGAGCATCCCGAAGGAGCCGCCCTTCACCGGCCCCCGCACCGCCGAGCTCACGTGGACCTCACCCACTCTGCCCCGCACGGGCCTCTTCTTCCGGGTGCCCGCGAGCCCGCCGGGGTCGAAGGAGGCCGCGCTCCTCACCGTGCTCGGCCAGTACCTCGCGGGCCCCACCTCACCGCTCTTCACCTCGCTCGTGCTCGAGCGGCAGCTCGTCGAGAAGCTGTCGCCGAACGACGACGAGCACCGCGACCCATACCTCTTCGGCGTCGAGGCCAGGCTCAAGGACGAAGCCCACCGCGCCGAGGTCGACCGCGCGATGGCCGAGACGATCGCCGCTCTCGCGAAGGGCACCGTCGACGAGCAGCGCCTGGCTGACATTCGGGATCACCTGCGCTTCGGGCTGCTGATGGAGCTCGAGTCACCCGCCGACATCGCCGAGGCGCTGGCGCTGGCGGTGGGCATCTCGGGTGACGTCGACGCGCTCGAGAAGGGGCAGCAGCACCTGGCGACCATCACCCCGGCCGAGCTCGTCGCCTTCGTCCGCGCAAACCTGGTGCCCAGGAATCAGCTGACCCTGCGGTTCCTCGTCAAGCCGTGAGGCTCACCCCGTCTGCCAGCGGAACGCGAGCCGCCGCGTCGCGGGGTGCCAGAACAGAAAGGCCACCGCTTCCGCCGTGAGCACCGAGGGGAAGTGACAGGGTCGGTTGGGATCGAGCACGCGCACGGGCCGCTCGCCACGAACCGTGGTCGCCGTCGCGTCGTCCCACCGGTCCGGCGTACCACCAGCGAGCAGCGTGTCTTCGGCGAGTTGGAAGAGCAGCTCGAACGGAGCGCCCGTCTCGTCGAGCGGCCAGTCGAGGCCTTGCTCCCACGCCGGCCAGCCACCGAGCTTGTCGCAGCGCATGGGACGGGACAGATCGTCGTCATCGTCGTCGACGGTGAAGCCCAGCCGGGCCAGGTCGTCCGCCACCGGGTCTTCCTCGAAGCGGCGCCAGCTCGTGATGACGCCGGGCTCGACCACCTCGAGCGCGAGTGACGCCGGTGCCTCGACCAGCTCCAGGTCGCTCGCGTCGTGGACCTCGACGAGCACACCCTTCGAGCGCTCGTCGGTGAGCTCACACCCGCCGCTGGTGCAGACGAAGAGCTGGGCGAGGCCGGCGCGCCCCGAGAACGGCTCTGGGAGGGACGCCAGGTCGAGCTGCACGATGAGGGCGAGCGCCGCTCCGCAGTCGCGACAGGTCGGCCACGATGCCGCTCGAGGCCGATGCGCGAGGCGGGTCCCGAGCCGTGAGCGACCGTCAGCGTCGGCGCTCGTCACCGGCAGGAACGCGACCCGGGGCGCGCGCGTGCCCGAGCGCCTTGATTCGATCGGCGGGGCGAAGGTCGGCCCGGAAGCGGGCGCGCGCGGCGCCTCGGGCACACCCTCGCTCGGGTCGGTCACCACCTGAGCACCATCGACCCGGACCAACTCGACGAAGCCACCCTGCTTGTCACCTGCCAGCACGCGCCGCAGCAGCCCGCGCTCGTCGACTTCACACGCGAGATCGATCGACGAACGAATGTGGGCCTCGAGCCCCTCGCTCCCCACGGCCAGCCGCGCGACCGCGTCGTCGATCGATCGCGCGCTCGAACCGAGCACGAGCTGGTGACCCGTGAAGACCGTGTTGATCAGCAGCTGGGGCTCGATACCCTCGAGGCGCGTCACGGCGATCGCATCCGGGTCCTGCCGCAACAACGAGCGCACGAGATCGGCGGGGCTCGCGTCAGGAGCGTCGATGACCCGCGGCGTCTGGGTCTGCGGGCGCATCGTCACCCGAACCGGCTCGGCCTCGACGAGCGCGAGCTGCGCCTCGACCTCAGGGAAGGTCTGCGCCAGGCCGGTCACGAGCCGCGCCGCCGAGGGGCCGTCGCCGAAGACGAGCGCGAGCGAACGGCCCTTCACCAGGTGCTTCCGAATCACCTGGGTGAAGGCGCGCTGATGAGGGCCTTCGAGGAAGGCATCGAGCGACTCGAGGGGCGAACGCATCGCGCGCGACGCTACTCCGGCCCCGTGGCAAGACGGGCCCATGAATCGAACCGTCGGGCTGCTCTCGGCCGTCTCGGCCTTCTTCGGCGTGGCGCTGGGCGCCCTCGGTGCGCACGGGCTCAACGCGCTGGTGCGCGAGCTCCCTGACGCCGCCGATCGCCTCGGCTGGTGGGAGACCGCCGCCCGCTACCACCTCGTGCACGCGCTCGCGCTCGGACTCGTCGCCGTCGTCGCCCACCACGTCCCCGGCCGGGCGCCTCGCCTCGCGGCCGGCCTCTTCCTCGTGGGCATCGCCGTCTTCTCGGGCAGCCTCTACGTCATGGGGCTGACCGGCTTTCGAGGGCTCGGCGCCCTCACCCCCATTGGCGGCTTCGCGCAGCTCGGCGGGTGGCTCGCGCTCGCCTGGGCCATGCGGCAGCTCCCACCGACGAGCGTCCACCCCACGGCGCGCTAGAAGGCACGCATGGCGTCCCAACGCTCCAGCTCCTCGGTCCGCCTCGTCGTCGGCCTCGTCATCGCCGCCATCTCGGTCGTCTCGTACCTGTCGCGCCGCTCGACCAACGAGCTGACCGGCGAGACGCAGTACGTGAAGCTGACGCCGAGCCAGGAGATCTCCCTCGGACTGGCGAGCGCGCCGCAGCTCACCCGTCAGTTCGGGGGCGCCACGCAGGACACGGAGCTCTCGCGCTACGTCACCCGCGTGGGCGAGCGGCTGGCGAAGCAGAGCGCCGCGGCGAAGACCGACTACCCGTTTCAGTTCACCGTGCTGGCCGATCGCAAGACGGTGAACGCCTTCGCGCTGCCAGGCGGCCCCATCTTCATCACCGAAGCCCTGCTCGCGCGCATGGCGAACGAGGCGCAGCTCGCCGGCGTGCTCGGACACGAGATCGGCCACGTCGTCGGGCGTCATGGCGCCGAGCGGCTCGCCAAGGCCGAGCTCACCCAGGGCCTCGTCGGCGCCACCGTCGTCGCCACCTCCGATCCCGACAGCCCGGGCGCCTCGCGCGCGAAGGCTGCGCTCGCCGCCATCACCGCGCAGCTCATCTCGATGAAGTTCGGCCGCGAAGACGAGCTCGAGTCCGACCGGCTCGGCGTTCGGTTCATGCACGAGGCCGGGTACGACGCGCGGCAGATGGGCGAGGTGATGAAGGTGCTGAAGGCCGCGGGCGGCGGCCGGACGCCTGAGTTCTTCTCGACGCACCCCGACCCCGAGAACCGCTTCGAGCGCATCGGGGCCGCCGTCGCCCAGCTGGGCACGCCGAAAGGTGAGCTCGGTGAAGACGCCTTCAAGGCGAACGTGCTGGACCGCCTGGGCACCGTTGCTCCCGAGACGGCACCCCCACCCGAGCCCCCGGGCGACAGCGCGGCGCGGCCGCGGCGGGACAAGGGGCAGACCGAGCCGACGATCCGCACCGCGGAGCTCCCGCCAGAAGCGCGCGAGACGCTGGCGGCCATCGCCGCGAACGGCCCCTTCCCCTTCGACCGCGACGGCATCGAGTTCAAGAACCGCGAGGGGCGGCTGCCCTACCGGCCCGGCGGGTACTACCGCGAGTACACCGTCGTGACGCCCGGAGAGCGCACGCGCGGCGCCAGGCGCATCGTCACCGGGGCCAACGGCGAGCGGTACTACACCGACGATCACTACGGCTCGTTCTCGCGCGTGGTGCCATGAGCGACGAGCTCGACGAGTCTCCGCCCGAGTTCCGCGAGCAGCACCAGAAGCGCCTGTCGTGGATGCCGTGGCTCTACCACGCGCTCAAGCCCAAACACCTCGTGTGGGCGCGCCCGTGGCAGGAGGCGATTCAGGCGCGGCTCATGCGAGAAGAGACCGTCACCATCGCCGAAGGCTGCTTCATCTCACCCGAGGCCGGCATCTTCGCCCAGCTCGGTCGACCCATTCGAATCGGCCCGCGGTGCACCATCGCCGCGCACGCGTTCCTCCACGGCCCGCTCACCCTGGGCGCCGACGTCAGCATCAACGCGCGGGCCAGCCTCGACGGCGGCGCCGTGGGCATCACCGTGGGTGACGGCTGCCGCATCGCCAGCGGCGCCACGCTCTACGCCTTCAACCACGGCCTCTCACCCGAGCGGCCCGTGCGCGACCAGCCCGTCACCTCGCGCGGCATCGTGCTCGGCGTCGACGTCTGGGTGGGCGCGAACGCAGGCATCGTCGATGGCGTCACCGTCGGCGATCACGCCGTCGTCGGCATGGGCGCGGTGGTGACGCACGACGTGCCGCCGTGGGCCATCGTCGCCGGGAACCCCGCCCGGGTGATTGGTTCCCGACAGACGCGCTGAGGGCCTCCCTCGCCGGGCAGGTTCGACGAGGCTTGACGGTGGGGCTGGGGACGCCAACAGTCTGCGACCGATGCGAGCGCGGCTCAGTCGTCTCTTCCAGCGGGCGCGCCGGCTGCTGCCCCTGCGCTGGGGTGGGCTCTTGCTGGTCGCCGTGGCCGTGCTCGCCCTCACCATCAGCCGCGACGAGGCCGACCACCTGCTCGAGCCGGTCGCGCTCATCGCGCTGGCGCTGGTGGCCGCCGCCACGCTGCTCGTGTCGATCGCCACGCTCGTCGTCCGCCAGCGCCTCAAGGGCAGACCCGTCGGCGTTCCGCCCGAGCTCACCACAGGCGCCGAGTTCATCACGGGCTTCCGGGTGCCGAACGTGCGGCTGCTGGGGCTGCTCGACATCGAGCTGGCGTGGATCGAGCCCGCCGGGTTCGACGTCGAGCTGGTGCGCGCCGATGGCACCCTGGGCGAGCGCATTCGCGCGGTGGAGCGGGGCCGCCATGAGCGGCTGGTGCGGCGGTTCACCGTGGAAGATGTGTTCGGCCTCTCGGGCCTGAGCTTCGAGCTCGAGTGGGAGCTCGCCCTGCGCGTCTCGCCCGTCGCCGCGCCCGTGCACCTCCCCCTCGCCTCGTCGGCGTCGAGCGGCGATTCGTACTCTCACCCGTCCGGCCGCCCCGAGGGCGACCTCATCGAGATGCGCTCGTACGCCCACGGGGACTCGATGCGCCACGTGCTGTGGCGCACCTACGCACGGACGCGGCGGCTCCTGGTGCGCATTCCCGAGCGGGCGGTCGCGCCGCAGCCGGTGAACGTCGCCTTCCTGCTCGCCGGGGTCGGTGATGAGCCCAGCGCCGGCGTCGCGCGCGTGTTCGTCGAGCAGGGGCTGCTGGGCCCCGACTTCGTCTTCGCCGCCGACGGCGCGAGCCAGCCCACCACGCGGGTGCCCGAGGCGGTCGAGCAGATCATCGACTCGGTGCGCGCTCGCCACGGTGAAGGACCCACGGTCGACGCCGTGGCCGGTCTGGTGCAGTCCCACCGCATGGGCGCCTGCGTCGTCTTCGCGCCGCCCGTCGATGGCCCGTGGCGGCAGCGGCTGCAGGGCATGGCGAAGCGCCTGTCGGTGCGCGCGACCGTCATCATCGGCACCGACGCCATCGCGTCGCAGCCCGTGAACGTGTCGGAGCGACGCGCGCGCTGGCTCCTCGAGGACGACGAGGCCGTTCACTCGGAGCGGCTCTCGGCGCTCCGCACGGCGCTCGAGGCTGATGGCTTCGGGGTGCAGCTCATCCACCGGCCGACGGGGAAACACGTATGACGGCCCCGGCGTACGCCCAGCGATGGACGACACGCCCCCACCGGCGGATCCGGTCCGTTCGTCGCGGGGCCGGTTGCAGGCCTCCAGCGGGGGCGCCATGACGCACTCCGAGGTGAGGCCCTCGGTGGCCGTGTTGCAGGGCGTGGTGCTCATCGCGGGAGCGCTCTTCTTCCTGGTGCCCATCAGCACGCCGCTGGGCCTGGTGGCGGCGGTCTCGGGCATCGCGGGCGCGTGCTGGGTGACATGGAAACACGGCGCCCGCATTCGTTCGGCCCGCGGCGCCGTCGTCGGCGTGGGCGCGGTGCTGCTCGGCTGGCTCGTCGAGCGCCTCTTCACCTCGGTGGCGTGGCCGTGGAGCCCCGAGGCGTCCCTCGTGCTCGCCGACACCCTGTCGCTCGGCCTCATCGCGGCCGGGGTCGTCTTCACCGTGCGGGTGCTGGCGAAGAAGGCGCGCGCCCTGGCGGCGGTCGAGTTCGCGCTCGTCGTCGGCGCCGTCGCGCACGCCTTCGCCGCGCACCGCCACGAGCGCATTCACCAGCCCCGCGCCCTCGCCGACTTCGCGTGGACCAACGGCGTCGATCCGCAGACGCTGCTGGCGGGCCTGGGCGTGGTGGTGGTGGTGATGGCGGCGCTGCTGCTGCTCCGCGTGCGCTCGGCCAGCCGCGCGGTGGCGGCGCTCCTCATCGTGGTGCTCCTGGGTCTCCTCGCGCTCCAACTCGGTGGTGGCCGACCGGTGAAGAAGCTCGAAGAGGACGAGCTGGGCCTGGCGAAGGACGACGGAGACAAGAAGGACGGCGAGGGCCAGGGCGGCACGGGCGAAGGCGGCAACGGGAAAGGCGACGGCTCGAACAAAGACGGCAAGGGGGACGGCAAGGGCGACGGCAACGGGGGCGGAAGTGGACCGCCGCAGCCGGTCGCGGTGGTGCTGCTCCAGGACGAGCTGCCCGACACCCCGGTGCTCTATTTCCGCCAGGCCGTGCGCTCGAAGCAGGTCGGCGATGCGCTGGTGCAGGACACCTCGGGCCAGCTCGACCCCGACGTGCCGGTGACGGTGCCCGCGGGTGGCACGCTGACGTTGCCCTCGCCGCAGTCGCCCGATCTCCACAAGCCGTTCGACACGACGATGTTCCTGCTCGTCGACCACGCGCAGCTCCCGGCGCTCGGCCACCCGGATCAGCTGACGATGCTCGAGAACCCCGACCCGCAGCGCTTCGTGGCCGCCTACTCGGTGCGCTCGAACCTCCTGGTGCGCCCGCCGGAGCGCCTCTTCGGCCGTGAAGCCAACGGCGCCGGCTTCGACGAGAGCCGCCGCGCCGCGTACCTCGCGCTGCCCGATGATCCGCGCTACCGCGAGCTGTCCGATCGCATCGTGCGCGACGTCGACCCCCGCTTCGTCGGCGACGACGTGATGAAGGCCTTCGCCATCAAGCAGTTCCTCGAGAAGGAGGGCTTCTACAGCCTCGCGCAGAAGCAGCTCGTCGGAGAGACGCCCACGGCGAACTTCCTCTTCGGCGAGATGAAGGGCTACTGCGTGCACTTCGCCCACGCGGCGACGTTCCTCTTCCGCAGTCAGGGCATCCCCGCGCGGGTGGCGCTCGGCTACGCGGTGCAGACGAACCGCCGCGGCGCCGGCTCGTCGGTGCTCATCTACGGCAACGACGCGCACGCCTGGCCCGAGGTGTACCTCGAGGGCGTGGGCTGGGTGACCTTCGACATCTACCCGGAGCGCAGCGACGAGCCGCCGCGGCCCCCGATGGAGCAGGAGCTCGAGGTCGTCTACGGCGAGCTCGCGCGGAAGGACGCCACCGGCGGCCGGGGGGCGCCGCTGAAGCCGCTCGATCTGCCCTGGGGCGCCATCGCGCTGGGCCTCGTGGCCTCGGCCCTCGTCGCCGCGTACGCCATCAAGCTGGGCCGCCGCCTCGCCCGCAGCTCCCCCGCGCAGGTGTACCGCGCCGTGCTCGACCACCTCTCCGACGTCGGCCAGGCCCGGCACTTCGGCGAGAGCCGGGAGCGCCACGCCCAGCGCCTCTCGAGCCTCGCACCCAGCTTCGCGCCGCTGACCGACGCGCACCTGCGCCTCGCGCTCAAGGGCCCCGATTCGGCGGCCGCCACCAGCCTCGAGCAGCTCGCCCGCGCCACGGTGGCCGAGCTGCGCGCGTCCCTGCCTCTCCGCCAGCGGCTCGTCGCCGCCCTCAACCCGATTGGATGGTGGTTCACCCGATGACGCCCCCCGACTCCGAGCCCCTCGTGACGCCGCTTTCGCCCACCGACGTTCGCACCGCGCCGGCCATCGCCGCCGTGCTCCCAGCGACGGCCGGCCCTGCCTCGCTCGACGACGTGCGGCGCATCGCCCAGACGCTGCGCGAGCGCATGCGCGACCAGGTGATGGGCCGAGACGACATCATCGAGCTGGTGCTGGTGGCGCTGTTCGCCGACGGCCACGTGCTGCTCGAGGACTACCCGGGCTCTGGCAAGACGACGCTCGCCAAGTCGCTGGGCCACTCGATCGTCGACGATCTGCACCACGACGAGATCGCCGACTTCCGACGCATTCAGTTCACGCCCGATCTGCTCCCGTCGGACGTGACGGGCGTGATGATCTTCGACACCGCCACCAACGGCTTCTCGTTCCGCCGCGGGCCCGTGTTCGCGTACGTCGTGCTGGTCGACGAGATCAACCGCACCTCGCCCAAGGTGCAGTCGGCGCTGCTCGAGGCGATGGCCGAGAAGCAGGTCACCGTCGACAACACCACGCACCGGCTCGACGAGCTGTTCTTCGTGCTGGCGACCCAGAACCCGCTCGACTCGGTGGGCACCTACCCGCTGCCGATGGCGCAGCTCGACCGCTTCTTGTTCAAGCTCAGCATGAAGCACATCGACCGCGCCTCGGAGCTCGAGGTGCTCCGCACGTGGGGCACGCCGCGGGCGCCGCGCGAGCTGCCGAAGGTGACGCGCGGGCACGTGGTGGCGAGCCGCGGCCTCATTCGAAACCAGGTGGCGGTCGACGAGCGGGTGCAGGAGTGCCTCGTCGACATCGCGCGGCTGCTGCGCGCTGACAAGCGGGTGCGCCAGGGCGTGTCGACCCGCTGTCTGGTGCAGGCGATCCCCGCGCTGCAGACGCTCGCCGTGCTGCGCGGGCGCGACTACGTCTCGAGCGCCGACCTCGAGTCCCTGGCGCCCGTGCTCTTCGCCCACCGCCTCGACTGCGCGCCCGGCGTGCAGGTCGACGCGCTCATCACCGAGACGCTGCGCGCGCCCATCGAGCGGCTGTCGCGCCAGACCATCGGAGGCGCCTGAGTCACCATGGCCCGCGCGGTGCTCCTCTGGCTGCTGTTGAGCGCGTCTTCGGCCCTCGCCGGGGTCGAGGCGTCGTTCACGGCCGAGGAGCGCTCGCTGCTCGCCGAGGTCGAGGCCCGCCGGTACATCAAGGCACGCGCGGCGGCCGAGGCGCTCCTGGCGAAGGACCCCGACTCGTTCGTCGCCTGCTGGGCGATGGCGAAGGTGCACCACGACGAAGAGGGCAACCACGCCCGCGCGCTGTGGTTCCTCGACAAGGCCACGGCGATCCTCGACGAGCGTGACGCGGTGTGGGGCCAGCGCCTGCTGCTCGAGCGGTACGATCTGGTCTTCGAGATGGCGCGCAACCAGGAAGCGCTCGACGTGCTCGACGAGTACGAGGCGAAGTACGGGCCCCCGCCGCTGCGCCTGCGCATCTGGCCGCTCTTCAAGCTGGGCCGGCGCGACGAGTCCCGCGCGGTCGCGCAGCAGCTCGCCACCTCGGGAGAGCCGGGCCTCGTCACCTGGGGCTACAACGGGCTGTTGAGCATCGCCTTCGAGGAGCACGACCGCCTCGAGGCGCACCGCTGGGCGCTCGCAGGCGTGAAGGCGTCGGACGACAAGAGCTGCACGCTGCTCCTCAACGCCGGGGGCACGGCCTTCATGAACTTCCGCCTCGACGAGGCCGAGCGCCTGATGGTGCGCGCCGACGGGGTCCGCGATGACTGCGCCGGCGTTCCGTACGATCAGATCGCCATGCTCGCCGTGCTCAAGGGCGAGGCCCAGAAGGCGCTGTCGGCGCTCAAGACGGCCAGCAGCCGGCCGCTCGAGAAGCGCATGCGGCCCCAGTTCGCGCTCCAGCGGCGCGAGGTACTGGCCGAGCTGTATTCGGTGCTGGGCAAGGACGACGAGGCAGCGAAGACGGCCGAGCTCGTGTACCGGCAGCCCGCCCGCACCGGCATGTCGAGCAGCCCGCCGAAGATCGAGCGCCTGCGTCGCGTCGCGCGCTACGCCTTCGCCCTCGACGGGCTGGTGGCCCGCCTCACCGAGCGCGCGCTGGTGGCCCCGGTCGGCAAGGGCCAGGCCGCGCTGTCACCGCAGCTGACGAAGGTGCTCGCGACACGCTGGGAGGTCCGCCGCGAGCTGGTGCAGCTGCTGTCGGACGAAGACCGGCTGCTCCTCGTGCTGCGCCCCAACATCATGGACGTGGGCGACTTCAGCGCCTGGCGAACGGCGCAGCTCATCGACGTAGTGGGCGCCGGCGTGTTCCGCGGCGGCATCGCGCGCGCCCGGGTGCTCGACGAAGGGCTGCCGATCTCGGCTGCGTACTTCGACGCCTTCGAGGCCGAGCTCGAGCTGCGCCATGGGAGCACCGAGCGGGCCGTGTCGCTCGCCTCCGCCGCGCTCGAGAAGCTGCCGACCGAAGAGGGGCTGTTGCGGTGGCGCACCCACGCGGTGCGGGCAGAGGCGCTCCGCAAGCGAGGCGACGACGAGGGCGCGCGCGCAGACCTCGAGCTGGTGATGCGGCAGTGGCCCACCGCGCTGCGGATCATCGGCGCCCCGCTCGCGGTGTCGATCGCCCACGACGGCAGCGCCGCGGCGTCCGAGACGGCGTCACGACTGTCCCGCTCGAGCCGCTTCACCGTCTCGGCCGAGGCGCCCTTCCGCGTTCAGGTCGACGCCCAGGGGCCGGCACCGACGGTGTGCCTCACCAACCGCTCGGGCGCCCGGCTCGCCTGCACGAAGAAGGACACCGTCGACGAGGCCATCGAGGCGTTCCAGCTCGACGCCTTCTCGCCCAAGGTGTCCCTCACCGACACCGATCTGCGCAGCCTCGACGGCAGCCCCGTGCGCGTGTCGGCAGATGAAGCCTTGCGGAGGGCGCTCGGCCCATGATGCGACTCGTTCTGGTCCCCCTCTTCCTCCTGTCCGCCGCGGCGCTGGCCGACGACGCCGCCGACTGTCGCGCGAAGAAGGGCACGTGGAAGGACGACGGCCGGGAGCGCGGCTGCATCGTCGCGAACAAGCGCGAGGGCGTCTGGGAGCTCTCCGGCCCGGGCGGCCAGCTCGTCGAACGAACCACCTTCAAGGCGAGCCGCCGCGACGGCCCCAGCACCACCTGGTTCCTCAACTGCAAGGTGCGGGCGAAGGGCGACTACGCGCAGGGGCTGCGCACGGGCCTCTGGAAGGAGTTCGACGTCGAAGGCAACCCCGTCTCCGAGGGCTCGTACGACAAGGGCCTGCGCACCGGCGAGTGGACGACGTACTACCGTGGCACGCCCCGCAAACACCTCAGCGGCCCGTACCAGCGCGACCGACAGAACGGCCGCTTCACCGAGTTCTTCGTCACCGGTGAGAAGTGGCGCGAGCTCGACATCGTGAACGGAGAACGTCAGGGCGAGGCGGCCGATGCGTGCCGCGCGAAGGGCGGCGTCTGGCAGGTCGAGCCGATGGAGCGCACCGAGGGCTGCCTCGAGGCCGGCGTCAAGGAAGGCGTGTGGACGACGTACCACCTCACCGGCGCGGTGAAGTCGAAGGAGCCCTTCAAGAAGGGCCGCGTCGATGGAACGGTCGAGGAGTTCCACCTGTCGGGCGCGCTGTTGCACCGGGGCCTGTACCGCGACGCGGTGCCCGATGGGCGCCACGAGTTCCTCGCGCCCGATGGCGGCGTGTGGGGCAAGAGCGTGCTGCTCGAACAGTCCGGCGAATGGCGCCCGTTCCACCACACCGGGAAGGTGGCCATCGAAGGCGCGTACGAGCGGGGCTGCCCAGTCGGCCCGTGGCGCGTGTACTCGGAGCAGGGCCAGCTGCTCGTCGAAGACACCTACGCCAACTGCCAGCGCAACGGGCCCTACACCGACTACTACCTCGACGGCTCGAGGCGCCGCTCCGGCGAGTTCCAGAACGGCGTCGAGGTGGGCCCCTGGGTGCAGCGCTTCGAGAACGGCAAGGTGGCCTGGGAAGGTGCGTACGCGCAGGGCGAGCGCATCGGCGGCTGGAAGTTCTTCCGCTGGGACGGCTCGCTGCGCATGCAGGGCCAGTACGAGGCCGGCGAGGCCACCGGCACGTGGACCGAGTCGTTCGCCGACGGAAAGACGCAGGCCGTCGGCCCCTTCATCGAGAACAAGAAGGGCGGCGACTGGAAGCTGTACTGGCAGAACGGGAAGCCCTGGCGAGAAGCGCCCTACGTCGAAGGTGACGAGGCCACGCCCGACGCCGCGCGCTGCCGCGAGATGGCCGGGAACTGGACGGCCGACGTCGAGAAGGGCGCGCTGGGCTGTCTCATCTGCCGCGCGAAGGAGGACGAGACGGTCGAGTGGCTCCCGCAGGGCCGCTGGAGCTTCTGGCACGCCGACGGCACGCTCGAGAAACGCGGCGAGCTCCGCTGGGGCAAACCCACCGGCGCGTGGGAGTACTTCCACGACAACGGCGCCGTCATGCTCGAGGGCCAGTTCGACGGCGGCGTCGAGGTGGGCGGCTGGAAGGGCTTCTACCGCTCAGGCCAGACGCGCTTCGTCGGTGGCTACGTCGAGGGCAAGCCCGACGGCGAGTGGACGAGTTACCAACCCGATGGTGGGTTGCTCTCGGTGGGCCGGTACGAGAGCGGCCAGAAGGTGGGCCGCTGGAAGTACGTGAGCGGCGTGAGGGTCGATGAGATCGTCCACCAGAAGCAGCGAGCGGTCGATGCGGGTGCCGAAGCCCCTCCTCGCGACGCAGGCCGCTGACGCGTCAGCCTGGCATCAGCGTGTTGACGACCCGGCGATTGCTGCGTCGATAGGTCCGAAAGTTGGCATCGCAGATCATGACCACGGCGTTCGCGTGAAGCTCGGCGAGCCGCACCAGACACGCGTCCGCGTGGGACATGGGCACGGAGCTGTACTTCTCGAGCAACTGGCGCAGCGCCCCGAGTTCACTGCCGAGCGGCCGCACCACCATGCCCATGCGCTGGACCAACTCGAGGACGACTGCGCGCCGATGCCCATCGCGTCCCTCGAGAAAGCTCGCTTCGCTCAAGACGGCTTCGCAGGTGATGCCTCGCCCGGTGAGCGCCTCGAAGGACGCCGCGGCCCACTGGTGGTGGTGGTCGCGCGCTGACAGGAACGCGACGAGCGGGCCGGTGTGCATCAAGGTGACACGGTTCACGCCCCGTACCCTTCGAGGTGTCGTGGATTGCTCGACAGATCGCCTGGAAGTCCCTGGAGGCAGCCCTTCAGGTAGGAGAGGTCGCGTCCCCCGCGTTCTCCCTTCAAGAACTCTCGAGCGCCTCGCGCACGATCTCGGTCCGGGTGACGTTCCTCCGCTGCGCCAGACGCGAAACACGCGCGCTCAAGGCGCGGGGGAGATTGATCGACATCGCCTCGACGGCTTCACCCGTATTTCGCATACGCCAGAGTCGTATCTCCGGGCCGTGCAGACGAGCAACAGGGCAGCGCGGTCGGCGTTTCGTCACCGGTCCTGAGCGAGATCCGCCGCGGCGACGGCTTGCTCGGGCAGGCACACCTTCGACGTCGAGGCCTCGCGCCGCCCGGTCGACATCGAGGTGAAGGTCGTGATCGTCACGCACGTGCCCGAGATGTCGGTGATGCGGCTGGCCGGCCCCACCCACGCACCCCGCTGCGCGAAGTACCCAATGCCCCGTCTGTCTTCGAACATCGCCACGGGCCGACTCGTGCCCGTCACCGTCGCCACCAGCTTCACTTCGGACAGACCAAGCCGGCACAGCGTCGTCCGACACGTCGCCGCGGGCGGGGCCTTCGGTGGTCTCCACGTCGGCTCGAACGGATCGCGCTGGGCGATCGCCAGCGCAGGAAAAACACACGCAACCGCCATCACGAACCGCATGGCCTCTGGATCCCCGGCTCGAGCCGTTCGGCTCAGCGTCGCCGGACCACGCGCCGCACGACCGCGCCGGCCTGTGGCACGCCGAGCGCCGCCGTCAGCGCGAGGTACGTCACGCCGAATACGCCCAGCAGGCCACCGCACGCGAGCACCGTCGACACGTCGAAGCGCCACACCACGAGCGGCGGCAGCTCGGGGAACGTGAGCCACGCCCCGCCCCATTCCTCGACCGCCGTCGCGCGCGCGCCGAACTGCCGCGTCAGCAGCGCCTTGAGGCCCAGCGCGAGCCCGCCCGACACGAACGCCGCGCCCCAGAGCCGCGCGAGCCGGCTCCTGATGGATGGAACGCCGTCGATCGCCTTCGACACCGCACGCCGCAGCAGTACCATCTCGAGCCAGGCCGTCAGGCTCGTCACCAGCGTGAGGAACACCACGCCCAGGTCGGCGGGGAGCCCGAGCGCCCCTGCACCAAAGCGCACCCCGACGAAGCCGACGCTGACGCCCACCACCACCCGCACCACCGCGAAGCGCAGCGGCGTCTTCGTGTCTTTCAGCGCGTAGAGCGTCGACGAGAAGAGCCGGCCGCTCGTCTGCGCCAGCAACGCGAGCCCCGACCCGAGCAGCACGTACCAGCCCAGCCGCGAGTCCTTCGCGGTGAAGCGCCCGGACTCGAGCAGCACCCCGCACAGCAGATCGCCCAGCAGCAGGAACGCCACCGCCGACGGCACCACGAAGAAGGCCATGCGCTCGAGGCCGGCCTTCAGGCGCTCCTTCAGCGCCGCCGCGCGCTCGGTCTGCGACTTCACGGCGTCGGCCGACATCTCGGGCAGCTCGGCGGCCGAGATCGCCATGCCGAAGAGGCTGATGGGCAACAAGGCGATCGTCTGCGCATACGTCAACACCGACACCGCGCGCGCCGACACGAGCGAGGCCAGCGCAAGATCGACCCACGCGCTCACCTGCACCACCCCGCGGGCCGTCACCGCGGGCCCGAAGCCGCCCAGCACCTCGCGCACCGCAGGCACCGAGAGCGTCGGCCGGGGATCGAGCCCGCCCAACAGCCGCAGCACGTTCGGCAGCTGCACCAGGAACTGGAGCACGCTCCCGGCCACCGTCGCCCACGCCACCCAGGTGATGAGCACCGACGCCGGCTCGGCGCGCCACAGCACGAGCGCGGCGATGATGGCGCCGTTCCACACCACTGGCGCCACGTACGAGAGGAAGAAGCGCTTGTGGCTGTTGAGAATGCCCAGGCACCACGCCGAGAGCACCAGCACCCCGGTGCCGGGAAAGATGACGCGCACGAGCGCGACCGTCAGCGCGAAGGCGTCTCCGGCGTACCCGGGCGCGATGAGGCCCACCAGCCACGGCGCCGCCAACAGGCCCACGCCCACCACCACGCCCACCAGCAGCGTCAGCAGCCCAAAGACGGCGCCGGCCATGCGGCGGGCCTCGGCCTCCTGGCCCTTCGCGCGCAGGCCCGCGTAGACGGGGATGAAGGACGCCGACAGCACCCCCTCGCCCAGCAAGTTCTGCAGCACGTTGGGAATGCGCGTCGCCGCCGAGAAGGCCGCCGCCTCGAGCCCGCTGCCCAGCAGGTGCGCGAAGAGCTTCTGCCGCACGAGGCCGGCCACCCGCGACAGGAGGATTCCCAGCGCGACGAGCGCGGCCGCGCGGCCACTGCGTGACGGCGTGTCTGACACGACGGCGCCTTGTACTGCGCCCGCCGTGCCGGGGAAGTTCGAGTGTGACACCGGCCTACGTCTCCGCGCGCGCCGCGCTTGACGGGTGGGGCCGGGGGGTCCAAAGAGCCGACGTGTCCCGCGTCCTCGTCGTCGATGATGAAGCCAACCTGCGAAAGGTCCTCGCCGCCATGCTGCGGAAGGAGGGCTACGAGGTGGCCATCGCCGAGAACGGCGAGAGCGCCCTCGCCGAGTTCGAGAAGAGCGGCGCCGACGTCGTCATCACCGACATGGTGATGCCGAAGCTGGGGGGCCTCGAGCTGCTCAAGGCCGTGCACGCCTCGCGGCCCGACGTGCCCGTCATCATCATCACCGCCCACGGCACCGTCGACTCGGCCGTCGAGGCCATCAAGTTGGGCGCGTTCGACTACATCACCAAGCCCTTCGAGCAGGCCGAGATCCAGGCGGTCGTCGCCAAGGCCGCGCGCACGCAAGAGGCCAACCAGGGCCACGTGCCGCCCGAGGGCAAGGCGCGCTCGTCGATCATCGGCGAGTCGAGCCAGGTGCAGGAGCTCTTCAAGGTCATCGACAAGGTGGCCGATTCGCCGTCGACGGTGCTCATCACGGGGGAATCGGGCACCGGCAAGGAGCTGGTCGCCACCGCCCTGCACGACGGCAGCTCGCGCAAAGACAAGCCCCTCATCAAGATCAACTGTGCGGCCATTCCGAAGGATCTCATGGAGTCCGAGCTGTTCGGCTACGAGCGCGGCGCCTTCACCGGCGCGGTGACGTCGAAGCCGGGCCGCTTCGAGCTGGCCGACGCGGGCACCCTCTTCCTCGACGAGATCGGTGAGGTGCCGATCGAGATGCAGGTGAAGCTGTTGCGCGTGCTGCAGGAGAGCGAGTTCGAGCGCGTCGGCGGCATCAAGACGACGCGCGTCGACGTGCGGCTCATCGCGGCCACCAACCGCGATCTGCTGGCCGAGGTCGAGGCCGGGCGCTTCCGCAAGGATCTGTACTACCGCCTCAACGTGGTGCCGATTCACCTGCCGCCCCTGCGCGAGCGCCGCGCCGACGTGCCCGCGCTCGTCCGGCACTTCATCGAGAAGTACAACAAGCGGCTCAACAAGAAGATCGAGGGCATCGCCGACGAGGCGCTCGTGATGCTGCAGGCGTACCCCTGGCCGGGGAACATTCGCGAGCTCGAGAATCTGATGGAGCGGGTGATTCTGTTCGCCGACGGGCCCCGCATCGAGGCGAAGGATCTGCCGGCCCCGGTTCGCGGCGGCGTGGGTGGCGCGACGACGTCGACGACCGAGAGCCCCCCGCCCGAGATCGGTGAGACGCCGCTCAAGGAGATCCTCAAGGCGCGCCAGGCCGAGATCGAGAAGGCCTTCATCGTGCAGGCGCTGGGCAAGACGGAAGGCAACGTCACCCGGGCGGCGAAGCTGCTCGGCATCAGCCGAAAGTCGCTCCAGACGAAGATGAAGGAGTTCGGCCTGCGCGACGAGTCGCCCGCCGAGGAATGACCCGCGGGGCCCGGGCTGTTGCAGCTGGCACACCCCTGTGGCGAAAAACTTTCACATTCCCCCGCGCCCGGTACGGTCCGCTCCGCAAGGAGCCCGCATGTCCGAGATGCCCACCCTGGGGTCGACCGAGAAGAAGTCGCCCCTCGTCCCCGTCGCCATCGTCGCTTCCCTCGTCGGCACGCTGTCCGGCACCGCGTGGTGGCTCACCCACCGGGAAGCCCGCGCCGAGGTGCCAGCAGCCGGCGCCACCGTGGACGCGCCCGTGACGCCGCCCATCGCCGAGGCGCCGGTGGCCGTCAGTGACACGCCAGCGCCCCCGGTGGGCCCGACGAACGCACCGGCGCCGACGACGCCTCCAGGGCAGGCCGTCGCCGCAGCCCCGACCGTCGTCCCGCCCGCGCCGAAGCGCACCGGTGGCCTGCAGACGGTGACCGCCACCATCGCCGGCCCGCTCGAGTCGGCGATCGTCTCGCAGGTCGGCCGGGACGTGGGCCAGCCGCTGACGCAGGTGGTGAACCGCTCCCTCGTCTGGTGGATGAAGGTGCCCGGCGATCTGCTCAAGGGCGACGTGCTCACCGCCGTCTACGAGGAGCGCGCCGGCCAGGAGCCCCTCGTGCACGCCGTGCGCTACTCGAGCCGCAAGTTCGGCAAGACCTTCGAAGCCTTCCGCTTCCAGGGCACCGGCGACGCGCACGCGCGCTTCTTCCAGTCCGACGGCACCACTCTCGAGGAGCACCTCGTCGGCGGCCCCATCGAGGACTACGAGCAGATCACCTCGCTCCTTCGCGACGGCCGCGGGCACAAGGGCGTCGACTTCAAGGCGCCGGTGGGCACGCCGGTGAAGGCGACGTTCGACGGCGTCATCACGCGCAAGAACTGGTCGTTCCGCGGCAACGGCAACTCCATCGAGGTCGAGGAGACCGGGGGCCAGGGGCGCACCGCGCTCTACCTGCACCTCTCGGAGCTGCCGAAGTCGGTGCAGCCCGGCACGCAGGTGAAGAAGGGCCAGGTGCTGGCGCAGTCCGGCAACTCGGGCCGCAGCTTCGCGCCCCACCTCCACTACCAGCTCATGAAGGGCGGCGCCGTCGTCGACCCGTTCAAGAGCCACTCGACCAGCCGCGAGCAGCTCCCCGCGGGCGACCGGGCCGCGTTCGAGGCGAAGGTGGCGAGCCTGAAGGCCCAGATGCCCGCTGACGCGGTGGCCGGGAACTGAAGCGGATTCTTGTCAGGGTGCGCCAAGGGGCCTACCGTCGCGGCGTGCTCATGCTGCGCCGTCTCGGGGTCTTCGCGTTCGTCGCCTGTACGATCGGCAGCTCCGCGCGCGCCGCCGAGATCACCCGGGTCGCCTCGTCCTTCGAAGAGAAGGATCCGTTCGGCATGCTGTTCCACTTCACGTTCGATCGAACGTGGGACCAGGGGAAGATCGCCCGCGAGTGGTACCAGCAGGGCAGCCTCACCGACGTCACCGAGCTGAACTACCAGCGCGACGAGACGCGGCTCGGCATCGACGCGCACATCGGCATCTTCCGCGACCTCGAGCTGCACGTCGGGGTGCCGATCGTCTTCCAGCACGACCGCCGGTGGACGTTCGCGTCGGGCACCACGCCCTCGAACACCACGCTCTTCCGCAACTGCGGTGACGCCCGCGGCACGCCCTGCCCGACCCCGGGCGCTGGAGACGGGCGGCTCTTCGAGATCGGCCCCGACGGGCGCGCCGTCTACCGCGGCGGGCTCGGCGACTTCACCTTCGGCATCGCCTGGAACGTCTTCAACCAGACGAAGGACGACACCAAGCCCACGTGGACGCTGCGCTTCGACTACACTGCGCCGACGGCGGCCACGCTCAACCCGTCGCTCCCCACCTCGACCGAGATGCGCGGCGCCATCGGCGATCGGGTGCACCGGTACTCGTTCTCGACGGCGGTCTCCAAGCGCATCGGCGACTTCTTCGAGCCCTACCTCGGCGTCACCTACGTGCTGCCGTGGGTGGGCCCCAACTACTACTCGAACTGCGACAACGCCCTCGATGAGCGCATGGCTCGCGCCGAGAACTGCGGACAGGGGCCGTGGCGCCGCCTCGAGACGGGCATTCGGCCGGCGCACGTGGGCCTCGTCACCTTCGGCAACGAGATCATCGCCTTCGAGCGGCCCGACCGGTTCCAGCGCGTCGTCATCGATCTGCGCGGCTTCTTTCAATACACGTCCGAAGGGCGCACCTACAACGAGCTGTCGGATCTGCTGGGCAAGCAGCTCTACAGCACCGACTACGGCACCACCGGCGTGCAGGTGGGCTTCGTGGGCCAGGCCGCCGAGTTCGTGATGCTGAAGGCCTACGGCTCGCTCGGGTACCAGACCGAGCGGTACCTGACGAACGAGAACATCGGGAAGGATCAGAACAACAACGGCACCATCGACATCTCGTCGAACCCGGTCGAGATCAACCCGAACTACGACTTCCGGGTCGACCGCGTGGGCCGCCGCTTCCGCATGCAGGAGCAGCTCGTCTGGCGCCTCATGGTGACGGCGACGCTGAACTTCTAGGCGCGCTTCCGCCCCACCACGACGCAGTTCGTCGCCGGCCACGGGAGCGGCCGTCCTTCAGCATCCATCACGCGCGCCGTGCCCTCGTAGCGGTGCTTCACGATCCACGGGTTGCGGGTCTCTTCCAGGTGCACCGGCTCGAACCCGGCCCGCCCCAGCGCCTCGCCCCACCCCGCCAGCGTCAGCGGCCCGAACTCCTCGTGCACCTCGATGTGCCAGTTCTTGAGGTAGTCCTTCTTGCAGAGGAACTCGTTGGCGTCGTGTGACGACAGCTCGACGAGGCCGTCGCCGAGGCGGGTGAAGCGCACACCGCGCCCCTGGCGGAACTCGCTGGCGAACCGGTGGAACGTCTCGCGGGTCGCTTCGGTGAGCAGCTCGAGCCGCCAGGTGGCGTGCGGTGGGCTGACGCCGTCGCGGATGAGCACGTGCCCACCCGGAGCGAGCTCGGTGTGCGCGTTCACCAGCGCCCGGTCGATCGCCGTCACGTCGTAGCCACTGTACGAGTGCACCTCGTGCATCACCGAGGAGAAGATGACGGTGGTGGCGCTCCCGGCCGGAACGCAGACGTCGATGACGTTGCCGAAGACCAGGCTCACGTCGTCGGTGGCGTAGGTGTTCTCGTCACACAGCCGCAGGAACTCGCGCGACAGATCGACGCCCGAGAAGCCCGATTGGGGGAACAGGCGCGAGAGCTCGACGAGCAGCTTGCCGGTGCCGCAGCCCTTGTCGACGACGTGCCCGGGCTTCACCCACCGGACGAGGTCGTCGAGCTTCTGCTTGAGCGAGGCGTCCATCTGCGCGCCGTACGAGCCGAAGTCGCGCAGGTGCCCCAGCTCGCCGTCGTCGTTGAGCAGCTTCTGGTGGAAGACGGCCTTGAGCGCGTCGATGACGTGCGGCGCCTCGTAGACGGCCACGGTCTCGGCGGTCGCCTCGTCGCGCCAGGGCCGCCCGTCGGCGATGCGCTGCACCAGCTCGTGCGGCGTCAGGCCCTTCACCTCACCGGCCACGACGGTGAAGCCCTTCGCGGCGAACAGCGCGTCGACGTCGCGGTTGGCCGAATGGAGCTGCGTCGAGCCTGGCTCGAGCACCCGCCCCGTCTGCGCCTTCACCTGGGCCAGCACGTGCTCGACCCACGCGTCCGAGTCGGGGATGTCGTCGATGCGAACGAAGGTGAAGGGCTTGCCGGTGCGCGCGAGCGCCGGTCTCAGCATCGCCTCGCGCGTGCCGACGTCGAGCGGGTTGCGCCGGGTGCCGGCGTGGTTGGCGCTGGTGATGACGCAGGTGATGGACTCGACGGGCTGGGCCGACAGCGCCTGGAGCCAGTCGGCCTGGGCCTTCGTCACCGCGTGGAAGCGGCCCAACAAGAGCGCGTGCATGGCCGCAAAGCGTCTCATGGCATGCTGTCCGGTGCCATGCGCGTGCTCGTCGTCCTCCTCGTCGCCACCGTGGTTCGCGCCGCGCCCCCGGGTGATGGCGTCGTCACCGACGTGTCCACCCTGTCGAGCGCCGAGCTGCTGGAGCACGCGCGCACCGAGGCGAACGCGCTGCGCTTCGAGAAGGCCCTCTGGCTCTTGAGCGTCTGCGTGCAGCGCGAGCCGAAGAACCATGACTGCGTGGTGATGCTGGCGTCGAACTACGCGCGCCGCGGCGCCTCCACGCGGAACCGCGAAGACGACCTCGAGGCCGCGCGCTGGTACCGCCGCTTCCTCGAGGTCGCCCCACCCTCGGACAAACGGATCAACCAGGTCGTCGAGATCCTCGGGCAGGCCAACCTGCCGCTCGACGCGAAGACGCCGGTCGAGCCCCTGCGCGTCGTGCTCGGCAGACCCCGCGTCGTGCGCACCCGCGACGTCATTCGGGTCGCCGTCACCGACACCTCCGTCGTGAAGGTCGTCATGCTGAACGCCGGCAGCGAGCTGCGCTTCGAGGGCAAGCGCACCGGCACCACCCGCGTGACGGCCTCCAATGACGACCGCACCACGACGCGGTGGGACGTCACCGTCGAGAAGGAGTGACGGAAGTTCAGGCCCCCGACACTCATGCTGTCGTGAGCGAGACCGTTGCCCTGATGCGGCCCCAGACGCTCGATCTTTCAAGCCTTTACGAGGCGCATGCCCGCGTTGTGTGGCGCACGTTGCTGCGCCTGGGCGTCTCGACGGCGGGCATCGAAGACGCCGTGCAAGAGGTCTTCCTCACCGCGCACCAGCGCTCGGAGGACTTCGAGGGCCGTTCGTCGGCGTCGACGTGGCTGCTCGGCATCTCGGTGCGGGTGGCGGCCAATGCCCGTCGCGCCCAGCAGCGCCGCGGCTTCGTCGTGCCCCTCTCGGCCGAGCTGCCAGCCGACGCGAAGGGCCTCGACGAAGCGCTCGATCGCCGGCGACGCCTGTTCGACCTCGAGCAGGTGCTGCGGCAGCTCCCAGACGAGCAGCGTGAGGTGGTGGTGCTGATGGAGCTCGAGCAGCTCACCGCGCCCGAGGTGGCCGAGGTGCTCTCGGTGAAGCTGAACACCGTGTATTCCCGCCTGCGCCTGGCGCGCGCGGCCCTGTCGACGGCGCTGAACGATCGGCGCGAGGAGGCCCCATGAGTGACGAGTCCCCGCCCCCGCCGCTCGACCCGGCCGTGCAGGCGTTCCTCTGGAGCCACGCGGAGACCGGCGAGCCCGACGAGCGCGAGCTGTCCCGTGTACTCTTGCGGCTCGTCGCGAAGGAGCCGACGAAGGTGGTGCGGCTGCTGCCGACGCCCCCCTTGACGGGTCGCCGCTTCCTGGCACCCGAGGTGATGGCCGTCGCGGCCGTGCTCGTGGTGAGCGTGGTGGGAGGGCTCGTGGCGTTCTCGCTCCGTGCGCCGACGGTGGTCTCTGAGCCCTCGCCCCCGCCGCCGGCGGCGCCTCAGCCGCCGCCGAAGACGCCAGACACCACGCGCCTCTCGGTCGAGATGATCGTCGCTGAGTATGCCGCGAACGGCGGCCCGGTTCCCAGTGACGACCCCACGGTCGTACCGGATCTCCTCCTCGAGGCCCGCGAGGCCCTGCGGGAGCAGAGCCCCACCACCGCCATCGCTGCGCTGAGCCGCTGCCTCGCCATCGACCCGGCGTCGGTGGACTGCACGGTGCTGCTTGGCTCGGCCTTCGCCCGTCGCGCGGCGGAGTCCGGGAGCGAGCTGGACAACCACCGTGCGAGGGCCCTGTACGAGCGCTTCCTGGCCATTGCCCCGCCCGACAACAAGCGCGTCACGAGGGTGCGATCGATCCTCGCCGGGGAATCCGCGCCCCCGTCTCCTCCAGCCAGCGCGTCGATGCTCGCCATGGCCCGTGACGCCGAGCAGACCTCGCCGGAGCACGCGCGACGGCTGTACCGCGCGGTGTTCGAGTACGCACCGGACTCCGAGTCGGGGCGCGCGGCCCGAGCCCGGCTCGAGGCGCTCGAAGCGGCGTCACCCGTCCTGCACTCCACCCGCCTGTCGAAGATCACCTCGAGCCCGATCGGCGCCGAGATCATCATCGATGGGACGCCCACCGGGCGCCGGACTCCGGTGCTCCCACGCGACGCGCTCGAGGTGAGCCCGGGCCTGCATCAGCTCGAGTTCGAGTTCGACGGCGTGCGCTCGGCCCCCATCGTGTTCGACGCCCGCCCGGGAGGCCCGGACGACGTCCTTCGCGGCGAAGTCCCCCGACGGGCGGCCGAGCTCCCCATCGAGCTCAAACGCGGCGGCCAGCGCGTGGTGCGCATCGCGGGGCAGCTCGCCCGGGTGTCCGTCGGGAGCGCCGACATCGCCGACGTGCGCGTCGTGGGGCCGTCTGACGTGCGCATCGACGGCCTGGCACGCGGAGAGACGACGCTCATCATCTGGGACTCCGAGGAGCGCCGCTCCACCTACTCGGTCATCGTGCGCTGACGCCTCAGCGCTTGAACCGGTACACGGCCGCGGGCTTCGAGGTGGTGATGCGCTTGCCCGGCGCCTGCTCGAGCCGGCCCTCTTCGAGCCAGCGATTGAACGAGCGCCTGAAGTTGCCTGGATCCATCGGTTTGCCGAGCACGATGCCGTACACGTGCCGCAGCTCGGGGATGGTGAAGGTCGCTGGCACCAGATCGAACGCGATGTTGGTGTAGTCGAGCTTTCCCCGAATCCGGGTGAGCGCCATCTCGACGATGTCGTGGTGATCGAACGCGAGCTCGAGCTTGCCCAGCACGGCGACGTCGAACCACTCGACGTCCGACACGTCGCCGCCGGCCTTCACGAAGGGCGCCAGATCGGGTCGTACGAGCGCGTAGTAGGCCACCGTGACGACGCGCATGCGGGGGTCACGCCCGGCCTTGCCGAAGGTGTAGAGCTGCTCGAGGAAGACACGCTGGGGGTCGAGGCCCGTCTCTTCCTGGAGCTCGCGCCGCGCCGCGTCGTCGAGATCTTCTCCCTGCTCGATGGCCGATTCGCCGACGCGCACGAAGCCACCCGGGAGCGCCCAGTGCCCCTTGAACGGGTGCTCCTTGCGCTTGACGAGCAGCACGCGCAACTGCGCGTCGATGATGGTGAGGATGACGAGGTCGACCGCGACCGACGGCCGCGGGTAGTCCTTCGGGCGGTAGCTGGTGAGGAAGGCCTTCTCGTCAGACATGGCGTGCCGTCCTGGACGCGGGTCACACCGACTTGCGCGCGGCCTTCTTGATCTCGGGCTTCTTCGCCGAGACCTTCTTCTCGGGCGCCGCCTTCTTCTCTGCAGGCTTCTTCTCGACCGCCTTCTTCTTCGCGGCCGTCGCCTTCTTCGGAGCCTTTGGTGCGGACTCCTTCGCGGCGGCCTTCTCGGCCTTCGCCTTCTGCGCCTTCACCTGCTGCGCGGCCTTCTTCGCGGCGGCCTTCTGGCCCCGCTGGGCGGCGCGGGCCTGGCCCTCGGGCGAGGCCATGTACTCGCGGCGCTGCTGGAGCAGCTCGGCGGCGCGCTCGTTGGTCAGCTCCTCGGGCGCGTCACCCTTGCGCAGGGTGGCGTTCGTCTCGCCATCGGTGACGTACCAACCGAACCGGCCCTCCTTGAGCTGAATCTCCTTGCCGCTGACTGGATCGACGCCCTTCACGATGGCGGGCTTGGCCTGGCCGCGGCCGCGGAACTGCTTGGGCTGCTTGAAGATGGCCACGGCCTCGTCGAGCGTCATCGTGAGCAGCTTCGCTTCGTTCTCGACGCCCAGGTTCCGGCTGTCCTTGCCCTTGGTGAGGTAGGGGCCGTAGCGGCCGTTCTGCGCGGTGATCTCCTCGCCGTCGTCCGCGGTGCCGAGCACGCGGGGGAGCTGGAGCAGCTCGAGCGCCTGCTCCAGCGTGATCGTCTCGACCTTCATCGTCTTGAAGAGCGACGCGGTCTTCGGCTTGTCGGCGCCGTCGACGACCTCGCCGAGCTGCACGTAGGGGCCGAAGCGCCCGTTCTTCGCGTAGACGTTCTTGCCCGACACGGGATCCTGCCCGATGGGCGTGTCACCCTTGGGCGCGGTCAACAGCTGGAGCGCCTTCTCGACGGTGAGCTCGTCGGGCGCGAGCGCGTCAGGCACCGAGGCGGTGTCTTCGCCGCGCTTCAAGTACGGGCCGTAGCGACCGGGCTTCACGACGATGGGCGTCCCCGACTCGTCGTCACCGATGGGAATCGAGTTCACCGCCGCGGCGTCGATGCTCTCGATGTTGCCGGTGACCTGCTTCTTGAGGCCCTGGTGCTTCTTGTCGCCGAAGTAGAACTCCTTGAGGTAGCCGACCTTCTCGCGCTCGCCGCCGGCGATCTTGTCGAGCTCCTCTTCCATCTCGGCCGTGAACTGCAGGTCGACGAGATCGACGAAGTGCTTCTCCATCAGCTGGACGACGGCGAACGCCTCCCAGTTCGGGACGAGCGCCGAGCCCTTCTTCCACACGTACTTCGCCTGCAGCGTGCCGAGGATCGACGCGTAGGTGGAGGGCCGGCCGACGCCGAGCTCTTCGAGCTTCTTCACCAGCGAGGCCTCGGTGTAGCGGGCCGGCGGAGAGGTGGTGTGGCCGAGCGCCTCGAGCTCGGACACCGGCACCGAGTCGCCTTCCTTCAGCACGGGCAGCGGCGCCTCTTCGTCTTCGCGCTTGTCGTCGCGCTCGTCGGTGCTCTCGACGTACGCCTGCATGTAGCCCTTGAAGGTGATGGTGCGGCCCGAGGCCGAGAACTCGACCTTCTCGCCGCTGGACGACGTCACGCCCAGCTTGAGCGAGACCGTCTCACCCTCGGCGTCCGCCATCTGGCAGGCGATGGTGCGCTTCCAGATCAGATCGTAGAGGCGCAATTCCGCGGGGGCGAGCTCGGCCTTGAGCTCGTCGGGGGTGCGGAAGCTCTCACCGGCGGGGCGAATCGCCTCGTGGGCCTCCTGCGCGTTCTTGGTCTTCTTGGCGTACACGCGCGGGGCCGCGGGGAGGAACTTCTCGCCGAAGAGCTCCTGCACCTGCGCGCGCGCGGCCTTCACCGCGGTGTCGGACAGGTTGGTCGAGTCCGTACGCATGTACGTGATGTAGCCGCGCTCGTAGAGGCCCTGGGCCACGCGCATCACCTGCTGCGCGCTCATGCCCAGCTTGCGGCCGCCCTCCTGCTGGAGCGTCGACGTCATGAAGGGCGCGCGGGGGCTCGACCGGTACGGCCGCTTCTCGGTCGACGAGACGGTGAAGGCCTTGCCCGAGATGCGCGAGAGCAGCCCGCGGGCCTTCGCCTCGTCGAGCCAGGTGACGTTCGCCGCCGGCTGGCCCTTCGAGTCGAAGTCACGCCCCTGCGCTACGCGCGAGCCGTCGATGGAATAGAGCGAGGACTCGAAGGCGGGCTCGGTGGCGTGCTTCGCGGAGAGATCCCAGTAGCTCGCGGCGCGGAACCGCATGCGCTCGCGCTCACGCTCGACGATGACACGAATGGCCGGAGACTGAACGCGCCCGGCCGAGAGCCCCGTCTTCACCTTGCGCCAGAGGACCGGAGACACCTCGTAGCCGTAGAGGCGATCGAGCGTGCGGCGGGCCTCCTGGGCGTCGACGAGCCCCATGTCGATGTCGCGCGGGTGGCTGACGGCCTCTTCGATCGCCTTGCGGGTGATCTCGTGGAACACCATGCGGCGGGTCGGCACCTTCGGCTTGAGCTGCTCCTTGAGGTGCCACGCGATGGCCTCTCCCTCGCGGTCTTCGTCCGTCGCCAGGTAGAGCTCCGAGGAGTCCTTCAGCGCCGCCTTGAGCGAGGCGATGACGTCGCGCTTGGTGACCTCGTAGGTGAGCTTGAAGTCGTTCTCGACGTCGACGCACAGGCCGCTCGAGGGCAGGTCGACCACGTGGCCGACCGAGGCCATCACCGTGTAGTCCTTGCCGAGGAACTGACCGATCGTCTTCGCCTTCGCCGGAGACTCCACCACCACGAGCGGCTTCGATGCCATGGGGGCCGGGTAGCGTGTGGGGTGACGGTGCGTCAAGAAAGGTCTTGATGACCCGAAGCGTCCGGGGCTCTCAAACCTCCGGACTTCCTCGAGAGAATGGCCAACAGATCGACCGGGCGGCTCGTGCGTTTCACCGCGACGCCCATGAACCGAACCTCTGCCTACATCGCCCTCGCTGCTGCGCTGCTCCTCGTCGCCGTGGTGGTCGGTCTGCCGAAGACGACGGCCCTTCCCACGCCGACGCCGGCCCCTGCTCCAGCGCCCACGCCCACGCCGGCCCCACCGCCGCTGGCCGTGAATCACCCCGGCTCGTTGAGCCTCACTGGCAAGCTGTCGCACCCCTACGTGGTGCCAGGCACCAGTGACGTGTTCGCGACCCTCGAGGTGAGCGCGGTCGACGTACCGGGCGCGCGAAGGGCGCCGGTGAACCTGGCGGTGGTGATCGATCGCTCCGGCTCGATGTCGGGAGACAAGATCGCCCAGGCCCGCCGCGCCGCGCTGCGCCTGGTCGACCTGCTCGACGAGCACGATCGCCTGGCCATCATCCACTACGGCAGCGACGTGCGCTTCTTCCCCGGTGCCTTCGCCTCGACCGAGAACAAGGAGCGCATGCGCCGCTACATCCGCGGCATCTCGGACGAGGGCGGCACCAACATCGGTGACGGGCTCATGGCCGGCAAGGCGCAGCTCGACGCGGCCCGCAGCGACTTCACCGTGAACCGGCTCATCCTCCTCTCCGACGGGCAGCCCACCGTCGGCATCACCAGCGAGAACGGCCTCGCGAACGTGGCGCGCACCCTGCGCAACGCGGGAACCACCGTCACCTCGCTCGGCGTCGGCGCGGACTTCAACGAAGACCTCATGCAGCGCCTGGCCGAGATCGGCGGCGGCTCGTACGGCTTCATTCGCGACGCCGAAGCCACCGTGGCGCTCTTCGAGAAGGACCTCTCGCAGGCCGGAACCATGGTGGCGCGGGGCGTCACCGTCAGCTTCGACCTGCCGTCTGGCATCGCGCTGCGCGAGGTGTTCGGCCGGCCCAGCAGCCAGCTCGGCAACCGCGTCACCGTCACGATGCCGGACTTCTCGGCGCGCCAGACCGAGAAGCTCGTGGTGCACCTCGCTGCCTCGAACCTGTCCGGTGCCGAGGGCATGGCCGTCGACGTTGGAGACTTCCGGCTCGACTACACCGACCTGCTCACCTCGCAGGCCGCCGACGCGCAGGTGAAGCTCGCCGCGATGCTGACCGCCGACCGCTCGCTGGCCGACCAGCGCCGCGACAAGGACGCGATCGTCTTCGCCACCCGCGCGCGCGCCTCGCAGAACGTCGAGAAGGCCGCCGTCGCGATGCAGAAAGGCAAGTTCGAAGAGGCGAAGAAGTTCATCCGCGAGAACACGTTCCTCTTCGACGACGCCGAGTCGGTTGCGGGCGCGCAGGCCTTCGAGGGCGACCGCGCCGCCAACGCGCAGCAGGCCGACGTCGTACGCGCCGCGCCGGCCGCCCCGGCGACCGTCCAGTCCGAGCGCGTGAAGTCGATGAAGGTCGAGGCCAAGCGCGGCTACGGCCTGGGCTCGTCGGTGTACTGACGGCTACTTCTTCGTCCCCGGCTCGGGCAGCGAGAAGAAGAACATCACGCCGCCCGCCACCACCGCCGCCGCGCCCGCGATCATGAGTGTGTTCGCGGGCACGGCCTTGGCGTTCGCTGCGTCGGCGAACTGCTGCCGCTGGGCCCGGGGAATCATCGTGTTCTGCGCCTGCGCGGCGTCCTGGCCCGAGCTGATGCCCAGCGCGATGCCGCCACCTGCCGCGGCCACGCCCACGCCCATCGCGATGATCGACGCGATGCGCAGCGCGTTCGGCGGGGGCCCCTCGTCGCTCGTCTGGCCCTTCGCGATGGCGGCCTCGGGCAGGGCCTGCTCGACAGCGAGCAGCGGCGGCTGCACCGGCTCGAAGTGCAGGCTCGCCACCTGCCCCCCCTTCACCCGCACGCGCGTCGACTTCACGCCGCCGGGGAAGGTCGCCAGCACCTCGTACTCTCCGGGCGCCGCGAACAGCGCCACCGGCCCCGGCGGGAACTCGCGGCCCTGCACCACCAGCTTCGAGGCGCGCGGCGCGAAGATCTCGATGAGGCCCTTGCCCTCCGAGCCGGCCTTCCCGAGGAAGGTGCCGATGCTCTGCGCCATCGCCGGAGCCTCGGCCGACTCCGGAGCACGGGCCAACGCGAGCCGGTAGTACAGCGTCGCGAAGGCCCCATCGCCGAGCTTCTCGTAGGCCTTCGCCAGCCGCTGCGCGGACTGCGGCGTGCCCTTGAAGACCTCGGCCTCACGCCACAGCGCGATCGCCGCGGCGTCTTCGTTCTTCGCCGCCATGGCCTCGCCCCGGGCGAAGAAGTCGGTGTACCCGGCCTCTCCTTCGGCCTCTCCGGGCAAACCAGCGAGCAGCGCGACGACGACGAGCGAGTGCATCATGGGTACCCCGACGGCAAACGATGAGGACGCGACTCCCTACACGAGTCCGGGGCCCGCCCCCAAGCACCACGGCCATTCACTTCTTCTCGACTGGTTTCCCGGCCTTGTCGATCTGCTCGCTGTTCGAGATCGAGTACCGCACCAGCTCTCGCAGCACCCGGTTGCGCTTGACGTTCCCGAGGATCTCCTTGAGGTCCTCGTACACCGTCGGGTCGTTGATGATCGCGCCGAGCGAGCCCTCGCCCTTGTTGATCTTCGTGGTGAGCGACTTGATGTCGGCGGCGGCCTGCCCGAGGTCCGTCAGCAGCACCCGCGAGTCGCCGTAGACGAGCTGGTACACCACGCCGTCCTTGCGCGTCTTCGCGTCGTTCACCAGCGTCGACACCTCTTCGGCGGCCTTGCCGAGATCGGTCAACGAGTCAGCGATCTTCTTGTCGTAGATGAGCGCGTGGAGCGTGCCGTCTCCGCTCTTCACGTCGGCGAGCAGGCCGTCGACTTTCGTGATGGCCGAGTCGAGCCGTGCGGCGCTGGCCGACGCCTCGGTGAGGATCGCCTTGACATCGTTCGTCAGGCCCTTGTCGTAGACGACCGCGTGGAGCAACCCCTTGCCGGTCTCGACCTCTTTCAAGATGTTCTTCACCGAGGTGACGGCTTCCTTCACGTCCTTCTGGAGCTCGGGGCTCGTGTAGGTCGCGACGCCCGTGCGCAGGTCGCGCGTGATGCCGACGGTGTTGTCGATGATCTCGCCCGTGGCCTTGAGGATCGACGAGATGTCACCTGACGTGCCGGTCGTCAGGTCGGCGCCGTCGGGCTGCGCGGGCTGATCGGGGCTGCCGATGGAGATCTCGACCGCCTTGTCGCCCAGCACGCCGCGGTTGGTGATGCGGGCCACCGAGTCCTTGCGAATGCGCTCCTCGTACTTCTTCACCACCTCCATGGTGACGATGATGCGCTTGTCGCCGAGATCGGAGCCGAACTTGATGCTGGTGACGCGGCCGACGTTGACGCCGCCCAGGCGCACCGGCGAGTCGAACTGCAGGCCGTCGACGTTCTCGAACGCCCCCGTGTAGGTGTTCTGCTTGTCGAAGAGGTTGCGCTCCTTGCCGATGACGAAGACGACGAGCATCGCCAGGCCGAGGCCCAGGGCGATGAAGAGGCCGGCGCGAACGATGATGCGGCGCTCACGCTCGGCGGGGTTGAGGGTCGTGGTCATGGCGGCCTTCAGCTCGCTCGCGCGTCGAGGAACGCGCGCACATCGGGGTGGGTCGAAGCCTTCATCTCGGCGACCGTGCCCTGGGCGACGATCTTCCGCTGCGAGAGCATGGCCATGCGGTCCGACACGCGGAAGGCGCTGTCCATGTCGTGGGTGACGACGATCTGCGTGCAGCCGAGGTCGTTCTTCATGCGCACGATCAGCTCGTCGATGACGCGGGTCGAGATGGGGTCGAGGCCGGTCGAGGGCTCGTCGTAGAGGATGATCTCGGGCTCCATCGCGATGGCCCGCGCGAGGCCGACGCGCTTGCGCATGCCGCCCGACAGATCCGACGGCTTCATGTGCTCGATGCCCGGCAGGTTCACCCGCGCGAGGTTCTTCGCCACGCGCTCGGACAGCTCGGCCGCCGATAGCTTCAGGTGCTCGTTGAGCGGGTAGGCGATGTTCTCTCCCACCGACAACGAGTCGAAGAGCGCCGCGCCCTGGAACACCATCGACACGCGCTTGCGCACCTCGCGAAGGCCCTGCTCGTCCTTGTCCACGACGTTCTCACCGTGCAGCAGCACCTGGCCCGAGTCCGGGTACAACAGCCCGATGAGGCACTTGAGGAGCACGCTCTTGCCCGTGCCCGAGCCACCGATGATGGTGAGCGTCTCGCCCTTCTTCACCTCGAGGTTCAGGCCCTCGTAGATCTTCTTCGGTCCGAACGCCTTCCAGAGATCGACGAACTGAATCACCACCTCGTCCGAGGCGGGGCGCGTCGTCACCTGGGTCGTCTCGGAGGCGGCCATGGCGCTTTAGAACGCGAGGAACAGCTTGGTCATGAAGAAGTCCGACAGGCAGACCGACACCGACGCGATGGCCACCGTCTCGGTCGTCGCCTGGCCCACGCCCTCGGTGCCGCCCGTCACGCTGAAGCCCTTGAAGCAGCCGACGATGGCGATGATGAGGCCGAAGACGAACGACTTGAAGATGCCGCCGGCGAAGTCCATCAACGAGACGGTGTCGATGGCCGAGCGGAAGTACTGATCGTACGGAATGTCGTACTGCTGGTTCACCACCACCGAGCCCGCGATGAGGCCGAAGACGTCGGCGAGCGCGGTGAGCGACGGCAGCACGATGGCGCAGGCCACCAGGCGGGGCGTGACGAGCTTCTTGATGGGGTCGGCGCCCAGCGCCGAGATGGCGTCGATCTGTTCGGTCACCTTCATCGAGCCCAGCTCGGCGGTGATACCCGAGCCGATGCGCGCGCCCACCGTGAGCGCCGTGAGCACCGGCCCCAGCTCGCGGAAGAGCGTCAGGATGACGACCTTCCCCACCGTGTGCTGCACGCCAAACTTCGCGAGGAAGTAGGCGAACTGCAGCGAGATGACGAGGCCCGCGAAGAGCGCGACCAGCGTGGCGATCGACAACGAGCGCACGCCCAGCATCACCACCTGGTACGCCATCGACCCGAGCGCGAGCGGCGGCGTGAAGACGCGCGCGATGGCCCGCACGAACATGAACACCATGCCGCCGAGCTGGAGCCACGCGCGGTTGATGCGCGCAGTGAAGGGAATGATGGACTCGAGCTCCTGCTGCACCAGCAGCGCCAGCTCGGTCTCGCGCGTGGTGGGCCCGCGGGGCGGCTGCTGCTCGGTGCTCACGGCGCCGCCTCTTGAACGAAGTTCGCCACCAGCGCATCGAACGCCGCCTGGTGCCGCGGCCGCTCGCCCTTCGGCGCCACGTAGGTGAAGTCGTGCACGCAGCCGTTCTTCTTGAGCACCACCACCTCGACCTCGGCCGGCACCCCGTCGATGGAGACGTCGAAGAGGCTCCGCAGCGCCGCCCGCCCGTCGAGGGACAGGGCCTTGCGGTCGACCAGCACCCGGTCTTCGAAGCCGATCAGCAGGTGCCCGGTGAGCACCTCGAGCGACGGATCTCCATGGTCCTTGCAGGTGGCGTTCATCGCCAGCAGATGGCCTGAGTTGCGTGAGGCCCAGGCGAGATCGTTCTCGGCGAACCCGATCGGCTTCCAGTCGGCCTCGGCGGGCGCCGTCACCCGGTACCGCAGCCCGTCCTTGAAGAAGCGGCCCTCGCGCAGCCCCGCACCACACCCGGCGAGGGCGACGAGCAGACACACACCCACCGACACCGAACGCATCGACCGGGAATTAAGCGCGAACCCTCTGGGACGGCACGCTTTTGACCCGCGCGTGACCAAAAAGTTGACTCTACACGGGTGTTCAGGGACCATACTGAACGCACGTTTCCGACTGAAAGGGTGTCCCGTGGAAGAGCTCACCGACCGCCAGAAAGAGATCCTCGCCTTCATCCTGCGCACGTCCGAGGAGCGCGGCTTCCCGCCGACGATTCGTGAGATCGGCGAAGAGATGGACATCGCGTCGACGAACGGCGTGAACGACCACCTGAAGGCGCTCGAGCGCAAGGGGTACCTCACCCGGGGAGAACAGCAGAGCCGCTCACTCGTTCCCACCAAGCGGGCGCGGCTGATCCTCGGGCTGGGCCAGGCTCGAAAGAACGACGCGAACATGATCGACGTGCCGTTGCTCGGCCGGGTGGCGGCCGGTGCGCCTTTGCTCGCGACCGAGAACATCGAAGACTCGGTGCGCATCGATTCGTTCCTGCTCGGCGGAGCGGGCGGGAAAGAGGTGTTCGCGCTCAGGGTCAAGGGCGAGTCGATGATCGAAGACGGCATCTACGACGGCGACTTCCTCTTCGTGCGCAAGGCGCCCAGCGCGTCACCGGGCGACATCGTGGTGGCCCTCATCGAAGACGAGGCCACGGTGAAGCGCTACTTCCCCGAGGGCGACAGGATTCGGTTCCAGCCGGCGAACAAGACGATGCAGCCGATCTACGTGCACAAGTCGCAGTTCAAGCAGACGATGATCCTCGGGAAGGTCGTCGGCGTGTACCGGAAGATGCCCAGCTGACCGTCAGGGGCACTTCGTGGGCGCGATGCGCGCGCAGGCCACTTGCAAGACATCGGCCTTGCCCAGCGCCTTCGCGAGCCGGGCCGTCGCGAGCTGGAGCGCCTCGTTCTTCGTCTGCTCCTCTTCCGCTGCCACGGCCTCGAGCAGCTTCAGCCCGTCGGCCTTGCGGCCCAGGTGCGAGAGGAAGTCGGCGAGCTCCATCGCCTCGCGCACCTCTTCGCCCGTCGCCGTCGCCAGCGCCTTGTCGAGCTCGGCCTGAGCGCAGGTGACGTCTTTTCGGGCGAGGCAGAGCCGGCCCAGGCCCACGTGATACAGGGCCTGATCCTTCGCGGCGATGGCCTTCTTCCACGCGGCCTCGGCGCGATCGGGCCGCGACTGGCGCACCTCGAGCTCGGCGACGAGCTCCCAGACCGAGGCGTCTTCGGCCGCGGCCTGGGTGTACGCCGCGATGGCGTCGTCCCAGCGGCTGGCCTCGACGTAGCGGTCCCCGAGCTCCTGGCTGAGCGCCGCCGACTTCACGCCCTTCGCCTGAGCCGCCTCGAGCACGTCGAGCGCCTTGCCGCCCTGCTTCGCCTTCACCAGCTCTCCGGCCGCCTTCACCACCAGCTCCGCGCGGGCCTTGTCGGGGGCGGCGTCGCTGGCGAGCAGGAACCGCCGCACCGCTTCGTCGACGTTGCCGGCCTCGAGCGCCTCGTCCCCGAGCGCCTCGTGCGCGTTGTAGTCCTTCGGGTTGAAGGCCAGCGCCTTCTCGAGCGCCTCTTTCGCCTTCTGCTTCTCGCCCTTGATGCCGTAGAGCACGCCCAGCCGGCTCCAGGTGGTGCCGCGGTTCGGGTCGAGCGCCACGGCCTCTTCGAACTTCTTGAGCGCGTCGTCGATGCGCTGCTCCGACATCAGCAGCTCGCCCTCGGCCCCCGGGAGCCGCTTGTCTGTGGGGTTGAGCCGCCGCACCTCGTCGAACTGGGCGTGCGCTTCCTTGAAGTCGCCCTTCAGGTACGCCGCCGTGGCCGCCACGTAGTGCCCGTCAGCCTCGGTCTTTGGATCGACGGGAGGGGGATCCTTCTTGCACGCGCAGCCGAGCGCCAGGCCCACCGCCAGCAGGCACCCTCGCGGCGCGGGCCTCACGCGCGGCCGAGCTTCTCGAGCACCTTCGCGCGGCTCGCGGTAGCCGCCGGGTGGCCCGGGTGCTGCGCCAGAATCGAGTCGAGGGCGTCCTTCGCCTCCGCGAGGCGGCCCGAGGCCGACAGCGCGGCCGCGCGGTTGAACCGGGCGCCCAGGTGGCCCGCGTCGATGGCCAGCGCGTCGTCACAGGCCTTCAGCGCGAGCTCGGTGCGGCCGGCCAGCAGGAGCGCCAGCGCGTAGTTCGCGTGCACGTCGGGCAGCGTGGGGCCCCACCGCATCGCGGCCTCGAGCACCTCGAGGGCCTTCGCGGGCGCCGACGCGTCTCCCCGGCGCGCGCGCTCGAGCCACACCGCGCCCAGGTTCGAGCGGTACTCCGGCACCTCGGGCTCGAGCTCGACGGCCTTCTCGAGGTGCGCCTGGGCCGCGTCGAGATCGCCCTGCCGCATCGCCAGCGCGCCCCGCGCGTACCGCCACAGCCCGCGCGCCTGCACGGCCTCGGGCGCCTTCTGGAGCGCTCCAACCGCTGCCGCGAGGTCGCCCTTCGCCTCGAGCGCCCGCGCCTCGTCCAGCACCGCGTCCAGGGAGGCCATCAGAACGTCCACGCGAGCGTCGAGAGCGCCCACTGCTTGAGGTTGGTGAAGAAGCTCTCCTTCGCGAGCTCCTTCGGCGTGACGAGCGACGTCTCCTTGAGGCCGGCGGCGAAGCGCTCTTCGAGCGACGAGGCGGTCTTCGGGTCGGTCACCGCCATCGCGATCTCGGCGTCGGTGTTCTTCGAGCGGCCGTTCAGGTTCACCGAGCCGACGATGCTGAACTCGCCGTCGAAGGTGGCCGTCTTCGAGTGCAGCGTGCCGCCGTGCTTCTCATAGATCTTCACGCCGGCCTTCATGAGGTCGTCGTAGAAGTACCGCGCCGCGTCCGACACGAAGCCCATGTCGTTGGCCTCGCGGCTGTTCGTCATCACCCGCACGTCGACGCCCCGCTTCGCCGCGTCGATGAGCGCCTTGCGGATCTCGGGCGGCGGCAGGAAGTACGCATTCTCGATGGTGATCTTCTTCTGCGCGGTCTCGATGGCGCGCAGGTGCAACTTCGTCGCCGTCTGCTCGAGCCCCTTCACCTCGGGGTTGTGCTGAATCACCCGCACTGACGGGCCGCCGTCCTTCGCCACGAGCGGTGGGAAGAGCTTCTGCCGGTCGGCCTCCGAGATCGGCGCGCCCACCTCGTTCCAGTTGCGCAGAAACGCGTTCATCGAGTCGCGCACAGCCGGCCCTTCGAGCTTCACGTCGGCGTCACGCCAGGCCTCGGTGCCCTTTCCGTCCTTGCCGCCGCCCCGCGACAGCACCATTCGGCCAGAGCCGCCCAGCGCGTACTCGTCGGCGATATTCATGCCGCCGAGCACCGCCGCCTGGCCATCGACGATGAGGTTCTTCTCGTGCCAGCGGTCGTTGAGGTCCCACACCTTCCACTTCTGACCGTACGCACGTACGTCGACGCCCGCCTCACGCATCATCTCGAACATCTTCGGGTCGGCGCGACCGGAGCCGACCGCGTCGTAGATCACGCGCACCTGCACGCCCTGCTTCGCCTTGTCGGCGAGCTGCCGGGCGAGCTTCCAGCCAGTGTCGTCGGAGTTGAAGATGAACGTCTGGAAGCACACCGAGTGCTTCGCGCCCGCGATCATCTTCTCGCGCTCGGCGAACGACTGTACCCCGTCGTAGAGCATCGACACGGTGTTGCCGGCCGTCGCGCGCGACTTCGTCTCGGCGTCGAGGCGCGCCTCGAAGGCGTGCGAGCGGAAGCCCGAGGGGGTCGGCGCCGTTGGGCCGGCGCCGACCGACTTTGCGTTGCCCGCGCCTGGCGCCCAGCCCTTGCCAGCCGCGGGGAGCGAGGACGCGCTGCCGGACGTCGGGCTCTTTGGCGCCGACGGCCCCGTGGTGGGCGCAACCTGCGGACTTCCCTGTCGTTGAACCTTCATGAGCCCCTTCTAGCGTCCGAAGGGGCAGGCGTCAGCCCCACGGAGCAGCGACACCCCACGGAGCAGCGACTCTCCACGCAGGAGCGGGTCCCACTGAGCAGCGACACCCCACTGAGCAGCGGCACCCACGGAGCTGCGCTCCCTGAGTGGCCTCAGCCCTCAGGAGCCGCGAGGGGCCCCGGGTCGTCACGGACCTGACTGGCGATTGGGACTCGCTGACGCGCGACGACTTCGGCGGGGTTGGGGCTGGCGTGCGGGTTGCGAAGGCTGCTGTGCATGCGGTGGGGCAAGACCTTTCTGTTGTGGACGTGGCTGTTGAGCGTGTTGGCGCTCGGTGGGCTGCTCACGCTGCTGCACGAGGCGCCGCTGCCTGCACCGAGCGCGACGGCCGCGGCCCCGACGACGACGTGGACCCTCACGCATGGGCTGGCCATGCGGTGCCCCTGCTCGCGGCGCATCGTTGACCACCTCCTCGCGCGAGGCGCCACGGCCGAGGCGACCGAAGAGGTCCTCCTCGTCGACGCGATGCCAGCCACCCGCAGCGCGCTCGAGGCGCGTGGCTTTCACGTGCGCTCGGTCGACGCTGACACCCTGCCCCGGCTCGGCTTCGAGGCCGTTCCAGGGCTCGTCATCCGCTCGCCGGAAGGCCGGGTCGCGTACGCCGGGGCGCACGCCCCCAGGCGCACCGGGCCCGTCGACGACCTCTCCCTCTTTGTCCGGGCCCGTGAGGGCGCGGCCACCACACCCTTCGCGGTCCTCGGGTGCGCCATCAGCCAGGCGCTCACGGCCCGCGTCGATCCGCTGTCTCTGAAGTCACTGCCCTGGGGGTCCACGCCATGAAGTCGCTGCTCGCCTACCTGCTGTTGCCCAAAGACATCACCCGCTTCGAGCGCGAGTACCTCGCGAAGATGAACCGGGTCGCGCTGTTCTTCTTCGCCGCCCACGTCCCCGTGTTCGGCGCGATCGCCTTCGCCAACGGCACCGGTCCGGTGGCGGCGATGGTGATGACGGCGTTCGGGGTGGCGGGCCCTATCATCGCCATGCGGGCCCTCGCCAACCCACGGCACGTCTCGATGGTGTTCGGTGTCACCGCGATGTTCATGGGCGCCGTGCTGGTGCACTTCGGCCGCGGTCTGTGGACCATCGAGATGCACTTCTACTTCTTCGTGGCGCTCGCCCTGCTGGCGGTGTTCGCGAACCCGATGGTGGTGGTGACCGCGGCGGTGACGGTGGCGGTGCACCACCTCGCCCTGTGGTTCCTCTCGCCCGAGAGCGTCTTCAACTACGACGCGCCGCTCTCGTCGGTGCTGGTGCACGCGCTCTTCGTGGTGCTCGAGTCGGTGGCCGCGTGCTTCGTCGCCCGCAGCTTCTTCGACAACGTCATCGGGCTGGAGCGCATCGTGGCCGACCGCACGCGCGCGCTCGACGGGAAGAACCGCGAGATGAAGCTGGTGTTCGACCACGTGCAGCAGGGCTTCCTCACGGCCTCGCGCGACGGGGCGCTCTCGGCGCAGTTCAGCCGGGCGGTCGAGACGTGGTTCGAGGCGCCGAAGGCCCAGGAGGCCGCCTGGGAGTTCTTCGGCCGCGTCGACCCGGCGTTCGGCCGCTGGCTCGCGCTCGGGTGGCAGACGCTCGCCGAAGACCTGTTCCCCCGCGAGGTCGCGCTCGCGCAGCTGCCGTCGCGGTTCATCGCCGGCGCCCGCACCTTCGAAGTCACCTACCAGCCCGTCGACGCGGCCGATGGCCAGCTCGAGCAGGTGCTGGTGCTGGTGTCGGACATCACCGAGAAGGTGGCGCGCGAGGAGGCCGACCTCGTGCAGCGCGAGACCGTGCAGGTGTTCGAGCGCCTCATGCGCGACCGGAGCGGCTTCCTCGAGTTCTTCGCCGAGGCGCGCGGGCTGGTCGAGGCGCTGTCCCGCACGCCGCTGGCCTTGAGTGACGCCGAGCAATTGCGGGCGGTGCACACCCTCAAGGGCAACTGTGCGCTGTTCGGCGTCTCGGCGCTCGCGGCGCGCTGCCATGAGCTCGAGGCCCGGCTCGTCGAGCACGGCGGAGGCCTCACGGCCGTCGACCAGGCGCGCCTCACGGAGTGGTGGAGCCAGGCCTCGCAGCGCATCATGCGCTTCCTGGGCGAGGGCGCGTCCAACGCGATCCAGCTGGACGAGACCGACTACCTCGCGATCCTCCACGCCATCGAGAGCGGCGCGCCGAAGATCGAGGTCCGCCGGCTCATCGAGTCGTGGAAGAACGAGCCGGTGCAGGCGCGGCTCGACCGGTTCGCCGAGCAGGCGAGCGGCCTGGCGGAGCGGTTGGGCAAGGGCCCGGTCTCGGTGCGCGTCGATGGTGGAGGCGTGCGGCTCCCGCGCGAGCGCTATGCCTCGCTCTGGTCGGCGTTCGTGCACCTCGTTCGCAACGCCGTCGACCACGGCGTCGAGCGCCCGGCCGATCGGCAGGCGCGCGCGAAGGGCGCCGCGACGCTCGACTTCTCGGCCGCGCGCACCCGCGAAGGCCTCGTGGTGACGCTGAAAGACGACGGCGCCGGCATCGACTGGGACTTGGTGCGCGCCCGGGCCGAAGCCCTCGGGTTGCCCGCGACGAGCCGCGCCGAGCTCGTCGACGCCCTCTTTGCCGATGGCCTCTCGACGCGCGACGAAGCGAGCGACACCTCGGGCCGAGGCGTTGGGCTCTCGGCCGTCCGCGCCGCGGCGCGCGCGCTGGGCGGTGACGTGCGCGTCAGCAGCGAGCGCGGCCTGGGCACGACGTTCCAGGTGGTGCTCCCGTGGCCAGAGGACGTTCCGGCGCCCGCGCGCTCCGAGACTCGGTCGGCGCCTCGCGCGGCGGCGTAGCGGGGGGGCGGAGTTCGGCGGCGGAGCGCCTCGGGCCGACGGGGCGCAGCTCGCCGACGCGACGCAGCACACCGGCAGGGCGCAGCTCGTCGCCGGGGAGCAGCTCCGCGGGGACACAGCTCCGCGGGGACGCAGCTCCGCGGGGACGCAGCTCCGACGGGACGCAGCTCGACCGGACGCAGCTTCGACCGGACGCAGCTCCGACCGGACGCAGCTCCGACCAGACGCAGCTCCGACCGGAGGCAGCTCCGACGGGCCGCAGCTTGCCGGCGGGACGCCGCTCACCCACCGACCCAGTCACGGGCGGAACGAGGGCCGTCTCCGCGGCTACTCGCCACCCGTCGTCATCCGCAGCACCTCGTCGTACCCGGTGACACCCTGGTACAGCTTGCGCACCGCCGCCTCACGCAGCGTGCGCAGCCCGTGCTTGTGGCCCTCGGCGACGAGCTGCGCGTGGGTGGCCTTGTGGGTGATGAGGGACTTCACCTCAGGCGTCGCCGAGAAGATCTCGAACACGGCCGTGCGGCCCCGGTAGCCCGTCCCGCGGCACTTCACGCAGCCCGCGCCCTTCTTGAACTGCGGCGGCCCGAGGTCGGTCGGCATTGGCACCTTGAGCGCGTCGAGCTGGCCCTCGTCGAGCTCGATGGCCGTCGCGCACGACGGGCAGATGCGCCGCACCAGGCGCTGCGCCATCACGCCCAGGAGCGACGACGCCAGCAGGAACGGCGGCACGTCGAGGTCCACCATGCGGCCCACCGCGCCGACCGAGTCATTCGTGTGCAGCGTCGACAGCACG
>JANRKQ010000134.1:0-78807 GCA_033763395.1 Myxococcaceae bacterium
GGGCTACCAGAACTTCGGCGGCATGTTCCTCGACCCCGTCAGCCAGGACCTCTTCATCGTCCACGACAACCACAGCCTGAGCCGCGTCGACGTGCGCAACGGCAACTCGATGCGCTTCTCGCAGTAGCCACAGAGGGGCCCTCTCGTCGGGTTGAGCGGGATGATGCCCCCGCCTTCCCGACGAGCAGTCGTCGTTCCAGGGGCCGTGCGCTCCGTCGCCACGGACTCGCATCTGCCCGTTGAGCAACGGGACAGCGAGCGAGCGAGGGACGACGGCCGACGCGGCCCGTCGGTGTGCGGCTACTTCACCTCGGCGCTCGGCGTGCCCTGCTGCTCGAGCACCCGCGTGGCCGCGTCGACGAACTCGTTCTCGGTGAGCATCGCCACCAGATTCCCGTTCACCACCACGGGCAGCGCGCCGACCTTGTGCTTCTTCATCAGCGCAATCGCCATCGTGGTCGAGGTGTCCGGCGTCACCGTGATGAGCTCGGTCTTCATGATGGACGACACCGTGGCGCCGCGCTCGCCAGCGCCGCGGGCCACGTCGGTGAGGTGCCGCATCACGCCGCGTGACGAGACGAGGCCGACGAGCTTGCCCTTGTCGTCTTCGACGGGCACGTAGCGCACGCGCTCCCAGGCCATCAGCTCGCTCACCAGCTCGACCGGGTCGTCCGGCGAAACGCTGTAGATGTCGGTCACCATCAGCTGCGACACCTTCTGGAAGTCGGTCGACGCGGCGTCCTTCTCGGACAGCGTGGCGAGCTCCCAGTCGGCCACCACCGCGTCGGACTTCTGCCTTGCGACGAGGCCGGCGACGAGGGCGGTAGCGCGCGCGCCAGGCGTGCCACGGCCGCGCATCTTCGTGAGCGAGTTGAGCTGCCACGCTGAGCCGGTGTGCAGGCTCTTGGCGCGCTGCTCGACGACGCGGAGGTAGCGGGTGCTGTCGGCGGGGTCGACGCCGGCGCGGTCGAGGCCCGCCTTCGCGAGGGGGAGTAGCGTGTCGAGCACGAAGGGCTGCGCCAGCACCTCTTGCCCGTCGAGCCAGGTGAAGCGGGCGCGCAGGCCGTCGCGCGCGGCGGCGTAGAGGTTCACCCGCGCCTCGTCGAACTGCATGCGGTCGGCGACGTCGTCGATGGTGGCGCCGAGCTCGGTCATCAGCCCCAGCCAGAAGGCACCGTTGGCCACCTCGTCGGTGATGGTGGGGCCCGACGGCAGGCAGCGCAGCTCGATGCGCAGGTGGGGCTTGCCGTTGTCCGAGATGCCGTAGGTGGGGCGGTTCCACCGGTACACGGTGCCGCTGTGGAGCCGCAGCGCCTTCATCTGCGGCACCACGCCCTGCTCGAGCGCCTCGAGGCCGTCGAGCTCGTACGCGGCGCCAAGGCCCACCAGCGGGCGGAAGCGCGAGACGTTCTCCTTGAAGAGGTCGACGACGGTGCCCTTGAGCCAGCCGCGCCCGAAGGACACGCGGCCGATGCTGTCGCGCAGGTGCAGGCCCGGCGTGCGGATGTCGCAGCTCTGCTCGAAGACGGCGATGCGGGTCTCACTCCACAGGCGCCGGCCGAAGAGGAGCGGCGAGTTGGTGCCGATGGCCAGCACCGGCGCGGTGAGCATCTGCGCGAGGTTGTACATCTGCGCGAAGCGCTCGGGCTCGGCGAGCTGCAGGTGCACCTGGAAGCTGGCGCAGGTGGCCTCGACCATCACGGTGTCGTGCTTGACGACGAGCTCGTCGATGCCGCGAATCGAGAAGTCGAAGTGCTCTCCGCGCGCGCGCTGCATGGCGCGGTTGAGCGCCTGGTACCGCGGCTTGGGCACCATGTTCTCGAGGCCGAGGTCGGTCTTGTGAATGGTGGGCAGAATGCCGGCGAGCACGGGCGTGACGCCCATGGTCGAGCCCGCCTCGCGCACGCGCTGGTAGAGGTGGTGCAGCTCGGCGTCGAGCTTGCGCAGACCGTCTCCCGCGAAGGGCTGCGACGACGCGTTCATCTCGAGGTTGAAGGCGCCGAGCTCGGTCGTGTAGCGGGTGGGGTCGGCGAGCTTCTCGAGCAGCGGCATGGCCGCGCCGGTGGGTTGGAAGGCCGAGTCGACGAGGAACATCTCCTGCTCGGCGCCGATGCGTGAGACGCCGCGCTCGAAGGCGCCGCCCTTCACCATGCGCTCGAGGGCGCGGAGCTCGGACAACAGCGCGTGCATGTACTGGCGGCGCGATTCTCCGTTCAGCTCGCCGTCGACTTCTTTGTGACGCTGGGTCGTCTCCAGCTCGGCCATGCGGGGGCTCCTCAGCAGGGTGCAGAGGGAGCATGACACGGCTCGTCATCGGCGCGAGGGCTTTCGTCGACGGCCGTCGTGGCGCGGACGTGTCCGAGCCGCCTTGGGGTGCCGAACTCGCTGGCTCAGGGGGCGGTGGGACGAGGAGGGCGCTCCGAAGCCCCGGGGAAGGCGAGTCTCGACGAATGGCGCAGCGTCTGGTGTCGAGGCGGCCGGGTTGACTGGCTCATTGATGAGGTGCAGCTCATCGACGTCAGCGAGAGCGACGCCCTCTTCATGATCGGCGGGATACGGCCACCATCGCACCGGCCGCCTCGCGATGGGTCTTCGGGAGGCCCTGCCCCTCCCGGGACGTGTCCACCTGTTGACGGTTTTGGTCAACAAGTTGACGTCAACCTGTTGACGGTTTTCGTCAACACGTGGACACGGCCTGGGAAGCGCCCGGTCCTCCGAGCTCGGCTTCGCGAGCGAGGTGTTGGCTTGTGTCGCTGTGCGCGTTCGGTCCGGGCTCACGACCGCGGACGAGGCCGGTCTCCGGGCGACGCCGCCGTGGAGACACCGCCGCGAAGCCCACCGCTCACCGCGGAGGCCGGGACGTCTCACGCCGCGATCTGACCGAGATTCGCGCGCGGCGACTGACGCCGAGGAACAGACGCTCCAACCGATGAGGTGGTCTCGCGACGTCGTGCCGTTCGACGTCACCTGCGCTTCCCGAGGCTTCGGAGCGCGACTGCAATGCCCCTGGCTCCCCTGAGCCCAGCCGACGCGCGCGCCGCGCAGGCCACCCGGACAGGCCATCAGCCTCCGAACAGCTCGCCGAAGAACTCGTTCATCGCCTTGAACGCTCGCTTCGCCACCGGCGCGTTGTACTGCGCGCGGCCCGGGACGTTGGCGTCAGGGTCGGTGAAGCTGTGCACGGTGTTCCCGTACGACACGAGCTGCCAGTCCACCTTCGCGGCGCGCATCTCGTCTTCGAACGTGCGGACCTCGTCGGGCGGAACCGACGGGTCGTCAGCGCCGTGGAGCACCAGCACTCGGCCCGCGATGGCCTTCGCGTCTTCTGGCGTTGGTGACGACAACCCACCGTGAAACGACACCACGCCCGCGACCGCCGCGCCGCTGCGCGCGAGCTCGAGCACGGCGGTGCCTCCGAAGCAGAAGCCGATGGCGCCCACCTTCTGCGTGTCGAGCGGAGCCGCCTTCGTCTGCGCGCGCAGCACCTCGAGCGCCTTCGCCATGCGCGCGCGCAGCTCGGGCCGGTCAGCCTTCAGCGCCCCGGAGCGCTTGCCCGCCTCGTCCCGGTCTTTCGGACGCCGCCCCACGCCGTACACGTCGGCCACGAGGATGACGTACTTCGACCCGGCGACCTCAGCGGCCTGCTTCACGGCGGCCTCGGTGACGCCGAGCCAGTTCGGCACCATCACCAGCCCCGGGCGCGGCGCCCTCGAGGTGTCGTCGAACACCAGCACGCCCTCGTACGTTGCCTCTCCGAGGGTCCAGGACACGGCCTTCTTCTGCATCGTCGCGAGGGCAGGCATGGCGAAGAGGAGCAAGGTGACGACGAGGCGCCTCACGGCTTCGGCGCCGTCCACTCACCGAGGTACTTCGGCAGCATCGCGCGCCACGTCACCCAGTCGTGGTCCCACTTCGGGCCCCACGAGTCGACGTAGTTGGGAATCGCCCTGGGGCCCAGCACGTTGGCGAGCCCCCACGACTCCTTGAGCGACTCCCACTTGCCCTCGCCGGTGACGATGTGGAGGTACCGCGTGCGCAAGAGCTCGAGGTGCCGCCCACCGAGGTGCGGCACGAAGTACAGCGGAGACGCGCGCCGGAAGTCATCGTTCGGGTGGTCGACCTCGATGAAGCGCATCAGGTTGAAGGTGCCGCTCATCGGCAGCGCCTTCACGAACACGTCGGGGTAGCGGCACACCAGCGCCGCGGCGTGGAACGCGCCGATGCTCGCGCCCGTCGTCCAGATGGTGATGTCGCTCGACTGACAGTCGGTGCGAATCGCCGGCACCACCTCTTCGCGCACGTACTGCTGGAAGCGGTCCTGCATCGTCATGCGGTAGCCGGGGCTGCCGACGCGGCCGAACCACACCTTCCCGCCGACCGAGTCGCACGAGTACACCTTGATGCGCCCGGCCTCGATGAGCGGCTGCAGCACCCGAATCATCTGGAAGCGCTCGATCTCTTCGGCGTCACCGCCGGCGGTGGGGAGCACGAGCACGGGCTGCCCGAAGGTGCCCCAGCGGGCGAGGGTGGCCTCCTGGCCGAGGCGGTGCGAGTACCAGCGGGACTTCACGAACACGGGCGGGGGCTCCAGTCGGGGACAACGAGGCGCGTCAGCATGTCACGGCTCGCCGGTGACGTCGTGCGGCGCATCACACGAACGGGAACCGTTCGACGTCCGTCTGGGTGAACGCGTCACCCCAGAGCTCATCGAGCAGCTCCTTCGTCGGCCGCAGGTCAAGAACCGGGAGGTCCTTGCCTCGCTCGACCATCTCCAGCACCTCGGGATTCTTGAGGTTGATTGCCATGATGGCCATCTCCCATTCAGCTTCCGTGCGCTACGGGCACCCGGCGGCGCGCCACGCCTGAATGCGCTGCCAGAACAGCTCGGTGAACTTCTCGACCTCGTGCGCGGGGAAGAGCGCCGCCACCTTGAGCCGCACCGCCTCTTTCGCCTCGCTCGTGGCGAAGAACGCGAACGCCTCGGCGTCGAGGTGCTTGAGCTGCGTTCCGCAGAACTCCTCGAAGCGCGCCGTCTCGAACCGCTCGTCGGCAATCTTCGCGTACCGGTCGAGCTTCTCGGCGTAGGGCAGGTCGAGCGCCGCCACGTCGTAGAACGGCTGCCAGTCGAGGTTCTTGCGGAACGGCCGCTTCGTCGCCGCGCAGAACAGCGTCCACTTCACGTACGCCTTCACCAGCCACGGGAAGTGGAAGTGCAGCGACGTCACCTGCGAGTCCGGGCACGGGTTGGCGAAGTCGATGGGGTGCCACACGCCGTTTCGCCGCAACGACTCACACGAGTTGAAGTCCCACCCGAAGAAGGCGTTGATGGTGAGCGTCACCTTGCGCAGGTGCTCGGCCTCGGCCTTCGGCAGGAAGTCGACCTTCTGCGTGTAGCGGTCGTGCAGCGGGGCGTCGGGCGCGTACGACACCATGCGCGTCTGCGGCCCGAACCCGATGGTGCGCACGAAGGCGTCGTAGCCCTCGACCGACGCCTGCGCGTGCATCACCGACTTGCCGGACTCGTCGTAGGCGGTCCACGCCTCCTTCACGTTCTTCACCCGGGTGACGTTGCGCCAGCCGCCGCCGTCGTAGGGCTTCATGAAGAACGGGAAGCCCAGCTTCTCGCCGATGGTCTTCAGGTCGAACAGCTTCGCGTACCGCTTGAGCGTCACCTTCGCGTCGACCTGGTCCTCCGAGTACGCCTTGGCGGGCAGCATCCACGTCTCGGGAATCGGCATGCCCAGCTTCATCATCGCCGCGTAGCTCGTGTGCTTCTCGTTGGCCTGCACGCTCCACGGGTTGTTGAAGACATACAACCCGTCCATCAACAGGCCCTTCTTGATCCACTCGCGCTGGCTGTGCATCCAGTGGGTCAGGCGGTCGACCACCACGTCGTAGCCGACGGGCTCGCGCAGGCTGAACGGCTGAATCGCCACGCGCTCGACCTCGAAGCGCACGGTGTCTCCACCGACGGGCACGCTCAGGTTGAGCCGCTTCACCAGGTGCTCGAAGCACAACGGCCAGCACAGGTCTGCGCCAAGCGACAGACCGATACGACGGGTCACCACAGCCACGGAGCGCTCCTCATTCGTACACGAACATCAAGGGACCGGGGAACAACCACGACAACCCTTCACGCAGGCGGTCTCGCCAGTTCTGCCAATTGTGCCCATCGCGCGCCTCGACGAACTTCACCTGCATGCCGGTGGCGTCGAGGAGCGGCACCAGCGAGCGGTTCTCGTAGATGAGCGACTCGTACACGCCGCACGTCACGAAGACGCGCTGGCTCATCGCGGTGGGCTTCTCGCGGTAGGCGTTGACGAACTCGACGATGCGGTCGAACAAGGGGCCGCGGCGGTTGCGCCGGCCGATGTCGGTGAAGGCGAAGCTGCCCGACTGGAGCAGCAGCCGGCCCCACACGCCCGGGTGCCGCACCGCCGTCGAGAACGACGCCACCGCGCCGAAGCTGGCCCCGAGCAGGCACCGCGCGCGTGGCTCGTCGATGAGGGGGAACTTCGCGCTCATGTACGGCAGCAGGTCGTTCGTGACGTAGCCCGCGTGGCCCTCGTCGGCCGCGTACTCGCGCAGCCGGTCCGGCGAGTCGGTGAAGGCCACCACCAGCTCGGGGATCTCGAGGCGGTGGATGAGGTTGTCGAGCACCGTCTTCATGCCCGTGTAGTTGAGGAAGTCGCTCCCGTCGTGCACCACCAGCAGCGGGTAGCGCCGCGTCTTGCGGTACCGCGCCGGCAGGTACACCTGCACCATGCGGTGCCCATAGGTGCGGCTCGGCACCCGAATGCGCTCGAGCACGCCCGGCCGCGCCAGGTCGTCGGGCTGCGTCCAGTCGGGGCTGACGTAGCCGGCCGACTGCAGCACCGAGTTGGCGCCGAACGGGTCGCGCGCGCGGTTGGGGTTGAGGGGGTCTTCAATCCACTCCGCGCGGCCCTCGCGCAGAATCTCGAACTTGTACTCGACGCGCGAGTTGCCCGGGATTTCCAGCGTCAGGTGCCAGAGGTCGGTGTTGGGCGCGCGCGTGAGCGTGGTGGACGACTCGAGCCCGTAGACCCAGTGGCGCACGTTGACGGCGTCGGCCTGCCCAATCCACACGAAGGTGACGTGCGAGTCCTGCACGAGGGGAAACGTGTGCGCGTTGAGGAAGCCGCGCAGCTTCGGCGCGTCACCCCAGGCGTTGATGAGCTCGTCGATGAGGCGGGCGGTGCTCATGAGGGCAACGAGTCTCCGGCGTGGCTCAGGTGGACCGCGCCGCTGGTGCGCGCCACCTTGCCGTCGTGCAACACCACCGAGGCGCGGGCGGGGAGCGCGATGCAGCGCGAGGGCGCGAAGCGGCGCGCCATGAGGCCCACGTGCACGCCGTCGTCGAGCTTGAGCCGCGTCTCGGGCTCGGGGAAGACGACGAGGTTCGTCACCAGGCCCAGGCCCGCGTCGAGCACCTCGCTGGCGCCCTGGCCCTGCGGTGGGTCGTCGTGGAAGAGCACCACCCGCTGGCTCACCGCCATCGCCCCGGCCGACCAGGCGAACAGCGTGCGCGCGCCGATGAGCGTCTCGAGGCCGAACAACAAGAGGCGGTTCACCAGCACCGCCACGTGCCCGCCGGCGATGGCGATGGCCCCGCAGTCCGACAGACACTCGATGAGGTCGCCCCGGTGCCGCGCGATGGCCGGGCGCTGGAGCGGCTTCCACTTCTCGTTGAACTCGGCCCGTACCTTCGCGCACTGGTACAGGTGCCACGCGTCGAGGTCGCGAATGGCGTCGATGCAGGCCTGCTCGACCTCGTGGCGAATCGACTCCGGCTGCTTCGACAAGCGCACGACGGCCTCGGCGTCGAGGGCGCGCTCGAGGCGCAGGCGGTACACGTCCTGGAGCGACCGGAGCAGGTTCTGCCGCTCCTTGTGGGCGAGGGCGAACTCGCGGTCTTCGCGGAAGAGCTGCTCGCCGCGCTTGTAGAGCATGAGGTTGACGGTGTTGCCGTCGAGGTGCTGCACGAGCTCTTCGTCTTCGTCCTCGCGCTCCTGCCAGCCGGCGGTGACGAGGGCGATGCGGCCCTTGACGCCGGTCTCCTTCACCGCGGCGGCGAGCGTCGGCTGGAAGCGCTGGGCGCCGAGGAGCACGGCGGTGCGGGTGGGCGTGGCGTCGGCAGACATGGCGCGGCGGTGGAGTCTATGTGACGGGCGGGGCGATGCGCTCGAAGTTCAGCTCGCCAGGCGCGCGCGGTATTCAGCGCGCGATGACCTTCACCGTCTGGCCGATGAGGTTCAGCATGCCCCGCAGGGTGTCGTAGTCGGGGTGCTTGAGCCGCATCCACGCGTTGGCCATGAAGCCGGCCTCGACGGGCTGGGTGGGCGTGCCCGGCGCGGGCAGGTGCTCGTCGATGAACCACTTGCCGAACCGCCGGTGCACCTCGTCGACGCCCGCGTAGTCGACGATGCGGCCGTCTTGCGTGGGCCGCAGCGCGATGATGCCCGCCGCGTACTGGCGTGACAGCCGCTGGCTCGGCCGCCCGTGCACCACCACCATCGCCCACTCGCGGTAGATGTCGATGTCGTTGCCCGCCGCGTACAAGTCCCACGCGCGCACGCCCGGAGGCCGGCAGCCGATCTCGCTGAACTTGAGGCCCTTGGGGCCGACGAACCACTCCATGTGGGTGGCCGTCGTCTCGAGGCCGAGCGCGGTGATGACCTTCTGCCCCATCGCCCGCACCTCGTTGTACGCGGGCGCGGCGTCGATGCGGTTGGTGACGATGAACTGCGGGCTGATCCACCGGTTGCGCATCGCCTCGAGCACGTTGGGGTAATAGTGCGTGACGAAGTCGTGCACGACGCGGCCGTTGATGGTGAGCGTGTCGTAGAAGGCCTCGTGGCCCTCGATGAACTCCTCGACGGCGACGCTCCGCCCTTGCGGCACGCCGAAGCGCACCAGCGCCCGGTCGAGCTCGGGCCCGTTGTCGACGCGCTCGGTGCCCGAGGCCCCAGCGGCGTCGCGCGGCTTCACGATGAGGGGAAAGCCCACGCGCGCGGCGAAGTGTTTGATGTCGTCGGGGCTGTTCGACCCGATGGACTGCGCGCACGGCACGCCGGCCTGGCGCAGCGCCTCTTTCATCGCCGGCTTGTCGCGGCAGAGGAACGTCGAGCGCACGCTGGTGCCGGGAATGCCGCACTTCTCGCGCACCCGCGCGGCGGCCATCACGTGCGCTTCGACGACCGCCTCGAGCCGGTCGACCTTCACCTTCGACTGCACGAAGCGCACGGCGCGCTCGAGCTGCGCCTCGTCGGTGACGTTGCTCACCTGCTCGTAGTGGGTGAGCCACTGGCGCAGCCCGTCGTCGAGGAACTCCTTCGGGCGCTCACCGATGCCGATGACGCGGGCGCCGACGGCGTGGAGCGCGCGGACGAACTCCCGCTGGTTCGAGGGGAAGCAGGGCTCGACGAAGATGACGTCAACGGGCATGCGTGACAGCGTAGCCCGCTCGTCCGCACCCACAGGCGCGAAAAAGAGGGCCGGCGCCCGCGGGTCGACGATAGGAATCGCCCATGCGAATCGCCCTGTGTTGCGTCGTCGTGACCGTGCTGGTCGCGTGCCCCGGCCCGGAGCCGAAGACCGTCGACATGACGCCGCCGCCCGCGCCCACCCAGCAGCGCGCCGAGGTGCAGTCCGACGGCTCGGTGCGCCTGACGTGGAACACCCCCGGCGACGGAGACCTCGCGCGTGTGCTCGTCGCGCGCTTCTTGCCCGGGGGCACGGCGACGCGGCCTTCGGGCACGCCGGCGGTGGGTGACGCCATCGGCGTGAGCGGCACGGTGGTGTTCCTCGGCCTCGCCACCGAGTTCGTCGACTCGAGCCCGCCAGCGACGTGCGGCGCCGTCGCGTACCGCCTCTGGTCGCAGGACACGCAGGGCCGCTGGAGCATCGACCAGGCCCTCGTCGAGCTCCAGGCCGGCAGCACCACCCCCGCGCCCTCTCAGGGCATCGACGGCCTGATGGCCTCGGCACAGGGCTCGAGGCTGACGCTTCAGTGGGCGAACCCGCCGCCCTCGTCTGGCTTCTTTCAGGTCGCGCTCGTGCGCAAGACGGCCGCGGCGCCGACGACTCCGACCGACGGCGTGCCGCTCTTGACGGACACGTCCACCGGCTTCTTGGACCTGCTCGACGGCTTCGCGCCTGGCGAGCGCCTCTTCTATGCCGCGTTCTCGTGCAACGCCTGTGGCCGCTGCCGCCAGGCGCCCACGGTGGTCTCGTTCACCGTGCCCGAGCGAGTCACCGACTCCGGCGTGATGGACGGCGGAACGGACGCGGGGGTCTTCGATGCCGGCGTTCCCGATGGTGGCGCAGGCAGCCTCACGCCCATGGGCCTCTCCGCCACGCTCTCGACCGACGGCCAGCGGGTGCAGCTCGCGTGGATGAACGGCTCGAGCCCGGCGCTGACCCGGGTCCGGCTCACGCGCACGGTGACGACGGGCGCCAGCATGTCGACTCCGGTCGTCGTGTTCGAGGGCCTCGCGACGAGCGCGAGCGAGCGGGTCGACCAGCTGCTCCCCTCGGCTGGAGGCGTCAGCCGGAGCGCGACGTACCAGGTGGTGGGCTGCTCCAGCGCCGCGTGTGAGCCTTCGGGCCCCACGGCGTCGCTCAGCCTGTCCCTCAAGCAGGCGCTGCGTGGCGGTGGCTACACCCTGTTCTGGCGTCACGCCTCGGCCTCGGTGTGCAGTGACCGCACCGACCTGTGCCCCGCGACGCTCCCGGCCGGGCAGACCTGCGCCCAGGCGCTCGTCGGTACCTCCGCGGCGAACTGGTGGAAGACGTGTGTCTCCGACGCGCCCGCGTGCATGACGACGGCGAGGCAGTTGTCGACGGTGCCAGCCGACGCCGAGACGACGGCCGTGCGCACGTGGTTTCAGACGAACGGCGTGACGGTGGGGCGCGTGCTCACGAGTGAGTACTGCCGCTGCTTCACCACGGCGCAGAACTTCCAGTTCGGGCCCGCGCTCGAGTACAGCGCCGACCTCACCTACTGGGTCTACGAGGAGGGCCTGCGCTGCGCGAAGAACATCGCGCTGCTGCACCAGACGCCGGCGGCGGGCACCAACACCGCGATGGTGGGGCACGCGGGCTTCTCATGCGCGACGCTCGACTCGCTCGCCTGGGGAGAAGCCGCCATCTTCAAGCCGCAGGCGCCGACGGGCCGCACGTGCACGACGGTGGGCTCGTGCGCGGCCGACGAGGCGTGCGTGTCGGGTCAGTGCGTGAAGCCGCTGCTCATCGCCCGGGTGCCGGCGCTCGGCAGCGGGAGCTGGTCGACGCTGCCGTGAGGCGACGAGTCGGTCGAAGGGACGGACGACATGGCTGACGACCTTGAAGCCAGTGGCTGGGCCGCGATCGATGCGCTGTTGAAGCCGATCTGCGGCGAGACGAGGCGATACCACTGGGGGGGCCGTGGTCCCCGCGTCACTCGGGGGGAACGACCCGCTTCAGGGGATCAGCGCGTACCGTTCGAGCTTTGGTGGCAGACCGCACTGGCACTTCGTCACGTACGGATTCACAGAACGCCCTCAACGCGACCTGTAACTGACGACGTTGCCTCGGCGCAGCGCTGCCCAACGTCGCGCGGCCTCACGGGGTCCTTCGCGTCTGGCGCCGCCCTGCGCGGACCGTGACGAGGGCGAGCGCCACGAGCCCCCACCCACCTGGCGTGCCGCTGCTCGAGCAGCCCGAGCCGACCGCCAGCCTTCGCTCCTCGGACGGAGGCCCTGGCGTCCCTCCATCCGGCCGGTCGTCGACCACCGCTCCACCATCGAGGCCGCCATCCACCACCGCTGGCAAACGCCCTGCGTCTTCGCCGCCCGCTCCGGCGTCCGCGGTGCCCCCGTCGACCAGGCCTGCGTCGGGTGAGCGCGGACACTCGACGTCGACACGAACCCCCTGCACCGTGGCCCACTCGAGCGCGCGCGCCGGCGCGTCGGCCTCGAGCTGGTACTGGAAGAAGCGTGTCTCGGGCACGCCGACGAGCGTGCCAGGCCTCACGGGGAGGAACGCACCCGCGTCCGTGCAGCTGAAGGTGTCGCACGTCCGCAAGCCCACCCGGTGCTGTGACGCGCCCCGGGCGTGGAGCGCGCTCACCTCGTCGGCGGACAGGGCGCGCGTGAAGAGCGCCACCTCGTCCATCTCGCCCTCGTAGCTCTGCGAGAGCCCGCCCGCCGGGTTCGGCAGGCAGCCCAGCACGACGGGAATGGTGCGAGGCGGGAGCGACGCGCTCGTCTCGGGCGCCACCGCGTCGAGCTCTCCGTCGACGTACACGCGCGCGCGCACGCCCGCGTCGAGGCGTCCGTCGTACACCAGCGCCACGTGCGTCCACACGTCGTTGGCGATGGAGCGCGTGCCCTGGAAGCGGTCGTTCTCGGTCTCGAGGTCGACCCAGAGGCGGTCGTTGAGCCAGAGAAAGAACGTGAACTGCGACTCGGCCTGGAAGTCGAGCCGCCGTGAGACGAGCCCGTGCGGGTCGACGCCGTTGAGGTTGCGCGGGCGGATCCACAGCGCCACCGACAGCGTCGGCCCCGGGTCGAACGCCGGGCTCGAGTCGAAGACGAGGCAGCCACCGTCGAAGCGCGCGGCCTGGCCCACGAGCCCGGGCGCGCCGAAGCTGACGCCTCCGTCGACGCGGCCGAGGAACCCGTTCCCCGAGCGGTCGACGACGACGTTCACACCCGGTGGCTCCGCGAAGGGGACGAGGAGCGCGTTGCGCTGCATCGAGAACCCTCCCAGCGCGAAGGGCGCATCGGCGCCTCCATCGACCGGCAGTGCCGCGCCGGCCGGGGCCAGCGTCGCCAGGTCGAGCTGAACGGGCGTCGCGCGCGAACCCAGGTCGAACACGCGCGACGTGAAGCGCCCCGTGACCGCTGGGGCCCGTGTCGGGCTCCCGGCGCCCGCGTCCGCGCGCAGCACCAGCCCGGCGTCACCGACGTCGAACGACGTCGTCTCTCCGAGCGCCAGCCCGTTGCGGTCATCGATGGCAGAGCCCGGGCAGGCCGCCAGCAGGAGCGCCCACAGCATCGAGCCGCAGCCTACGCGCCCCGGGGGGACTCGTGCGACGCTCGCCGGGCGGCAGCACCTGTGGTCACGTGTCGGCCCGCGAGGTGAGCGATGCCGCGCGCCCGAGGTCCAACTGCCATGCCACGAATGCTCCTGCTCCTCGTCGTCGTCTGCGGCTTCCTCCTCGCCTGCGGTGACATGCCTGGCCCCGTCGATGGTGGGGCCGGCGGTGGCCGCGCCGGCGGCAGCGCAGGCGGCGGCTCGGCTGGTGGCTTCACCGTCATCGACCTCGACCCCGACGCCCGGGGGCTGTTCTGGCACGCGATGGCGGTCGACCCCACCGACGCGCGCGTCGTCGTCGCGTACTACGCGCCGCGCGGCACCCGCACCGTCATGGACGTCGACGACCTCGACTTGAAGGTCGTCGAGTGGCGTGACGGCCAGGTGACGAACCGCCAGACGTTGCGCTTCATGCAGCGCACCGCCGGCCTGTCGGTCGCCATTCACCCGATGACGAAGGAGCCCACCGTCGGCTTCCTCGGCGGCTCCGAGCGCTTCGTGCCGGGCGCCTCCATCTTCTGGTTCCAGAGCGACGCGGCGCTCTTCACCCGCACCGGCACCACGTGGACCGAGACGACGGTGCGCACCGACGGCGACATCTGCACGAGCAGCGGCAGCCCGATGAACGGCTCCGTGGTCGGCCTGTGGCCCGCGCTGCGCTTCGACGCCGCCGGGCGCCTCGTCTTCGTCTGGCGCGACATCCGGTTCGGGCAGAACCCCACCGACTACACCGGCTCCGACCTCGAGTCCGTCGACGGGCCGCTCGGCAGCCTCACGCCGCGCTGCGTGTATGAGGGCTTCACCGGCGACAAGGTGGGCCGCGGCGCGCGCCTCATGCTCGCCCCGGGGCCCAACGACGAGACGCTCCTCGTGTACGACCAGCAGGTGCAGCGCGCCGACACCACCGGGCAAGACGTGGTGCTCCAGCGCCGGCTCGCCAACGGCACGTGGACCGCGCCGACCCGCGCGCTCGCCAGCCCCAACACCCAGACGGGCCCGCAGGTGGCCTTCGACGCGATGGAGGGCGCCGGCGTCGCCGTCATTCGGGGCAGCACGCTCATCTACCGGCGGCTCCCCGACGTGGCCGACCCGTCGGGGTGGGAGGCCGAGCAGCAGGTGGTGAGCGAAGGCTCTGGCGGCTGGTACCCCTCGCTCGCCATCTCGCCCCTCACGCACGAGCCGTCGCTGGCGTTCTACTCATGCTCGCGCACCAGCGGTGTGCCGGAGTCCGACTGTCAGACCTCACAGGACGCGCTGCGGCTGTCGACCCGTGCCGGCAGCCAGTGGCCGAGCCCCGTCACCGTCGACGACGAGGGAGGGTGGCTGCCGAAGCTGGGCGTCCTCGCGAGCGGGAAACGGGTGATCGTCTACCGGGTGCCGAACACGCGGGACCAGACGCGCGCCGGTGCCCTGAAGCTCGCCGTCGAGCGCTGAGCCCCTTCGCGCAGCACCAAGCCCCGGTCCGAGGCTTCACTGACACTCGGAACCCCCCCGAATCATGACGGGTCAGCACAAGACCCACAACGACCTGTCGCGCCCCAGGCGGGTGGGTCACAGTCGCCCCATTCGCTGCCCCCGCCAGCGTTGGAGGCCTTGCTGTACCCATGGATTCGTTGCTCGATCTGCATGCCTTTACGTGCATCGCCGAGGCGCAGAGCCTCTCGGGTGCGGCCGTCGTCATGGGGGTCACGCCGTCGGCCGTCAGCAAGCGGCTGACGCGGCTCGAGCGGCGGCTGGGGGTGCAGCTCGTCCACCGCACCACCCGGCAGTTCCGGCTCACCGAAGACGGGCGCATCTTCTTCGAGCGCTGCAAAGAGATTCTCGCGCGCCTGCGTGACGCGGAGCGCGAGGTGGTGCGCGGGCGGGAGCAGGTGCACGGCACGGTGCGCATCGCCGCGGCGCCGGAGCTGGTGTCGTTGCTCCTGGTGCCGGCGCTGCCCCGGCTGCTCGCCTCGTGGCCGCAGCTCGAGGTCGAGTTCCGCGTCTCCGAGGTGCCCATCAACCCGCTCACACAGCGCATCGACGTGGCGCTGTTCCCGGGCCAGCCACAGGAGGTGTCGCTGATGCAGCGCCTCATCGGCACCACGCCGTTCGTCACGGTGGCCTCGCCCGCGTACCTGTCGGCCCACGGCGCCCTGCGCAGCCCGCGCGACCTCGACGCGCACGTCGCGCTCCTGCCGAGCGACCCGCAGCCAGCCTTCGAGTGGAACTTCGGAGACGCCTTCCGGGAGCTGCCCCCGCCGCGCCGCAGGCTCTTCGCCAACAGCCCGGCGGTGCTGCTCACGATGGCGACCGAAGGCCTTGGCCTGGCGCGGCTGCCCCGCCGGCTGATTCAGGCGCTGCTCGCCGACCGAACGCTGGTGCCGGTGCTCGAGCCCTACACCCAGGGCGAGCTCTCGCTGTACGCGCGCTACCCGCCCGCCGACGCCACGGCCCCACGGGTGCGCGCCATCCTCGACTGGATGGCGTCGGCCTTCTCCGGCGGGTGAGACGGTTCCTCAGTCCGACTTGAGGCGTCGCTCACGGCGGTCGTGCGTGGGCGTCGCCGTGACGAGGGACAAGGCGGCGCCCACCGCGGCCGCGGGTTCGTTTTCGTCTTCGTGCGACCCCGCCTCAGGCCAGCCACGTGCGCAGCTGCTCCAGCACCCGCGGGTCGCTCAACAGGTCCATGTGGTTGAGCGAGGGCAGCACGACGCAGTGCGCCTTCGGGAAGTCGAGCGCGAGCGCGGGTGAGGCGTGCTGCCCCAGCGCGCTGGCGATGGGCACCAGGCCGTCGCCGACGGCGAGGGGGCCGTCGGTCTCCTTCGACAGGGTGGCCGCGATGGCGAAGCACCGCACGCCGTCGGGCAGGCGGTTCCCGGTGCGCGGGTCGGCGTCGACGTCGAAGCGGTTGGCCTGTTGCCACTCCTCGTCGCGCGTCAGGCCGAAGCGCAGGTCGGTGACGCCCGCGCTGCGCAGCCTCGCCAGCGTCTGGAGCGGCGCCGATGCGCGGGAGACGCCCAGGAGCGCCCCCACCACGTTCCCCACGCGCTCGAGCGGCGCGCCCTGGTGCGGGGTGCCGAGGAAGATGAGCGTCGACAGCCGGCTGCGCCAGGCCCGCTGGTGGGCCTCGGCGTCGAGGCACGCCGCGCGCATCACAAGCCCGCCCATGCTGTGCGCCACCACGTGCAGCGACTCGACCGGCACCGGCCAGCGCGCGACGAGTGCCTCGAGGGCCTCACTCAGCTCGCGGCCGTTGGTGGAGACGTGCCGGCCCGAGTTGTAGCGCGCCGCCACCCAGGTGAGGCCGAGCCCGGCCTCGAGTGCCTCTCCGAAGTGCTGCCCACCGCGCTCGAAGCACGCGTCCGTCGCGCTCGAGCCGTGCACCAGCACGAGCAGCTTCCCCGAGACGGGCGGCGTCACGGCGTCGAGGCTCTGGCCGCGTCGCCGCAGCTCCGTGCGAAGGGCCAGCGTCGAGCCCTGCGCCTCGAGCCGGTCGCCCAGCACCCCGTTGAGGGCGCCCACCACGAGGTCCTGCTCGCGGGAGTCGCCTCCAGGCCCCAGCACCGGCTCGAGCTGCTCCAGCACCACGTCGAGCCCGCTCCCGACGAGCTGCGTGATGAAACGAATGCTGGCGTACGTGGGCGCCGAGAGGAGCTTCACCAGCCCTTCGAGCGGCCGCCCGAGGAGCGCGGGGCCTCCACCGATGGCCACGTGCATGTCCTGGACGACGCCTGTTGCGCCCAGGGTGGCCTCGACTGCCAGCCGCACGGCCTCTCTCAGCTCTGCTGCCCGCGTTCGCGCCATGGGAGGCCGTACCATGGGCGAGCCCCCGGTTGCATTCGTCAGAAGAAAAACGAGGCCTCACCTTGGCGCAGGGACTCTTTCGTGAAATCAATGGACTCGTGCCCACTCCTCAATGAAACGGTGGGCAGAGGTTTGTCACAATGAAGTCACTCGTCGAGCTGGCCGTCTTCGTCCGCGTGGTGGAGTCGCGGAACCTGTCGGGCGCGGCCCGGGCCCTTGGCATCACGCCCTCCGCGGTGAGCAAGCGGCTGTCGAAGCTCGAGGAGCGCCTGGGCGTCACGCTGTTGCACCGCACCACGCGAAACGTCTCGCTGAGTGAAGACGGGCGCGTCTTCTACGAGCGGTGCAAGCGCATTCTGTCCGACGTGCACGAGGCCGAGCGGGCGGTGGCGCACGGGCGCACCGAGGTGCGGGGCCTCGTGCGGCTGGCGGTGCCGTGCGCGGTGGCGCGCGAGGTGCTGGTGGCGAAGCTGCCCGCCCTCTTGTCCGCCAACCCCGACCTGACGCTCGAGCTGTCGACGCCGGAGCACGACGTCGACCCGATGAAGGACGGAGTGGACGTGGCGTTGACGTGGGGCCGCCCGCCCGACTCGGCCCTCATTCAGCGCAAGCTCACCACCTCGACGGTGCGCGTCTATGGCGCGGCCTCGTACCTCGCGCGGCGCGGGGTGCCGAAGACGCCCGAGGCGCTGCTCGAGCACGACTGCCTGGCGGCCGGCGGGGGTGAGAAGGGCTGGCACTTCAAGAGCGCCGGGCGCGACGTGGTGGTGCCCATCAAGAGCCGGCTCTTGTGCACCTCGCCCGACGCCGTGAAGGAGCTCGTCCTCGCCGGGCTGGGGTTGGCGCGAGAGCCGGAGCTCCTCATGCAGGGCGCCGCGGCCCAGGGCCTGGTGAAGTCGGTGCTCGACGACTTTGCCGTCGAAGAGATGCCGCTGGTGGCCAGGTGCGCGCCGTCTCAGCCGCTGTCCCCGCGGGTGCGCGCGGTGATGGACTGGCTGGTCGACGTCTTCCACTGACCGCCTCACCCCGCCGTCAGCCCCGAGGCGTGCGTGGAAGGCCCCGCGCCTCGTGAGCCACCAGCCGCGCGAAACCACCGCCCGCGTGCGGGTGAAACAGGGGTGACGACCGCCCTCAGGCCGGCAGGCGCGACACCACCTGCACCACGTCGTCGAGCGAGAAGGGCTTGCGCAACAGGCCCGCGACGCCCGCGGTGCCGACGCTCTGGGGCTCGTCGAGGAAGCCCGACGTCAGCACCACGCTGATGGCCGGCTCGAGCGCCTTGAGCTGCGTCACCGTCTCGGCGCCGTCGAGGCCCGGCAGCACGAGGTCGCACACCACGAGGCTGGGGTGGAGCCCCGCGCGCAGGAGCGAGACGGCCTCTTCGCCCGACGCCGCCAGGTGCACCGCGTAGCCCAGCTTCTTGAGGAAGCGCGCCAGCACCTTGCGCGTGGCCTCGTCGTCGTCCACCACCACGGCGACGCCGCGGGTGCGGGGCAGGGGCGTGATGCCCTCGGGCTCGGGCAGGCCCTGCTCGAGCGGCACCCAGGCCGTCACGGTGGTGCCGCGGCCGGGCTCGGACTCGATGCGAATGTCTCCGCCGTGCGCGCGCACCGCCGTGTACGCCATCGACAGGCCCAGGCCCGTGCCGCTGCCGCGCGGCTTGGTGGTGAAGAAGGGCTCGAAGGCCCGCTGGCGCACGTCGCGCGTCATGCCCTGGCCGGTGTCGGCCACGGCGAAGGTGAGGCGGCGGTCGTTCGCCTGCACCGAGACGGAGAGGCGGCCGCCGCCCGGCATCGCGTCGCGTGCGTTGAGGCTCAGGTTGATGAGCGTCTGCTGGAGCTGCGAGCGGTCACCCTCGACGTGCCGGGGCCCGTCGGGCACGGCCAGCTCGAGCCGCACGTTGGTCGGCAGCAGCCGCTGCACCAGGCTCATCGCCTCACGCACCATCTCGACGGCGTCGAAGCGCTCGTTGTGCGCTGGAGACTTGCGCGAGAACGCCAGCAACGAGTTCAGCAGGTCCTTCGCGCGCTGGCTGGCCAGCAGAATCTGCTCGGCGTCAGCCTTGTGGAGCGGCTCATGCACCTCTTCCTTCAGCGCGCTCGCGCACGTCTGCACCACGGCCAGCACGTTGTTGAGGTCGTGCGCGACGCCGCTGGCGAGCTGGCCGACGGCGTCGAGCTTCTGCGACTGGTGCACCGCCTCGAGGAGCCGCTCGCGCTCGGCCTCGCGCTGCCGCACCTCCGTCACGTCGGCCAGCGTCACCACGCAGTGCGGGAAGGGCGTCTGCCCGTGCGTGCAGAGGAACTCGAAGGTGCGGCGCCCTTCCGGGCGGTTCCACTCGAAGGAGACGAGGCCGGGGTTCGGCGCGCCAGCCAGGGCGGCCTTGAGCAGCTGCACCAGCACCGGCGAGGGAATGAGCTGGAGCAACGGCGTGCCGGCGACGACCTCGGTTGGGTGGAAGAGCGCCCGCGCCCCGGCGTTGGCGGCGACGACCCGCGCCTGCCCATCGGTCACCACGGCGGCGCCCGGCAGGGCCTGAAACGCGAGCTCGTCGAGCGAGGGCGTCAACAGCACCGCGACGATGCTCCCGTCGGCCTCGGGGGCGAGCGCCACCCCGACGATGGGCCCCGTCCCGGACGTCTCGTAGAGGACGGGCGCAGTGACGGGCGAAGGCGAGACGAAGGGGAACGCGCGCGAGAGGAAGCCGCCGACCTCGAGCCGTTCGCCACAGGTGCGCTGGGCCCGCGCGTCCATCGCGAGCACGCGGAAGTCGCCGTCGAGCACCAGGGTGCCACCGACGACACCCCGTCGCGCTCGACCGACCTGCTCGAAGAGCTCAAACGATGACGCCACGTTCGTTCACTCCCCCCTGACCGCCACATCATCGAAGCACCGCGAGCGACAAGGCTCCAGCCTGCCCCAGGACACACACTTGTTCCATCCCACGCCGGCGCTTGGCGTCGTCAGGCCCCTGCTTCCACGATGTTGCCTGCCTCGTCGAGCCGCACCGGCGGAATGCCCAACAGCCGGGTGACGACGCCATGGCCCAGGTAGACGAGCGGCGTCAGCCCCAGGGCGATGACCACCTTGCCGACGTACGACGAGAGGATCAGCCCGGCCAGCGTCTTGAGGTCGAGCGCGTCTTGCCAGGCGAGCGTCTGGATGACGGCGGTGTCGATGAGCTGCGAGAAGACCGTCGAGCCGGTGGCGCGCAGCCACAGCAGCCGCCCGTGCGTCACCGTCTTGAGGCGGTTGAACACCCAGATGTCGGTGAACTGCGCGAAGAGGTACGCCACCATCGACGCGATGAGAATGCGGCGGCTCCCGCCGAACACCTTCTCGAAGTCAGGCTGTCGAACGCCGCCCCAGTCGGCCGCCTCGGTGATGGGCGACGGCGGCAGGGCCACCGCGATGGTGAGCACCACCAGCGTGAAGACGGCCATCGAGAAGCCGACCCACGTCACCGTGCGGGCCACCTGCTTGCCGTAGAACTCATTCAAGAGGTCGGTGAGCAGGAAGGTGATGGGGAACGGCAGGAAGCCGGCCGAGAACGTGGTGCCCGCGACGACGAAGAGCTTCACGCCGATGAGGTCGCCCACCACGAGCGAGGTGACGAACAGGCCCGCCAGCGTGAGCAACAACTTCGAGCGGGTGTCGAGGCGGGCAGGCATCGGAGCGAGGCTGCGACGCTTAACGGCCTCTCCGCTGGCTCACCAGCTTTCAGCGCCCGTCACGCGTCACGGGCCGAAGTACGTCTCGGCCTTCTGGAAGGCGGCCACCCCAATCTGCGCGCCCATGCGTCGGCCCGAGAAGTCGTCGGGCTCGATGTGAATGCCGCCCCACAGCCGCGACTGGCCGGCCTGATCAGCCGCGTCGTACCAGGTGGCCCACTGGAGCGGGAACGCCACCGACGGGCCCACCTCGAAGGTGAGCTGCGCGTCCTTCGGCACGAGGTACTCGCCGAGCCCGCCGGGCACGTAGGGCGTGCCGGTGGCCGAGGTGAGCACCTCGGCGGCCGAGCGGCTGAAGGTGCTGTGGCCCGAGACGAAGCCGGGGAACGCCGGCGAGACGAAGTTGCGCTTCTGGTACGGCACCCACTCGATGGCGCGCACCCAGGCGATGCCGGACACCTGCCGCCGGAAGTCTCCGGGCTCTCCGCGCCAGACGTTGATGGCGACGTCTCCGATGAAGCCGCGCAGGTGGGCGTGCCGCTGGCCGGGGCGCGACGACTCGTCGGTGACGACCTCGATGAGGCCTGGCTCGAGGGGCAGCCCGTCGGGGTGGTACGACGGCCCGGCGGGGTTGGACGACTGCCCGCGCGCACCCGCCGAGCGGATGATGGTGATGGGGCGGCTGCAGGTGAAGGCGCGCTTGACTTCCCACGCGGCGATGGCGGCGTCGTGCACCGCGCCGTTGAGCGCGAGGTACAGCCGCAGGTCCCACTCGAGCTTCGAGAGCTCGGGCCCCTGGCCCTTCCAGCGGCGCGAGAACTGCGGGTGGTCCGACGCCTGGTTGGCGAGCACGTTCCAGTGGCCGGGCGGCGTCTCGGACTTCGGCCCGTCGGCCCAGAACTCGGCCAGCACGCGGAAGTAGTCACCCTCGGGCACGCGCACCGCCGCGTACGGCTGCCCAGTGACGGGGTTCATCGGGTGGCCGGTGCCGTCGTTGGTGCCGAGCGGGTTGTTGCCGTACGCGCCAGGAGAGAAGTCACGCAGCGCCGTGTCGGGGGTGAGCTTCGAGGACTTGCGAATGATGTCGACGGCCCAGCGCATGGTGGCCGGCGTGATGCGCGGCGGCGCGCCCGGGTCGACGTAGAGCGCCATGGGCGAGGCGCGGGTCATGGCGAAGGGCTTCACGTCACGCCACTGCGCGCCGATGTAACCCTGCACGCCGGCCTTGAGCGGAATGCCGTTCTGCGTGGCGGCGACGGCGAGGTCGAGCGGCTGGTACTGGTCGATGTCGGCGGCCGGGGTGCGCGACGGAGACTCGACCGACAGCGGCGCGTTGACCGACTTCCACGCGGTGGTGTCCTTGTAGTCGTTCCGCTCGTTGGCACCGTCGTCGAGGTGCGCGTCGATGATGGCCTTCGCGATGCGGTTGCCGAGCGCGCGCGGGCCGCTGCCGACGAGGGTGGCGTCGTCGGGGTCGTAGCCCTGCTTCGTCATCAGCGCGCGGAAGCAGACCTCGCTCACGGGGCCTCCGACGGCCTGTCGGTAGCGGTGCTCGAGCACGCGGAAGCCGGCGTAGCTGACGGCCTCGTCGATTTGCGCGTCGGTGAAGCCGGTCACCTTCTCGGTGACGAAGACGCCGCGCGTGTCGGGCTTCGTGGCGGCGAACGCGTCCCACATGGCGGCCGAGAAGTGGAAGAGGTTGCGCGCGTGCACGGTGGGGCGCGGGAGGTCGCGGCGGATGGCGGCCATGAGCTGCTCGTTCCAGCGGCGGGCGACCGAGGCGTTCGGCTGCGGGTCGACGTCCTTCGCGGGGCAGGTGGGCGCGGGCGGCGTCGGCTTTTCGGGCTGCACGTAGTTGGAGCGCTTCGTCGGGCTCGCGTGGAACACGGCGCCCTTCGCGAGGTCGGACAGCACGTTGCCGCCCACCGTCCAGATGCCGCCTGACGGGTCGACCCACACGGCGTGGAGCGACTCGACCGCGGGCCGGCCCGTCTGCACCCGGGTCCAGGTGGAGCCGCGTCGCTCGAAGACCGCGCCGCTCTCGCCGGTGGCCACGGTGACGGAGCCATTGCTCGCCACGCCCTGCAAGAGGCCCAGGCCGTCGGCCGGTGAGGCCGAGAAGCCATCTTTGGTGCCGGTGAGGAGCTGCGCGGTGACGCCGCCGCCGACCGTGAACACGTTCTTGCCGTCGCCGGCGATGGTGAAGAGGGTGCCCTCGGCGTTCGAGGCGAGGGTGCTCCAGGGGCCCCGCCCTTCGCGGCGCAGCACCACGCCGTCGGAGCCGACGACCCACGTCTCGGTGGCAGTGCCCCACACCTTGAAGAGGCCGGGCAGCTCTCCGGCGCGGCGGGGCACGTCGTCAGGCAGGTTCTCCTGGGTCCAGGTGGTGCCGTCGTAGTGCCAGATGAAGCCGGAGCGGCCCGAGGTGTTGCTCCCCACCGCGTAGACGTCGCTGGGCGAGCGGCCCCACACGCCGAAGACGGTCTGCCGCGCGAGGCCGGGCGTGAGGTGGCGGGTGAAGGCGCCGTCCTTGAACTCGAGGATGGTGGCGCTCGCGCCGCTGATCAGCACGTGCCCGGGCGCGAAGGCGTGCACCCACCAGAGGTCGCCCTGGTGGCCGGTGTCGAGGCGTTGGAACGAGGAGCCGTCGAAGCGCAGCACGAGGGGGCCAGCGCCCTTGTCAGCGCCGACGGCCCACACGTCTTTCTCCGAGGTGCCGCCGACGCCCATGAGGGCCTCGTCGAGGTCGGTCGCGAGCGTCTGCCACTCGGCGGGGCCGGGACAGGCGGTGAGCGAGGCGGTGAGGGCAGCGAGCGCGAGTTGGCGACGACACATGGGTCCATCCCCCGGGGTGGGTGCGGCGGCGACGGTGTCAGCAAACCCCGGGCCGGGGAGAAAAGAGACTGATTTCGGGGCTCTGGTTCGACGGGCAGGCCCCGCGGCCCTGCCGGTGCGACCTTTCTGGCGTGGGAGGTGATGGATCTCCGAGAGCGTGCTGGTGCCCGTTGGCTCGACGCACGACTCCAGCTGGTGGACACCAGCGGTCACTCGCAGGGGCGCTCGACGCTCCCGGACCGAATCGTCCCGAAGAGCCCGGTGCCCGGCGTCGCCAACACGGGCCCGGGCGTTCCCACCGGTGCGAAGAGCGCTCCGCCCACGTGGCGCAGCAGCCTGGGAGACGAGACGCGGGCGAGGACCAGCTGGGCCAGCTCGCGCGTGCGCTCGTTCGAGTAGTGCCCGACGACGACGCCGTTCGAACGCACGACGATGTCGGTGAGGTCGCCTCCAGGGTGGCCGTCCTGCTCGACCAACGTCGTCTCGTTGCGATTGCCGCCGATGTTCTGAACCACCCCAGACACCCCGCTCCCGCCGCGGCCCAGCTCGTCGCCGAAATCGAAGTGAAGCGGCTGTGGGTTGACGGCGTTCAGTGGGTTGAAGTCAGGCTGTTGCGTCACCTGGTCCAGCCGGCCCTGGCTGTCGAAGGTCAGGCGCCCATGGGCGATGACGGCCGGTGCCCCCGCTGTGCCTCCCGTGATGACGGCTCCGTCCTGCACCATCGCTCGGAACTCCCAGGTCCCCGTACCGATCCGATTGTAATACACGGTGACGTCCGCCGATGTGCCGAGTGAGTCGTAAATGGTAACGGATGTATTGAAATTGCTGGTGTTCGTCGGGTCGCCGGGGTCGAAGGTGACAATCTGGGCGAGCGGGTCGAGCCGGCCGGCGATGCGAATGGAAGCGGTCGCCGTGGGCAGCATGCGCGACGGGCCGAGTCTGAGGTCCTGGAGCTGAGGCTCCTTCGATTGAAACACCTGCAGCGGGAACCCGTCGCGGCTGACCAGCCGGCCCTCGAAGTCGATGGTGAAGGCCCCGTCGCGGGTGAGCAGGAGCCGCTTGCCGTCGACGACGGGGAAGAAGCCCACGCCGTCGATGGCGAGGTCGGTCTCGACGCCCGTCTCCACGCGTCGCCCGCGCAACAGCGGGTCGCACGTCCGCTCGGTCGGTTCCCACGCGGCGATGTCATCGTCAGGAGGCTCGGTCAGGCGGGCCGGGGGCGGACGCTCCGCTTCGACACCACCACAGGCACTAAGCACCACCGCGAAGAGCCAACCCTTGTGCATGACGCCTCCCGTGCCGATGACTCAGCAAGGGGTGCGCCGCCCTGTGATGGCGGGGATCTGCGCTCGTGGGTCAGGCCGTTGACGCCATGGCGTTGACGCGCCGCCGCGTCAGCGCGCGCCCACCATCGGCAACAGCTGCTCCGCCACCCCGTACAGCATCGAGATGCTCGTCGTGTCGGTCTTCGAGTCCCAGTTGAGCAGGAGGATGACGGCCTTCCCCTCGCAGCGGCCGAGCAGCAGCTGGCCCCGCGACTCCACCTTGCACTTCGCGGCCGTCAGCCCCTGCTTCATCCGCTTGAAGGACGTGTCGGCCTTCCGGCTGTCGAGGTCTGCCTCGAGCTTCGTGCCCAGCGCGAAGACCTTGCCGCCGGCGAGGTAGACCTGGGCGTCGCTCGAGGCGCACTTCGACACCGTGTACGCCGAGCCGGTGGGGGTGCGGCCCGGAGTCTCGCTCCACACGCCCGTACACGTGAGCGCCTTCTGCGCCGGCGCGACGTCGCCGCCCAGCACGACATCGAAGGTGCGACCAAAGTCCAGCTCCGCCGAGGGGCCGGCCAGCACCAGCACCGGGAACAGGGTCGCCACCAGCAGCATCGACTTTCGCATGCGGCGGAGACCCCCGAGGTCGCGTGGGTGTGCAAGGCAGGCGCCTCCATGAGATGAACCACCCTCGTGGACACGGCCCCGCTCGCTGTCTTGCCGAGCGCCATTCTCTCGGCGGTGAGGCGCCTGGCCCCGGAGCGGCTCGCCGGCCACGCCTTTGACGCCCTCGCGCTCGACGTCCACCCGTGGCACGGCTGGCTCAACCTCTCGCTGCACGGACTGGACGCGGTCTGAAGAGCTCGAGGGCGAGGGTTTCTGTGGCAGCCCATCACGCGGTGAAGTCGGCGTGCGTCGTTCCGCCTGCCACCGTCGCGGGTGCCCTCAGGTCCCTCGGCCCCCAGTGAGCGTGCTCACGAGGGTTGAGAGGCGATTGGCGCGGGTGCTCGCCGTCTTTGCGCGCTCGAGGTCGGCCACGTGGGCGCGCTGCGCCGAGGCGGTGAGCGCTTTCCACGCGCGTCGGGCGCCTCGCGTGCGCTCGAGCGCCTGCGTCAGTTCAGCTGGTAACGCGCTGCCTCAGCCGTGACGACAGGCGCAGCGGTGTAGACGCGCGGTCCTCACTGGAGCCTCGCTGCGATCGGCCAACTCCCATGGAACGAGTGCTCGCGAGCGCGTAACCGGTTGGAAGCGCACCGCTCCATCGCTGGCATTCGGCGTGAAGTGGAAGCCCTCGGACACCCGCCGCACTTCGAGGACGCCCATGCGCATCGCCAACCTCCCCCAGGTCGCCGCCAAGAACCCCGTCAGCAACGCCGTCGACGCGCTGGCGCCGAAGACGCCGACCGCCCCGACGACGCCCGGCAGCTCGTTCGAGGCGGCCGCGCCGAAGCCGGTCGACCTCGGTGGTGGCACGTCGGCCTCGTTCGAGTTCGGCGACGCCAGCCTCAAGGTGACCTTCCGCATCTCCATCTCGGGCGGCCTCATGGCGAACGGCGCCAGCAGCGGCAGCCTGGGCACCGGGAGCAGCGTTGGTGGGTCGACGACGTCGTCTTCGAGTGGCGCGGGCGCGAGCTCGGTCGGCAGCTCGGGTGAGGTGACCGACGGCTCCTCGCCGCCCGCGAAGAAGCAGGAGGTCTTCCTCTTCGGCAACAAGCGCCGCCCCCGCAAGCTCGCCGACTACCTGCGCATCGCGCAGAAGCGCGGCATTCCCATCGACGCCTCGAAGTTCAGCAAGGAAGACCTCAACCGCACCGTGAAGCGGGGCGAGACCATCGCGGTGACGGCCGACGGCCGCATCGTGGCGACGAAGCGCACCGAAGACATCATCGCCGACCAGCGCTTCGGGGTGAGTCAGCACATGACGGGCAAGGGCCGCTCGTCGAGCATCGGGCACGGCGGCTCCATCGACGTCAACGGCGAGCAGATGAAGGTGAACACCACCATGCTCAAGTCGCCCGTCGCGCTCGACCTGAACGGTGACGGCCGCATCGGCACCACTGGCGTGTCCACCGCGCAGCAGCGCATCGACTCGCAGGTGGGCCAGACGGTGTCCTTCGACGTCGACGGCGACGGCAAGGCGGACCGCACCGAGTGGATGGCGGGCGACGGTGACGCGCTGCTCGTCGACGACCGCGACGGCGGCGCCACCAACGCGATGAACGGCGGCCGCAACATCGACGGCACCCGGCTCTTTGGCGACCAGGGCGGGCAGTACGCGAACGGCTACGAGAAGCTCGCGAAGCTCGACCAGAACGGCGACGGCAGCCTCGACGAGGACGAGCTGGTGGGCGTCAAGGCGTGGATTGACGACGGCGACGGCAAGCTCGAGGCCGGAGAGCTCAAGACGCTCAAGGAGCTCGGCGTCACCCAGGTGAACACCCAGATGCAGCGCGTCCAGAACGAGCGCGGCGAGTCGCTCATGCGCTCGGACTTCGTGCGCAACGGCCAGCGGCAGATGACCGAAGACGTGTGGTTCGCCACGAAGGGGTGACCGTCGTCGCGCCGTCAGCGGTCGAGCCGTCGCTCGGCCATGCACCCCGCGTCGAGGCCTCCGGCGCAGGCCTTCTGGAAGAGGGCCCGGGCCCGCTCGAGGTCGGGTTTGCCTGACAGGCGCCGCGCGACGAACTCGCCGAGGCTTACGCAGCTGATGAGCCCTCCCGCGTCGCAGGCACGGCCCAGCAGGGCCAGGCCGGCCTTCACGTCCTTCTTCGTGCCACGGCCCTCGAGCTGCTGAAGGGCGCGGTTGTGACAGCCGAAGAGATTCCCGAGGTCGCAGGCCAGCATGGCCAGCTCGGAGCCGCGAACGGGGTTGGGCGCGCCCGCCGAACCCTTCGCGTACATGACGCTGAGGTTGAAGCAGCTGAGCGGCTGCCCCAGCTCGCAGGCCTTCTCGAAGGCCACTTGCGCGGCGCGAGGCTGCTCCTGCCCGCGAATCGCGCCCATGCGGAGCTTGCCGAGCACCTCGCACGAGGGCCCGTCGCTGCGCTCACAGCCGTCGTGGGCCAGCTCGAGGGCGCGCGTCGGGTTGGGCTTGACCCAGACGTCGGCCATGAGGTCGTTCGCCAGCCGGGCGCAGGCCCCAGCCCAGGTGAGGCAGGTCTTCTCGAGCAGCTCGAGCGCGGCCTTCTGGTCTGGAGGCCCTCCGATGCCAGCCCCCAGCGCCCAGCTTGCGTTGAGGCAGGCGCGCGGCTCGCGCTCACAGGCATGGAGCATGAGCCGCCGCGCCGTCACCTCGTCCTTCTTCACGCCGTCGCCCCTCGCGTAGCGCACCGCGAGGTTCGAGCAGGACAGGGGGTGGTCGGCGTCGCAGCCGTCCGAGAAGAGCGCCGCGGCCTTCGCTGCGTCCTTCGGGGTTCCCACGCCGCCGAGGTGGAGCATCGCCTCTGCGAAGCAGTGCTCCTTCTTGCGCAGCTCGCAGAGCGCGTGCACCGCCGAGAAGAGCCGTGGGTGATGCGGTGCGGGCAGCACGCCGTCTTCAACGAGCACCTGGAGCTCGAGGCAGCGGCTCCCGTCGCCCTTCTCGCACGCCGACAGACAGGGCTCGGGTCTCATCGCCAGGCATGGCGCCGGCGTCGCCAGCAGAATGAGCGTCAGGAGCGTCATGGTGGAGCGAAGTTGACCACACCAAAGACCGCGGCGGCGTTCACGCGCCTCGAGAGCGCGCTCAACGGGTCGCCTTGAAACAAGGAAGCTGTCCTTCCTAGGGTAAGGACATGAGCAAGGTGACGAGCAAGCTGCAGCTCACCATTCCCAGGACCCTGGCCAGACAGCTCCGCATCGAGCCCGGTGACGAGGTGCAGTGGCACGTCAGCGGGGATTCACTGCGGCTCGTGCCAGGACGCAGCATCGCGAAGCCCGTCGACCCCGCGCGTCGGCTCAGGCTGTTCGATGCCGCAACCGCCAGGCAGGCCCAGCGCCAGTCGGCGAACAAGGCACCAGCGAGGACGACGGAGCGAGGCTGGACCCGAGAGGAGCTCTACTCACGTGGCCGCGCTCGTTGACACGAACGTCCTGGTCTACCGTTTCGACCCGCGCGATCCCGTCAAGCAGCACCGGGCGACGAGGCTCCTTCGTGAGGGAACGGCCGACGACTCGTTGCGGATTCCGCACCAGGCCATTGTCGAGTTCGTCGCTGCGACGTCCAGACCGATCGGGAAGAGCCCGCCGCTTCTGACAGCCGAAGACGCGCGCCTCGAGGCTGAGGCGCTCTTGTCGCAGTTCGACATCCTCTACCCCACAGAGGCGCTCGTACGGCTGGCGCTCCGGGGTGCGGCTGCGTACCAGTTGAGCTGGTTCGACGCCCACCTCTGGGCCTACGCCGAGTTCTATGGGCTCGACGAGTTGCTGTCCGAGGACTTCCAGGACGGGCGGCTGTACGGCACCGTGATGGTGCGAAACCCGTTTGCGTGAACGCTGCGGCTCGAGGCTCGACTGCAGACTGGAAGTCCCTCGAGCTTCCTGTGGTTTGCGAGTCGTGCAGTGGCTCGGGCTGCCGTGAGGGCCGCCAGCTGACCCCGGGTGGAGGGAGATCGACGCGCCGCTGGCGGCGTGGAGTGCTGAACACATGAAAACGAAGGGCCCGCCCCGTGCAGCAGGCCATCGCCGAGGTCGTCGCCGGCGCCGCGGCGGCGCTGGCGCGACTGCCGAAACGTGAATGGAGCCTGGACATGAAGGCGCTCCCGCGGCGACGACGCGCGCATCATCCGGGTTTCAGGGCGCAGTCCGCTGCAGGCGCCCCGCGGTGCGACGCGTGCCGTCGACGCGAGCACCCGCGGCGTCGGCCGCTCTGACGCGACGGAAGGACCTCGACCATCGTTTGGCCCAGTCCGGTGCACGCGCCCCCTGATGCGAAGCGGGCTGGGCGCATCGAGCGACTCACCGCAACAGCAGCAGGGCCAGTGACAACACGATGGCCCCCACCAGAATCGCCCAGGCCCAGACCGGCGTGTTCGACCTCGGCGGCGCGGTGAGGCGCCGGCGCGCGGCCATCGGCACCGGCGGCTGCAACGAGACGATGGGCACCGGAGGCGCGTCGGGTGGCGTGAGCGCGTTGCCCGAGGCGTGGAGCACCTCGGCCGCCCACGCCGGGCTCGCCTCGGTCTTCAGCGGCACGTCGTCCTTCGTCGGGCGGCGCTCGTTGCGCGTCGGCTCGGGCCTGCCCACCCCCAGCGCCACGTCAGCGCCTCTGAGCGCGGGCACCTCGGGAGACGGCGCCCCCGCCCGCGGCGTGATGGCCGCCGAAGGGTCGAGCACCGGCGCCGACATCGCGGTGAGCGGCTCGGGCTGAAGCTGCTGGTCGGTGCGCTCGTCCTTCGCGGCGGGGCCGGCGGCGCGCTCGAGGTCGACGAGGAAGGCCTCGATGCTGGGGTAGCGCTCGTGCGGCCGCTTCTTGAGCCCGCGCAGCAACACCTGCGACACCTGGAGCGGCACCTTCGGGTTGATGACGTGCGGTAGCTCGGGCGCTTCCCGCAGGTGCTGCTCGAAGACGACCGCCGTCGGGCCGTTCGCGAAGGGGCGGCGGCCCACCAGCAGCTCGGCGGTGACGAGGGCCAGCGCGTACTGGTCGCTCCGCGCGTCGAGCGGGCCCTGCATCACCTGCTCCGGCGACATGTAGTGCGGGCTGCCCACGGTGGTGCCGGGCCGGGTGATGAGCGTCTCGTGGCTGCGCGTCAGCCCGAAGTCGAGCAGCATCACGTGCCCCGACGTCGACACCATCACGTTGCCGGGCTTCAGGTCGCGGTGCACCAACCCCCGCGCGTGCAGGGCCGACAGCGCCGCGACGATTTGACGGACGAGCGGGAGCGCCTCGGCGAGCGACAGGGCGCCACGCTCCTTCATCAGGCGGGCGAGCGGGCGGCCCCGCGCCACGTTCATCACCAGGAAGGGCACGTCGCCATCGAGCTCGGCGGCGTACAGCGCGACGAGGTGCGGGTGCTCGACCTGCGCCATCACCCGGGCCTCGCGCACGAAGCGCTCCCGGTACTCGGCCTGCGCGACCAGCCGCGGGTGGAGGAACTTGATGGCCACCTCGCGGTCCACCGAGAGGTCCGTCGCCAGGTACACCGTGCCCATGCCGCCCGCGCCCAGCCGCCGGTCGAGCCGCCACTTCTCCTTCACCACCAGGTCGACGTTCGGGTCCTGCACCACCTGGTGCTTGCCGCAGCCGGGGCACGGGCGGACCTGCAGGGGCGCCAGGCCTCCTCCGCTGGGCGGCGGCATCGGCTCGAAAGGAAAGGTGGTGCCGCACGCCGGACACTCGAAGAGCTCGTGCACCGGGCCGAGCGAAGGAATGGTGAGGGCGTCGGTCATGCCGGCGCTTCGCAGCATAGCGGCACTCGCCGGTGACGGGCGCTGCGTCGTCTCGGGGGGGCGTGCGCCTCCCCTGCCGCGTCAGCGGTGCGTCACGGCGGGCCCCAGAAGACTCCCGGTGGTGGCGGACTTCGCGCTAGGTCCCACCCCCGCCATGTCAGCCGCGGAGCAGTTTCGCCCCGAGTCCGTCGACCTCGATGCCTTCCTCAAAGACCTCGCCGCGCTCGGAGAGGAGTGGCGCTCGACGCTGGGCCCCGAAGACCTCGCGCACCTCAAGAAGCTCGAGCGCTGGGGGCGCACGGCCACGGCCGTCGGCGCGCTCACCGCGTGGGTGGCGCCGAACCCGTTGACCGTGATGGCGATGGCCCTGGGGCGCTCCACCCGGTGGATGTTGATGCACCACGTCGGGCACCGCGGGTACGACCGGGTGCCGGGCGTGCCTGCGCGGCTCACCAGCCAGCACTTCGCGCGCGGCGCCCGGCGCTTCATCGACTGGCTCGAGTGGATCGAGCCCGAGGCGTGGAAGTACGAGCACAACGTGCTGCACCACTCGCACACGGGTGAAGAAGCCGACCCCGACCTCGTCGAGCGCAACACCGAGTGGGTGCGCAAGCTGCCCAAAGCCGCGCGCTGGGCGATTCTGGGCCTCCTCGCCGGCACGTGGCGGACCTCGTATTACGCGCAGGCCACCACCCGGGCCTTGCGCGCGAGAGACAAGGCCCTGCACCCCGAGAAGAAGCAGCTGCCCGAGAACCTGCAGCTCGTGCTCGAGAGCTGGGGGCCGTACTTCTTCATCGAGCTGGTGCTGCTCCCGGCGCTCTACCTGCCGCTGGGGCCGTGGGCGGCCTTCAGCGCGGCGTGCAACACCTGGGCGGCCGAGGTGCTCACCAACCTGCACACGTTCCTCGTCATCGGGCCGAACCACGCGGGCGACGACCTGTTCCGCTTCACCGACGCGCCGAAGAACAAGGCCGAGCGCTACTTTCGCCAGGTGGTGGGCTCGGTGAACTACCGCACCGGCGGCGACCTCAACGACTGGCTGCACATGTTCCTCAACTACCAGATCGAGCACCACCTCTGGCCCGACGCGCCGATGCGCACGTACCAGTGGCTCCAGCCGAAGGTGAAGGCGCTGTGCGAGAAGCACGGCGTGCCCTACGTGCAGGAGAGCGTGTGGAAGCGCTTTGCCCGCATGGCCGACGTCTTCGTGGGCAACACGAAGATGCAGGTGATGGCGCGGCCCGGGTAGGTCTTCGCCTCCGCCCGGGCGCCCGCGCCGCGCCTTCCGTCGTATCTGCCGCAAGCCCCCTGCTCTAGGCTTCTCGGATGCCGGTCGTCCTGGTGATGTCGATGGTGATGGCGGCTGCACCTGAGCGGGTGGCCGTCATGTCGGTGAGCGCGGTCGGGCTCAGCCCAGAGCTGCAGCAGTACGCCGCCGAGCGGCTCGGTACGGCGCTCTCGCAGCGGGGCGTCAAGGTCACCACGCAGCAAGACATCGCGAACGTGCTCGGTCTCGAGCGGCAGCGACAGCTGCTGGGCTGTGACGCATCGGCCTCGTGCGCCGCCGAGCTGGCCGCGGCGCTCGGGGCTGACGCCGTCCTCTCGTGGACCGTCGCGAAGCTGGGCGGCGCGTTCGACATCTCGGCCAAGGTGGTCGCCTCGCTCGACCTGCGGGTGCTCGCCGTGGCGCAGGCCCGGGCGATGAATGAGGAGGGGTTGCCCTTTGCGATTGACGAGGTCGCAGGGCAGCTGGCTAGCCGCTTGCTGCCGGTCGCCCGCCCGTCGCTGGGCCTGACGCTCGGTGTCCCGCTCGGCGTGGCCGGCGCGGCGCTGTTGGCAGGCGGGCTGCTCCTCGGGTCGGCGACGGTGGATGCCGCGTCGCTGACGTCGAGCCCCGGTCCCCAGGAAGCGCCGCTCGTCGATGGTCGCCTGCGGGCCTCGTCGATCGTCACCCGGCGGGACTTCTCGCTGGTGGCGTTCGGCCTCTCGGTGAGCGCCGCCACCCTGGGCATCGTGTGGACGCTGCTGACACGGCCACCCGTCGAGACGGGTCCATCGGCGGCGAGGAGCGGGATGGTCGACGAGGTCTCTGCCCGATGACGCGCGCGCTGGTGCTCGGTGTCGTCCAGCTCGCGCTGGCCGGGTGCTGGACCACCGATGGCCTCTTCGAGGCGTGTGTCGACGCAGGGCGCTGCGTCGGACCGAGCGGTGATGGCGGAGCGCTCGACGCGGGGGGGGAGGATGCGGGCGTCGACGCAGGAGCCACCGACGCTGGACTCGTGGACGCAGGAGTTACAGACGCAGGAGCCACGGACGCAGGAATGACGGACGCAGGAGCCGCGGACGCGGGAGTCACGGACGCGGGAGTCACGGACGCAGGCAGCTCCGATGGCGGCCTCGCGCCGTGGATGATCAGCTTCACCACCTATCAGTCCGCGCTGTCGACGCTGCTGACGAGCTCGCCGGCGAGCCCCACCCTCAGAACGGGCCCCCCGCCGGTCTCCAACTGTTGCTACGGGGCCGTCCTCGAGCCGGCAGGCGACGTCCTCGCGTTCGCGCTGCCGGGTGGCACCAACTCGAAGGCCTATCGATTCGACGCGACCGGAGCCGGCTCCTGGGCGCCCCTCGGCATGAACGAGACCCAGAACTACCCGGTGACCGCGTCAGCGCTCGCGCCCGACGCAGCCATCTACGTCGTCTCGAACACGTCACCCGAGGTCCGATTTCTCCAGGAGGACACGACCCTGGGCATCGAGCTCACGGTCCCCGACGCCGGCGGGTTCACCAACATCCTCGCCACGCCACGGGGCTTTCTGCTGGTGCCGATGCCGCGCGCAGGGCTCGTTCAGGTCCCCGTGCTCGCGTATTCAGGAGCGCTGCTGCTGTCGAACCCGGTCCCCACGAGCGCCTGCAGCAACCCGACGGCGACCGACAGCTGGACCAGCGCCACCCTGCTGCCCTCGGGGAACGTGCTCATGCTCCCGAATCAGGGAGCAGCCGTGCTTGTGGCGTCGTTCCCGGCCGACGGTGGGGTGTGGCTCGACTGCCAGTCGATGAACCGGCCCAGTGACGTGGTGCGCGGGGTGCTGCTTCCAGACGGCGGGGTGCTTGGCCTGCCGAGAGTGGGCCCCACGCTTCCGTTCCTCACTCAGGAGGGCGTGCTCTCCGGGAACTCCATCACGCTCCCACGCTCGGTGACGCCGACGGTGTTTCGGGGCGCCACGTGGTTCGGCGACGGCCGGGTCTTTCCAGCGCCCGGCGACAACCCCTTCCTCTTTCTGATTCCACCTCGGCCCGGGGCCATGGCGGCGGTCATCGAGGACGGCGGGGTGGCGAAGCTCTCGCGGAGCCGCTCCGAGGTCGTCGCGCTGCCGCAGGGAAGAGTGTTGATCACCCCCGATGGCACCGACGGCTGGATTCTCGTCGAGAGTGGGCGCCCGGGCCTGCCGCTCGAGGTGCTGCTCAGCCCGTGGGTCAACCATCGATGACGGCTGCCCTGCGCTCAGAGCGGGTCGTCGAACGTCGACCCCGCTGCGCGACCCAGGCCCTCGACCACGCTGGTGAAGGCGTCGGCCGTGCGCAGGCGTGCCTCTCCGAACTTTCGCGCGAAGAGCCGCCGCACCGACGGAAGCTGTGACGACCCGCCCGTGAGGAACACCGCGTCGAGGGAAAGCCCGGCCGGCAGCCGCGCGAGCAGCTCGTTCGTACACACCGCCAGCTCGTCGATGAGGTGCGTGGTGGCCGCCTCGAAGGCCTCGCGCGTGAGGGTCTCGTGGATCGAGATGCGGGCCTCTTCGAAGTCGATGCGCGCCTCGCGGGCCGTTGACAGCTCGACCTTCGCGCGCTCGATGGCGCGGTAGAGGCGGAAGCCGAGGTTCTCCATCACCAGGTCTTCCAACGCCTCGATGGCCGGCACGCGGTCGCTCGTCTCGAGCATCGTGTCGATGAGCTCGCGCGTCGTCTTCTCGCGAATGAGCGACATCTCGTTCCACGAGAGCAGCCGGCTCGACAGGTACGCGGGCATGGGCAGGCGCTGGCCGTCGCGCGTGGCGGCGTACGTCGAGCCCTGGCCGAAGTACTTGAGGAGCGACGTCTTCATGATGGCCGAGTCGAAGCGGTCACCGCCGACGTAGACGCCCGACGAGGCCAGCACGTCGCCGCGGCGGTCCGGCCGGCCCCGGCGTGACGGGCCCAGCTGCATGACGGTGAGGTCGGTCGTGCCCGCCCCGAAGTCGGCTACGAGCACCGCCTCGTCCTTCGTGAGGGTGGCCTCGTAGGCGAGCGCCGCCGCGATGGGCTCGATGACGAAGCGCACCTCGGTGAAGCCCGCGAGCGTAGCGGCCTGACGCAGGCGCCCTTCCGCGAACGCGTCGATGCCGGCGTCGGCCGAGAAGCGCGCCGGCCGGCCCAGCACCACCCGGGTGACGTCATCTCCGAGCGAGGTCGAGGCCAACGCGCGCACCCGACGGAGAAAGATGGCGATGAGCTCTTCGAGCGACAGCGTGCGGCCCCGCAGCTGCGTGCGGGTGAAGCTGGTGGCGGGGAGCCAGGTCTTCATCGACTGAATGAAGCGGCCCACGTTGTCTTCTTCGTACCGCTCGATGGCCTCGTGCCCGGCCAGCGTCTCGCGCGAGTCCTCGGGGAAGAACAGCACCGTGCGGAACAGCCGCGGCGCCGGGGCGTGGGCGTCGAGGCGCAGCACCTCACCGCTCGGGAGCGCGACCGCGGTGTTGCTGGTGCCGAAGTCGAGGCCGCAGACGAGCATGCGTGGGCGTGTCCAGCCCGCGCCTACAGGACTTCGAACTTGATGGTCTGCTTGCCGCTCTTGTTCTTGTCGAACCAGCCGTCGGCTTCGAGCGAACCCTCCTTCTTGCGCAGCGCGCTCGCCAGTCTGCTGAGCACCCGCTCCAGGTCCTCCCCCTTCTTCACCGGCACCGAGATGTCGCGGGAGCCGTAGCTGAAGGCGATGGTGCCGTCCTTCGACGCGGTCTTTCCGGTGACCGTCACGTCGAGCGTGCGCGCGAGGTGCGAGCCCCAGTCCTCAATCTCGAACTCCTTCGGCGCGCTGAGCTTCACTGCGATCTCGGGAATCGAGGTGGCCACCTTCAGCTTCGCGGTCGCGAGCTCGAGGGTCCCGTCGATCCACTTCTTGGGGTCGGCCTTCACCGTGATGCCGTCTTCGACGTCGTACGGGTTGGGTATGAACTCATCGCGCTTCTCGAAGCGGCTCTTCGGCAGTGAGGCGAGGCGCTCGAGCTGTTTCACCTCGGCGGCTGAGAACTTCTTGTCGCGCTTCACCACCTCGAGCACTTCGCGGGCGTCGTCGGGCGTGATTTTGGGTTGGGCGAGCTTCGCGTCGACGAGCTTCTTCAGGTTCACCGATGGCATCTGTCGTCCTCGTTCTCGGGTTCCCGCACGAGGGTAGCCCAGATGCCTCGACCTCGCGGTGCAAGAAGCGCCTCCGTCTCCGCGCGGCCCACCGTGTCAGCCACGCCCGTGCCATGCTGCGACGCATGGCTGAGAAGATGGTCTACCGCACGACCGTCGAGGCGCTGCTCCAGCGCACGCTCAAGGCCCGGGGCGCGCTCAGCCCGCAGGTGCTCGAGCAGCTGGCCCGCCTCGGTGTCGACCCCGCCGCCCCGAAGGACGTGCCCAAGGCCACCTGGCAGGCGCTCCTGGGGGTGTCCGCCGAGGTGCTGTCGCCGGGGCTGCCTCGCGACGCGCAGCTCCACGCGCTCGGCCGGCAGCTGCTGCGCGCGTGGAACGAGACGTTGCCCGGCAAGGTGCTCTTCACCACCCTGCGCGTCATCGGCGTGCGCCGTGGCCTGCACCGCATGTCGACCAACTTCCGCAGCTCGAACTCGTACACCACCTCGACCGCGAAGGACCTCGGGCCCAACGACGTGGAGGTGTGGATTAGCGACGTCAACGGCGCGCCCACCTACATCCAGGGCCTCATGCAGGCGGCCGTCGAGCTCGCGGGTGGCAAGGCCGTCACCGCCGACATCACCGCCACGGACGGCGACTCGGCGACCTACCGAATCCGCTGGGGCTGAGATGACTCGCGGCCCCGGTTTCGGGTTCGTCACATTCGTGCAGTGCCGATAGAACTCCAGCCCTGCCGTCGACAGGCGTCTGTGGCACAGTCGTGTGTCGAGTGCCTTCGTTCCCCTGCCACTTCGACCGCGTCGATGGGTTCCGCGCGGTCTGGGAAGAGAGCCTGCACCGCGGTGAGCTGTTCGTCCTGTCCGAGGCGAGCCCCGACATCGGAGCCCCCGTCACCGTCGAGCTGACGACGGCGACCCAGACCCTCTCGCTCGAGGGCGAGGTCATCGGCCTCGAGAGTGACGCCTCGGGAGCCCCCGGCATCCGCGTGGCCTTCACCCAGCGCCAGCTGCCGGGGCTGCGCGCGTTCGCCGATCGGGTGCTGCACCCCGGCGGGGGTGAGGTCGGCTCCGTCGACACCGCCATTCCCGAAGACGCCGCCACCATCGAGCGAGCGGATTTCAAGGACACGCACGTGCGCGGGCGCGACGCGGAGACGTGGGCTCCGACGGGGGTGCCGCCGCCCCGCCGTGACGCGACGGGCGTCGTGCCTCCACCGGCCCGGCCCGCACCCGACGGCACCGGGGTGTTGCCCGCCCGCCCTCCGCCGCTCGGCGCCACCGGCGTGCTGCCCACGCCCACGGGCCGGGCCCCCGCGCTCGGCCCTCCCGGCGGGCTGCCCCGGCCAGCGACGCCCCCGCTCCCCCTCGTCTCGAGGCCGCCCCTCGAGCCCACCGTCGCCGGGCCGCGTGTCACGGCGGCCGCGCTCGCCGACGCGGGCGACACCGCGCGCCTGGCGCCCGGCACCGTGGTGGACGGCCGCTTCCAGGTCGACGCCCACATCGGCGAGGGCGGCATGGGTGAGGTGTACCGGGCCTCGCACGTCTACCTGAAGCGCACCGTGGCCCTGAAGGTGCTGCACCGACGGCTCGTCTCGAACCCCGACGCGTGGGCCCGCTTCCAGCGCGAGGCCGAGCTCGTCTCGCAGCTCGAAGGCCCCAACATCGTGCGCGTCTTCGACTTCGGCCGCTTCAGCGATGGCCAGCCTTTCCTCGCGATGGAGTTCGTCGAAGGTGAAGGGCTCGACCGCCGCCTCGAGCGCGGGCCCCTCGAAGTGAAAGAAGCGGTGACGCTGCTGCAGCAGGTCTGCGAGGGCCTCGCCGAGGCGCACGCGCTGGGCATCGTGCACCGCGACTTGAAGCCACCCAACATCATGTTGGGCCGGCGCCGCGACGGGAAGGTGGTGGCGAAGATTCTCGACTTCGGCATCGCCCGCCTCGCCGCCGCCGGGCAGGAGAAGCTGACGGCCACCGGCGCCGTCGTCGGCACACCCTCGTACCTGGCGCCGGAGCAGGCCCAGGGCGGCGACATCGACGCGCGCACCGACCTCTACGCGCTGGGCTGCGTGGCCTACGAGGTGCTGACGGGGCGGGTGCCCTTCCAGGCCGAGTCCCTGGCCCGCCTCATCCTCATGCACCTGCAGGAGCAGCCCCGGCCCCTCGAGGCCTTCCGCCCGTCGCTGGGAGAGTGGCCGGCCCTCTCGGCGGTGGTGCTCAAGGCCCTCGAGAAGGACCCGAAGGCCCGCTTCGAGTCCGTCGCCGCCTTCGCCGAGGCCCTCGAGCGGGCCGTCACGCCCGAAGCGCCGCTGGCCGCTCCTGAGCCCGAGCGCGAGGCCGCCTGGGCCGTCGAGAAGATGCCCGTCATCACCGCCCCCACCGCGCGCACGGTGGAGGCCCGCCCGCCGCCGCCTCCCCAGCCGCCCCCGGGCATCGGCGCGAAGAGCGGGCTGTCGGGGTTGACGGCGGCCTTCGTGCCCTCGTCCGCGCCGGCCACGCCAGCCCCGCCCTCGCGCGGGACTCCGCAGCCTCCTGCCCGCACGCTCGCGCGCCCCACCTCGCTTACCGCGTCCGACTACGCGCGCGCCGCCACCGATGGCACCGACGGCCGGCTGGGGCGCCTGGGCGAGGTGCTGGCGCAGTTCAACTTCCCCCTGAGTCCCGACCGGGTGGCGCGCTGTGAGCAGGCCCGCGCGGCCATGCCCTCGACGCTGCCGGCGGCGTGGGTGCTGGCGCTCGAGCCGCTGGGCGCCGCCGACGCCGCTGCCTTCGGCACGCTCCTCACCCGCTGCACCGACGTCGCCCTCTCGTGGGGCGGCGCGCTCGACGACGTCTCGGCCAACGCCTTCGTCTACGTCTTCTTCGGCCTCGGCGCCCAGGCCCGCGCGCTGCTCGCCGCCGTCGAGGTGCTGGAGCGCCTCGAGGCCACCGTCGGCCCCACTGTGCGCATGGGCCTGGCTGCTGGCCGGTTGGTGGCCGACCCAGACGGGCCTCTTTCGGGCGACGCCGTGGGTGGGGCGCGGGCGCTGATGCAGGCCGCGGGCAAGGGCGACTGTCTGGTGCCCCGCGGCTTCGTCAACGCGGTGAGCGACCTCGTCGAGGTGCAGCCGCTGGACGACGTGGCGGCGAAGGTGCTGGGGCGGCGGCCGGTGTCGGCGCGCGCGTCGGCGACGGTGGGCTTCGAGGCAGCGCTGACGGCCCTCGAGGCGCGCCTGTCGGCCCTGGCGCGGGGCGAGGTGGTGCCGCTGGTGGTGACGGGCCCGCGGCGCTCCGGGCGCACGCACCTGGCGCAGGAGTTCGGCCTCAAGGCCCAGCAGACGGCCGCGCTGGTGACGTACACCTCGGGGGTGCGCGCGGGCGCCGGGCCGTACGGGGGCTTCGTCGAGCTGGTGTGTCACCTCACCAACGTGCCCTTTCCAGCCCGTCAGACGGCCCTGCCGGCCGCGCTCGACGCCCTTCGCCTGCCGGCCCCTCATCGTGAGGCGGTGCTGCTCCTCGCGCAGCAGAGGCCCGCCCCGGGCCCCATGACGCCCCGCCAGGCCGCGCACGCGCTGCGGGTGGTGCTGCAGGCCGCCGCGGCGGGACGGCCGGTGGTGTGCCTCGTCGATGGGCTCGACCAGGGTGACGAAGCGGGCGCCGAGGCCTTCGCCGAGCTCTGCGCCACCCGCGCCCCCAACGAGCTGCTCGTCGGCTTCGGGGGCGTCGAGCTGGCGGCGCAGGTGCCCCGCGCGCACCACCAGCCGCTGCCGGTGCTGGGCCCCGCCGAGGCGGACAGGCTGCTCACCGGCTTCCTCGGAAACCCACCCTCGGCCGAGCTGCGCGAGGCGCTGCTGCAGCGCTCCGGTGGGTTACCGGGGCTGCTGGTGGACTACGCGCTGTTGACGGCCGAGCGCGGCGCGCTGCGCCCCCGCGGCGACGCCCTGGTGCTGGAGGGCGTGGTGCCCCAGGTGGCGCCGGCCGACCTGCCCGCCGCCCGCCTCGACGCGCTGGGCACCCGCGCCGCGCGCCTGGCCTGGGCGGTGTCGGTGCTGGGCGACGGCGCCGACGGCGCCACCAGCGCGAAGGTGTTGCCGGGGCTGGCGCAGGCGGTGTGGCCGCGGGTGGTGGCGAGCCGTGCGCTGCGCAGCGCCGGCCACGGGAAGGTGTCGGTGGCGCCCGCCTTCGAGGGGGCGCTGCAGGCGCTCGACGCGCCGTGGAAGGCGTCGATGGCGCCGCGGCTGGCGCTGGTGCTGCAGGAGCTGGCCCGCGCCACGCCCTCGCTGCGCGCCTCGGTGGCCGAGCACCTCGGCCGGGCTGGTGATGCGGCGAAGGCTGGGCCCCTCTGGCGCACCGTCGCCGAGCAGGCGCTCGCCGAGCGAGACGTGGCGACGCTGGCGCGCGCCCAGGAGGGCATGGCCGAGGTGCTGGCCCACCACGCCCACGCCACCTCCCGGCAGGCCGTCACCGCGCGCCTCGAGTTGTCCTCACGGGCGGCGGGCTGTGCCCTGCTGGCGCGCGAGGTGCCCCGGGCGCAGGCGGTGCTGGCGCGCGCGCTCGAGCTGGCCGACCAGGCGCAGCTGGCGCCACCGGAGCTGCTGCTGGCGCGGGCCCGGGTGCTGCGCGCCACCAACCAGCGTGACGAGGCAGCCCTCGCCCTCGAGGAGGCCCTGACCGCGGGCCAGGGCGCGCCCTGCGCCGCGGCCGTGTTCGCCGAGGTGGGGGAGGCGCGGGAAGCCGCCGACGACGGGGCCGGCGCGGTGGAGGCGTGGCAGCAGGCGCTGTCGCTCGCCGACGGGTGGATGCCCGTGGCCCCCTGGTACGGAGAGCTGGACTTCCGGGCGCGCGCCGAGTCGCGCCTGGGCAGCCTCCTCATGACGCAGCAGCAGTTCCCGAGGGCGCGTCCCTTCCTGCAGCAGGCGGTGGAGCGCTGGAAGGCCGTCAACGCGCCGCTCTACGCCGCGCGGGTGATGGCGAACCTCGGCACCCTGTGCGTGCAGACGAGCGCCTTCCGGGAGGCGACGCAGTGGTTCCACTCCGCTGCCACCACCGCCGAGGCTGGCGGCGACCTGCTGTTCCAGGCACGCCAGCTCGTCTCGTTGTGCCGGGTGCTGTCGAAGCTGGTGGACGCGCGGCTGCCTGCGGTGATGGCCGCGACGCTCGAGGTGTGTACGGCGCTGAAGTTCGAAGATGGACTCAAGGCGCTGAAGGCGTTGAGCGCGAAGCGCTGACGGCAGGTCCAGCCGGGACGGTGTCGAGGCCCTGGAATCACGGGTCGAGCACGAAGCGGTTCGGCCCGGCGCTCCTGAGAAAGACGTCTGGAAGGCGCACAGCCCACGCGGCTTCGGTGAGGCACGCCGTCATCGCCGCGTTCGCGCCAGCCACCTCGACGTCGACCACCTCGTCACCGGTGGTCTCGATGATGACGCGGGAGGGCGCGTTCAGCCCCAGCTGCGCCTCGCAGGCCCTTTGCCCCGGCTCGAGCGCGTCCCGAAGGAGCGCGTGCAGGTCGACGAGGGCGGGCCGCACGGTGACCCACGCAACGGAGCAGGACGAGCCCCCACACCCACACGAGCTGGTGCCAACCCCAGCCATTCCCAACCCGAGGCTGCCGATGCGCGACGGCGCCGCGTTCGGCGGGGCGGCGAGGTAGGCCGTCACGGGAGACACGGCCTGCGCGAGGAACGCGGCGGAGCGGAGCTCGTCGTCTTCGAGCTGCGTGCGGAGGTCCTCCTGGCCGATGGCGAGCCCGGGGAGCCGTCGTGAGAGGCCGTCATCGACCGCCACCACGCGTCGAAAGGGGCGGCTCCACAGCTTCCCGGTGAGGGTGATGAGCTCAGGCGGGTGCTCGGCGACGCCGTGCAGGCGAATGGTCGAGCCCTCTTGAAGAGACGGCTGCAAGCCGAGGTCGACTCGAGCGGCCTCGACGTGGAGCGCGTCTACCCGCGTGGGACGAACGAGCTCGAGGAGCGCCCGCGCCGCGTCGCCCGGCGCTTCTTGCCGCGCGTCGCCAGAGACCCGAAAGAACACCCCGCCCCAGGCTTCGGCGACGGGAGCCAGGGGCGCCGCGTCGTCCCGCTCCTCGCGCAGGAAGGCGTCGTCGGCGCTCGTGCGCTCCACCACGTGCACCACGCTGTCGCGCGGCAGGACCTCGAGCGCCGCCAGGGCCCGCTCGTTGGTGAAGGAGGTCCGCAGGCGCTCGTCGGTGAAGAGCAGCACGCGCGCCGGCCCCGGCACGCCCGCCAGCGTCTGGGCCGCGAGCCTGGCGCCTTCCTCGAGGTTCGAGCCGTTGCCGGGAGCGAGGCGGTGCGCCTCGGCGGCGAGCCGCGCAGGGACGTCGCGCACCGGGAGGAACGTGCCGAAGAGCCGCTCGGCCGCGCGACGAACGACGACGACCTCGGCCTGCGCCTCAGGGGTGTTGGCGAGCACGTGCGGCACCAGGTCGAGCTGGGCGGCGATGCCAGCGGGCCCTTCGCTGTGTGAGGCGTCGATGACGAAGACGACGTGGGGCGCGATGGGCGCGGGCTCGAGCACCGGGGCCGCGTCGACCTCGAGCCGCCACAGCACGCGCTGAACGTCGAGCGGCGCCGTCGCCCAGCGCACGTCGGCCACCGGCTGCGTCACGTGCTGGCGCTGCACGCGGAAGGTGCCATCGACTTCTTCGACGGTGGCGCCATCGAAGCGGGGCGGCAGGCCCTCGGGCGCGGGCAGCTCGACGAACAGCAGGCCCGCCCCGTAGCGCGTCGGCGCCAGCACGTCGTAGGCGACGGTGACGGCGTCGCGCGGGGGAACGGCGAACACCTCGAGGCGCAGCGTGCCGTCCCACACCCAGACGAGGCGCCCGATGGGTGACGGCTCGGCCTCGCCTTCGCCGGTGAGGCGCTCCCACTCGGCGGTGACGCGCTCGATGGTCGACAGCGGCGCCTGCGCCAGCGGGCCGTCTCCCCGTCCCACGCGCAGCGAAGTGGCGATGGCACCTTCGGGCAGCGGAACGTCGGTGAGGAACGTCTGCTCGTCGTCGGTGTCGTTGCGCACCTGCCGGCTGACGGTGAGGCGCACCTGGCCCTCTTCGAAGCGCACGCGGACGTCGTGGCGCAGCTCCGTCAGGCCGCGTTCGTCAGGGCGCCGGTCGGCGTACGGGTCGGGCCCACACGCCACGAGAAAGCAGCACAGTGCACCACACGAGAAGCGACGCATGGGGGCGCGACACCGTGGCGGGCTGGCTGGTTCCGCCGCGCCCGTTGCCAGGCCGTGACGGTCGCCGGTCGAGCTGGTCGTCGAGGCCGTTCGGGCGTGGCACAGTCCGCCGCGCATGCGCGTGGTGAGGTGGCAAGGGAGCGGGGCCAGGCGGTGGGACTCGTGCTGGTGTGCCGTCGTGGCGCTCCTCGTCGGGTGCGGCTTCGACCCGTCGGTGGCCGTCGACGACGATGGGCGAACCACCGTCACCTGTGAGGCGGGCGCGAGCTGCCCAGCCGGTCTTCGCTGCGGCGTCGGCATCTGCGTCGACCCGGCGCGTGTCCGACCCGTCGTCGTGGGCGACGTCAGCGTTCGACGCCCCGATGGGAGCGCCTCGAACCGGTTCTCGCGCACCGCGGGCTTCAACGTGGCGTTCGTCGAAGTTCCCATCGAGGGTGCCCCCACCGCCGTCGAGCTGCAGCTGGGCGTCGTGCGGGTCCCCTGTGGCGAGCTCGAGCGCGCCCGGTTCCGGTGCGAGCTGAGGGTCGACTCGAACGTCGGCGAAGACCTGGTCGCGCAGCTGGTGGTTCGTGACCTTCGCGGCGACGAACAGCGCCGGGCGGTGCCCCTCATCGTCGACCTCACCGCGCCGGCCCTCGTCGAGGGGAGCGCCGCGGCCTTCGTCACCCCGCCCCCCGAGAGCCCGCTGCGGTTCCCCCTCGCCCCCACCGCCGTGGCCGCGGGCTCGACAGTGCGCCTCCAGTTCTCGCTCTCGGAGGCGGTCGTCAGCGCTCCGCGGGTCGCCGTCACCGGGGCGACCGCGAGCGTCGCCACCACCGCCGATGGGAACGGTGTGTACGGCGCGCAGCTGGTGCTCGCCGGGCCGCTGGCCGACCGCACGACCTTCGAGGTCGAGGCGACCGACCTGGTCGGCAACACCGCGTCGCTCCGGCTCCCGGTGGAGCTCCCGGCAACGAAGCCCGCGCCGCCCTTCGTGGACCCCGGGCCGATGCTCGAGCGGGTGCCCTTCGGGCGAATCGATGGAGGGCTGCCCGGCCTGCGCCTCGTCGCGCCCCTGGGTGCCGGGGCCGGGTCCCTGGCTGTGTGGGAGAGCCCCGACGCCGGGTTCCCCCTGTCGTTGACGGAGCTGCCCCTCGACGGCAGCCGGCTCGAGGTGCCGCTGCCCGTGCGAGACCTCTCCCGGGTGTGGGTCTCGCGGGTCAACGCGGCGGGCGAGTCGTCGGCCCGCGAGCTGGTGCGCGCCATCAGCCTCACCGTGCGGCCGACCTCGGGGTTCGGCAACCCGTCGCTCGTCGAGGCCCGGCCGGCGTTCGTCGACCCGCTGGTGGTCCCGCAGCCCGAGACGCTCGAGCCTCCACCGCTGACGGCCCTCGACGGTGAGGGCGTCTCGGTCGACTCGCAAGCGCTCTGGCGCCCCGAGGGCACCGACGTCAGGCCCTGCACAGACGACCTCGTCGTCGCCGACCGCGCCGCCGGGCAGGGCCTCCGGTTCTCGGGGTTCTCGGTCGGCGGCTGCGATGGGACGGCGCTGCTTCGGCAGACGGGGCTCGCGCTGGAGCGCGTCTCGTCGGGGCTCCCGTTCGACACCCAGGCCAGCTTCTTCAGCTGGGACCCGGCCCGTCGGCGGGCGCTCACCTTCGGTGAGTCGACCTTCTTGAATGCCGCGGGGTTCCTGCTCTTGAGCGGAGAGGGCGCTCGGGCGGCGGCGGTGCGCCTCACCGGAGGCGCCATCGCGGGGGCCTTTGACGTGCGCAGGGACCGCCACGTGCTGGTGACCAAATCCCGGGAAGTGTGGGCCGTGGCCGGCGACTTCCGCGGCGCCTTCGTCTCCCTGGGCTCGCTGCCAGCGCTCGGTGACGTGGCCGCCCTCACGGTGCCGACCGGGGGTGTGCTCGTCTGGCAGCAGCCACGCGATGGCGGCAGCGTGTCCACCTGGCGTGTCGACGGGGCGGGCCTCACGGCGGCGGGCACCCTGCCCCCCAACACCCGGCCGACGTGGGTACCGACGGCGGGGCTGTATGGCTTTTCGAGCGGCCAGGTCTTCGAGTTCGTCGACGGGGGCTTCACGCCGCTCGACGCCGGCGTCGCGCCGCCGATTCGCGGCCTGGGCTGGGAAGAGGGGCGGGGCCCGGTGCTCTTCGCCGGAGCCGACCGCTGGCTCGTCAGACCCGGCGCGCTGGAGCGCACCGACGGCGGCTCCCTGCCGGGCGAGGCCTTTCCGCGGGTCGCGGCGCCCCCCGAGTTCAGCCGCGGCCTCGGCGCCGTCGGGGGCGGCACGGTGCTGGCCGCGGGCCCGCAGGCGCAGCGCTGGTTCATGTGGTCGGCGCAGGGGTGGGCGTCCATCGGCTCCACCGTCTTGCAGCCGCGGTCGACGCCCCTCGCCGTGGCAGGGACCGAGACCGACGCCTACCTTTTCGTGCCCGATGCGGGGCTGTTTCGGCGGCCCCTGCTGGGCGGTGGAGGTCTGTCGCTGGTGCGCCCCTACCAGGCTGCGTTGACGCCCGTGCAGGCCGTCAGCACGGGCAACGCCATCGTCGTCGTCTCCGAGGCACCCCCCCTCTCCGTCTGGTTTCCAGTCGATGGAGGCTCGCCCGAGACGGCCTCGGTCGTCCCACCCAACGCCACGCAGTACGGCGTGTATGGCCAGGGGTGCCTCGTCGGCGCTGGGCGAACGCCGGTGCTCGGCTTCGGCAACGTCATCGGCACGTCGATTCCGCAGCCGCGCCGGTTCGTCGAGAGGCCCTTCTCGTCCACCTGGGTGCAGCTCCCCGCGGCGTGGGAGGACATCGACCGCCCGAGCTGCAGCTTCGAGCCGGCGGGCCAGCGGGTGCTCAGCTTTGGTGGGGCGATTCGTCGCATCGCCACCAACGTCAACGATGACGCCGTGCTGCGCGTGCACGCCCTCGATGGTGGGTCAGCCACGCTGCCGGTCTGGGGCCCCTGGGGCGAGCCGGCCGGCCGCACCGACGCGCTGTTCGCCCATGACGCGGCCAGCGGGCGGCACCTGCTGTGGGGCGGCACGACGGGGACGACCGGGCGCACCGACGGGTGGAGCCTCGAGGTCTCGACGGTGCGGCCGGGGGTGGTGTGGCGGGTGCCGCTCGAGCCGCTCGACGTGCCCCTCTCGGCCACGCTGCAGTCGCTCGAGGTGCGGGCGGTCGCTGGCGGCAGCGCTCCGGCCGGGGGCGGGGTGGAGCTCCTCGGGTGGACCGCCGGAGCCTGGCGTCGGCCGTTGTGGGCGCACTCGGGCGCGGTGACGACCGCGCCGGGGTTTCAAGCCCTCGAAGCCACCTTCTCAGCCGCAGAGCTCCTCGAGCTCGACGTGCGAAGCGTGGCCATCACGGTCCGCACCGTCGGAGCCGCCGGGCCAGGCGTGGCGCGGGTCTCGGTCGACGCGGCCGAGCTGACGCTGCACTACATGTTGGGCCCGGAGGAGCGCTGAGGCCTGCCCAGGACAGCGCCGCGGCGCCGATGCCTCACTTCGCCGACAGCACCGGCCTGGGCAGGGCGGGCGGCTTGCCGAAGTCGTCGCGCGCGCGGTTCAGCTCGAGCAGCTTCACCAGCACCGACGGCGCCACGGCCGACACGTTCTGGCCGAACTGCTCCGTGTTGACGAGCGAGAGGTCGTCGCCGAGGCCGACGATGTCCTTCAGCACGCGCTGCGAGGTGGGCTTGAAGGCGTACCCGCGCACCAGCTCCTCGCGGCCGTCGGCGTACACGCGGTGCACCAGCAGCGGCAGGTTGGGCAGGTTGACGGTCGAGCCGTTGGGCCGGTCGCCCAGGTTCGACGGCAGCACCGACACCAGGAGGCCGAAGTCGCTGTCTTCTTCCTTCGCGAGCTGCACCAGGCGCTTCTTCAGCTCGGCGAGGGGCTCGGGCTGCGAGGTGGTGACGAAGAGGGTGCCCGTCGAGGCCTGGCTCCCGCGCGCGTGGCCGTTCGTCTTCGCGAAGGCCTTGGTGGGAATGCGCGACATGTAGAACGTCTGCAGCACGCCCTCCTTCACCAGCGAGATGGGCTGCGGCAGCACGCCGTCGTCGTCGACCGGGTAGTGGCCGAAGAGGGGAAACACCTCGCCCTTCGGAGACGTCCACGTCTTCTGCGTCGGGTCGTCGGTGGCCGACAGGCGCGACACCGAGACGTGCTTGCCGAGGCGCTCGGTGAGGCGGCCCTGCTGGCGCTGGCCGAGGTTCTCCCGCGGGAAGCTCAACGGGCCCGACAGCGTGGCGAGGAAGAAGACGGGCGCGGCCTGGCCGGTGAAGAGCACCGGGCCCACGTAGTCGTCGGCGGCGGCGGGCGCGGCGAGCTTCTTCTCCATCAATTGCCACGTCTCCTTCACGCGCTCGAGCAGCGCGGCCTCGGTGGGCAGCTCGGCTTCGGTGCGCGCCACCTGGCTCCACTCGGCGCCCACCGGCATGCCGTCGGCGGCCTGGCCCTGGGCGTTCACCTTGAGCTCGAGCTTCGTCTCACAGAAGCGGTGCTTCGCGCCGTCGGAGGCGACGAAGCGCTGGCACATGAAGCGGCTGCGGAACGCGACGGTACACGCGTGGGCCTTCGTCGAGGCCCGGCACGCGGCCGAGGCGGCCTTCACCCGCGCGGCCCAGGCGTCGGCGTCGAGCTTCGGGGGCTCCTCGCGCGGCAGCACCAGCACCTCGGGCTTGACGGAGCTCCAGTCGTTGATGCGCTCCTTCACCTGGTTGGCCTGCAGGAAGGCCCGCTTGCGGGCGATGGCCTCGACGGCCGCCTTGTAGTTGCCATCGAAGGACAGCCACAGCGCCCGGCGAATGGCGTCGACGTCTTCTTCCGCCGGGAAGCGGCCGCGGCCGAAGGAGAAGTCGAACCCGCCGCCCGAGAAGTTGGTGTTGTCGAACGTCTCGCTGCCGATGCGCACCGCGGTGTCGATGGAGAGGCTCCGCCCACCGCCCGGCGCCGAGAGGGCGCCCAGGTTCGCCGACACGCCGAGCTCGTCTTCGACCGTGACGTACGCGCGCGCGTAGTACGGCTTGTCGGCCATCACCTTCGGGTCTGTTGCTGACGGCATCGTCAGCGTCATGGCGCGCTTGAGCTCGGCCTCCATGACGTCGATGACGGGGTCGCCTGAGGCGGCGGGCGCGGCGGCCAGCACGAGCGAGAGGAGCGCACTCACTTCGCACCTCCCTTCACCGGCGCGGCGGCAGCTCCAGCGAGCGGCGGCGGCGCGAGCAGCGGCCCCTTCTCGTGGCCCTTGCCCTTGCGCTCCACCTCGAGGTCGCTGATGAGGAGGCTCGGCGCGATGGCCGACACCGGCACCCAGCCCGACTCGGCGCCGCAGAAGCCGTTGAACACCTTCGCGTCGTCACCGGTGACGAGAATGCGCTCGAAGGACGCGATGGGCGTGCCCACAAGGTCGACGCCGCGCACGAGCTCGTCGGGGCGGCCGTCGGGGTACACGCGGTAGACGATTTGTGGAATCACCTTGAAGGCCTGGGGCGCGCCGCCGGCGCGGGTGTTGGTGAAGCCGCCCGAGATTTCTTCGATGAGCAGGCCGTAGGGTTTGCCGCGCTTCTTCACCTCGTCGAGCAGCGCGGCGCGGAGCTGCTCGGCCGGCAGCTGCTTCGCCGACTCGATGATGAGGTTGCCCTGGCGCGCGACGGGGCGCAGGCCGGGCTGCGCGCGCCCGTGGCCGTTGGAGTTCGCAAAGCCCTTCACCGGCGAGCGGCCGAGGAGGAACGTCTTGAGCACGCCCTTCTCGACGAGGTTCACCTTCTGCGCGGGCTGGCCCTCTTCGTCGAAGAGGTAGAAGCCGTTGAGCGGCAGCTCGCCCCAGCTCCGCTTCGTCGGGTCGTCGGTGACGCTGATGAAGTCGGGGACGATTTGTTGCCCCACCTTCTTGGTGAACGTCTTGCCCTCGTCGGCGTCCTTCTGGCGGTGGCCCTCGATGCGGTGGCCGAAGATTTCGTGAAAGAACACGCCCGCGGCGCGGTGGGTGATGATGGCCGGGCCGACGTAGGGCTCGATGGCGGGGGCGGCGCGCAGGGCCTCGAGGCGCTCGAGGGCGCGGGTGACGCGCTTCTCGAAGTCGGCCTCGGTGGGCAGCGCGTCGGGCGAGGTGGCCTCGATGGCGTCGTAGAAGTCCAGCTCCATGCCGTCATCGGCGCGCACGGTGCCCCACACGCCGAGGCGGGCGAAGAAGCGGGGCTCGCGCAGCTTCGCGCCGTCGGAGTCGACGAAGTAGTGCGTGGTGGACGACACCTGCATCGACACCGATGAGCGCAGAATGTTGGGCTTGTTCTTGAACGGCGCCGAGAGCCGGCGCAGGCGGGCCTCCCACGCCTCGCGGTCGAGCACCTCGGAGAGCGGCTTCGCCTTGGGCTCGAGGCGCGTCTGCGGCTTGTCACTGGAGAAGTCGGGCGCCTTGTCTTCTTCGGCCACCTTCACCGCGACGTTGGCGCGCACCTTGAGCAGGTCTTTCGTGGCGGCCCGCACGGTGTCGTCGGTGGCCTTCCACAGCGCCACCTCGAGCGCGCCCTGGTCGTCGTCGATGGGCAACGAGCGCCCGCCGCCGCCGAAGTCGAAGTCGAAGCCGCCGCGCACCTTGTGGGTGTTGTCGAGGTCGCGGGTGCCGACGCGGGCCATCACGTCGAGGAGCCGCACGCGGCCCGCCAGCCGTCCCGGGCGGCCGGACTGCCCTTCGAGCGCGCCGAAGCTGGCCGAGGCGCCCCACGTCTCTCCGTCGGTGACGCGGTACGAGAGGTAGTAGAGCGGCGCGTCTTTCTCGCCGGGCAGGCCCTTCTTGCTGCGGGCGAGCTCTCTGGTGAGGGCCTCGAGCAGGACGTCGGTGGGCGGGGGCGCGGCGGCCGGAGCCTTCTGCGCGAGGAGCAACACGAGCACTGAAGCGAGCATGTGCGGCGCACTGTAGCCGCCGGTTCGGCGCGCGGCAGGGAAAGGTGGACTCCCCCCTGACCCGATGGAGAGCGCGAGGAACGTCCTCATGGCCCCGTGAAGCGCATGGCCCACTCGTACAACCCGAGGGCGCGCGCGTCGCCGTCGAGTGGAGCCGACTCACCGTCAGGCACCATCAGCGCCTCGGAACAGGCGTTCGACGTGAAGCGCAGGCGCTCCCGCACCGAGGCGCAGCGCGGAACAGCCCGCCCGTCGTCGAGCGCGCCAGCAACGTCTGCTCGTCGAGCATCACCAGCGCAGCCACCCGCGCGCCTGAGGGCAGCGGCGGCAGTCGTCGCCATGAGCGCCCCCCGTCTTCCGAGACGAGGCCGTTCCAGGCGCCAAGGCCAGTCGTGAGGTGTCCGAAGCGGCGGAGCGAGCCGGGCCATGGGGCGTCGCGCTCGTCGTTCGTGGTCCCATCCTGGGGCCAGGCCGAGCGCGCCAGGGTGAGGAGAACCACCAGCACGAGTCTCATGCGCCACCCCGACACCGGTTCGCCACGGTGGGTTGCGGCGCTCGTCAGAACGAGCCCTTGCTGCGCCGCGCGACTTCCCGCAACGTGCGGTCCACATGACTCGACTCTGGGTGGTGCTCGGTGTCGTGGCGGGGACTGGCTGTCTCGACGTGACGCTGCCCGAGCGGCCGCCGCCGCCGGGCCCAGGCACCCTCCAGGGCGCCGTGGTGTATTCGCTGCCGGGCAAACCGGTGCTCCCCGCGCCGGGCGCCCGCGTCGTCCTCCAGGGCACCTCGGCCGCGACCGTCGCTGACGACGAGGGGCGCTTTCTCCTCGGCGGCATCGACCGCGCCCGGGGCGCCGTGCACATCACCTTCGACGTCGAGGGTGACGGTGTCGTCGATCGCCAGCGCCTGCTCCGGCTCGAGTCCGTCGGCGCAGGGCCCGGGCGGGCGGCGAGCGCAGGTGAGGTGGCGCTCGGACGAAATGGCTCGGTCGCGGGTCGCGTTCGCCGCGCTGACTTTCCCGGAGACACCTTTCACCTCGGCATCGCCGTCTTCGTCTCGGGCTTCGACGTGGCCACCAGCTCGGCCGACACGGGCGCCTTCGTCTTGTCGGGCCTGCCAGAGGGCTCGCTCGAGCTCTCGTTCTTCACGCCGGGCTACCGCCCCGACAGCCGGTCCGTCACCCTGGCGGCCGGGCAGGCCTTCACCCTGGCCGAAGACGTGCTCCTCGAGCCGACGCCCAGCCTCGCGTCGACGGCCATCGGCGTGGTGCGAACGACGGCCGGAGCGCCGCTCCAGCAGGCCCTCGTGCGCGCCGTGTCTGCGTCGGGGGCCGAGCGCACCGAGACGCGCCCCGACGGCACCTTCACGCTGGGGCCGCTCCCGAGCGGCGCGTGGGTGCTCGCCGTGGAGAAAGAGGGCTACCAGAGCGCCGCGCTGGGTCGGCAACTGCTCCTCGCGGGAGAGAATGACCTCGGCGTGATTGCGTTGAGCGTCGGACCATCGACCTCGCTGCCGCTCGACGCAGGCCCCGTCGTCGCCTTCGACGCAGGGCAGCGGCTCGACGGTGGTTCGGCCGACGCCGGTCTTCCGGACGCCGGGACGCTCGACAGTGGGACTCCAGACGCCGGAACGCTCGACGCCGGAACGCTCGACGGTGGGACTCCAGATGCCGGCCAGGTCGATGGCGGAACCCTGGATGCAGGTGGTCCAGATGCGGGGACGCCTGACGGTGGCGCCCGACTCCCCTGCGAGGGCCTCTGCGGCCCCGGGTTCACGTGCGCAGCCGACGACACCTGCCGCTCGACTGCCTGTGCGCTCCAGTCTTGCGCGCTGTGTAATCTGGGGCAGTGCTACTCTGATGTCTGTGTTGGTTTCGGAAGATGTCGCCCTGGCGATGTCTGTGATGGCACGACCTGTCGTCCCTTGAGCTGCGCCGGCGTGGCGTGCGGGGTTGGAGAGGCGTGCGCGAACGGCCGGTGCTGGCCGACCTCGTGTTCGCCCACCCGGCCCTGTCGAGCGGGCACGGTGTGCCTGTCGGGCGAGTGTGTCGCGGAGCGCTGCGTCGAGCGCCAGTGCGGCCCCCTCACCCTCTGCGTCGATGGCACCTGCTGGCCCACGGGCGCTCCAGCGAACCCCTGCGCCCCCGGCTTCGCCCGCATCGAGGGCCAGTGCCGAGAGGTGGCCTGCGAGGGCGTGAGCTGCCCGGCTGGCACCCAGTGCACCGCTGGCGAGTGCGTCTCGGGTGGCCTGTACGTCGCCGGCGCGCAGTGGCCGCGGAACGCTCCCTTACAACCCGACGAGCGGTACACCCTCGCGGGCCTCCTGGGGGGCCGCTGGCAGAAGCTGGCGAGCTTCCCTGCGCCGGTGCAGCGCCTCGACATCAGCCCTGACGGAACCTGGCTCTTCGCGCTCGTGCGCACTGAGGCTGGAGCGGGCGCGACGCTCTATCGCTCTCAAGACGGCCGGAGCTGGACGGCGACGTGGAGCGGAACCCTCACGGCCGGCGGCCGCATCGAGGACCTGCACGTCGACGAGGCCACGGGCGCCCTCACGATGAGTGTCGGTGGTAACCAGGTGAGTCCGCTTCACAAGGTGCTGCGCAGCACCGACAACGGCAATACCTTCAGCCAGGTGGCGCAGCTGCCGCCCGAGTTCGGGCCGCACTCGTTCGCTCCACCCAATTGGGTCGCCGTCGTGACGACGAACTGGTTGACCAGGCACGAGCTCTCGCGCTTCTTCGTGCCGCCGCTGCCCGACGGAGGCGTCTTCGCCCGGCAGTTGCCCGAGCTGGCCAGGTTCCCCTTCTTCATCACCGACCGGACTGGCGTGGGGCCCACGTTCCTCTCGCACCCCGCCGGCGCCACCTACTTCCTCGATGGTGGCATCGCCGGCTCGTTCAGCGCCACCCGGTGGGCCCACGCGGTGTACAACCCGCCGCCTGTGTCGAGCATCTTCGTGCTGACGCCGACGGCGGTGGCGCGGAGCTTCGATGGCGCGCGGTCGTGGTCGCTGCGGGCGCCCCCGGTGTCGTCACCGAGCTTCCGCGGCCTGGCGCGCGGCGCCGACGGGGCCCTCTATGTCGCCAACGAGACGGGCGCTCCGCCGCTCCTCGTGTCCCAGGACGAGGGAGAGACGTGGGCCACCGTTCCGACGAACTGGGCGCGCGTACACCTGTCCTCGTTCTGGCCCGAGTGGCAACCCTCGAGCCCCTATGCCCGACTGGTGATTGCCCAACCGAGCGACGCGAAGGCGACCGGCTCGCTGTATCGGGTCACCCAGGCGGGCACCTCGGGCGCCATCGAGCCCGACTGGGCCGACGGCGGAGCCGGACCCATCATCGATGGCACCGTGCTCTGGGAGCGCGACCCGACCATTCTCCACGAGATGCGGCCGACGGCGATGGTGTCTCGCGCCTGCGCGCCGGGGCAGCAGCGCTGTGGCGGCGGGTGCGTCTCGGTCGCCTCGAGCGCGCAGCACTGCGGCGCATGCGACCAGCCGTGCACGGGCACCTGCGTCGCCGGGCGCTGTCTGGCTCCCGGCTCGACGGACGGCGGCCTCTCGGTGGGCTGCGCCGACGGCACGCGCGAGGGCTTCACCGACGTGCTCGCGTTCCCCGACGTGGCGGCCTGCGGTGGTGGCTGGCAGGGCGACCTCGACACCTCGACGTCGGCGGAGCAACTGTGCGGCCCGGGTTGGCGCGTCTGTACCCACGCCGACGCCCCCGTGCGCGCGCTGTCCTTCACGCAGGCCACGGCCTTTCCCGGTTGTTTCGCGTTTCGCGCGAGCGTCGACGGCTTCGATGGGTGTGAGCCGCTCGACTGCTCGAATGACGTCACCCGCGATACCGTCGCAGCCGTCGGCGCTTCCTGCGGCGCGCTCTCAGGTGTGAGCCGCCTGGTGCCAGATGGAGGCGCCTGTTTCTCCGACCGCGGCGCCATCGCCTCGCAGTGCTGCAACGCCTCGGTGGCGGGCCCGGGCCGAGCCGCCGGGTGCCCACAGCGCGGCGAGTCGGGCGTGCTCTGTTGCCGGTGAGGCAGGTCCCTGAAGGTGTGCGCGCCGAAGGGCTCCCGCGAGCGCCTCGTCATCGCTGAGGCGCTGGCGGCTGCGTGCCCACCGCAGCGCGGTGTCAATCTGCGCTCGAGGCTGACGCTGCGGCCGGCGCCGACGTGAAGACGAAGCCGCGCCTGCAGTGCCGCTCCATGGCTTTCAGTCACCCGCTCGAGTCACGTGGAGCGCGCGGGTCGTCGATGACGGGAATGACGCCATCACGTCGGGGTGCGTTGCACGAATTGTCGGGTCACCGCCCTCGCCCAGGCGCATGGTGCTCCTTCACCGTCGGGGGTCCCCATGTACGCAGTCGCTGGAGTCAGAGGCCGGGTTGGCGCGGCCACCGCTGATGCGCTGCTCAAGCGCGGGCAGAAGGTGCGGGTGCTGGTGCGCGACGAGGCCACGGGAGAGGCCTGGAAGGCCCGCCGCTGCGAAGTCGCCGTCGTCGACCTGCTCGATGAGCCCTCGATGGTGAAGGCCCTGCAGGGCCTCGCAGGCGTCTTCCTGCTGCTCCCCAGGCCGCCACCCGGCGCCGACTTCTTCGTCGCCCAGGACGTCATGACGAAGTCGCTCGCCGCCGCAGTCTCGAAGTCGAAGGTGGCCTCGGTGGCCTTCCTCTCGTCCATCGGCGCGCAGCACCCCGCGGGCACCGGCCCCATCACCGCGCTCCACCGCGCCGAGCTCGCCCTCACCGGCGCCGCGCCCAGCGTCACCTTCGTCCGCGCGGCCCTCGCCCTCGAGCGCTGGGAATCGCTGCTCCTCGGCGCGATGGACTCGGGCACGCTGCCCGTCTTCGGCAACCCGCACCTCGCGACGCCGCAGATTGGCGCGAAGGACGTGGGGCTCCTCACCGCCGAGGCGATGGAGCTCCACACGAGCGGCACCCACGTGCTCGAGATTGCGGGCGCGTCGAACTGGTCGGCCGAAGAGGTCGCCGCCGCGCTCACCTCGCTCCTCAAGCAGCCCATCAAGGCCGTGGAGCACCCCGCCGACACCGAGGTCGCCTTCCACGTCGCCGCCGGCGTGCCTCCGATGCTGGCCGAGGCCTGGGCGGAGCGCTCGAGGGCGCAGGGGCGCGGGCTGCTCCAGTTCTCGCACCCGCACCAGGTCAAGCGAGGCCCTACGTCGCTGTTCGACGCCCTTGCGACGCTCGTGTGACGGCGTCGGTCACGGCGCGCGCAAGAGCGTGAAGTTCTGGTTCACCGAGCCCGAGGCGGCCACTGTCACCATCTGCGTCTGCGAGAGGTACCCGGCCCGCGACGCGGTCAGCTCCCAGGTGCCGGCCGGCAGCGTGTTGCCGAAGGTGTAGGTGCCGTTCGACGCCGTCGTCTGGCTGAAGAGCCCGCGGTTGATGGTGAGGCGCACGCCCGACAGCGGCATGTTGCCCATGCTGCCGTCGAAGACGCTGCCCGACACGTTGCCGGAGCCGGGGTTCGCGCCCACGTACACCACGTAGTGCGCCGCCTGCTTGGTGATGGCGTTGCGCGTGTCGCGGTTGACGACGTGGAACACCCAGATGCCGTCGACGATGTTCGACAGCAGCACCTGCTTGTTCGAGGTGAAGTTGGAGGGCGTCGCCGCGGGCACCGTGTCGGCGAAGCGGTCGAGCGTGAAGTAGTAGCCGGTGAAGTTGGTGTCGGCCTGCGGGTTCGTCCACGAGAAGAAGAGCGCGTTGCTCCCGCCCCAGGTGCGCTCGCTCGGGTGGCTCGTCGACGCGATGGTGGGCGGCTGGGTGTTGACGCGCACCGTGGCGGTCGCCTTCACCGTGCCCACGTTGAACGCCGAGTCCACCGAGACGAGGTGCACGTAGTTGGTGCCCTGCACCAGCTGCGCCTCGGGAATCTGCAGCGACTCGGCCATGATGAGCGTGCCGTTGCCCGCCATCGCCGACGGCAGCGTGCTCTCGGACGTCGAGAGCCGCCAGTAGTAGCCGACGAGGCTGGGGAAGGGGCGGCTCCACGCGAGGAACCAGTCGCCCAGGCCGTCGTTGTACCAGCGCGCCTGGTCCGGGTGGCTGCCCGAGACGAGGTCGAGTGGCGGCATCGGCGAGGTGCGCGAGTTGCCGGTGATGGCGCCCGAGAAGAAGTTGTTGCTGGTGCCGCGCAGCAGCTTCACCCGGCCGTTGCCGCCAGCGGGAGAGGCCGCCGAGCCCGACGTCTGGATGACGCCCGTGCCCGAGAGTTGGTTGGCCGCGATGAGCACGCCGCCGCCCGAGCCGCCCGCGCTGGTGGCGTTCGATGTCACCTGGCCGTCGATGGTGACGGTGTCGGCGATGAGCTGCACCAGCCCGCCGCCGCGGTTGGTGGTGCTGCCGTTGACCCACCGGCTGCCCTGGCTGATGGAGAGGTCGTCGTCGCGGTCGTACGTCGGCACCGTCTGCGACGTCGTGCATTGGTTGCCGCAGCTCGAGCAGCAGTACGAGTACGTCGACCCGGTGCCGGCCGCGCCGGTGGTGCCGTAGCTGGAGCCCGGCGTCAGGTTCACTGTCGACGTCGAGCTGCAATAGAAGCACGAGGCCGTCCGCGGACCGCCCTGTCCGCGCGTGTCGATGCCCAGGTCGTTCGCGTTGATGGTGGTGTTGCTCTCCACCGTGATGGTGCGCGCGCGCAGGCGCAGGATGCCCGACGGGCCGACGCGCAGCTGCCCCTGGTTCCGGATGACGACCGAGTTCGAGTACTTGAGGTCGCCCTCGAGCGTCTGGGTGGTGCCGTCGATGATGAGGTCGTTCTGCGTGCACTCACCGCGGTAGCACTCGTTCACGCACGTCATGCCGGCCACCCACGCCGAGCCCGCCGAGTTGCACGTCTCGGGCACGCGGCCGTTGCAGCGCTTCTCGTTCGCCGTGCAGGGGCCAGTACAGACACCGCTCTGGCACGAGACCGCGCAGGTCTGGTTGTACAGCCATGCCGTGCCCGAGGCGTTGCAGATTTCGATGTTGCTGCCATTGCAGCGCACGGTGCCTGCGTTGCACGCGGCCGAGGCGGTGCAGGCGCCCATCCAGCAGGCCTGCGGGCACTGCGAGATGACGTACCAGGTGCCCTGCGCGTCACAGGCCTCGACGGCCGGAGCGCCCTGCGAGGTGCAGCGTCGCTGGCCCGCTGTGCAGCGCGGCACGCCACACGTCGTCGCAGGCGCCTGACAGGCCTGGCCAGCCATGCACGCGAGCGGGAGCGACCAGTCCGTGCAGCCCGACGACAGCGTCACGCACGTCTGCTGCTGTCCGCCCGCGGTGCAGCGCGTCTGGCCCACCGTGCACTGGTTGGTGCAGGTCGACGTCGGCACGCACGCGCCGCCGCTGCACGCCTGGCTCGCGGGACACGCAGCCTGGAGCACCCAGTCGGTGCAGCCGTTGGGGAGCACCTGGCAACGCACCGGCGCGCCCGACGAGGCGCACTGGGTGGCGTTCGCGGTGCACTGGTTGGTGCACGAGTTGACGCACACGCCACCGGAGCAGGTCTGCCCGTTGCCGCAGGCCTGCGGGGGGCCGAAGACGGAGCAGCCAATCGTCGCGTCGACGCCGCACGTGCGCACGCCCGCCGCGTCGCAGATGCTCACTGAGCCCGAGCACTGGTTGACGCACGCCATGCCGCCGGCGGAGCCGCCCGCCACCATGCCGCCCGCGCTGCCGCCCGCCACCATGCCGCCGGCGGAGCCTCCACCCGCCACCATGCCTCCAGCCGCGCCTCCACCCGCCACCTCGCCCCCAGCTGCGCCTCCGCCCGCGACCATGCCTCCAGCCGCGCCTCCACCCGCCACCATGCCGCCCGCAGAGCCTCCGCCCGTCCCGCCACCACCGGCTGCGCCACCCGCCGCGCTTCCTCCCGCCGCCGAGCCACCACCGACGCCAGGCCGCGAGGTGCAGCCGATGCCCTTCGAACAGATGAGGCCTTGCGAGATGCAGTCGACGCACGCGCCTCCGGGGAGGCCGCAGAGGGTGTCGACCTGATCAGCGCTCCGGATGCACGAGCGCCCGTTCGCGAGGCACCCGTCGGCGCAGGTCTGCGGTGGATCCGTCGGGCCGCAGGCCGCGAGGATGACGAGAGGACACACGAGGAGCAGGAGGTGGCGCATGGCCGCGGTTTGACCCAGGTGCGTTGGCCTGTGTGCAACTTTTTCTCCAGCGCCAGGTGTCAGTCAGGCACCAACCAGTGCGCTCGAGCTCCCGGTCGGCCGACACCGGCGTCGCGGCGCGAACTCGCCCCCCCGAGCGTGGCGAGCGGCGCCTCGTCCTTCGTGCGCTCGAGCACCACGCGTCCGACGGAGGCCAGTCAGAGACGAAGGTCTTCGCGCCGCCAGCGGCGGGAGCCGGTCGAACACGAGTGGCGACGCCGCTACGCGAGGTCCGGTGAGACGCCGGGCTCGCGGCCCGACACCGCGGCGGCGAAGTGCGCCAGCACCGCGAGCACGCCCCAGCCGAGCGCGAAGACGACGCCCAGGTCGACCACCCCACGCCACGGCTGCGGCACGAGCTTCATCGCCGCGACGAGCCCGACGATGCCGAGCGACACGGCCCACGAGGTGATGAGCCGCCGCCGCGTCGCCCCGAAGTACCCCATGCAGAAGAAGGGCGCGAGCAGCCCACGCACCAGGCTCGGCGTGTCGACGAGGGTCAACGCCCGCGCCACCACCCGCGGCGCGAGCTGCCGCTGAAACGCCCGGTAGCCCTCGGTGTAGCCGAAGAAGACGAGGCTCACCGTGACGGCCACCCAGAAGCCCGCGTCCGACCGCCAGCCGTCGAGCGCCTCGCGTACCAGCGGCCAGAGACGCACGATGGCCGAGCCGAGCAGGGCCGAGACGCCCAGCACGCCCCACGTCGCCGCGCTCCAGCCGATGATCCGCCGCACGAGGCGGACCGTACCGGTTGCTCTCCCGAGCACCATCACCGGTGCGTCATGCGCTCCGACGACGTGCGCTCGCTGCGGCTCCAGGGCGAGGCGGGTGCGAGGAGGGCGCTCCGATGCCTCGAGTGACGAGCTCTCCAGCCGAATCACACCCCACCCGTGCGCGATGACGACCCGAAGGCAGGGTGCGGTTCGATTTCCAGGGGGTGTCAACCAGTTGACGGTAATCGTCACCTGGTTGACGTCACCCTGGGTGACGGAAACCGTCACCTTGTTTACACCCCCTCTGATCCGTTGCCCGGCTCGCTCACCTCGCCACGTGAAGCCCTCCTCAGAGTCGGAGCGCCCACCTCCAGGCCCTGACTCCCGTGAGCCCCTCGCCGGGGTCCGCCGTCGCGGGGCCTCGAGGGCTCCCTCGAGCGACTGCAAGAGGTGCCGCAAGGCCGCCAGCCGCTGCACGCCGAGCCCGCGCACCGCTCCGTCGGCAAAGGCCCGAGACCTGCTCGCGCGACTCCGACAGGGCCTTCTCTCCTGCAGGTGCCAGCCCGGCCCACACCAAGCTCCCGCTCGGTCCACCGCTGCAGGAGCCCAGGGAGCACGAGCGCTTCGGCCGTCGGCTCGCCCCGCAGGCGCGTACAAGGCTCGAAGGAGCGATTCCTCCGCCGTCCCCTCCCGACTGCGGGTCACTTCAGCTGCGCGAGCGTCTTCAGCATGAACGAGCCAGCCGCGAAGATGGCCAGCAGCGACGCGATGACGACGATGGCCTTCGTCACGAACTTGCCTCCGCTCGGCGCCGCCTCGGGCGGGCGAGCCAGCATCACCGACGAGGCCGCCGTGAACACCTCGTCACGGCCGCGCTGGGCCCACGGGTCGTCGGGCATGTGCGCCAGCCGGAGGCGGTAGAGGCGGCCGAGAGCCGGCAGGTCTTCGCGCTCCATCGCCAGCCGACGCAGCGCCGCGTGCCGGGCCTCGTCGTCCCACGCGAGCAACAGCTCCTTCCACATCGAGGCCAGCCACGTCGGAGGCGCGAGCGCCGCGAGGTCGACGTTCGCGAACGCGAGGCCGCACGTGCCACACGCCGCCACCGCCCCCTGCCGCTTCGACAGACACTTGGGGCAGAAGCCCTCAGGCACCAGCAGCGCCGCGTCGTCTTCAGCCATCGCGCGGGCGCTCTCGACCGCCGCCGTCGTTGGCGCGCGCAGCATCACCACGTTGCTGGCCTCGGCCGACGACGCCAGCACCAGCGCACGCGGGCCCGGCGTCTTGCGCGACGACATCGGCATCGGCGGCGCGGCCTTCGGCGTGTCCACGAGCGGGGGCAGCGCACCCGACGTGACGGGCAGCGCCGACTCGACGCCGCACCTGGGACAGCCGATGAACGCGGTGTCGGCCACCACCTTCACGGCCGTGACGTCGATGAGGCGCTCGCAGCTGGGGCAGACGGCTTTCACGCGAGACCAACACTATCGCAGGCCCGCCACCGCGCGATGTTCCATCAAGCCTCGAGCGCTCCAACGGTCTGGCAGCCCCGAGAACGCCGCGCTGCCCTCATGACGGCTGGCCGAGAAGGGAGTCCCTGACGTCACTAGAAGAAACAGCCTGTTCGGGATGGGAGGCGCCCGTGGCTGGAACGCCGCTGGCGTGAGAGGACCCGACGCATGCGACGACTCACCCCGGTGGCGTTGGCCGTCCTCTCGGGCGCGGCGTGGGCCGACGACACCCTGGTCACGTTCACCACCTCGCAGACCACGGCGCCCCTGCCCTTCGTCGAGTACCTGCCGCCTGGCTACGCGACGGGGACGCAGCCCGAGCGGCTCGTCATCTTCTTCCACGGCGTCGGAGAGAGCGGCGGTGGCTCGGACCAGGCGAGCGTCTTCAACGCCATGACGGCCCATGGGCCGCTCCAGCAGATCCGCAGCGCTGGCACCGGCTCGCACCGCTTCAAGACGACCCATCGCGCCGTGGTGCTCGCCCCGCGCAACCCCTCGGGTCTGTGGAACGCGTCGCTGGCGTCCTCGTTCTTCGCCTGGGCCCGCGCCCGCTACCGCGTCGATGCCGACCGCATCTATCTGACGGGCCTGTCGGCCGGTGGTGGGCCCACGTGGACGGTGCCGAAGGACCAGCCTGGCGCCGTCGCGGCCATCGTGCCCATCTGCCCGGTGCAGCAGCTGTGGCCGGTGATGAGCACCGACGCACACGAGCACCGGAGCGTCGCGGTCTGGGCCTTCCACGGGTTTGGGGACCCGACCGTCCCGCGCGAAGAATCCATCCGGTGGATGAACGCCATCGGCCAGTCGGTGAGCCGCGACCCCGGGTTCGCCAGCGTGATGAGCAGCTACCCCTTCATCAACGGCCAGTTCTGGCTGTCGGCCGGCTCGGACCAGACGGCCGCGTGGACCGCCACCGGGTACGTCTGGCGCACGGGCGTGGGCACGAACGTCGCGTCGCCGTGGCGGTACACCCTGCTCGACCGGAACGACCACTTCGTCTGGGGGGCCGTGTATTCGAATGACGATGTATGGAATTGGCTCTTCGCGCAGCGGCGCAGCCTGAACATCGACCCGGGGCTCGATGGCGGCGTGACGCGGCCGGACGCCGGGGCGCCTTCGATGGACGCCGGTGTCCAGGCGCCCGACGCGGGCAGCCCGCCGCTCGACGCAGGCCTGCCGACGCCCGACGCCGGTATCGCGCCGGTCGATGCTGGGGCTCCGGCCGTCGACGCTGGAGCGCCCGCGCTGGACGCCGGGACGCCGACGGTCGACGCGGGCGTGGAGCCCGACGCCGGTGAGCCCTCGGTCGACGCGGGCCTGACGCCCGACGCCGGGCTCGAGCCCGACGGGGGCGATGCGGAAGACGCCGGACGTCCGCTCGACGGCGGCGCGATGATGGCTGATGGCGGAGCGACGCCCGCAGATGCGGGCCCGACCGGCATGGGCCCCGGTGAGCGCGACTTGAGCGATGCCATCGGTGGGTGTGGCTGCGCGGCGACGAATCCGCTGGTGGCGCTGCTCGCGCTGGTGGGGCTGCGGCTGCGCCGACGCCAGCGCGCGGGGTGACCCACCGCCCGGTCGCCATCGCCGGGCACGGTGCCGTCAGTTGATCGAGGCGCAGCGCGAGTTCGCGCACACCGCGTTGCGGTCACAACAGTCAGCCGACGTGGTGCACCGGTCGAACTCGCGGCTGCAGGCGACGCCGCCGTCGACGGGCCCGGGGTTCGAGCCGCACGCGAGCTGGCCCTGCTGGGTGTAGCAGTAGCCTCCACAGCACTCGTCGCCGGAGCCACACCGCTCGCCATCGCCCCGGCACGGGTCCGCCGCCCAGTAGCCGCGGGAGTTGCCGGCGAGCAGCTCTTGCGCGGGCAGGTAGAAGGCCGGGTGGCTCGGGTCGGTGCCCGGCGTCGCGTTCAAGTCGATGGCCGCCACCCACAGCTTCTTCGTCGTCGGCGTCGCGCTGATGTCGTGGAAGCGCGGGTCGCTCCACCAGGGGTTGATGGTGGCGACGTTCCCATACAGCCGGCGGCTGGTGAAGATGACCCACGCGTACCCGCCCGACGGAATCGGCCCGACCGTCGGCTCGTAGTTGAGCGTCGCGTCGTCGTCGTGCGACTCGGGCCCCGTCGGCACCGCGCCCAGCCCGTTGAGCCGGTCGAGCCGTCGCGCCTGCTTCGTCATCACGTCGACCCACCACAGCTCGGCGCGGGTGCCGATGTTGGAGCACGGGCCCGACGAGTCGCACGTCGAGCGCGTCTCACCGAAGCGGCCGTTGCTCACCGTCTCGACCTGGAACACCACGCCGCGGTTCGTCGGCAGGTAGCTGGGGAACACGGCCGTCTGGCCCGCGGGCGGCGTGTACAAGACTGAGAAGTCGCTGAAGGTGCCCGGCGGCGTGAAGCGCAGCATCGCGAGCGTGCGCTGGTCCGAGCCGGCGCCGGCGAAGTGGTTGAACGCGAGCTGCCGGCCGTCCGGTGAGAAGACGGGCGTCGCGGCGCCCAGGCCCGGCGGCAGGCCAGTGGAGGGAAGGCTCGCGCCCGAGGGCACCTGAAACAGCTCGCTCGGCGCCGTGCGGCTGCCCTGCAGGGTGGCGGTGTTCGAGAACAACACGGTGCCGTCGGGCGAGAGCGCGCCCCACGCGTAGCGTCCGTCACCAGGTGTCATGGCCGTCTCGGCGTTGCCGCTGCGCAGGGCGTAGTGGCTGGTGGCGTCGTTGTTGTCACCCCGCTGCGTGAGGAGCGCCGAGCCATCGGCCGACACCACGTGGCACACGCGGCAGTTGGCCTCGGGGCCGCTCGAGCCCGCGACAAGGCCCGGGTCCGTCGAGGTGCCACGGACCGAGAGCGTCGCGCCGCCGAAGCGGGGGTCGGGCCCGAGCGCGCCGGTGTAATTCCTGGCAAGCCGGGTGCCGTACGAGTTGTAATAGATGACGCCCTTGAGTGAGCCCGGCGCGATGCGCCACGTCTGGGTGAGCGGGCCGAAGGCCTGGCCACCCGTGGCGAACACCAGACGTACGGTGAGTGATTGGCCGGCGCAGAGCTCGCTGGCCTGGCTCCACGCGGCGAGCGGAATCGGGTGGCGGATGAAGGGCGTCGCGGGCTTCGCGAAGGTGCCGGTGAAGGTGAAGAGCGGGCACTCGAGGGTGATGCCCACCGCGTCATACGAGCGCGCCGTGCGCCACTGCAGCAGCGGCGGCAGCAGGCCCTTCGGCCACACCGTGCCGTCGTAGGGGTAGAGCAGGGTGTCTCCACTGGCCGGCGTGGGCGTGCCGCCGAGCACCGTCACCGTGGCGGGGTCGACCGCGCCACCTTCACCGTCTCCGCCGACACCGCCCAGCCCGCCGAGGCCAGCGTCCATCGAGCCCGCCTGCGTGCCGTTCTGCACCACGCGCACCCGCACCCGCACGGTGGTGGAGTCGGTGCTGCTGCCGTACCGCGCCGACACGGTGCCCGCGCCGCCGCTCGTGCCCGGCGTGAAGCGCCCCATCGCATCGAGGGTGCCCAGGGTGGGAGGACTCAACGTCCAGTCGGGGACGACGGGCAGACCGTCGGCGAGCGCCGAGAACGTCACTGGCGTCGGCGCCTGGCCCACCGTGACGTCCACCACGACGTCGCGCGGCGAGATGACGAGCGCTCCTGAGAAGATGACGCCGCCAGCCGCCCCACCACCGGTGGTGCCTCCGCCTGCGCTGGTACCACCGGCGCTGCCCCCACCCGTTGCTCCGCCGTCGACGCCGCCCCCATCGGTGCGGCCGCCGATGACGGCGTTCCCCGGCCCGCAGGAGCAGCCCGAGGTGGAGAGGAGGACGAGGCTGATCAACGAAGTCAGGAGCGTGCGCATCGGTGGTCGGAAGCCTACCGCTCCTCACGGCCGACGCGCCGGAGTGGATGTGCTTTCTCAGCTTCGGAGAAATCGAGCGGCGCTGGCGTGCGCCTCGTCGCGACGCGTTCGTTCGGTGTGCCATCGATGCCCGCCTGGCGGCCGCTGCCCGAGAAGAAGTCGCGGCAGGGCTGTCAGGTGCTCGTCGGGCCGCCTGAGCGGCGCCGGTCTTGCTTTGGGCAGGGGACCTCACCCCTCACTTCAGGAGTCTCCATGCGGAAGGTCCTCACAGCGCTGTCGGTCGTCGGTCTGGTCACACTCGGCTGCGGTCAGACGAAGTCGGTCATCCTCGGCGACGTCACGGCCGTTCGAAGCTCCGACGACCTGGTCACGGTGCGAGTCACGGTGCTGAGCAACGGCCACCTCGCGCTCGACGATGAAGACGAATTCTGTGTCGAGGCGCGCTTCAGTCAGCCGGCCGTCGCCGACGGCGGCGGAGCAGTCGACGCCGGTTCAGTCGACGCCGGTTCAGCCGACGCGGGCTCCGCTGATGCGGGGGTCGGGTTGGAGCCGGGCACCCTTGTTGAGGCGCTCAGCGGCTGCAGCACGAAAGCGAAGGGCTTCATCATCGAGCTGAAGTCGACGAAGGCGATTCCGCGGCCGGCGGTGCTCGTCGTGTCCGTCTCGAAGGGCTTCGCCCTCGGCCGAATGGAGGAAGCGCGGCGCGTGCTGGCGAGCCCGTGAGCCCTCGCGCGGGAGGGGCCGCCACGAGACGCTCCACCCGGTGGCGTCGTCGCGGTACGGTGCACCCACGTGACGGCGACGGTCCAGTTCCAGGGAATCGGTGCGAGCCCGGGCGTCGCCGTTGGCCACGCCTTCGTGCTCGACGCCAAGAAGGTGCGCACGCCCAAGGTGCGGCTCGACCCGAAAGAGGTCGACGGCGAGGTCTTGCGCTTCAAGACGGCCATCACCCTGTCCGACAAGCAGCTCGAAGACCTCAAGGACAAGCTGTCGACCGGCGCCGAGAACGAGCACGGGCTCATCCTCGAAGCGCACCGCATGATGCTCCACGACCCGATGTTCCTCGTCGAGGTCACCCGGCTCATCAAGGAAGAGACCATCAACGCCGAGTGGGCCGTGCGCCGCGTCTGCCGGCGCCTGCGCCACCAGTTCGACAACCTCGAAGACGAGTACTTCCGCGAGCGCAAGAGCGACATCGAGTTCGTCGCCGACCGCATCGTGCGCAACCTCATGGGCGAGGTCGTCGACCAGGAGCTCGAGGTACCCGTCGGCGCCATCATCGTCGCCCACGACATCAGCCCCGCCGACGCCGCCATGCTGGTGAAGACGGGCAAGGTGGGCGCCTTCGTCACCGACCTCGGCGGTCAGACGAGCCACACCGCCATCGTCGCCCGCGCCCGTGACGTGCCCGCGGTGGTGGGCCTGGGCAAGGCCGCCGATGCCATTCGCGCCGGAGACACCCTCGCCGTCGACGGCCGCCGCGGCCTGGTGCTCGTCAACCCGCCCGAGGAGCAGCTCGCCCTCTTCCGCGAGACGATGCGCCGGCAGCTCGCCAACGAGGCCATCGCGCTCAAGACCGCCGAGCTGCCGTCGGTCACCATCGACGGCGTGAGCGTGCGGCTCAACGGCAACATCGAGTTCGCCGACGAGATTCCGTCGCTGCTCGCGCACGGCGCCGAGGGCATCGGCCTGTACCGCACCGAGTTCCTCTTCCTCGACCGCCCCGCCGCGCCCACCGAAGAGGAGCACTACCAGGCCTACAAGGCCGTGCTCGAGGCGATGGGGGACCGGCCCGTGACCATTCGCACGCTCGACCTCGGCGCCGACAAGGTGCCCGGCAAGGCGCGCGAGAAGGAGATCAACCCCGCGCTCGGCCTGCGCGCGATTCGGTACTGCCTGCAGCACCGCGAGGTGTTCCGGGCGCAGCTGCGGGCGCTCCTTCGGGCCAGCGTGCACGGCAACCTGAAGGTGATGTTCCCGATGGTGTCGGGCGTGTCGGAGCTGCGCGAGGCCCGCAGCGAGCTCGAGGCCTGTCGCTCGGAGCTCTCACGCCAGGGCGTGCCGATGGGCCGGCGCTTTCCCGTCGGCATCATGGTCGAGACGCCCAGCGCCGCGTGGATCGCCGACCGCCTCGCGCAAGAGGCCGACTTCTTCAGCATCGGCACCAACGACCTCATTCAGTACTCGCTGGCCATCGACCGGCAAAACCGTGACGTGGCGTACCTGTACCGGCCGATGCACCTGTCGATTCTGCGCATGGTGCAGCACATCGTCGCGGCCGCGAAGGCCGCCGGCATTCCCGTGGCGATGTGCGGCGAGATGGCGGGAGACGCCACCGTCACGCTCGTGCTCCTGGCACTGGGCCTCGACGAGTTCTCGATGACGAGCGGCCAGATTCCCACCGTGAAGCGCATCATCCGCAGCGTGTCGATGGCCGAGGCCAAGGCCGTCTTCGAGAAGGCGCTGCAGTTCACCACCGCGGAAGAGATCGAGCGCTTCGTGAAGGCCGAGATGGACCGGCGCTTCGCCACGCTCGAGTAGCGGACGGGGCGTCAGCTCGACTTGCGCTCGAGCTTGTCGACCTGCTCTTCCAGGGGCTCGATGCGTCGAACGAGCGCGTCGTCGTCGTTGGCCAGCGCCGCGATGCGGGCCTCGTACGGCTCGGCGGCCGCCTTCCACTGACGCAAGGAGAGCACCGTCAGCCGCCGGACGGTGGCGTCGACGTCTCCCAGCCGGTCCGCGAGGGCAGGGAGAACCGCCGGGTCGAGGTCGCGCCAGCCCGCGAGCGACACCGCGTGCCAACGAACGACGCGGTGCCTCGAGCCGAAGCCCCGAGCGAGCTCGGCTTCATCACCGCGCCCCGCATGGACGCGCGAGCGCCCGGGGGCCAGCTCCTTCTCGACGAGGGGGGCGGCGTCGGGGACGGTCTCGAGGAGCCGCTCCAGCGGCCGGTAGTCGAGCGGCACGCGCCGCGGCCCCTGCGTGATGGCCTTGTACGGCGCGGTGAAGCCGAGCACCGCCGTCCTGACCGGTCGTCGCAGGAGCCAGTCGAAGTCCCCCAACCGGCCCAGCGCCATCGCCGGCCACAGGCCCTCGTCACGCTGACGGAGCGCCTCGACGAGCGCCACGTTCGCTCGCCCGAGTCGGGCCACCACCATCGCAGCCGCGGCGACGTCCCTGGCGTTCGAGAGCAGCCCCAGAAGGGTCGGGAAGGCGTCGTCACCGGCCGCGACGAGCCCCGCCTGGGCTTCCTCCCAGCTGAACTCGTCGTTGGCGTGCAGGTGCGCTGCGAAGAACGTCAGGCGCTCCTCGACGGGCGCGGCGGCCATGCGCTCGCGCAGGCAAAGGCGGGCGAGGTCTTTGGGGAAGAAGCGCTCGACGAGCGGCGCTGGCACCGTCTGTCGAACCATCTCGAGGCCTGCGTTGGAGAACCAGTAGGCGATGAAGTCGGGCGTCGTCGGCACCCGCGTCGGCACCTGTGTCGCGAGGTGTCGCACCGCCTCGAGCAGCGCCTCGGTGAACGCCTTCTCCGTCGCGGCGAAGTGCGCTCGGTCGGCGCGCGTCGCCTCCGCCGTGACGGCTCGTTCGAGGGCGGACGCGCCGTCGACCTCGAGCTCGGCGTGCCGCCAGTCGGCCGGGCCGAAGCGCTCACTGAAGAGGGTCCCCCGGTCGGCGAACCCGTCGGACTCGAGCGCCACCGCCAACGCCGGGAGCGACAGCGAGCGGTCGAACTGGCCGCTGAAGCCGTGCAGCGCGACGGCGCGGAGGCGCACTTCGGGGTGCGCTCTCGCAAAGCGCTCCACCGCGCCCGCGAACGCCGAGCGCAGCGACGTCTGGAGGCCGGCCCAATCGAAGGAGGACATGCGCCAGTCGTACTCCAGTCAGGCGCGTGCGGGACGCTCGGTTGGCTTCGACCTGCGAACGCCCCGTGAGCCTCAAGGTCGCCACGCCTCGCGTCGTGCGGCGCGTTTGTGGTGCACCGGCCTCGTGTCGAGCGGACGCTCAGCGGTTCAGCCGCCCTCTTCGAGGTTCAACCGGAACACGTTCGGCTGCCCGCTCTTCACCTCGAAGGTGCGCGTCACCGTCTTCCCGAGCTCGCCGTTCACCACCTGGACCCGGTGCACGCCGGGCGACAGCTTCACGGGCGGAAACGGTGTGTCGCCGAGCACCTTGCCGTCGACCGAGACGGTGCCGAAGGGCCGCACGCGGAAGTCGACCAGCTCGGCGCCGGGGCTCGTCACCAGCGGCGGTGGCGGTGGTAGCGGTGGCTTCACCAGGAGCCGTGGCTTCGGCGTCTTCACCGTCGGCATCACCACCGCGACCAGGCCCGCATCGACGGGGGCCGTCGGCGCGTCGACGAGGGCGCCGGGCCCGGCATCGACGGCGGGCCCCTCGCCGACGACGCTGGCGTCAGGCTCGATGGGTGTCACGGGCTCCGCCACCACTGCCTCGCCTGCGTCGCGGGCCTCGGCAACGAGGGGCGGCGCGATGACGGGTGGGGCCGCGGTGGGCTCGGCGCGGCGTGAGGCCAGGACGGCCCACGTCACGCCCACGCCGACGACGGCCGCCAGCGCCGCGCTGCCCCACAACAACGCGGGCGAGCGCTTCTGCGGCACGTCGTCGATGACGAGGAGCTCGCGGTGCGTTCCGCTCGGGCCCGACGGCGCGGGCCGGTGCAGCGGCGCCTGCGCCCACCCGGGAGCGCCGCGGCCCTCAGGCGGTGGGGGAATCGCCTCGAACGACGGCGCGGCTCCAGCGGGAGACGCGACTGCGGGACGCGATGGGCTGCCCACGGAGTGGTCTGTCGTCTCGACGGGCGCCTCGCGCGGCATGGGCGTGGGCACGGCCTCGATGGGCCCCAGCGGCGCGATGGTAGACGGCCGCACCTCGACGCGCGGTGCCGGGGTGGTGACGCCCGTCGGAGGCGGCGGCTGCTGCAGCGTGTGCGTCGAGTCCATCGGCACCGTCGCCGGGGTCGGCGCCACGCGCTGCGGGTCGGGCTGCAGCGTCGGCGCGCTCGTCGACACCGAGGGTGACGGCTTCGGCGTCGGCGCCACCGCCATCGACGAGGGGCCGCCCAGCCGCTGCACCAGCTGCGCGATGTCGTACTGATTCACGCTCTCGCCGCGCGCCATCATCAGCCGGTCGAGGTCGGCGGCCATCGAGCGGCAGTCGGCGTACCGCTGGGCCGGGTCCTTCGCGAAGGCCCGCTGGAGAACCGCGTCGAGCTCGGGCGGCACGTCGGGGCGCCACGCCGACACGGGCGTGAAGTCTTCGTAGAGAATGGCCCGCACCACCACCGCGTCGTTCGAGGTGTCGAAGGGCTTGCGCGTGCTGAGCAGCTCGTACAGCACGATGCCCATCGCGAAGAGGTCGGCCCGGCGGTCGAGCCGCTGCCCCTGCAGCTGCTCCGGCGGCATGTAGGCGAACTTGCCCTTCACCGAGCCCGTCTTGGTCAGGTGCGTCTGGTTCGCCGCCTTGGCGATGCCGAAGTCGACCACCTTCACCGCGCCGTTTCGCCCCACGAGGATGTTGTCGGGCGACACGTCACGGTGCACGAGGTTGAGCGGCGCTCCCGTCGACGGGTCGACGAAGTCGTGCGCATAGGCCAGCCCCTCGAGCGCCATGGTGACGATGCGCAGCACCACCGGCAGCGGGAGGAACTCGTTCTTCTCGGCCGCCTTGCGGAAGAGGTGGCGCAGGTTGAGGCCGTCGATGAGCTCCATCACCAGGAACCAGGTGCCGTCCTGCTCGCCGAAGTCGAACACCTGCACCACGTTCGGGTGGTTGAGCTGCGCCGCCAGCCGCGCCTCGGCGAGGAACATCTCGATGAACGAGGGCTCCTCGGCGAGGTGCGCGAGGATGCGCTTGACCACCACCAGCTTCTCGAAGCCCGCCGGTCCCGCCACCTTCGCGAGGAAGACCTCGGCCATGCCGCCCGAGGCCAGCTTCTTGATCAGGGTGTACTTGCCCAGCACCTCGGGCTGACCGGAACTCACTGACGCCAGCTTATCCGGCTCTCGGCGGTTCTCGGCCTCTCATGCGCCCACACCCCGTCAGGGCTGCTGACGAAGCGCGCGCAGCTCGGCGAACTCGCTGCGCAGCGACTTGCGCGTCTGCCGCAGCCGGCGCTCCTCGTCGGGGCCACACACCGCCTGGAACGAGCACCAGGTGCACTCGCCCTCGTCGGGCGCCGCGGGGAAGAAGCCCGTCTCGAGCGCGCCGCGCAGCGTCCTCGCCACCAGCCCGAAGGCCTCGCGCGCCACCGTGTCCAGCGGCGTGGGCCGCTGCTCGTACCCGCCGACCTGCGTCGTGTAATACAGCCGCCCGCCCCACACCTTCGCGCCCTGGAAGAAGCGCTCGAGCACCAGCGCGTACAGCACCGGCTGCAGGTGCCGCCCCCCGCCGATGACGTTCCCTTCCTCGGCCCGCGCCCGGCCCGTCTTGTAGTCCGTCGCGCGCAGCGCGCCCGAGGCGACGTGCTTCTCGACCAGGTCGATGGAGCCACGCACCTGCAGGCCCTCCACCAACGTCACCGGCGCCGAGGAGCTCGCCGGGTCCTGCGCGTCGACGTCGCGGCCGGGGAGACCGAAGGCCAGCTCGAAGTGCGCGGGCCGCCACTCGGCGTCGTCGCTCGTCTTCTTCAGCCACTCGCGCAGGTCGGCCTCGAGCGTCTGCACGCCGTCACGCCACACGCGCTCGATGGCGGGCTTGAACTCGTCGTAGACGCTGCTCGCCACTTCTTCGATGACGAGGCGCAGGCGCTTGAGCACGTCGTCGAGCGTGGCCGGCGTCACCTGCACCCCTTCCCGCGACAGCGCCGAGAGCAGGCGGAATTGCACCTCGTGGGCCATCGAGCCCTTCTCGAGCGGCCCCAGCTCTTCCAGCTCCTCCGGCACCTCGTACGGCTCGAGCCGCAAGATGGCCGAGAGGAAGAAGCGGTATGGGCACGCGGCGTATTGCTCGAGGGCGGTGGGCGAGAAGGGGCGCTTCGTCGGGTGGTGCGCTTCCAGGGCAGCGCGCGCGAGCGCTGAGGGGCGCACCAGGCCATCGAAGGGCGACAGCGCGCTCGACTGCCAACGGGCGTAGCGGGCGCGCAGGGTGCGGGCGAGGTGCGGGTTGGTCGAGACGAGGTAGCGCGCGCGACCCTTCACCGGGCCCGTCGCCGAGAAGAGCGACTCGAGCGTCGCGAGGTCGAACTCGGTGTCGTCGATGGCGTCGTCACGCTTCGGCGGCGCGGGCCAGGCGAGGCGAACGCTGGCGCGGGCTTCGGCCTGCCTGGCGAGCGTCTCGAACGCCGGCAGCGTACCCTGCACCGCGCGCGCGGCCTCGAGCGCGTAGAACGAGGGCACCCGGGGCCGGGCGTGCTCGACGTCGACGCGTGGGTACGACAGCACGGCCTTCTCGCGTGCGGCTCCCACGGCGAGCAACAGCGCGAGACGCTCCTGGGCGATGCGCCGCTCCGCGGTCTCGAGCGCCGGGGACACGGCGACGCGCGCGCGGTCGGGGAGGAGCGGGTCTTCTTTGAGCTTCTGCGGGAAGACGCGCTCGGCCAGCCCGGGGATGAAGACGGTGTGGAACGATGCGCCCCGCGCGGCCTCGACGGGCGCGACGAAGACGCAGCCGTGGCGGCGCACCTCGGGTGGCTCGGTGACGTCACCCAGGCGGCGAGCCAACACGGCGCGCACCTCGGACAGCTCGAGCGGGCCGATGGGCCGCATGGGAGAGAGCTCGGTGAGGACCGAGAGGACGCGCTCTGGCGCCTTGAGCGCGCGTGAGGCGAGCGACGAGAGCGCGTCGAGCCACTCACCCCAGGTGGCGCGGGCTGGCAGCGCCGCGAGGTCGTCGAGGAGCGGCAGGGCGAACTGCTCCAGCGCGTTCAAGTCACCCAGCGAGCGGTCGACGCGGGCCACCTGTGCGTCGGTGGCGGTGGGGTTGAGGCGCTCCTTCAGCAGGCGGTTGCGCAGGCCGGCGAGGCGGCGGCGCCAGCGGTCGGTGCCTCCGATGACGGCGGCGTCGACGATGAGCTGCTCCCAGCGGCGCGGCGCGCGGAGCTGCCCCAACACCGCGGGGCCTTCGACGTCACCGACTTCTTCTGGAGGCGCAGGCGTCGGTGGGGCGACGGGCGAGAGCGGCAACAGCGTCTCGGCGGCGTCGGGCCGGCTGAACCGCACGTCGGCCTTCGGCGGAGCGCCCCCGGCGTCGGGCTTCGGCACCTGGGACAACGACAGGTACTCGCTGAACCGCCGGGCCGAGAGGCCCTCTTCCGCGCAGCGCAGGAGCGCGAGGAGCGCGCGGCCCGATGGGTCCGGCCGGGGAAGCCCCGACGAGAAGTGGGCCTTCACCCCCGCGCGCCGGAACGCGTCTTCGAGCGGCGCCCGGTACGCCTGGGGGCTGCGCAGCAGCACGGCCATGTCGTCGAAGCGCACGCCCTGCTTCGCGAGCGCGACGATGCGGCGGGCCACCTCGACACACTCGCGCGCCTCGCCCGGCGCCGAGAAGAAGTCCTCGAGGGTGTGGGGCTGCGTGGGCGCGTCGTCGGTGAAGAGGTGGCGCTGGAGCGCCGAGAGGGCGTCGGTGCCGGCCGGCTCGACAAGGCGCGGGGCGCCCAAGAGGTTCGACAGCTCGGCGATGGAGACGGTGTCCTCAGCCGGGGCGGTCGCGAGCACGCGCGGCGCGTGACGGAGAAGCGCGGCGACGAAGGTGGCCTCGGCGCCCGGGGTCACCGGCACGTCGATGAGGACGGTGGGCAGGGCCGGTGACGACGCGACGGCCTCGGTGGCGAGCGCGAACACCTGGGCGCGGTCGACGAGCTTCGCGTGGGTGAGGGCCTGCTCGAAGGCGCGCATGGCGGCGCCGAGGGCGGGCTCGACGGCATCGGGTGACACGCCCAGCAGGCGAAGCTCGGACACCGTGCGGGCGAGCGCGCGCGAGAGGCCCGGCTTGCCTTCGAGTGGGGCGAGGCGATGCAGCTCGTTCGCGGCGCCCAGGTCCCACGTCACGCGGGCCCAGAGCGCTTCGAGCGAGAGCGACGTCGTCGCCGCGAGGCCACGGGCCAGCAGCGTCGGCCGCGCCAGCTCGAGCGCGTGCCGTCCCAGCGTGGTGCGCTTCCACCCGAAGAGGGAGCGACCGAGCCCGCGCGTCACCTCGGCGACGGCCTCGAAGCTGACGCCCAGCAGGAGCACCTCGGCGCTCGCGGGCAGGTCGTCGAGCGCGCGCGTCACCTCGGCGAGGCGCAGGTCGCTCCGGCGGCTGATGACGAAGTCACGCACGGCGCGCATCCCACCATCGCGCGGTGGGCCCGTCACCTGCTGTCAGCGGGCCGGGCGGCGCGCTCGCCTGGCCGGCAGGGGTGCAGGTCTCCCGGCAGGTCGTACTTCCACGTTGAGGCAAAGGTCGAACAGGGCGACCTCGTCGCGACGAGGAGCTGTAGCTCGGTCTCACCGTGGAGGTTCTTCATGCTCCGGGCTGTCGGCCCCATGGTGCTCCCACGCGCGTCACGATGACGAAAGCCGACAAGGGACCTCGCGCGCTCACGGCTTCAGCGGCACCTCGAGACAGTTCACGTCCACACAGTTCACCTTCGCTTCGATGGTGCCGTGGGCGACGCTGCAGTGGAACTTGCCCTGGGCGAACACCCGCGCGGGCCCGGCACGGCCGCAACGTCGGCATCCTCTTCGGGCCCGTGTGGGCGGTGGCGGCCGGGCTCAACCTCTGGGCGTCGATGCACCCGGAATCGACGAGTCGGCTCACTTCGGGGTGAGCCCGTGCTTCTCGAGCAGGCGGTACAGCTGGCTGCGGGCGAGGTCTGCGGCGCGCGCCACCGCCGACATGTTCCCCCGGTGCTCGGCGATGAGCGCCGCGAGGTACTCGCGCTCGAAGGCGTCGACCACCTCGTCGCGGGTCTCGTTGAACGACGCTGTGCCCGGCGCCGCGCGCGGCAGCGCTCGGAAGTCGCCGAGCGTGAGGGCTCGCTCGACGGCGTTGGCGAGCTCGCGCACGTTGCCCGGCCAGCGTTCGCCCCGCAGCGCCGCCAGCGTCGCCGGGCTCAAGGTGGTCTTCGCGCCGCGTCGGTGGCGCTCGAGCAGGTGCTCGACCAGCAGGGGCACGTCGTCGCGGCGCGCTCGCAGCGGCGGCACCGTCACCACCGCCTGGGCGAGCCGGAAGTAGAGGTCGCTGCGAAAGCGGCCCGCGTTCACCATCGCCTCGAGGTCGCGGTGCGTCGCCGCGAGGAAGCGGCAGCCAATCTTCCGCCGCAGCCCCTCACCCACGCGCGTGAAGTCGCGCGAGTCGAGCGCGCGCAGGAGCTTGGGCTGGAGCTCGAGCGGCAGCTCTCCAATCTCGTCGAGGAGCAACGTGCCATCGAGCGCCTGCTCGAACGCTCCCGCCCGGGCGTCGACCGCGCCCGTGAAGGCGCCCCTGGCGTGCCCGAAGAGCGCGCTATCGATGAGGTTCGGGTTGGTGGCGCCGCAGTCGAAGACCACCAGCGGCTGCTTCGCGACGGGTGACAGGCCGTGCAGCGCCTCGGCGACCGCCCCTTTCCCGGTGCCCGTCTCTCCGAGGATGAGCACGTTCATGCGCCCGGGCGCGAGCTGCTCGAGCTGCCGGTAGAGCTGCTGCATCGGCTCGGACGAGCCCACGAGCGGGCCCAGACGCTCCCGGCGCTCCGTGGCCGCTGGCTCCGCGGCCGACAAGCGGATGACGGTGCGGCCCAGGTGCACCTCGCCACCGAGGGGAACGACGGCCTCCTTCACTCTGGCTCCGAGGTACCGGACGCCGTTGGTGCTGCCGAGGTCGACCACCCGCACGCCACTCGACAGCAGCTCGAGGCGCGCGTGCTGCCGCGACACCGACGGGTCGGAGATGACGAAGTCGCAGCTGCGATGCGAACCCGCCACCAGGGTCCCCGCCGTCACCATCAGCGGCGGTGGCTTCGACGGCCCCGACACGACCTCGAGCCGGACGGGCCGTGGCGGCGTGACCTCGCCGTCCGTCACGCCCTCGGTCTGGGCGCTCATCGCACGTCCTCGTTGACGGTCAGCCGCGCCCCCGGCGTGATGGAGACGGTCCGGCGTTTGCGCACCTGGGTCTCGGGGTTGAAGAACTCGATGGTCACCGTGCCCGCGCGCACGGCATAGGCCGCGATGGGCGTGTCTCCAATCACCTGGCCGCCGATGGACACCTCTGCCCACGGCGTGGCGTCGAGGGTCAAGACGCCGGTGCCATGGCCCTCCGCGACCGGCGCTGGCTTCTGGCGGCTCCGCTGAAGGCGCGAGGGCGCTCTGGGCGGCGGCGGCGCGGGACCGACGGGCGAGTTCACCGTGGGCCGTGGGGGCTCCAGTCTGGCGGGCGCCTCGACGAGCGGGCTCTCGTCGGTCCCACGCGCGGCAGGTGCGTTCACACCGGGCGGTCCTGCGAGGGCCGCGTCGAGGCGCGTCGCCTGCGCCCCGCCCGCAGGCGCCTGCTCGAGCGCCGTCGACGGTGTCGCGGTGAGCGGAGGTGGCGCGTCGCCAGGGGGCGCTGGCCGGGTGAGCGCGAAGACCGCGCCCGCCCCGAGGAGCGCGACCGCGACGCCGCCGGCCACCTTCATTCGCACCGGAGTCGGGGGCCGCGCCGCGGGCTTCGGGTCGACGACCGGTGTCAGCAGACTGACGGCTTCGGTCGGGGGCCGCTGCGTCTGCGAGACCTGCGAGGTGCGCGCGACGTCTCCATCGAGCTGCGTCACCTGGGTCGCACAGAGCCGACGAACGAGCTCGCCGAGCTGCTCCGCGGCGTCGGCGGTCGTCGGCGGCGGGAGCGCATCGCGGAGCGCACGCGCCGTCTGGAACCGCGCCGCCGGCTCTGGCGCGGCCGCGCGGAGGAGCGTCGAGGTCAGGTCATCTGGCAGCGGCGTCACCATCGTCTCCGGCACCGAGCGGCCGGCGCGGCGGTGCGGAGGCTCGAGCGCTGCGAGGCTCAGCAGGGTCACCGCGGCGGCGTAGACGTCGGCGCGGCGGTCGATGGGGGCGCCCAGGAAGCGCTCCGGCGGAATGTAGCCCCGCTTGCCCACCACCTGGCCGTCGCTGCCGACCGCCTCGGCGCGCGCGATGCCGAAGTCCGTCAACTTCACCTGCCCGTCGGCGCCCACCAGCACGTTCTCGAGGGTGACGTCCTGGTGCACGAGGTTGAGGGGCCTGCCGCTCGGGTCGCGCTGCTCGTGGGCGTGGTGCAGGCCGTCGCAGAGGCAGCGCGCGATGTAGACCAGCAGCGGCATCGGCAGCGCCTCATTGGCGTTCGCCAGCTGGTTCGCGAGCCGCGCGAGCGAGACGCCGCGCACCAACTCCATCGCGATGAAGTAGCGGCCGTCGATGAGGCCGACATCGAAGATCTGCACCACGTTCGGGTGGTTCATGCGCGAGGCGTGGCGGGCCTCGGCGAGGAACATCTCGATGGCGCGCGTGCTCTGGCTGAGGTGCGGCAGCATCAGCTTCAAGACGAGCGGCTTGGCGAACGCGCCCATGCCGGTCTGGGTCGCGAGGAAGACCTCGCCCATGCCACCCTGCGCGATGCGCGGGCCGAGCAGATACCGCCCGAAGGTGGCCGTCGTCGTCACCATGTCGCGAACAGGACGACGCTCGTCGCGAGGACGATGGCGGCTCCGACGAGGGTGCCCCAGGCCGCGGTGAAGAACCCGAGCGCCTGGAGCTCCCCCGCGCGCACGTCCGAGGCGAAGCGCTGCGCGAGGGCGTTGGTCCTGGTGGTGTCGCCGGCGGCGAACAGGAGGCCCGCGGCGACTCCCGCGGCAGTGCCCACGCCGAGGGTGGCCCAGGGCACCCAGCGCGGCCTGGACGGCGCGGGGGGCGGTGGTGGGACCGATTGGGGCGCGCCGACGTGGAGCGGGGCCTCGGGGCTCCCAAGGCCCGCACAGGGCCCCGTCGCGCCGCGCGCCTCGACGAAGGCCGGCGAGTCGCCTACCTCGGCGCCGCCGCGCCCCGCCTCATCGAGCGTGATGGGCCGGCTGCGCAGGCGCCCATCGCCGCCCCGCTCGACGAGGTGCACGCCGCCGGTACATCGGCCCCACGGGTCGACGAGGCGCACCGACACCCGCCCGGGGCGCGCGGGCTCCGGCGAGAGCTTCACGAAGTCGGGTGGGTACAGCGCCGCTTTGGCCTGCTGGAAGGACAGGCGGAGCTTCCGGTTGGAAGGCGCCGGAGCGAGCGGGTCGACGGCGAGCAGCTCCTTGAAGACGAGCACGACCTGCTCGGCGTCGTTCTCAGCCGCCCAGCAGTAGGCCAGCAGCGAGAGCACCTCGCGGCGCTCGGCCGCATCGAGCGTCGAGGCGCGCGCGAGCTCGAGCGCCGCGCGGGCCCGCGCGAAGTCCGACGCGTCGAGATGCCGCCGGGCTTCCTCGAGGTGAGGGCTCACGGCCAGAGAGAGCGCGATCAGAACGGAGAGCATCACGTGGTGCCAGAGACGAGAGCATACGCGACTTCCCGCAGGACTCTGGCGGGCCGTTCGGCGCGTGCGTGGCGCGGAGGGCGCGTGGAGGCCGGCGGCAACCCTCGGATTCGCAGACGGCACGCACGGGGCGCTGGCGCTGTGGCGTAGACTGCGGCCGTGCGACGCGGGTGGCTACTTCTGGGACTGGTGGTAGGTGGATGCTTCGCCTTGAGCGACCTCACCGGCCGAGCCTGCGACGACCAGCACCCATGCCCCGAGGAGTACCGCTGCATCACCGAACCGCAGCAGCCCGAAGGTGAGTGCCGACTCGCTGGTGGCGCAGCAGGTGGTGGCGCAGCAGGTGGCGGCGCAGCAGCAGGTGGCGGCGCAGCAGGTGGTGGCGCAGCAGCAGGTGGTGGCGCAGCAGGTGGCGGCACTGCAGGTGGTGGCGCTGCAGGTGGCGGCACTGCAGGTGGTGGCGCAGCCGGTGGCGGCGCAGCCGGTGGTGGCGCAGCCGGTGGTGGCGCAGCCGGTGGTGGCGCAGCAGGGGGCGGCGCAGGCGGTGGTGGCGCGACCGGTGGGGGCGCTGCTGGTGGAGTCACGGGAGGTGGCGCTGGCGGCGGAAGCGCTCCGGTGGTTCGTGGCGACGGCGGAATCATCGCCCTGCTCGACTGCGAACCCGATGGCGGCTTCTCGAACTTCGTGCCCGTTG
>JANRKQ010000135.1:0-29237 GCA_033763395.1 Myxococcaceae bacterium
GCCCACCGCCAGCGCCGCCCGCATCAGGCGTCATCATCATCTCGCCGCAACCCGCCGCGGCCAGCACCCACCCCACCAGCAGAAGTCGTCGCATCATGTCGTCGTGCTCCCTGTTTGGAAGCGCGGCTCTTACGGAACGACCCATGACCGGGTGACGACGCACACGTCACATGCGTGCGGCGTCTCGACGACAAGCATGTCACCGCGGCCATCAGCGACGGGCGTTGGCCACGAGCGCGCCGACGAGCCGGCGAACGAGCGCCCGAACGGCGGGCTGCTCCGCCTCGGGGAGGGGCAGCTCATCGGCAGCCTCGGCCTCGACCAGACCGTCATCGATCCACGCCTCGAGCGCCTCGGGCAACTCGACGTCCTTCTTCGGAACGTCGGCCTCGTCGACGGCGCGCACCAGGCGCCCGCCCACCTCGAGCATCGCGAACACCTCGAAGCACAGCTCGCGCGCGACCGCGAAGCCCGCGTCTGACAGGCCCGAGGCGTCGATGAGGCTCACCAGCGCGTCCTGCTTGTTGTCGAACCCATGGCCGAGCTTCTCGCGCTCGCGCGGCGCGTCTTCCAGGTACCGCCACGCCGCGTCCAACCACTCGGCCGTCGGCGCCTCGGCGCCCAACGGCTCAGGCGCTGGCGCCTTCTCACGCTTCACCTTCCCCAGCGCCCCCTTGGGGCCCAGGTCGAACGGCTCACCCGACGCGATGAGCTTGTACAGGCCCAGCAGGTTCGAGAACAGCGCCTCGGCGTCCTTCACCGACTCGAAGCGCGGCTCGTCGGGCCACAGCGCGAGAATGACGGGCTGCGGCGGCACGCCCTTCGCCACCGCCTCGCGGAACGCGCCCACCACGTCGTCGACGTCACCCAGCGCCCCCGACTTCGCGAGCAGCTTCTCGAGCGCGGGCTTGCCGTCGAAGCGACGTTCAAGCGCGTCATCGTCTCCGGTGGCCTTGCGCGGAGGCTTCGGTGCGCGCGCGGGCTTGCGCTTCACTGCAGCGCCCTTCTTCACCGGTCGCGCCTTCGTCCCCTTCATGCGAACAGCCAGCCTTTCTTCCAGGCCTTCACCACCAACAGACTCACCAGCACCATCACCGACAGCGCCACCAGCGCGCCCAGCACGTGCACCGTGAGCCCGCCGCGGGCGTACAGCTCCCAGCCGAGCAGCAGCACCGCGCCCAGCGCCCAGGCCGAGAACGGGTTGATCTCCTTCTTCAGCGCGCGCCGCCAGTCGAACCCGCCGCTGCGCAGGGCTCCGGGCTTCGCGGGCGAGAGCCGGGGAATCCACCGCGGCACCGTGCGACAGAACTCGTCGAAGGCCTCGCCGAACTTCGAGCGCAGGAACGCCTCCTCAGCACGAATGATGAAGAAGTACTCGCCGAAGAAGAAGCCGAGCGTGGCCGCGTAGACCCACGGGTGGTGCGCGATGCAGCACAGGCCCAGCACGATGCCGAGGTTGCCCACGTAGAGGGGGTTGCGCACGTAGGCGTAGGGCCCGGTGGTGTTGAGCGTCGAGGCCTGAATCGAGAGGTTCTGCCCGCTGGTGCCCTCGGGCACCCAGCCCAGCACGTAGAAGCGCAACACCTGCCCCACGATGGCGAGCGCGAGGCCCACCAGGTCGAGGGCGAAGTCGACGTCGGCGCCGCCTGGCCCCGGAGCCCCCTGCTGCGTCCACAAGGCCCACGCGCAGACGAGAATCACCGGCACGGGCGTGAGGCTGCGCAGGCGGAAGAGGACCTGCCCAAGGCGTTCGGTGGAAGACGTCACGGCGGGCGCGTGCTTGTCACCCACGGGGCCGTCCTGCAAGCCGGGAGGAACACTCGGGAAACGGGCCTGGGCGGCTGGCTGAATGACCCGAACGCACCGTGGCACGAAGTCGTCATGCTGTGGCTGGACACCGAAGCGAGCGTGACGGTACAGGCGCCCCGAATGCGGCACGCCGTGGGCGCCAGCGTGGTGGACCGGGCGAAGGCTGGCGACACCTCGGCCTTCCGCGAGCTCTACGCCGCGCACCACCGGCAGGTCGCCCGCCAGCTCGCCTTCCTGGTGCCGAGAGCCGACCTCGAGGACGTGCTGCAAGACGTCTTCATCGAGGTGTTCCGCAGCATCCGCCGGTTCGAGGGCAAGAGCGCCTTCACCACCTGGCTGTACCGGGTGACGGTGCACGTGGCGATGAAGTCGCGCCGCAAGCACACCCGCGCACGCCTCGACATCGTCGAAGACGTACCCGAGCAGGTCGACGAGAAGCCCAGGCCCGACGACGTGTCGTTGTCGTCCGAGCGGCAGGCCCGCGTCGAGGCGTTGCTCCAGCAGCTGTCCGAGAAGAAGCGCACCGTGCTGGTGATGCACGACCTGCAGGGCATCGACGCGCACGTCATCGCCGAGGTGCTCGACACCAACGTGCTGACGGTGCGCACGCGGCTGTTCTACGCCCGGCGTGAGCTCGAGGCCCTGGCGAAGGGCGACCCGGCGCTCGCCGAGTACTTCGAGGAGAAGCCGTGAGCGCGCACCTCACCGACGAACAGCGCGACGAGGTGGCGCGCGGCCGCAGTGACGCGACGCTCGACGCGCACGTGGCGGCCTGCGCCGAGTGCCGCGCGGGAGTGGCCGACGCGAAGGGCCGCCTGAAGCTGCTCGGCGGGCTCACGCCGTACACGCTCAACGACATGGCGTTCCGTCGCGTCGAGGCGCGGCTGATGGAGCAGGTGGAAGAAGGGCTCCCGTCGCCGTGGCCCGCGTGGCTCAAGGTGGTGGTGCCCCTCGTCGCTGCAGCCGCGGTGCTGGTGGTGGTGGCGCCGTGGAAGCAGGAGGCGAAGGTCGACCTGCCAGCCTCGCCGGTGGCCGTGGTGAGGCCCGCGCCGAAGGCCTTCACACCGATGGTGGCGACGTTCGCGTCGGCCGACGCCCGGCGACGCGGCGATGACGGTGCCTGGAGCCCCGTGCGGGCAGGCACCGAAGTGTCCGGAGGCATCGCGCTCTCGGCCTCGCGGCTGATTCTCTCGGGCGCGCAGCTCACGCTCTCGGCCGAGGGGGATTTTGCGACCGCAGGCCAGGCCCAGGTGGTGCTCGGTGCGGGCGTCCTGGCGGCGAGCGGCGAGGCCGAGGTGCTGGCCGGCACGCGCCGCATGACGGGCGTCGAGTGTGTCTTCCGGGTCGAGCGCACCGCCGCCGAAGTGGTGCTCGAGGTGGCCTCGGGTGACGTGCTCGTGTTCGACGAGTCGTCGGCGCAGCGCCGCTCCGTCAAGAGCCCGGCCCGGCTGCGGTGGGCCGATGGCACGGCGCTCGACCAGGGCGTGTCGGAGACGCTGGTCGCGTTCGAGGGCCCGAAGGCGCCGAAGGCTCCCGTGGTGACGCTCGACCTGAGCGGTCTGCCAGACGGCACCCAGGTGTCCATCGATGGGCAGGGCTTCGGTGAGACGCCCTTCACGCTGGCCTTCGAGCCGGGACGGCACCGGGTCGCGCTGACGCCCAGGGGCCAACCCACGCAGGAGCGCTTCATCGACCTCGTCGGCGGTGCGCCGTTCCTCCTCGGCCTGGCGCCGATGGAGTCGGACCGCGACGTGGAAGCGCCCGAGCCCGACGCGGCGGCGCTGGCGCGCGTCCTCGAAGACCTGCGTCGTCAGACCCCGAAGCTGCGCGCCTGCTACGAGAAGTGGCTCAAGGCGAACCCGAGCGCGTCGGGGCAGATCGACTTGGTGCTGGTGGTGACGGCGAAGGGCTCGGTGAAGCGCGCGCAGGTGAAGGGTGACCCGATTTCTCCCGAGTCCGCGGCGTGCCTCAAGACGACGGCGAAGTCGTTGGTGCTGTCGCCGCTGGGCAGCGAGCAGGAGCTCGAAGTGCCGCTCGTGCTGACGCCCGGCAAGCGCTGATTCTTGGGGGGAAGGGCCGACACGGTGCCTCGACTTGACCTCTGAGAGCCGACCATGAGACTCACTTGGGGAGCGCGCACTTCAGGCTCGCCTCTCGGGGGTTCATCTCATGCACCTGTTCAGAAGAGTTCCGCGACAGTCCCTTTCTGCCTCTTGCGCAACATTGATTTTTTTGTCTTCGACGGGATGTAGCCGGGCCAAGACAGATTTGTCTGAGGGTGTGGGGGGGCGCGCTGAACAGCCGCTCCAGACGAATGTCATCGGCTGGCGTGAGTTTTACTTTTCAGACTCTTCGAAACTAAGGGAACTCTCTCTTGCCGAAGTGAATTTCCTAGGCCCATTTAACAAACGTACATCCGAAGATAGAACTGAATCGATTGACAGTAGCCGTTCGAGAGTCGTTCGCATCCATGTGGACGAGCGCTTCTCTGAGATGCTGAGTCGCGAAGGCTTCAAGCCGGGAGAGTGGGTTGATGCTGATGGTGGCCTCGCTTCACCGACGCCATGTCCCGTTCCCACACCAGCAACCAGCAGGTACCTCTGGCCCGCAAATGATGTGATTCAGGAACTCTTGGCGATGGATAACGGGTCGACGATAAGGGCTCAACTACTTGGCCAAAGTTCCGGACCACCAAACTTTCCGCTTGTCGGAATTCAGTTCGGACCGCTCGTCGCGGCGCCGACCTCCCACCCCCCTACACTCTACTTGGTCGGGAACATTCACGCGCGGGAGTGGGCAGCGTTTAGTGTGACCTTTGGCGTTGCACGCCATATTCGCGACTCGATCGGTGGCTCCGTGAGCGACCCAGCGCTCCTCTCAGCGCTTGCTGATACGGCCATAGTAATCATACCTTTGCCGAACCCAGGTGCATACGAGCACACTCGCAGTGGAAACCGCTTCTGGAGGACGAATTTGAGTTCCTCCTGCAGTGGCGGAGTGGACCTTAACCGCAACTTCGAAACCGGTTGGTCTGACCCTCTCAACGCACTCGGCGCCTGCGGATCGAGTATCTACCGAGGGCCTGGTCCGAACTCCGAGCCAGAGACTCAGATTCTGAATCAGGTCTTGACCGGCAATGCGTTCGAACTTCCTCAGACTCCTATAGGCGTCATCAGCTACCACTCCTACGGCGGCTTGGTGCTATATCCCGATGGAAGGGGTACCGACTGCGAATCTGGAGAGTCTTTCTGCTGGAACCCCGATTTTCAGATTCTTCGCCGAATGTTTGGAGACACGCACGACCAACATGCAAGTCCAGGTCTATGGACTTTTTCGGGCGGTACCCCGTACCTCCGAGGACAATCGACTGCAGTTCTTTACCCAGTAAGCGGTAGCCTTATTTCACATGCGAGCTTTCAGTCGGCCGTCGACTCGCGGATACCTGCGATTACACCGGAACTGACGTCCGTCAACACACTCTTCGAATACGAGTGTACTGTTAACAATCCAGACGCCTTTATTGACGACCTGGTCATGCGTCAGTTGCCCGTCATCAACCGCGCACTGGGCTTTGCGTCGAAGCAGAAAGATCCCTACGCCAGCCCCGTGGCTCTCGAGATCGGGCGGTTCGCATCCGGAATATTGACCCGCGAGCATACCTCCATGTCGTTTCATGATGACGTGCGCGGCGTTTTCGTAAAGCCAAGCTGGCTTCAACTCTCAACCGGTTCTCTATCTGGTAGCGTCAATGGACTTAATGTCAGTTACCAGTACGGGCGGTCAGGGTCCCTCTACGACCTGTACTTCCTCGATCGAAATACACCCGGCTGGACGGAACTCTGTCCGCCGTGTCGAATCGAAACAACGGAGGGTGGAGCGGATGAGTCGCCAGAATGCGCTGGCTGCGTTGACCTCTGCGACCGCTCTAGGCTTATCGCGTCGGGCGGCTGGGCCCTCAACGCTGGGCCTCGTGGCCCGATGAACAGACCAGACTGCTGGTGGACACCGGGCGACGATGGGTCGACTCTCGAACTCCCGCGAAGCCTTGCTCCCTCTGGGGCTAGCCACTGTCACTTTTCCGTCTCCGTTGACGGGGAGCCGTCGTCAAGCCAACTTGTCTTCGAACGACAGAATCTTGTCACTGGCAGTTGGGAACTTCTCCATTCAAGACATCCACCCAACATCGCTGTTCCTTGGTTCTCGACTGTCGATGCGACCGGCAATCCTCCTTATCGGACGGTGACTCACGCCTTCGAGGCGAGCCAAAACCTCTCTCCAGGTGAAGTTCCTGGATTCCGTGTTCGTGTCGTAGGCAAAGCTCAACCAAGTGGGCGAACCAAGATTTTCGACCCAATCGTCTACTGCCGAATTGGATCCCTGCCGTGACAAGACATCTTTGGCTCGTAAGTACTTGCTGGGTGGCATCATGCCTGTGCCTTCCAGGGCCGGACGACGCTGGAGTCGTCGACAGCGGAACCGACGCCTCAGTCGATTCGAGCGGCGATGCTGGGGTCGATGCAGGTCAGAATGCTGAGAGTGACGCTGGCCGGCCTCTAGCGGGCGTGCCCTGCCAAGCGGGCAACAAACCCAACGCACTTTGCGTCAGTGGTGGAACCTTTCTGCTTCCAAAATGGTCGACGTTTCGGCACGCACCAGCCTTCGGCCGAAGCGACGGTGGAGTCCAGGCAGAACCGGCGGTTGAGTGGGTGTTGCCACCGTTCTGGCTCGACGAGACCGAGGTGACATTGGAGCAATTCAAGAACGGAGGCTTTGCCCTACCACGCGAATGTGGCGGTTTGCAGGATGTTGATTTCGATGATGAACCGCCTACCTTGGTCTCACAGGTACCTACTCCTGACCTACCTGAGAACAGAAGCCGCCCAGTCGTCTGCGTACGGCGTGTCGAGGCAAACGCATACTGTGCTTCGAGAGGAGGCCGCTTGCCGAGCGTGATCGAATTTCTGAGGGCCAGCCGAGATTTGATTCCAGACCAGAGACGCTTCCCTTGGGGAGATTCTGGCCCGGACCCGAACGATACTTCGCGGGGCGCCGGTTGGCTCGAATACGTGGGAATCGTCGTTGGCCCGTCGGGAGCCCGCCCCCGGAGCAGACCCGTTAGGGAGGCTTTTCGTGGTGTCGGACCGAGCGGGCATTGGGGATTGTCCGCGAACGCGGCGGAATTCGTCGCGGAGTGTGGCGAGGATCTCGCCGGCCTTGCCCCGGGGAGCCAACCTCCATTTCGAGCGGACTGCGCGAGCCTTGTGTTCTTCGGAAATCACTGGCAGCCGGCAACAACCTTCGGGTTTGTTGGTGCTCCACCAGTGCTGGTTGCTTCGCGGTCTTCGTCGACCGCGCTCTCAATCAGGTACGCTGGATTTCATAGTTTGGCAGCGAGGGAGTTCGAGGTGGGTTGGGCTGGTCTTCGACCCGCTGCCGGGCTCGCTGCAGATCTTGGTCAGTTTCGAAGTTGGTACACTGGTTTTCGATGTGCGTACGATGATAGGTAGGCATCGATCACGGCGGGTTCGCAGTCATGTTGAGCACCAGCGCTGACGGGCTCGTAACCGTTTGCGCAACGACGTTGCGGGCCGGCATGCGTGCGCTCTCGCTGGTGCTGGCCCTCACGTCGACCTGTGCTTTCGCGCAGCAGAGCCTCTTCAACGTGCCCTCGACGCAAGAGACGCTCCCTGGGCGGCTCTTCGGCCAGGTGCAGCTCACCGGCACCTCGCATGGCGGTGAGGTGAACACGACGCTCGAGCTCGGCGTGTTCCGCTGGCTCGAGGTGGGCATGAACCTCTTCCGCATGCCGCTGTACCGGCTCACCGAGCTGGATGACGGAGCGCCCGCCCAGTCGTCGACGATGCTCAACGCGAACGTCTACCTCGACCCGCTCGAGTGGCTCGCCTTCGAGGCCGGCGTGCAGGGCGGCGTCGGCTTCGTCCCCAACACCACGCGGCTCGAGCCCGTCTTCTACGGCTGGGTGACGGCGCGCTTCGAGGCGCCGGGACGCTTCGGCTCGTACGTGGTGGGTGCGTACTCGGGCACACGCGGCGCGCTCGGCAAGGGACCTCCCGTCGGCGGCCTGCTGGGCGTCGAAGTGCCGCTCATCGAGCACACCCTGCACGCGATGGCCGACTGGGTCATCGGGCTCAACGACCTCTCGGTGGCCGTCATCGGCGCGGTGGTGTTCATCGGCCAGAGCTTTCAGCTGTCGGGAGGCGTGCAGCTCCCGAGCCCCGGCAGCGGCAACTCGTTCGGCGGCGTGCTCGAGCTGACGTACGTGCCGGTGCCGCTGCAGCCGGGCGAGGGGCTCGGCCATCCCGCAGAGCGGCCTCAGCGCAAGAAGCTCGTTCCGTGACGAGCCGTCACCGCGTCGGGCCGGGCTCCTTCGCGGCGCCGCGCTCGATGGTGCTGTCACGGTAGGCGTTGCTCCGGGCGCGCATCATGGCGCCCAGGGGACGGAACTCGACGGGCGCGTGCCACGGGTCGAAGGAGAACGACTCGACCTGCGTCGCGAGCGCCTGGCCTTCGGGTGAGCGTGGATCCTGAATCGGAATCACCACGTCGGCGACGGCAGTCCACGGAGAGGTCCAGCGGACGCTCGGGTCTTCGATGGGCGTCTCTCGCTCCGAGACGAATGGCTGCACGCGCAGGGTCCAGGTGAGCGGCGCGTGCGAGACGCGAGCGCGCACGTCGTCGGCGAAGCGGGACGGGCCGTCTGAGACAGGGCTCTGGGGCTTCGGTGGAGCGACCGGCTCGAAGCTGTACTTCACCGCAGCCGCGCCCCACCGAATCGGCAGCACCGAGAAGAACGTGCGCTCGACGAGCGAGTCCACCTTCTCGGCCATGCCCTTCTGGAGCTGCGGGAGAATCGAGAAGGCGCTCGTGCCCAGCGCCGCGAGGATGCGCGGGAGCGCGAGCAGCTTCGGCCCATTCGCGGCGCGCACCACCGCCACGAAGGCGTCGGGCGTCTTGAAGGGCATGGTGTCGGTGAGAATGGCGAGGAAGTCCTGCGTGGGGGCGTCTTCCATGCCGGGAATGAGCTTTGTCCCGGGCACGCCCGTCACCTTGAGCGCGAAGCCGCGCACGTCGGGCGCGCGGTCGGAGAGGTGGCCGGTGCCGCCGTTCGACAGGCGCACCCACGCCTCGAACGTGCCGGGCTGCGAGAAGATGCCGACCTTCGCCCAGTCGGGGAGCCCGTCGCGGACCTTCAGGCTCGCCGAGAGACCGACGTGCGGCTTGGCGTGGAGCGCACGACTCTTCGAGCCGTGGGCCTTCGCCTTCTCCTGCTGAATGGCGCGGAGCTGCGCGGCGAGGGCGTCGAAGCGGGCGGTTTCATCTGGCGCGATGCGCTCAGACCAATCGGAGTGGGCCATGGCGATAGGGCAGATGCCATGAAGCGCGGCCGGTTTCTTGAGCCGTCACGCGTCACCGCTACCGTTCGGGGATGGACAAGATCTTCCTGGCCACCCAGCTCCAGCAGAAGTTGCGGGCGACGTACGAGACGGCGCGACGGTACGACGAAGACGCGCGGGTCGACGCGAAGTCGGGCGCGCCACGCGCGGTGAACGTAGCGCAGGCGGCGCGCACCCGGCTGGAGCAGGCCGAGGCGGCATGGGCGGCGGCCGCGGACTTCAAGCCGTCGGTGATGCGGAAGGGCGAGCGCATCGGCCTGGGCGCGCTGGTCGAGGTGGAAGACGGCGAGGCCGGGAAGACGTTGTTCGTCGCGCCCTCAGGTGCCGGTGAAGAGCTGACCGGGCCCGATGGAGACGGGTTTCTGCACGTGGTGACGCCCGGCTCGCCCCTGGGCAAAGCGCTCATCGGCAAGAAGGTGGGCGACGTGGTCGAGGTGATGGTGAAGGGCGAGCTGACCGAGTGGGAGATCACCTGGGCGTCGTGAGCTCGAGTTGCGCCAGGTGATTGCGTAGCCTGGTCGACGTGAAGCTCGTCCCCGGGTTGTACGAGTCACCCATCACCCGCGAGCTCGACGAGGCGCTCAGGCAGGTCGAGCGCCTGTCAGCGTCGCGCGAGCCCCTCACCGACACCAGCGCCCCCCACGTGTTGGCCCGCGTGCTCCACGACGCGGCGGTGCGCGCCCTCAAGTCCATCGGAGGTGAAGAGGCCCTGGCGACGCAGGTCGCCCTGACGAACCGGCTGCTGGCGGCCCTCGGCGACGAGGCCACGCACTCTGGCATCGACGAGCGCGAGCACCTGAACGAGCCAGCCGAGCTCCTGCTCGGTGTCTCGCACCTCGACGCGACGCGACTGGGCTCCGCCGAGGTTCCCCGACCGAGCCTTCCGCTCCGTCACAGCGACCTGCTCGTGAACGGCCCGCGCGACCTGCGCGTCGGCAACGAAGTGCGCCGCGAGCTCGCGTCGGCCGACCGGGTCGACCTGCTCGTCTCGTTCGTCAAGTGGAGCGGCTTCCGCCTGCTCGAGCCCGACCTTCGTCGCTTCCTCGAGCGGCGCCCGGGCCAACTCCGCGTGCTCACCACCACGTACATGGGCGCGAGCGAGGAGGAGGCCATCGAAGGGCTCCTCGCGCTCGGCGCGCAGCTGAAGGTCTCGTACGACACGCGGAGGACGAGGCTGCACGCGAAGGCGTGGCTCTTTCACCGTGAGACGGGCTTCAGCACGGCGTTGGTGGGCTCGTCGAACCTGTCGGCCGCCGCAATGCTCGATGGCTGCGAGTGGAACGTGCGGCTCTCGAACGTCGACAACGGGCCGATCCTCTCGAAGTTCGTCACCACCTTCGAGCAGTACTGGGCCGACGGAGAGTTCGAGGCGTACGACCGGTCGCGGTTCCTCGAGCTGACGACGCGCCGCGACCCGAACCGCGACGCGTTGGCCAAAGCCGTCCAGCTGCGCCCCTTCCCCCACCAGCAGGCCGCGCTCGACGCTCTCGAGGAAGAGCGACGCGCAGGTCATCACCGGAACCTCATCGTCGCCGCGACGGGCAGTGGGAAGACCGTCATCGCGGCGCTCGACTACGCCCGGCTGTGCACCGCGGGACGACGTCCGACGCTGCTTTTCGTCGCGCACCGTCAGGAGCTTCTCTCGCAGAGCCTCGCCACCTTCCGCGCGGCGCTCCGTGATGGGCACTTCGGCGAGCTGCTCGTCGGCGACGACCGGCCCGTGCACGGACACCACGTGTTCGCGTCGATTCAGGCGCTCAACGAGCGTCGGCTGGCCAGCCTCTCGCCTGACGCCTACGAGGTCATCGTCGTCGACGAGTTCCACCACGCCGAAGCCGACACGTACCGACGCCTGCTCGAGCGGCTCGCGCCCCGCGTCCTCGTCGGGTTGACGGCGACTCCCGAGCGGTCGGACGGGAAGGACGTGCTCGCGTGGTTCGACCACCGCGTCGCGTACGAGCTGCGGCTGTGGGACGCCATCGAGAAGGGCCTGGTGGTGCCGTTCCAATACTTCGGCATTCACGACGGCACCGACCTGACGACCATCGACTTCAAGGCTGGCCGCTACGACGTCACCGCGCTCGAGCGGCTCTACACGGCCGACGACGTTCGGGCTCGCGCCGTGCTCGCCGAGCTCGAGCGCAAGGTGCCGAAGACCGACGGCCTGAAAGCGCTCGGGTTCTGCGTGTCGGTGAAGCACGCCGAGTTCATGGCGCGGTTCTTCACCGAGCGCGGCGTGCCCTCGGTCGCGGTGTCTGGCGAATCGAAGGACGACGAGCGCGCCTCGGCGCTGAGACGACTCGCGAGCGGCGAGCTCAAGGTGGTCTTCTCACGCGACCTCTTCAACGAGGGCGTCGACGTGCCGAGCGTCAACACCGTGCTGTTCCTGCGGCCCACGGAGAGCGCGACGGTGTTCCTCCAACAGCTCGGGCGCGGGCTCCGGCACGAGCCGGGCAAGGCCTGCCTCACGGTGCTCGACTTCGTGGGCAGCGCGCGCCGCGAGTTCCGGTTCGACCAACGCTTCAAGGCGCTCACGCGCACCTCGACCCGCCGCGAGGTGGAGTGCGCCGTCGAAGAGGGCTTTCCCCACCTGCCCGCGGGCTGTGACATTCGCCTCGACCGGGAGACCCAGCGCGTGGTGCTCGAGAACGTGCGCGCCCACCTCGGCGCCCGCACGGAGCAGCTGCGCAGCGATCTGCGCGGCCTTGGCGACGTGAGCCTGCCGGCCTTCCTCGACGCGACGGGGCTCACCCCCGAGGAGCTCTACCGCGACGGTAACGCCAGCCGCGTGCTCACCAATCTCAAGCGCTCGCTGAAGCTGCTCCCGGGAGCCCAGCTCGAGTTCGAGCCGGCGCGTGCGCTTGGCCGGGTGCTGCACGTCGACGACGAGGCCCGGCTCGACCGGTGGCGCGAATGGCTGAGCGCCACCGCAGCGCCAGCCGTCACCCCCGATGACCCGTTCGCGCTCATGCTCTTTGCCCTGCTCGGGTACGGCCGCTTGCCCGTGTCGGACCTCCCCGAGCGCTTCGCCGAACTCTGGAACGAGCGGGCGCTCGTCGATGAACTGCGGGCGCTGTTCGAGCTGCTGGCCGACCGGCGCCGGAGGCCAACGCACGCCCTGCCAGCGCTCCCCTTCCGGGTCCACGCGACGTACTCGCGCGACGAGATCAGCGCGGGGCTGCGAGAGGTCCGCAAAGGGAAGCTGCTCCGCACCCAGGCGGGCGTGCTGGAGTCCGAGGCGAACGGCGCCGACGTCTTCTTCGTCACCCTCGACAAGGACGAGCGCCACTTCACGCCCACCACGCTGTACCGCGACTACCCCATCTCGCCGACGCGCTTTCACTGGGAGTCCCAGAGCGTCACCCGCGAGACCTCACCGACGGGCCGCCGCTACCAACGCGCGGGGAGCGAGCTCGCCTGGCGGACGCTGCTCTTCGTGCGCAAGTCGAAGCACGGGCCCACCGGAGTGACCTCGCCGTACCTGTTCCTCGGCCCCGTGCGCTACGTGTCGCACGAGGGCGAGAAGCCAATGCAGATCGTCTGGGAGCTCGAGCGGCCGATGCCGCCCGACTTCTTCGAGGAGGCCAAGGTGGCCGCGGGCTAGCTGGCGGCCTACTCGACCTCGCTCGCGTCGACCGCCGTCGCCACCACCCGCACCGACACGAAGCCGCTCTTCTCGTGAATGCCATTCACGATGCGGTTGGTGATGGCCGGGGGCGAGTACATCTCGGTCTTCGACGGGTCGGCCACGGCCAGCTTTCGCGCGCGCTCGAGGTCGGTCTGAATCGCGCCCTTCACCCAGCCCGTCGCCAGCTCGTTGCGCTTGTCGGCCGGGAGCTGCGCCGCCTGGGCCACCTGCGCTGCCGCGGGCCCGATGCCCTGCAACGACGCCTGCGCCAGCTGCATCAACTGCGGGTTCACCGTGCCGCCCGGCGCGAAGTCCGTCGGCTTGCCGCCGAAGGCCACGTAGAGGCTCGCCGCCGAACGCTCGGTCCACGCGGCCAGCCCCGCGGCGTCACCCGGCGCCCGCGCGAGCGCCTCGGCCACCATCAGCTTGTTCACCACGGGGAGCGCCTCTTTCAGGAACGTCTGCTGGTCGACGCCCATGCGCTCCTGCACCGTCTGGCCGAAGCCCAGCACCGTCGCGCTCGCCGCGTAGCCGCCCACGTCCTTGAAGGCCGAGTACGTCTCGACGAAGTCGTTGAGCAGGTCGGCCGTCGTCTCGGGCTTCCACGCGAGGCCCCGCCCCGGCGGCAACGGCTGCTTGCCGGTGAAGGTGCCGTTCGCGAGGGTGCCATCGAACCGCGCGGCCGTGAAGGCGTCGTGCTCGGCCTTGCTGAGCGGAGCGATCTGCGCGGGCGTCAGGCCCTCCTTCTTCCACAGCGGCTCGAAGCGCGTCTCGTCGGCCGCGGTGAAGGGCCGCCCGTTCGCTTCCTGGAACCGCGTCTTGAACTGCTCGAAGAGCGCGGGCCCTTCCGCGCCGAAGATCTCGGCGAACGCCTCGGGGTTGTGCGGCACGTTGAGGCCGACGTTCAGCACGATGGTCTTGTGCTCGGCGCAGTACGTCTGCCACTTCGGGTCCGTCTTCAGGTACTCCTCGCCCTTGATCCAGTCCCGGTAGAACTGGAGCGTGGTGTTGAGGTCGGCGGTCTTGAAGACGTCGTTCTTGTAGTCCGAAGGAAACTGCACGCCCTTGTTCAGCACGCTCATCGCGCCGAGCAGGTTCTTGTTGAGCGTCGCCTGGTCGGTGCCCTGCATCGACACCACCTGCACGTTGGCCGGGTAGCCTTTCACGCCCCAGGTGCGCTGGTGGTACGTCTCGGGCGAGTTCACCGTCTTCGCCTCACCGATGTACGCGCCGAGGTGCGTGTTGCCCATCTCGGGCTTCACCATCGTCGTGGCGAGCGACTTGAGATCGCCCGTGTGCTCCTTGGGCTTGATGTACGCGACGAGGCTGAAGATGGGGTCGTTGGGCTGAAGGCCCATCTCCTTGCGGAGGTGGTCGTCCATCGCCTTCGCGGCCGCGGCGTCGTGGTCCTTCACGGGGATGAGCCGCATGCCCACCTTCCCGTCGCCCAGGTCGTAGTGCATGTCGCGCACGTTGTGGGACTTCACCGAGCCGTCCGCCTGCTGGAGCGTGACGTCGGTGGTGCCGAACTTCTCGGGCTTCACGCCGCCGTACACCGTGTCGAGCACCGTCTGCTTGATCCGCGCCCCCTCGAAGGTGGCCGGGCCCTGGAAGTGCACCGCCGGGCGGACCGTGGCCGTCGTCGTCGTCGTCGCGGGCGCTGACGGGGTGGTAGGCGTCGTCACCACCGGTGGCGTCGGCGTCGTCGGACGCGACGGGCGCCCCGGCCGATTGGTGCCTGGCGTCCAGCCCGGGCGGGCCGGCGTCGTCGTCGCGCCGTTGTTCGTCGGGCGGGCCGGCTGCGTGTCGCGGGTGGGGCCGGTCGGGCGCGTGGGACGGGTGGGGGTCGAGTCGGTGCGACGAGGCATGGAGGACTCCGGGTCGACAGCGGGGAACCACGACTCGTAGCAGAGCCTTCCCCCACGTCACGGGCGTGCAACGACGCCCCTGCGCGTCGCGTCAGCGCTCGTCTTGGGGCGCCCGCACGAAGAGCTGCACCTGCCAGCCGCCGCTCGCGCCGGCCTGCACCTCGGCGTCGACACGAGGCGAGAGCGCCACCCGGTCGCCCACCACCGGCAAGCGATGGAGCTGATGCGTCAGCAGTCCGGCCACCGTCGTCAGCTCACCCACGGCAGGCAATGGCACTCCGGCGAGGCGCTCGACCTCGTGGAGCGGCGCCTCCCCGAGCACCACGAGCGCCCCGTCGGCCGCGCGCCACGCCGTCACCCGCAGCACCTCGGTCTCTTCGAGGATCTCGCCCAGCAGCTCCTCGGCGATGTCCTCGACCGTCACCAGGCCCTCGGTGCCGCCGTGCTCGTCGACGAGCAGAGCCAGCTGCTGCTTCGCGCCCTGGAGCTGGCGCAGCAGATCGAGCGCGGGCTTCGACGCGGGCACGAAGGCCATCGGGCGGAGCAGCCCCTGGAGCGAGAAGCGCCCCTCGAGCAGCGCCTCGGCCACCTCGCGCGCGACGACGTAGCCGCGCACCGTGTCGATGGTGCCCTCGTACACGGGGACCGGGCGTGCGGCGTTCGCTGCAGCACCTCGCGCACCTCGTCGGCCGTGGCCGAACGCTCGAGGGCGACGACGCGCGGCCGCGGCACCATCAGCGCCGAGGCCTTGAGGCGACCCAGGTCGATGGCTCGCGAGGCGATGTCGGCCGAGCACGGGTGGAGCGCGCCCGCGGTGCCGGACTCCTCCACGAGCTGCTGCAGCTCATCGGGCGACAGGCGGCTCTCGGAGAAGGTGGTGCGGTCCCCAAAGGGCCGCAAGACGAGGTTGGAGCTGCTCGTCAGCAACCACACGAGCGGCCGGCTCACCGTCGAGAGCAACGAGAGCGGCGACGCCACCAGCACGGCGAAGCGCTCCGGCGCGCGCAGCGCCAGCGACTTGGGCACCAGCTCGCCGACGACGAGCGACAGATACGACACGCCGCCCACGACGACCGCAAAGGCCACCGGGCCCGACGCCTCCCCCAGGCCCGCGCGCGCGAAGACGTCAGCCAGCGGCCCCTCGAGGCGCGCGCCACCGAAGGCCGCCGTCGTCGCGCCGAGCACCGTCACGCCCACTTGAATGGTGGCCAACAACGTCTCGGGCGCCTTGCGCAGCCGCAGCGCCGCGCGGGCCGAGCCGTGCCCGGCGTTGGCGAGCTCCTCGAGCCGGGTGCGCCGCACCGACAACATCGCGATCTCGGCGCCGGTGAAGAGCCCCGTCACCAGCGTCAGCACCACCAGCAGTCCCAGCTCGAGCCAGACGTTCAGCGCGCTGTCGTCGTAGCACCGCGTCGTGCCACGTCAGCCCGCCGCTGGAGACGTGGCCTCGTCGGCCCCGGCCGGCGCGACGTCTGGGAGCGGCGTCGAACGCGAAGGCTTGAGCAGCAGGCGCAGGATGCCGGGGAACACCACCAGCATCAGCACCGTGGCGCCCACGATGCCGAAGATGACGACCGTCGCGAGCGGGCGCTGCACCTCGCTGCCGGCGCCGGTGTTGAGGGCCATGGGCGCAAAGCCGAGCGCCGCCACCGCCGCCGTCGTCAGCACCGCTCGGAGCGTGTGTGACGCGCCGCCGATGATGGCCTCGTCGAGCCCCTTGCCCGCCTCGAGCTGCCGCCGCACCTCGGACGCCATCACCACGCCGTTGAGCACCGCGACACCGGCCAGCGCGATGAAGCCGACGGCCGCGGGAATGCTGAACGACATGCCGCGCGTCAGCAGGCCCGCCAACCCGCCGATGAGCGCCAGCGGCACGAGGGTGAAGACGGCGAGCGCCTGCCTCGGACTCCCGAACGCGAGGATGAGCATGATGAGGATGATGGCGAGCGCGAGCGGCACCACCAGCGCCAGCCGGGCCTGCGCGCGGGCGAAGTTCTCGAACTGCCCGCCCCACGACACCGAGTACCCCGTCGGCAGCGGCACGTCCGCGCCCACCTTCGCCTTGGCCTCCGTCACCCACGAGACGAGGTCGCGCCCCCGCAGGTTCACCTCGACGCGCACCGTGCGCTCGAAGTTCTCTCGCCGCACCGTCGTGGGGCCTTCCACCTCACGCACCGAGCCCAGCTCGTCGAGGTTCACCAGCTTGTCGTCGAACGTCTCGACCTGCAGGTCGCCCACCGCGCCCGGCGAGATGCCAGACGGCGGCACCACCACGCGCACGTCGAAACGGCGGGGCCCGTCGTAGATGGTGCCCACCTTGCGGCCCACGCGCGCCGCCTCGATGGTCTCGAAGGCCTTCTCGAGCTCGACGCCGTAGCGGGCCAGCCGCTCCCGGTCGGGCGTGAAGGTGAGCGTGGGCATGCCGGTGAGGCGCTCGATGCGCACGTCGCCGGTGCCCTGGAGCTTGCGCACGACGTCTCCGATGGCCGCGGCCTTCTCGTTGAGCACCGCCAGGTCCTTCCCGGCGAGGCGAATGGCGACGTCGGCGCGGCTGCCTGAGATGAGCTCGTTGGTGCGGTCTTCGATGGGCTGGCTCACCGAGACGAAGGTGCCCGGCACCCGGTCCTCGACGCGGGCCTTGAGCAGCTTCGCCATGCCCTCGAACGTCTTCGCCGACGTCCATTCGTTCTCGGGCTTCATGCGAATGAGAATGTCGGTGGCGTCGTTACCGCGCGGGTCGAACGCCATCTCGGCGCGGCCCGTCATGCCCAGCACCGCGCGCACGTCGGGGAAGCCCATGACGGCCTCTTCCACCTGCAGATCGAGCCGCCTCGCCTCGGTGAGCGCGACCGACGGAGGCCGACGAATGCCCAGCACGATGTCGCCCTCTTGAATGCGTGGCACGAACTCGGCGCCGCGGGTGGACTGCATGAAGCCGAGCACGCCCAACAGCCCGACCGACAACGCGGCCCACGCGACGCGGTGCTTGAGGGCCGAAGGCAGGAACGCGCGGTACTTCTCGGTGAGCCGCTCCAGCCAGTGCGGGCCGTGCTCGATGCGCTGGGGCAGCAGGAAGGCCATCACGCCCGGGAAGAGCGCGATGGAATAGAACAACGCACCGAAGAGCGCCGCCGCCATCACGATGGTCATCGGGCGAAACATCTTGCCCTCGACGCCCTCGAGCGTGAGCAGCGGCAGGTAGACGAGCATGATGATGGCCACCGAGAAGGCCACCGGACGCGCGACGGACGAGGCCGCCTGCCCCAGCTTCGCGTCACGCTCCTCCGCCGTGCGCATCGACAGCCCAGCCACCGCGGCGAGAACGCCCTCGAGCACCACGATGGGCCCGTCGACGAGGAAGCCGAAGTCGATGGCGCCCAGGGACATGAGGTCGCCGGTGACGCCAAGCCCGTGCATGACGAAGAGCGCGACGCTCATCGAGGCGGGAATGCCCAGCACCACCGCGAAGGCGCCACGAAGGCTCCCGAGGAAGACGGCCAGCACCAGCAGCACTACGAGCGCGCCTTCGGCGAGGTTCTTCAGCACCGTGACGAGCACCCGGTTCACGAACTCGGAGCGGTCGTACATCGTCGTCAGCTTCACGCCCGGCGGCATCGTCGAGGACAGCTCGGCCACGCGCGCCTTCACCGCGGTGATGACGTCACGGCTGTTGGCGCCCAGCACCATCATCACCGTGCCAGCCACCACCTCGCCCTTGCCGTCCTTGGTGGCCACTCCGTACCGCAGGGCCGGCGCCACCTTCACGTCGGCCACCTGCTTGACGGTGACGCGCTGGCTGCCGCCGCGCACGACGATGCTCTCGACGTCGTCCTCGTCGAGCAAGAGGCCCTCGCCGCGGAGCAGCAGGTTCTCGCCGCGGTACTCGAGGTAGCCGCCGCCCACGCTCGAGGTGGCGCGGCCGACGGCCTCTTCCAGCTCGTTGATGGTGAGGTTGAAGGACGACAGCCGCGTGGGCGAGGTGACGATGTGGTACTGCTTGAGCTCGCCCCCGAGGGTGTTCACCTCGATGACGCCCGGCACGGCGCGCAGGCGCGGCACCAGCTCCCAGTCGAGCAGGGTTCGCAGCTGCATCGACGAGTGGGTGCCGTTCTCGCTCTCGAGGGCGAAGAAGAAGATCTCACCCAGGCCGGTCGACACCGGCGCGAGCTGCGGCGGCGGAATGAAGGGCGGCAGGTCGGGCGTCACTTCGCGCAGCCGCTCGGCCACCAACTGCCGCGCGAACCAGATGTTCGTGCCGTCCTTGAACACCGCGGTGATGACCGACAGCGACGCGCGCGACACGCTGCGCACCTCGATGAGGCCGGGCATGCCGTTGAGCGCCAGCTCCATGGGCGTCGTCACCATGCGCTCGGCATCGGTGGGCGACAGGCCCGGCGCCTCGGTGACGATGGTGACCTGCACGTTGCTCACGTCGGGCAACGCGTCGATGGGCAGGCGGGACGCAGCGTAGAGGCCGGCGCAGAGCAGCGCTCCGAGCACCGCCACCACGGCGCCTTTGTGACGAACGGACGCGAGGACGAGCTTCTCGAGCATGGGAACGGTTGGATATCGACCTGTTTCGATCAACGCTTGGTTTTCCGGCGCACCCAGATGAGCCCCGAGGCCAACCGCCCCCGGCCACGCCCACCTGTCCATCGAACCGTCGAGGACACCGTCGCCACCTCGTTGCAGGTCCAGCCAGGGCGCTTCAGACGAGCTCGGTCCACGCAGGCGCGGCGGCGAAGGCCGCGTGAATGAGGCCGACGTGCGAGTACGCCTGCGGGTAGTTGCCCCACAGCGTACCGGTGCGCGGGTCGAGGTCCTCCGACCAGAGGCCCAACGGCGGGGCCACCGCGCAGGCACGCGTCATCACCTCGCGCGCTTCGTCGCGGCGACCAGCCACCACGAGCGCCTGCACCAGCCAGAAGGTGCAGATGGTGAAGGCCACCCGGTGGTGGGCGAACCCGTCGTCATGCCGGTACCGCTGGAGCCAGCCATCGATGGACAGGTCGGCCATCACCGCGTCGATGGTGCCGCTCGCGAGCGGGTCTCCCCGTGCGAAGAAGCGCAAGGGGAGCGCCTGCAGGAGCGACGCATCGACGTCGGCCGTCCCGGGCCGGGTGACGAGCGTCTGGCGGGCTCCATCGACGCACGTCTCGCGCACCAGGCGCTGCAGCCTCGCCGCGGCCTCACGAAACTCGGGCTCGAGCGCGGGCCGATGGCGGCGGGCCACCTCGGCCATGCGGTCGACCCCGGCCCAGCACATGAGCGTCGAGAAGGTCTGCGGCGTCCACGCGGTGCGGTATTCCCAGATGCCGGCGTCGGGCGTGCCCGCGAGCGCGACGCCCTTGCGCGCGAGCCGTGTCACCAGGTCGAGCACCGCGGGCGTCTGCTGGTCACGAAAGCGCGAGTCGAAGAACAGCGGCGCGAGCGCCAGCACCAGCTCGCCGTAGACGTCGTGCTGCTGGTGCATCGCCGCGCCGTTGCCGAGCCGCACCGGGCCCTCGCCACGCCAGCCGGCCCAGTGGCTCAAGACGGACTCGTCGAGGTCGCTCTTGCCGTCGAGGCGGTAGACGGGCCGAAGGGCGAGGTCGGGCGCGCTCCCCACCAGCGAGAGGAGGAAGCCGAGGAACTGCTCGCGCTCCTCGAAGTGGCCGAGCAGCCGGAAGGCGTCGAGCGCGTAGTACGCGTCGCGCAGCCAGCAGTAGCGGTAGTCCCAGGTGCGGCCACCACCGGGCGCTTCGGGCAACGACGTGGTGAGCGCCGCGACGATGGCGCCGGTGTCTTCGGCGCAGTGCAGCTTGAGCGTGAGCGCCGAGCGAATCACCTCGTCCTGCCACAGGGGCGGCACGTCGCAGTGCTTCACCCAGGTGCGCCAGTAGCTCTCGGTTGCGGTGCGAAAGCGTGCGCACAGCGCGGCGAGGTCTTCTTCGACGGGGGCCCCCCAGGCGAGCACGAAGTGCCTCGACCCGGTGAGCGCGAAGGGCTGGCCTTCGAGCCACGCGAGCGGCGCGTCGGTGGTGAGCCGCAAGGGCGCCTCGTACCCCTGCCACTGCACGTGGTGCGAGCCGAACACCTTCGCCGGCCTCGCCTTCGACCAGCCGAGCACCGGGGCCACCTCGACGCTCACCTGCGGCGTGCCGGACAGCGGCTCGACGAGCCGAAAGAGCTGGGTCGGCCGGAACGTGCGGCCGTTCTGCTCGAAGCGCGGGAAGAAATCGACGACCCGGAACGAGCCGTCGGGCCCTTCGAAGCGCGTCTCGAGCACGTTGGTGTTGTCGAGGTAACGCTGCACGCCAGACGTCCCGTCGGGGCGACCGATGCGAAAGACGCCTCCGGCCGGGTCGAGCAGGGCGCCGAAGACGGGGGCCGCGTCGAAGCGCGGCAGACAGCACCACATCACCTCACCCGACGCCGAGACGAGCGCCGAGACCTGACAGTTCCCGATGAGCCCCAACCCCTCGAGCCGATGCGACATGTTCGTTTGATATCAAATGAAAGCCCTTTTGCCATTCGACTCGCCCGCAGGCGAGGGGTCGTTACCCGGAGCGACCGTCGTTTCCCGGGAGCCGAAGATGCGTCTGGAGTACGTCCTCGTCGCGCTGTTCGCCGTCGCTACCGCGGTCGCCCTGGTGGCTCGCCGCCTGCGCCTTCCCTACACGGTGGCCCTCGTGCTGGCCGGTCTCGCGCTCGGCTCGGCGCACGCCCTCGAGGCACCCCACCTCACCAAGGAGCTGCTCTACGCCGTCTTCCTGCCAGGCCTGCTGTTCGAGGCGGCCTTCGCGCTCGAGTTCAAGAAGTTCTGGGCGAACAAGACGGCGGTCAGCGCGCTCGCTGTGCCCGGCCTGCTGCTGGCCATCGGCCTGACGGCGGTGCTGCTGGTGCCGGTGGTGAACGGGCCGCACTTCGTCGACGAGTTCCCGCTCATCGAGGGCCTCGTCTTCGCCGCCGTCGTCGCCGCGACGGACCCCATCGCCGTGGTGGGGCTCTTCAAGGCGCTGGGGGCTCCCAAGCGGCTGGCCGTGCTGGTCGAGGGCGAGGGCCTGCTCAACGACGGCACCGCGGTGGTGGTGTTCACCATCATCGTCGGCGTCGCGGCAGGGCTCCCCTTCTCGTTGCCCGTTGCCATCGTCGACTTCGTGCGCGTGGTGGGCATGGGCCTCTTCATCGGCGTGGCCTTCGGCTACGGCGCCTCGCTCGTCATCCAGAAGGTCGACGACCCGATGATCGAGATCACCCTCACCACCATCGCGGCCTACGGGAGCTTCGTCGCCGCCGAGCACTTCCACTTCTCGGGCGTCATCGCCACCGTCACTGCGGGCATGATCTGCGGCAACTACGCCGCGCGCACCGGCATGAGCCCCTCGACGCGCATCGCCGTCGCCACCTTCTGGGAGTACCTGGCCTTCGCGCTCAACTCGCTCGTCTTCCTCCTCATCGGCTTCGAAGTGCAGGTCGAGTCGCTCGTCGCCGCGTTGAAGCCCATCGTCGTCGGCTTCGTCGCGGTGCTGGCGGCGCGGGCGATCGTGGTCTTCGTGGTGGGCTTTCTGCTCAAGCGCACGAAGGAGTCGTTCCCCACCTCGTGGGCAGCGGTGCTCACCTGGGGCGGGCTGCGGGGGAGCCTCTCGATGGTGCTCGTGCTCGGCCTTCCGGCCACCCTGCCGCTCCGCGACCTGCTGGTGACGACGACGTTCGGCGTCGTCAGCTTGTCCATCCTCGTGCAGGGGCTCACCATGGGGCCCCTGCTCAAGCGGCTGGGCCTGGTGGGACAGCGTGGCGCGGCGCTCGAGCTCGAACGACAGCGCGCCCAGGCGGCGGCGTCGGCCGCGGCGCTCGACGAACTGGAGCGGCTCGCGCGCGAGGGCAGCGTGTCTTCGGGCACGCTCACGTCGGTCCGGCAGGAGTTCGAGGCCCGGCAGGCCGAGGCGCGCCGCGCCATCGAGGCGGTGCACCTCGAGGCCGCCGAGGTGGCCGCCGACGAGCGGCGACGTACCCTCTCGCGAGCCCTCATGGCCGAGAAGGACTCGCTCTTGTCGGCGAAGGCCTCGGGCGCGCTGAGCCCCGAGGTCGCCGACGAGCTGATGGCCGACGTCGACCGCCGGCTCGTCGACGCTGCCGCACCACCCACCGCGGGCTGACCACGTCACCCGAGACGTCGCAACCGCCGTCGCGTACGGTTGGTTTGATGTCCAAGCATCATGACAAGCATCACCGCCGCGCCTCGGCCAGCTTCGTCGACGAGGACGAACTGGGCGAGGCCTTGCGACGCTTCGTCACCGATGCCTCGCCGCCGCGGCGCGCTCGGGCGCCAGACCCAGCGGCGCTGTCCATCGTCTTCGTGGTGGCCATGGACGCGGTGAGCGGTGTGGTGAACAACTTCGCGGCGCTGCTGCTGGTGCCGCTCAACCTGCTCGAGCTCGTCAGCACCACCCTGCGCGGCGGCCTCCGCGTCGAGGGGGGCGCGCCGGCTCGGTTCGGGTTCTTCCAGTTCCTCCCCGTCGGGCTGCTGGGCTTCTCCATCATCCTCGCCACCGGCCTCGCCTTCACCTGGAGCGCGCTGTGAGCGGCCTCGAGTCGAGCGGCAGCTTCGAACCCGAGACGCGTGCGCTCCACGGCTCGTGGGCTGCCGTGGCGAGGCTGACGCTGCAGGTCATCGGCGTCGCCGTGTTGGTGTCCCTCGTCGTCAGCGCCCTGCGCGAGGCGGTGCACCTCGCCGCCGCCGCGTTGGTGTCGCTGGGCCAGGGGGCCGACTGGCGGGCGGGCGTCACCCTGGCCGCGGCGATGGCGGCCATCGGCTTCGGGCGGGGCCTCTTGTTGAGGCGGCCCGACTGGCGCTTCACCTCGCTCGACGCCATCGCGCTCACCCGCGAACGCCAGCGCGCGCCGCCTGCCTCGCTGCAAGACTCGCTGGCCGTCGTGGTGAAGAAGTCGCTGGCGACGTTGCTGACGCTGGGCGGTGGAGGCAGCGGAGGCCTCGAAGCCCCCGTCGTGCTCGTCGGGCAGGCTGGAGCCGCGGCGTGGGGCCGCCAGACGCGCGCGACGACGCCCGCCATCGCGCTCTTCGAGGTGTGCGGCGTGGCGGCCGCCATCTCGACGCTGCTCGGCGCCCCCCTGACCGGCGCCCTCTTCGCGGTCGAGCTCCTCTACGGCGAGCGGGTGGCGTACCGGAGCCTCGCCTGGGCCCTCACGGCGTCGGTGGTGGCGTACTGGCTCAGCACCGCCATTCACGGGGTACACCCCCTCTTCGTCGCCCCGCCCCACGGCGCCGCCTACTCGTTGCCGGAATATGGAGGCGCCGCGCTGGTGGGCATCGCGGTGGCGCTGCCGCTGGCGTGGGCATTTCGCGGCACGACGCGGTGGCTGTCGGGCGTCATGGCCCGCGTGCAGCCCACCTGGCACGCCGTGGTGACGATGGCGCTCCTGGGCGGCCTCACGGTGGCCCTCCAGGCGACGCTGGGGCTCGAGGCCTTTCACGTCCTGGGGTCGGGCGAAGAGACGCTGCGGCTGGTGCTGCGCGACGACGTCTCGCTCGCTGCGTGGTGGCTGCCCCTCGTGCTCGTCGCGGCGCGGTTGGCCGCCGTGGGCCTCACCCTGAGTGGGGGTGGCTCGGCCGGCACCCTGTTTCCGTCGATGACGCTCGGCGGCCTCTCGGGGGCGTTCGTGGCGAAGCTGGTCACCGCCAGTGGGCTCGCGGTGCTCGACCCATCACTCTTCGCCGTCGTCGGTATCGCGGCCGCGCTCACCGGCGTGGTGGGTGTGCCCATCGCAGCGATGACGCTGGTGCTCGAGGTGTTCGGCAAGGCCTACGGGCCCCCGGCGATTCTGGCCTGCGGCATCACCTACATCGTGAGCCTGCGCCTGCGCTTGTGGCAACAGGAAGACTCGACGTGGGACGCGGGGGCGCGGGCCCTGAAGTGGATCTCGCGGCTCGCGCGGCGAGACCCCGAACGCCCAGCCTGAATCATTGGTTTGATATCAAACCACCTGTTAAGGGCCGCGCCATGGCGCGCACCCTCATCGTCTCGAACCGGCTCCCCGTCACCGTCTCGTTGAGCGGCGAGGCCCCCACGGTCGAGCGCAGCAGCGGCGGCCTGGCGACGGGGCTGAAGTCGGTGCACCGGCCGGGCGAGAGCCTCTGGGTGGGCTGGCCAGGCTTCGCGGGAGCGCCTCCGCTTTCGGCGCGCTCGGCCCTCGACGCGCGCTTCGACGCGCTGGGCGTGGTGCCGGTCACCCTCGAGGCCGACGAGGTCGAGCGGTATTACGAGGGGTACTGCAACGGCGTGCTGTGGCCGCTCTTCCACGGCTTTCCGGGCCAGCTCCCGCTCGAGGTGCCGCACTTTCCACTCTACCGGGCGGTGAACGAGCGCTTCGCCGACACGGTGGCCCGCCTCTGGCGACCCGGTGACGTGGTGTGGGTGCACGACTACCAGCTGTTGCTGGTGCCCAGGCTCGTGCGGGAGCGGTGCCCCGACGCGCGCATCGGCTTCTTCCTGCACATTCCATTTCCGCCGGCCGACATCTTCCGCACCCTGCCGGCGCGCGAGGCCCTCCTCGAGGGCGTGCTGGCGGCCGACCTCGTCGGGTTCCACACGGCCTCGTACCTGCGCAACTTCGCCTCGTCGGCGCTGCACGTGCTGGGCGCCGAGGCCGGCTTCGACGGCGTGCAGCACGGCGCGTGGACGACGCAGCTCGGCGTCTTCCCCATGGGCATCGACGCGCAGGCCTTCGACGCCGTCGCCCGCACGCCAGCGGTCGACGCGCTCGTCGCCGAGGCCCGCGCCGACGCGGGCTTGCGCCTCCTCGTCGGCATCGACCGCCTCGACTACACGAAGGGCATTCCCCGCCGGCTCCTCGCGTACGAGCGGCTGCTCGCGGACCACCCCGCGCTGCGCGGCAAGGTGCGGTTGGTGCAGGTCGCGGTGCCCTCTCGCACCAACGTCGACGCGTACGCCGAGTTCCGCACCACCGTCGACGCGCTCATCGGGCGCATCAACGGGCGCTTCGGCACGCCGGCCTGGGCCCCGGTGCACTACGTGTACCGGAACCTCTCGGAGCCCGAGGTGGTGGCACTCTACCGCGCCGCCGACGTGATGCTGGTGACGCCCATTCGCGACGGCATGAACCTGGTCTCGAAGGAGTTCGTCGCTTCGCGCGTCGACGGCGATGGGGTGCTCGTCTTGAGCGAGTTCGCGGGCGCCGCCGACGAGCTCGCCGAGGCGCTCCACGTGAACCCCTACGACGTCGAGGGCCTCGCCCAGACCTGCGCGCGCGCGCTCGAGCTGCCCGAAGCCGAACGGCGCGCCCGCATGAAGACGCTGCGACGCCGGGTCGCCTCGGGCACGGTGGAGCGCTGGGCGAGCCGCTTCCTCGAGACGCTGCGCGCGCCGACGCCACCGGGCCCCTCGGCGTCACGCGCGCCCTCGCCACGCCGTGCCATCGAGACGACCGCCCGCGCGCTCGCGTCGGCCCCCTCGCTCGTGCTCCTCCTCGACTACGACGGCACGCTGGTGCCCTTCACCGAGGTGCCAGACCTGGCGCGCCCCGACCAGCCGGTGCTGACGCTCCTCGCGCAGCTCGCGCGCCGGCCCCACACCAGCGTGCACGTCGTCAGCGGGCGGAGCCGTGACACCCTCGAGGCCTGGCTCGGCCACCTGCCGTTGGGCCTGCACGCCGAGCACGGCTTCTTCTCGCGCGCCGCGGGCGCCCAGGCGTGGACGAGCCACGCGCCGATGGACGATGGCTGGAGGCCCCGCGCGCTCGAGCTGCTCGAGGACTTCGCCGCGCGCACGCCGGGCTCGCTCGTCGAAGAGAAGCGGTCGGGCCTCGCGTTTCATTTTCGCGCGGCCGACCGCGAGTTCGGGCCGAGACAGGCGAACGAGCTCAAGGCGCACCTGTCGACGCTGTTCGCCAACGCCCCCGTCGAGGTGCTGTCGGGCGACCAGGTGGTCGAGCTGCGGCCACACGGTGCACACAAGGGCCAGGTGGTGCCGCGGGTGCTCGCGGCGGCTCCTCCCGATGCGCTCGTCGCGGCCTTCGGTGACGACCGCACCGACGAAGACCTCTTCAAGGCGCTGCCCGTCGGCGGCGTCGCAGTGCACGTGGGCCCGCTGCCCAGCGTCGCGCCGGTGCGCATTGGCAGCGTCGCCGAGCTGCGTCGGTTCTTGACGGCGCTCGCCAGCGTCGAAAGGTCGACCCCGCCGTGACCTCCGACCGCCCACCCGAAGCCCTCGCCCCGCTCGTCCAGCTCGCCCGGCTCGCCGCCCGCCCCATCGATCGGTTCCTGCACATTCAGGCCGCGAGCGGGCTGGTGCTGCTGGTCTGCGCGGCCGTGGCGATGGGCCTCGCGAACTCGCCCTGGCGCGACGCGTGGTTCTCGCTGTGGGAGTCGCCCATCGGCCTGCGCGTGGGCCCGTTCGCCGTCGAGAAGAGCCTCGCGTGGGTCGTCAACGACGGCCTGATGGTCATCTTCTTCTTCGTGGTGGGCCTCGAGATTCGGCGCGAAGCGCATCAGGGCGAGCTGTCGACGTGGCGACGGGCCGCCCTCCCCGCGGCGGCGGCGCTGGGCGGCATGCTGGTGCCCGCGGTCGTCTACCTCGCCATCGCCGGAGCGCCCGAGACCCGGGCCGGCTGGGGCGTGCCCATGGCAACCGACATCGCGTTCGCCGTCGGCATTCTCGCGCTCCTGGGGCCGCGGGCACCGCCGGCGCTGCGGGTGCTGCTGCTCGCGCTCGCCGTCATCGACGACCTTGGCGCCATCGTCGTCATCGCGCTGTTCTACACGAGCGAGCTGTCCTGGAGCTTCGCGCTCGTCGCGGCCCTCGGCTTCGCCGGCATCTTCGCCTTCCAGGCCTTCGGCGTTCGCTCGAAGTGGGCCTACGTGGTGCCGTCCGTCGTCGCCTGGGCGGGTGTGTACGGGTTCGGTGTGCACCCCACCATCGCCGGCGTGCTGGTCGGGCTCGTGACGCCCGTCAGGGCGTGGCTGGGCCCCGAGGGCTTCGTGGCCCACGTGCAGCGTCAGCTCGGTGCCGTGACGACGCCGGGCCTGTCGGCGCATGAGCTCGCGGTGCACCTCGCCGCGGTCGACCACGCGCGGCGCGAAGCCCTCTCTCCCGCCGAGAGCCTCATCGAGAAGCTCCACCCGGTGGTGGCGTGGGGCATCATGCCCGTCTTCGCGCTGGCCAACGCCGGGGTGGCGCTCGACTCGGGCCCCACCTCGGGCGCGTCGTCGCTGGTGACGGTGGGAGTGATCGCCGGCCTCGTCGTCGGGAAACCGGTGGGCGTCTTCGCCGCCTCATGGCTCGTGACCCGGCTGGGCGTCGGGACGCTGCCCATCGGCCTCGGCGGGCGACACCTCGTCGTGCTGGGGCTCGTCGCCGGCGTGGGCTTCACCATGTCGCTCTTCATCGCGCAGCTCGCCTTCGTCGATGCGGCCCTGCTGGGCGCGGCGAAGGTGGGCGTACTGGTGGCGAGCGTGGTGGCTGCGACCCTCAGCGTCGGAGCGGGGCTATGGCTCCTGCCGAAGGCGCCGGTGGAAGGCGCTGCGATGACGGCGCACGAGGCCGAGGGGTCGACGACGAAGTGACGCGGGCTCGAGCGCTCAACCGCTCAACGCCCGTTTCTCCAGGCGCCGATTCGCCTCGCCGCCCAGCCGTTCCTCTTCGGCCCCCGCTCGCGACCTTCCACGCGCGCAAGTCCCGGAACGGGCTCCGTCAGGTGGCCGTCAGCAGCTTCGCTCGTCGCGCCTGGGGCCTGCTCGGTCGGGCCCAGCGGCGGCTGCGCAGGCTGCTCGACGTCACGCGCGAGGCGCCCAGGCGACCTGGGCGGCTGATTCGCCGGGACCGAGCTCTTCCGTCGTGCCGAGACGTTCGGCGACGCGCCACCTTCGCTCGGTCCGGCGCCTTGTTTTCGGCGCGCTAGGGCGACGTCTGGGCCGACACGTCACCGTCGGCGACCGGCGGACGAACGTCGAGCGGCACGGTGGACTCGGGGCGCCAGCGCCTCAACGCCAGGAGCAGGATGCCGGGGAACACCACCAGCATCAGCACCGTGGCGCCGACGATGCCGAAGATGACGACGGTGGCGAGCGGCCGCTGCACCTCGCTGCCGGCGCCCGACGACAGGGCCATGGGCGCGAAGCCAAGCGCCGCCACCGCTGCCGTGGTGAGGACCGCGCGCAGCGTGTGCGCCGCGCCGCGCACCACCGCGTCCTCGACGCGCACACCTTCCATCACCAGCTTGCGCACGTCGGTCGTCATCACGATGCCGTTGAGCACCGCGACGCCGGCCAGCGCGATGAAGCCGACGGCCGCAGGCAGGCTGAACGTCATGCCGCGCGCCACCAGGCCCACCACGCCGCCGATGAGGGCGAGCGGGACGAGCGAGAACACCGCCGAGGCGAGCCGCACCGACCCGAAGGTGAGCACCAGCATCGAGAAGATGATGAGGAGCGCCAGCGGCACCACGATGGCGAGCCGCTTCTGTGCGCGCTCGAAGTTCTCGAACTGACCTCCCCAGGTG
>JANRKQ010000136.1:0-3137 GCA_033763395.1 Myxococcaceae bacterium
GCCTCGGCCGCCCGCATCGCGCCCAGGGCGTACGCCGCGTTCCGTCGCAGCCCGTCGTAGCCCGCGCGCATGAGGGCCATGCCTCGGGCCCACGCCTCGAACTGCGCCAGCGTCATCTCGGCCAACTGGGCCACTGTCGCCTGCGCCACGGCCCGCGGCTCGAAGCGACTCCCGGCTCGCACGGGCGTGGCGTTGAGCGGGCACACGTCCTGGCAGACGTCGCAGCCGAAGACGAGGTTCGGCATCGCGCTCCGCAGGGCCTCGGGTACGGGCTGCTCGTTCTCGATCGTCTGGTACGACAGACACAGGCCCGCATCGACGACCCGGTCGGCCACCAGCGCGCCGGTCGGGCATGACGTCAGGCACAGCGTGCAGCGGCCGCAGACGTCTCCACTCGCCGCGTCGTCGTACGCGTCGGCCTCGGCGTCGAGGATCATCGTGGCCAGCACCACCCACGAGCCGAACTCCTTCGTGATGAGGCACGCGTTCTTCCCCACCGTGCCCAGGCCCGCGCGCACCGCCCACACCTTCTCCATCACCGGGTTGGCGTCGACGGCGCCGTAGTCGGCCACGCCGGGGAAGGCCTCGCGCAGGCTCCGCCGGAGCGTCCGCAGCCGGTCGCGCATCGTGGCGTGGTAGTCGCGGCCGCGCGCGTAGCGGGCGATGGGCCCGGGCTCGTCGCCGTGCCAGTAGTTGCACGCCAGCGACACCACCGTTCGCGCGCCCGGCAGGAGCCTCGTCACGTCGAGCCGCTCGGCCACGCGCTCGGCCATCCAGTCGAGGTCGGCGTGGTGGCCCTGCGCGAGCCAGTCACCGAGCACCCCGGGCGGGATCGGCTCGGCGCGCGCGAGGCCCACCAGGTCGAACCCGGCGGCGCGGGCCATCGCACGAACCGAAGACGCCGGGATCACGGCCCTCTGGGTAGCCGGGTGACGCGCGAAAGTCGTGGGAGAGTTTTTGCGCTCTCTTCGACGCGGCTGGTATGTCACCCCCGGCTCCCACTGCTGGAGGGCGACCTCGATGACACCGGCGCTAACCCCCCGGAAGCGAAATGGAATTCCGTTCCGCCGGGGTCGTGCGGACGAGGTGGGATCCTCCCATGGCTGAGCTTTCGCCCGGCACGCTGGTGGCGCAGATCTACCGGGTCCGTGAGCCGCTCGGCGCAGGCGGGTTCGGCGAGACGTACCTGGCCGACAACACCACGCTCAAGGGCGGCGAGGTGGTGGTGAAGACGGTGGCGAGCCCCGACCAGGGCCTCGAAGAGGCGCAGACGCTGGTGGCGCTGCAGAGCCCGAACGTGGTGCGCGTGCTGGCCTTCGACGAAGAGCGCCGCGCCATCGTCATGGAGCGCGCCATCGGCCAGCCGCTCGCGAACCTCATCGGGCGCATCGACCTGCTCACCTCGATTCGAATCGCCGAGGCGGTCGCGGGCGCGCTGTCGGATCTCGAGCGCTCGCAGTTGGTGCACCGCGACGTGAAGCCCGAGAACATCATGGTGCAGCTGCCCGAGGGAGGTGGGCGGCTCCACGTGAAGCTCATCGACTTCGGCATCGCGCTGCGCGCGGGCAAGCCGCTCACGAGCGACCCGGTGGGCAGCCCCCTCTACTGCCCGGTGGAGCAGCACGACCGGAACATGCCGCCGCACCCGACCGACGACGTGTACGCGCTGGGCGGCGTGCTCTTCAACATGGTGGCCAACCGGCCGCCCTTCGAGCCGGCGGTGCTGACGGAGGCGCAGCGGCTGAAGCTGCTCGACGACGTGGGTCTGCCGCCCGAGACGAGCCAGGTGATGCTCGAGGCCGTGCAGCTGCGGCTGGCGCACGAGCGCGACGAGGTGGCGAGCCTGATGGACGTGGCGGGGGCGCTGGCCTCTTCGGAGCGCGAGCGCTTCATCCTCGAGAAGCTCGATCAGCTCCTCTCGCGCATGATGGCCAAGCGCCGCGAGGACCGGGTGCGCGCGCGGTCGGTCGAGGCCGAGCTCGACTCGCTGGCGTCGTCGTTCTCCGAGGCCTCGACGAGCGTGACGTCGCTCCAGCAGCTCGCGCGGGTGAGCAAGCGGCCGACGGCGACGCTCGTGTTGCCGGGGAAGAAGCGCCTCGAGGCGAAGGCGACGAGCGGGGTGACGCCGCAGACCGCCAACACCGATCAGCTCGCCTCGCAGCTGAAGGGCTCGTCGACGGGGAAGTGGGTCGCCCTCGCGGCGGTGGTGCTGCTCCTGCTGGGCGGTGCCTACGCGGTGACGCGGCCGCCCGTCGAGCCACCAGCGCCGATCGCGCAGGCGCCGTCGGTCGAGCCAAAGCCGCTCCCGGAGGTGGTCGAGCCGAAGCCCACCGAGCTCGTCGCGGTCGAGGTGCCAGTGGTGGACGCGGGGTTCGTCGACGAGCTGTCCCCGTTGGCGAAGGTGACGCCGGTGGCGGTGAAGGCCTTCCCGAAGGCGGCGCCGGCGGGCCAGTGCGTGGTGAGTGAGCAGTGGAAGCGGGCCATCGAGACGGATCTGGGCCGCCTCAAGCAGGCGGTTGCGCAGCGGGCCGACGCCGACCTGTTCGGCCGCTTCGAGGACGATGAAGACGTGGTGGTGCAGCTCGCGAAGAAGGCGAGCACCGAGGCCGACTGCGTGGCGGTGAACCGCCGGGTCGACGCGCTCGAGAAGAAGTACCTGCGCTGACGGTGTCGAGGGGAGCCTTCGTGAATCGCGTGTCCGTGGTGCTGGCTGTGGTGGTGTCGTCGGTCGCGGTGGCGCAGCAGCCGACGCTGACGCCGCACCCCATCGAGGTGCTGACGCGTGAGGTGACGCCGGCGCAGAACGAGACGCTCCAGAAGGAGTACCGGCGACTCTTGAGCCTCTCGCAGGTGTCGATGCCGGCGCGCTCGGCGCTGACGCAGGCGCTGATGGATCTCAAGCGGCAGGACTGCGCGACGTCGGACGAGTGCATGCGCAAGCTCGCGGTGCTGGGCGGCACGCTGTACGCGCTTCACATCTCGGCGGTGAAGGACCCGAACGGCTCGACGACGTTGACGGCGCGGGTGGTGCGCGACGACGGGAAGCTGGTGTTGGGCCCGCTGTCGCAGAAAGAGGCCCGGAAGGGCACGGAGTCGGTCGACGCGACGATGGTGCGCGCGCTGAATGGGCTGTTGGC
>JANRKQ010000137.1:0-28643 GCA_033763395.1 Myxococcaceae bacterium
GGCGCAGCGGGTGGAATGACGGCCGGCGGCGCGGCGGGTGGAGCGACGGCCGGCGGGGCGGCGCCGGAGCCTGATGACCTCCTCTGGCCCGATGGTGGCTGGCGTCAGAACCTGACGACCTCCCCGCTCAGCTGCATCGTCGTTCAGCTGCAGGCGCGACTCGGCGGTCAGCCCTTCGTCTTCGCTGCCGCGACGCCTCCCGTGCTGAGCCTCCTCCTCGACAACGGCGCTCCGGCCCTCCCTGGAGCTGATGGCGGCCCCAGTGTTTCGCTGACGACGAGCTGCGGCAACTCGAGTCCCCCGCAGTTCGCAGCCGACGCGTCGGTGGCCAACATCGCCATCACCTCGCGGCGGGTCGGCGTCTATCGAATCCAGGCCTCGCTCGGTCCCCTCCAGAAGACGAGCGGTCCGCTCACCGCTGCCCCCAACGCCTGGGCGGCCTTTCCGGCGGACGGCGGCTCCCTTCGTATCGATGGCGGCACGGCCTGTGTCGAGATGGTGGGGCGTGCACTGCCCTGGCAGACGGCGTCGAACGCCGACCCCCAACGATTCCTGGAAGCCGGCATGAACCTGACGTTCAACCTGCCGGCCACCTCGGGCTGGACCCTGACCCGGAACTGCTCGCAGCGAACGCCCGCGTCCTCCATCACCATCACCCCGGGCGCGGACGCCGTGCGCTTCGGGCTGCTCGTCTCTGTCCTCGACGGCGGGGCCTTCTTCATGGAGCTGCCCCCCGCGGTCCCTCAGTACGGCCTGAGTGGCGGCATGCGCTTCACGGAGCTGCAGGTCGAGAACGATCGCCTCTGCACGCCCGCCGGAATGACGCCGGGCAACCGGTGCTCGGACCTGTCCGAGTGTTGCGTGGCTGCGACGGAGTGCTCGCCGCCACCCGGAATGGACTTCCTCACCTGTCGGTGACGAGCCGCCGACTCGTCACGCGAGCAGCGCGCGGGCCTCGGCCGTCGTCAACGCGAGACCCTCGGCACGCGCGGAGTCGATGACGCGCTTCGCGGCCGCCTTGTCCAGCACGCCTGCGCGGGAGAGCGAGGCGGCCGCCACGGCGTAGTTCTCGACGAGCGTCTGGCCCTCGACGCGGGCCGGGTTCACCGTCTGCGTCACCTGGTGAATGATGACGGCGGCGACGCGGTCGGGGAAACGGCGCTGCACCTCGCGGTACACCTCGGGGTCGCGGTGCGAGCTGTCTCCGAGGAAGACGAAGCGCTGGCCTGGGTTCGCCTCGAGCACCTTGACGATGTCGGCCACCTTCTCGCGCTGCGCCACGAAGGGAGACGTGCCCACGCCCGTCTCGATGGGCCCGCCGGGCACGCCGTGCGTCTCGAGGTAGTCCGGCACGTCCGTCACGCGGTCGGGCGAGCGGGCGGTGACGAAGGTGACGTCGCCGGCGGCGCCTCCGCTGCCGAACTCGAGCTCGCGCAGCAGCGCCGACACGCCGGGGTACGGATTTGGGTGCGCGCCGTTCTCTTCGGGCGGAATGATGGTCTTGTCGAGGTCCGACACGACGCCCCACTCCACCGTCGCGCCGCCGCCGAACGAGAAGTCGGCCTGCAGCTTGCTGAGCGCCTGGAACTCGGCGCGGCTCAGCGTCCCATCGGCGCCGGCCACCGCCGTCACCTCGGCCGCCACCATCGCCTCACCCGCGGCGAGGAAGGCCGACACCGACACCGACTTCGCGCCCGGCTTCTTCGCGAGGTCGAAGACGTCGGCCACGTTGTCCTTCGCGAGCGCGGCCAGGCCCGTCAGCCGCGACAGCCTCGTCACCTCGCTCGCGCTCAACCGCCCGTCACGCCCGGCCAGCGCCTTCGCCGCGGGCTCGAGCACCTCCTTGCGCCAGGCGGAGGCGATGGAGGCGGCGTCGGCGTTCGCCGAGAGCTTGACGGTCACGGTGAACCTCGAGTCGACGGCGGGAGTGCCTGCATTGTCGCACATGGCCCAACCCGGGTTGTCGTGGCGGCCAGATGCCCGATTTCACTGCGAAAACCAGACGGCCTGGCGTTCACCCGCTCGACCCCGGCGCACCATCTCCCATGGCGTCTTCACCCCCGATGTACATGAAAGCCCTCACTGGCGATCGAGAGAGCGCCAGGCCTCAGTCGCCGAGGTCCAGGAGGTTCTTGAACGGCTTTCGCTTCTTCCACCGGTACGTCCGGAAGTCGCGGCGATCGGTCGACAGAATTCGCCCGTCGTTCTGCTCTTCGGCCAGCAGCACGAGCGACGCGTCAGCAAGGTCCATCGGCAGGTCGGCGTAGTGCTTCATGAACCCCTCGAGCCGGGGCCAATGACCCGCGTTCAGCTCGAAGATGTCGAACGCGCCGGACCGCGCGCTCGCAACCCACGCCAGCAGGGCAGGCGTGCCGGGGCGCGTCCCAAGCAGGTGCGTCGTTTCGGTCACCACCGGCCAGGTGGTGACCAGCCCTTCGCGGAGCTTGCCGAGCGCCTTCACGGCGGCCTCGTTGTCCCTGTCGGCTCGGTTGGCCAGCGCGACGAAGAAGCCCGTATCGGCGATGATCACGCCTTTCTCTCGAGCGACTCAGCGAGGTACTTCTTCGCGTTTCGGGCCAGGTCACGCGGTCCAGCGCCTGATCCGATGAAGCCGGTCGACGCGAACACCTCTGCGGCAGAGGGCCGCTTCTTGAGCTGCTCATGGGTCCACGTGCGGAGCGCTGCCTCGATGACCTCGGTCAGGGTTTGACCCGTGCGTCGGCGCAATACGTCCAGCTGCCGGCTCAGGTCAGCGTCGATGCGGGCGTTGATTCGGATGGTCATGTCATACGAAGCGTATGACATACATGCCAGTCCTTCAAGATGGGTGGCTCGGGAGGTGGGTGCGAGAGGTGCGGCATGTGGCGATGATGCCGGGCGAGCACGCACGCACGGTGGGCTCCCTCGGCCCTGCCAGTGACGAGGGCCGTGAGACGCAGCCCTGGCCACGTTCTGAAGCCAACAGCACGCGGAGCCTGCTGCTCGTCGAGCGCAGCCTCACAGGGCCCCGAACGAAGACGACCCGTGGTTCTGGACACCCGCGCTCGAGCACCCTGGAGCGTGGTGCATGCCATCCACTCGGGTGAGGAGGCAGGCGACCTGGCCCTCGCTCAGGTGACGACGTCGTCGGGCTCGACCTCGACGCGGTTTCGCCCGGCGCGCTTGGCCGCGAGCAGCGCCGCGTCGGCCCGCGCCACCACCTCGTCGCGGGACTCGTGCGGCCGCCGGCGCGCGACGCCGAACGACGCCGTCACCCGCAGGCTGCCTCCGGGCACCCGGATGTCCGTCGCCGCGAGCTCTTCGCGGGCGCGCTCGGCGACGCGCACCGCCTGGGCCAGCTCGAGCTCGTGCAGCACCAGGAGGAACTCTTCACCGCCCAGCCGCACCACCGCGTCGTCGGCGCGCACCACCCCGCCCAGCACCTCGGCGAGGCGGCGCAGCACGTCGTCTCCGGCGGCGTGGCCCCACTGGTCGTTCACCGACTTGAAGCGGTCGGCGTCCACCATCACCACGCAGGGGCGCCGCTCGTCCTGAAAGGCCAGCGCCAGCTCGACGTCGAGGCCTCGCCGGTTGAGCACGCCGGTGAGCGGGTCGACGTGCGCCAGGCGGCTGAGGCGCGCCACCTCGACGTAGGGCGCGCACACCGCGGCCAGCACCGTGAGGAGCCCCTCGTGCTCGTGGGTGAAGAAGTCCTTCGAGGGGTCGGTGGACGAGAGCACGCCGATGACGCGCTCTCCGATGAAGAGGGGCACGCCGAGGAACGAGCCCATCGGCTCCTTCTTGCCGGGGCGTGGCTCGAAGCGGGGGTCGGCCTCGGCGTCTCCACTGCGCAGCGGCTGCCGGTGGCCGGCGACCCACCCCACCAGGCCCTGGCCGACCTGAAACCGCTCGTCGCCATACCAGTGGAGCGGCTGCCCGGCGCGGTACGTGGTGACGAGCCGCGTGCCCGAGGGGTCGAGCACCCGCAAGCTCACCCGGCCGGTGCCCAGCAGCGTGGCCGCGCGCGACACCACCAGCTCGAGCACCTCGGCCGGGAGCTTGAGCGAGGAGAGCTGCCGAGCCACGTCGGCGAGCAGGTCGAGCGTCTGCGCCACGAGGCCCAGCGTAGTGGAGGCCCCGCATCGAGCGGGCCACCGGGTGGGTCACGATGTGGTGACGCGCAGCGGTCATCACCCGGTTCTGCGCTGAGGTCCTGCGGCGTCTGACGGGTCGCTCGAAGCCCTCTGTCGAGGCGTTCGCAGAAGCTCCAGTGTCTCTGGCTCGACCGACCAACGCACCCACGCTGTGCGAACTGAAGGTCCACTTCGCACGAGCGACTTCTCGGATGACCGGGAGTTCGCACGGCCGCTCGCCCGCCGCGAGCCTGCCGCGGTGGAGCGCTTCGAGCGCGAGCTTCTCCCGAAGGTCGACGCCGTCGTGCGTCGCCTCGATGACGCCCCCGCCTTCCTCGACGACGTGAAGCAGGCGCTGCGCACCCGCCTGGATGTCGAATCAAAATCGCTCGAGGCCTCCTCGGGCCGCGGTCCACTGGTGGCGTGGCTGCGCATGGCCGCGGGGCGCATCGCGCTCAACCACCTGCGCCCCGAGAAGCGCGCCGCGCGTGCCGACTCCGCCGAACTCGACGCCCTTCCCTTTGGCGCGCCTGGCCCGGAGCTCGACCACGCGAAGCTCGAGTCCTTCGCCACGCCGCCCCGCAAGCCCGACCCGCCGAAGGGCAAGCGGGGGAAGGCCGCGCTGGTCCCGACGAGCTGAGCGGTGGCACGGTGGCGATGAGGGCCAACAGTCTGCCTGTTGGAGCGCGGCCGCTTCTCGGGCAAAGTCCCAACGTATGGCTCAACCTCGCAAGCGGACTGCACGGCCCTTGTTGGTCGCGACCATCGGCGTCGCCGCCGTCAGCTTCGGCGCCTCGTGTTTCCTCACCTCTGGAAACCTCGTGCCCCCCCGGTGCCCAGACGGCGGGGTCTCGTGCTCTCCGTGTGAGCAGTTCGGAGACTGTCCACCGGACACGACCCAGGCCGACGCTGGCGTGGCCGATGGTGGTCCCTCTCGAGATGGCGGGGCCGACGGCGGCCCATGAGTCGGCGCGAAGCGCTCTTCGAACTCTCCATGTACGGCGGCGCCGTCGAGCGCCGGTACCGCCAACTCAGGCCAGACGTCGAAAATCTGCCGTGGCATGACTTCGACCTCTCGCGCGCGAGCCCGATGGCCATTCGGACCGCGCGGTCGACGTGGACCGAGGCCGCCTTTCAGGAACATCGCACGGGGGCCGCGTGCGCGGCGACGCTCCAGGCCCTCGTCGCTGCGCGTGCCCCCATCGATCTCGTGGCGATGGCCAGCCGCTTCACCCTCGATGAGATGGTGCACGTCGAGCTCTGCTCAAGGCTCACGCAGCTGCTGGGCGGCGGCGCTCCCCTCACGTACGACCCGGACCGCCTCATCGCCCTTCCTCGCGAAGAGCTCACGCCCCTCCTGCGCGCGAGCGAGCTGGTGGTGCGGAACTTCTGCGTTGGTGAGGCGCTGAGCATTCCCATTCTGCGTGGCTCGTGGCACGCCGCCCGCCAGCCGTTGATCCGCGCCGTCCTCGCGCGAATCGTCAAGGATGAGGCTGCCCATGGCGCGTTCGGTTGGCTGTACCTGGACTGGGCGCTCGAGGGACACGACGCAGCCGACCGGCTCCATCTGGCGCGCCAGGCGGCGCTCACCATCGACTCGATCATCCAGGGGTGGCGTCGTCTGCCCACCTCGGACCTCGAAGGTGATGACCAGCGCCTCGGCTGGATGGAGTCGAACAGCTACCGGCTCCTGGCACGGCAGGCCATGCTTCGGGCCGTCTTCGCGCCTTTGTCGGCGCGCGGGCTCGACCCGGTCCCGCACCTCACGCAGCGACTCGAGGGGTGACGACGGTTCGTCAGTGGGCGGTCGGCCACGCGGTCGACCTCGCGGCGCTCCGCATCGTCGTTTCGCTGGTCGTGCTCTTCAGCGCTGACGTCTGGGACGCGTCGCGCTGGGCCTCGGCGGCCACGGCGGCCCCTCCCGGTTGGGTCGCGGTCTCAGCGCTGCTTCCCCCCTCTCCCGGAGCAGCCCGACTGGCCCTCTCGGTCGTGCTGGTGGGGACGACCCTCACGGCCCTGGGCGTGCTCACGCGCTGGGCCTCGGCGGTCGCGGCGCTGGCGCTGGTCTGGTTGCTTGGCGTGCCGCAGCACGTCGGGCCGGTCCTCCACACCCATCACCTCGTCTGGTTCATGGCGCTGGTCGCCTCGGGGCCCTCGGGTGACGCATGGTCGGTCGACGCGTGGCGGGGCCGGGCGACCGCTTCGCCACCTTCGCTCGCGTACGGCGTGCCGGTGCGGGCCGTCTGGCTCTCGCTCGGGCTCGTGTACTTCTTTCCAGGATTCTTCAAGGCGCTCGAAGGGACGGCCTGGCTCGATGGCCTGGCACGACTCGTCGCGTGGAAACGCTTCCACGCAGGCCTCGAGCCGCTCGCGCTGCCCGCCGTGGTCGTGAAGGCCGGCGGAGTGGCAACCGTGCTGTTCGAGCTCGCGGCACCCGTGCTGTTCAGCCTGCGGCGCCTTCGCCCTGTCGGCGCGGTGGTCGCGGTCGGCTTCCACGCCGCGGTTCAGGCCGTGCTGGGAATCCACTTTTCCTCGTTGGCGGTGTTCTTCGTCGCGTTCGTGCCCTGGCATCGATGGTTCTCGTCTGGGCCTCCAGCCAGACCCACGTCGGCGCGGGCGGCGGTGGTGCCACTCCTGATGGCGGGAGCCCTGCTCATCGCTCAGGTCGTCACCGGCTTCGCGGGCCTCGAGCGGGCCTGGCCGGTGGCCTGTTTCCCTCGCTTCATCGGACCTGCCCCGGTGGAGGTCGCGTGGGTCGAACTCGAGAGTGATGCTGGCTGGGCGTTCACGCTTGACGACTTGCGGGCCGAGCCGACCCAGCGCCGGTGGGCCTTGTCGATGCGCGTCGCCGCCGAGCCAACCGAATCGCGAGTCAGAGGGTTCGTGACTCAGGGGCTGGGCCGCCCCCTTCGAGCCAATGAACGCGTCAGGTGGACGGTGCAGTCGGTGCGCCTCGAGACGGGGCTCCAGCGGGCTGGACCGTCTGGCATCGTCTCTGGCACGCCGTGACGCCATGGGAGGCAGGCGCGCGGTCGTTCCACCGGAGGCCGACGGCGGATGGGCCCTCCCGCCTCCCACGCGGCGGTTCGAGACGGGTGGGCCCTCGTTCGGTGGGTACGGTGCGCCACCTATCCCAAAGACCCACTCTTCGGAAACGTGATGCCCACGGCCCTCGGCCCGGTCTCGACGGGGAACGCGAAGGCCGACGCCGCCATCGTCAGCCTCCAGCCGTGGGAGCACTCGCCGCACACGCCGGTCCCCATGCCCACGGGGAACGACTACGTCGCGGCGACCTCGGCCGCGGACTTCGAGGACGTCAACTTCCAGGCGTGCGAGGTGACGTTGCACGAAAGCCTCAGCCTTCCGTCGCCTACCAACGCGGTGCTGACGAAGGCCCTGAAGGGACGCGCGCTCGCGGCCTACGAGGAGAAGGTGTTCGTCGCGCAGACGCCGCTGCCGAAGGTGTTCGGCTTTCGCGACCATGGCTACGACGCCGAGGTGCCCGCCAGCGCGCAGCTGCTCCTTCAGCTCTCTGGAGAGTCCCAGAGCGGCATGGAGTTCGGTGACGCCGAGCCGCTCTCGTTCTTCGTCGACCGCCAGCGCCTGGCGAAGGGTGACGTCTCGAAGGCGTGGCCGAAGCTGGGTGACTGAAACGATCACCGCGAACGAATGACCTCCGGTCGTGCGCGGCGCCTCGTGCAGGCGAGGCTGAGCACTGTCGCAACGATGGCCATGCCTGGCGCCTCGGCACATCCCGACTGCAGCGGCAACGGCGGTGGGGCCTTGAGTACGACGGGCTCGAGGACCGGCGGGCCAGGTCGTTCGGTGAGCCAGCCGTCGCACCCGGAGAGGTCCACGCCAGCGTCGGCCAGCCCATTGGCCTGCAACCACGCTTCGGCCTGGGCCCGGGGCTGACGCTGTCGCGACGCAGGGCGCCGGACGCATCACACAGCGGTTGCCCCTCCGACCGGTCATTCTCGGTCCCGACGCTGAATCGGTTGCAGGCATGGAGTGCCCAGCGCGGGTCGATGCGCAGGAGCGACCTCGCACACTCGAGAGGTGCTTCGAGAATGACCCGGCGTGCGTCCGCCTCATCGAGTGTCGGCCGAGGGTTCCACTGCGAGCTGACGATTCCGTCGGGCAAGGTGAACCGCGAGCACCTCGTCGTCACCCGCGCAGCTGACGGCTTCGTCGCCGAGCCCCTCGGCCAGACCCTCTTCGAGAAACAGTGGCTCCGGAGGCTGATGGCGGACTGCACCTCGAGGTCCGCTCGGCGGCGGACGATGGAGGCTGGCGCAGGGCGTTCCGTCGAGACCGGGACGAAGTGGTCGAACAGGTCATCGCCGCGAGCATCACAGCGCGTTCCGCGGAATCAGCGCGGGGTTGGTTGGTCGTCGAGTTCGACGGGCTGCTCGTGGGCCACCGGAAGGAGCGCTTCGTCGATGAAGGCCCATTCGCCCAGCGGAGCAGGCTGGCGCATGATGACGACGTGAGCGTTCCGTCCATCGGCCTGCGGGTTGGTCCATGGAGCACAGTCGTGCTGACTCTGCTGGTGTGCGCCTGCAGACCGGACCGGCCTGGCGTCGAAGGTCATTCGTACCTCGAGCTCGGCGCGCTGCCATCACGAAGTGATGCGGGCGCGCAGCCCACCTGGGACTGGAGCGCGGTGTTCGAGCTGCTCGGGTCGTGCGAGATCGAGTGGCTGCGCATCGCGGGCTCGCCACTCGCCGCGCTGCCCGAGTCGGCGCGAGCGCTTCGGCGGGTGCGCCGGCTCGCGATTCAGAGCGCGGCCCTCACGTCCCTCCCGGAGTTCGTGGCCGAGCTCGAAGCGCTCGAAGAGCTCTGGCTCGACGACAATCGGCTGACCTCGTTGCCTTCGGCCTTCGCCGCCCACCCCCGCCTTCGGAACATCGTCTTGTTCGCGAACCCCATCGAGCGGAACGAGCTCGACCGGCTGCGCGCCTCGATGCCCCACGTGACGATCGACGGCTGACCGCCGACCCGAAACGCCACAATCGCCGATCAAACGTCGCCGGGCCCCGCGCCCGTGTTGCCTCGGGCCCCGTCTGTCTCGTGGGGCCTCAGCGACGCCTGCACGCATGGAGACCGCCGCCCGGCGTGTCAACCTCGGCGACGGGAACACCGTGCCGAGGTGATGCGCGCCTCGGCCCTCGCGGTGAAGGCCATCGAGTCGACCTCGGCATCTGGCATTTGCCATTCATCATCACCCGAACGCCGCTGCCCTCGCTCTCGCGAGCAGCTCGACGACGCCCACCTTCGGGGCCCAGACGTCGAGGTAGCGCTGGTTCAAAGCCGCTCCCTGGAACTGGAGCACACCAACGGCGTCGCGGAACTGCTGGCCGTTGGCCTCGCCGCCACGCCGATACCAGTCCAGCTTGCGCAGCACGGTGTCTTCCGGGCTCTTCACGAAGAGCGAGCGGCCGTCACCAAGGTCACGGCGCTGCCTTCGCATCAGCTCCTCGACATCGAACTCGCTCGGCCCCACAGGAAACAGGTCGATTCGCGTCGCGGTGGGCGTGTGAAAGATGTTCCACGACCGCCGAGACTTGACGCACTCGAGGAGCGCGACTTCATCGACCTCGAAGTCCGCGCCGAGCACAGTCTTCAGGTCCTGAACGTGATGCGCACGGAGGTTCGCGACGAAGTCGATGTCATTCGTGAAGCGCGGAGGCCCCTGGAGGGAGGACGCCATCGACCCACCGAGGAAGTAATCGACCCCGATGCGCTCGAAGGCCTGCGCGACCAACACGGCGATGTCGTAGCCGTCGAGAGGGCTCATCGCTCGGGACGCGGGCCGTAGAGCCGGGTCGCTGCTTCATCACCGACGAACATGGCGTTGAGCAGCCAGCTAACCAGCGCTTCGCTGGCCTCGGGGTAGCGTGAGCGGATGGACAGCGCTGCCGCGCGACGGCCGCTCAGCCACTGCTGTCTCGCAGCGCGCGCTTGCGCCTCGGGACTCATGGCCCGCCAGAGCGCAGCCTGTCGCTCGAGCTGTTGGTGGCTGACGTCTTCGGGCATCAACACAGCGACAGGTTAGCCGAGCCGTGCCTGGAGTCACACGGTCAGCGCCGGGCTTCTCCGACGAACCGCTGCCGCCGGTCGAGCCCGACGAACCTGCGCAGGTTTCCGAGCGCCGAAGGGCAGAGTCGTCGCCGGACCCGCCCGTCGTCGCGACGGCCCTCGAAGCGTCAACGCCCGAGGCCTGGCGTCAGTTCTCTCCGCCACCCACGAAGCCCTGGGCCACGACGGTGATCACGGACCGCTGGCCCCGCGCTCGTACGTGGAGCCCGACACCTGACCCATTGATTGCCCGCCGAAGAGGACGAGCCGACCACGCATCGAAGCGAACGTCATGCCGCCGCCGAACAAGCCGCCGAACGCGGAACCCGCGGTCGACCAGCGGGACCCATCGAAGGCCCACACCGACGAGTCGCTCAGAGGCCCACCGCCGAAGACCACCACCCTCGAGCCGCCCAGCGCTGCCCGCGCCAGCGCGGGCGGCTGGCGCTCCAAGGCAGGTTCCGCGGTTTCTGCAGACACGACGGCCCCCGCACCGGACTGTCGCAATCGCTGCGGACGGGAGGATCACGTCACTCGCAGGTGAGCCCCGCCCGCCTCGACGCGTTCGGTAGGAGGGCTGCCCTCATGAGCCCGCCAACCGCGCGCCCGAACACCTCAAGACCATCATCGGGGCGTGCGCGAGGCCGGTCATTGACCAGCGTGTGCCTCGCGGCTGGGGAGGACCTGGACCTCCCGCGGGCGCCCTGGAACGCCCGCTTCAGGCCTGCGGCGTCCGGGGCACCAGCGTCACCATCACCGGGCGGTCGGGCCGCACCGTCACCTGGGCCACCGGCTGCACCTCGCGCACCGAGGCGTCCACCTCGACGTCGAAGCGCCGCACGAGCTGCGCGAGCAGCACCACCGTCTCGACGAGCGAGAACGTGTTGCCGATGCACACCCGCTGGCCGGCAGAGAAGGGCAGGTAGCTCCACGGATGCCTGCCCTGCGACTGCTCGGCCGAGAAGCGCGTCGGGTCGAAGCGGTCCGGGTCGCGCCAGAAGTCCCGGTGCCGGTGGGCGCCATAGAAATACGGCATCACCACGTCCCCGGCGCGGACCCGCCGGCCCATCACCTCGTCGTCGGCCACCACGTTGCGCGCCGTCATCGCGACGGGCCCGCGCAGGCGCAGCGTCTCGTCCACCACCTGCCGCAGGTACGGCAGCTTCGGGTAGTCCTCGAAGGTCGGCTCGCGAGCCCCCAGCACCCGGTCGACCTCTTCCTTCATGGCCGAGAGCACGTCGCCGCGGCCCTCGAGCAGGGTGAAGAGCCACGTCAACGTCAGCGCCGTCGTCTCGTGGCCGGCGACGAAGAGGGTGAAGATCTCGTCGCGCAGCTCCGCGTCGGTGAGGGGCCGGTTCGTCTCGGCGTCGACGCTGTGGATGAGCATCGACAGGAGCGTGCCGTCTCCGGCCGGGCGCCGCCGCCCCGCTTCGATGACGCGGTAGATGACACCCTCGACCTCGGCCATCGTGCGGTGGAACTTGCGGTTGCCGGGCGTGGGCACCCACTTCGGCAGCACGAAGCCGTTGCCCTCTTCGCTGACGAGCTCGAGCGCCGCGCCCAGGGCCTCGTACGAGATGTCGGCAGAGCCCAGCAGCTCGCGCCCGAAGAGGGCCACCGTCACCACGTCGAGGGTGAGCTTCACCATCTCGCGGTGCGCGTCCACGGTGAAGCGCCCGCCGTGGCGCTGAATCATCGCGTCGAAGGCCTGCTGGCCCGTCTGCGCCATGGCCTCGGTGAGCCGGCCCAGCGCCGCCCGGTGGAAGGCCGGGTTCATCAGCGTCCGCCGCGACTTCCACGCATCGCCCTCGAGGGCGAGCACCCCGTTGCCGATGACCCGCCGCACGCCGTCGTACGTCGACCCTTTCACGTAGTTCTTCGCGTGGCCGGCCAGCACGCGCTTGATGCCCTCGGGGTGCGCCACCACCACCATGTGCACGCCCGCGTCCATGCTGAAGACGTCACCGAGCTCGCGCCATGAGTCGTCCATGAGGCGCAGCATGCCGTCGCTGCGCATGCGGGGCAGGTGACCGAGGAGGGGCCAGCGGGGCAGGTGCGGCGGCAGGGGAGCGGGCGTCGACATGGCTTACCAGATGGTAAGGAGAAGGCGACCGTTCGGCAACTCGCGCGACGAGCCGGGGGGCGCGTGAAGAGGTGGTCCTGCGGTGGTGTCGGGCGTCGCCAGCCGCACCCTCGGGGGTCACCGACGCCGGGTGGTCACGGGGTCGAGGTGGCTGCTCAGGTGCATGGCGCGCAGCACGGCCTTCTTCATGCGCCGACGCCACCGGGGGTCCGTGCGGGGCACGAGCGCGCTCTGCGTGAGCATCATCGCCCCCAGCACCGCGACGTGGGCCTCGGGGTCGAAGCCGTCCTTGAAGTCCTTCGACTGCTCGACGACGCCCTTGATGAGGCCGAGCCAGGGCGCGGCCTCGGCCTTGAGCCACGAGAGCACCGCGGCGGGGCGCTCGAGCAGCTCGAAGGCGAGGAACCGGAAAGGGGCCTCGTTCTCGTCGAAGCGCTCCAGCACCAGCTCGATGAGGGCCCGGTAGCGGTCGTGGGAGCGGCTGACGAGCTCGGTGGCCACGCCGGGCAGCTGCTCGCGGAAGCGCTCGGCGAGCAGCTCGTACACCCCGTCGCGCAGACGGTCCTTCGTGGGGAAGTGGTGGAGCACGGCCTGCTTGCTCATGCCCGCCGCGTCGGCGACGGCCTGCACGCTCGAGCCCATCGCGCCGTGCGCGCCGAACGTCTTGAGCGCCGCGTCGAGAATGCGCGCTCGTGGCGAGACACGCCGGAGTCGGCCCATACCTGCCGTCTTACCCTCGCCGCGACGCGCGAAGTCGCTCGAAAAGAGGGAGTGAAGCTCGTCGTTCCATCTCGTACAGGGGCGCGTCATGGTGAGCCATGGCATGGCTCCGTCGCTCCGCTCCCGCCGCGTTGGTGTTCGCCACCCTCACGGCGTGCGTCGACACGTCGCTGCCGCCGCCCGTGGTCAGGCAGCCCGGCACGGTGCGCGCCACGCTCGTGACGGCGGTCGCGCACCGGGACGGCTTCGTGCCGGCGAGGGGCGCGGTGGTGCGGCTGTCGGGCACCACGCTCGAGGCCACCGCCGACGATGAGGGTGCCGTGGTGCTCTCCGGGCTGCGCGCCCGAACGGGCCGCCTGCTGTTCTCATACGACGTCGATGGCGATGGTGCCGCCGACCGCACCCGCACGATGCAGCTCGAGCAGGTGAACGCCGGCTTCGGGAAGGACGTGAACCTGGGCCAGGTGGTGCTCGGCCGGAACGCGACCGTCGTGGGAACGGCGCGCCGAGGCGATGGCCGCCCGGCCGGCAGCGGGCACGGGGGCATCGCCGTCTTCCTGCCGCAGCTGCCGCAGCTCACCTGGACGGCCGACGACGGCACCTTCACGCTGGCGGGCGTACCCGAGGGGCCGCTGGTGGTGACGGCCCTGGCGCCGGGGTTTCGCGACGAGAGCACCTCGGCCGAGGTGAGCGCGGGCGCCGAGTTTCGGCTGGCGCCGGTGGTGCTGTCGCCCATTCCGCCCGGGCCGCTCGGCCTCTCGGGGCGCGTCGAGTCTCCCGAGGGGGCTCCGCTGGGTGAGGTGACGGTGCGCGCCGCGTCGGCCGGCTCTGAGCGAGAGGCCCGCACCGACGCCGAGGGCCGCTTCACCTTCGAGGGGCTGACACCCGGGGTCTACGCCCTGGCGCTCTCCCGGGCGGACCGACGGCCGCTCTTCGTCCCGAACGTGGGCCTCGCCTCGGGCCGGAGCGACGTGGGCGTGCTGGTGATGGAGGCGGGCTCCGGCTCAGCGGCCCCGCTCGACGGGGGACCCACGGCTCCCGATGGAGGGGCTGGCGGCGGCATGGCCGGTGGCACCGCCGGTGGCGCTGCGGGTGGAGCCGCGGGTGGAGTCGCTGGTGGCGCCGCGGGTGGAGTCGCTGGTGGCGCTGCGGGTGGAGTCGCCGGTGGCGCTGCGGGTGGAGTCGCAGGTGGCGCCGCGGGTGGAATCGCCGGTGGCGCTGCGGGTGGAGTCGCTGGTGGCGCAGCAGGCGGAACGGCCGGAGGCACCGCGGGTGGCGCTGGAGGTGGCACCGCCGGTGGCGCTGCGGGCGGGACGGCCGGCGGTGTCCCTCGTCCCCTCGCTGTCGTGGGTCCGGCTCAAGTCGTCGCGCCCGGTGCCCTCGTTCGCCTCGACGGCAGCGGCAGCACGGGCGCCTTCCCGCTCCGCTATCGGTGGACCCAGCTTCGAGGCCCCACGGTGACGCTGAGCGACAACGACTCGCTCACCGCCGAAGACCCGACGTTCACCGCGCCGGGCACCGCGACGCTGCTCGAGTTCCTGCTGACCGTCACCGAGCCGACGTCGGGCCAGCTGAGCACCAATCAAGCCGTGGCGGTCGTGGCCGTCAGCAGCACTCCAGTGGCGCGCTTCACGCCTGACGGCGGCCTCGTCGCGGGCGGCCAGACCGTCACGCTGCAGAGCACCTCGTTCGACGACGGAGGCCTGCCGCTGGTGCAATACGACTGGAGCTCGTCCGGCTTCGTGCAGTCCTTCGTGGCCGACGGGGGGAGCGCCACGGTGACGTTCCGGCCCCTCGCGTTCATGGCGCCAGACGAGCTCGCCTCGGTGGAGCTGCGGGTGACGAACAGCGTCGGCGTTACCTCGCTCCCGTTCCGACGGAGCTTTCAGGTGCGCGGGAGCAACCCCAACAACTGGAGCATCGACGCGGGCGTGAACCAGTCCATCACCGTCGGCCCCGTGCCACCCATCGTCACGTTCCGCGGTGTGGTGACGCCTGCGACGGCGACGCCAGCGCTCTCGTGGAGCTGCACACCGTCGCTGCCGCTCGCCGACGCCACCACGCTCACGCCACAGGTCGTCGCGCCCACCATCATCGGGCCGCCGCGCGTCTTCAGCTGCACGATGACGGCGATGGGCCTGCCGCCGCTCAACCCGATGCTGCTGACGGCGACGACGAACCTCACGCTCTTCGACGGGGCGCCGCCAGAGCTGCGCTCCATCAGCGTCACCGGCCCGCGCTTGAGCCCCTTCGGGTGGGTGGCGCGCTTCTCGGAGCCGGTTCAGTCGCAGTTCGGCGGCCCAATCAACCTCGGCGGCTGCACGCCCACCGTCCCCTACGGCCCAAGGCTCCTGCCCGTCGTGGGGACGACCGCGGGGCTCGTCGTGCCACGCGACCGCATCTCGACAGGGAGCACGTGCGGCTCGTTCGGGGTCACCGTGGCCGACTTCGCCACCAGCCGGAACGTGGCCACGGGGCTGGTGGTGGGGCCGACCGGCTCCACGCCCGTCGACGCCGAGTGGCTCGGCCCCTGGGTCTCGAGCGCGGACTACGCCGACCCACGCCCCGTCATCGCGTCGATGGGTCCGGTGCCCTTCGACGAGTTCGCGCGGTGGAGCACCGCCACGCCAGCCCCGGCCCCGTTCGAGCTGCTCGCACGAGAAGGCACCTCGCTGCTCCGTGCGCCCGCGTTCGACCCGCTCGTCACCGACGCGGGTTGTGGACCCGCCTGCAGCCTCACCTTCCAGGCGCAGCCGCTCGCGGGCCTCACGCCGACGGGCGCACCCTTCGATGGCACCCGCAGCTTCTACGCGCGCGGCTCGCTCTTCGTCGTGCTGGAGTCTCCGGTCGACGGCGGCATCGCCGGCTCGGTCGTCGCCGAGCGCAACCTCGCGGGCACCTGGCAGCCGGCCGTGGTGCTCGAGGGAACACCGCTCCAGGTGGGCGACACCTTCCAGCAGCTGCGCGTCGACGGAGGTGTCGTCTTGCTCGACAACTTCACGGCCGGCGCCTTCGTGCCCTACGAGACGGTCATCGACGCGGGCGTCGTCAGCGCCGGAACCCTCGCGCGCAGCGACGATGACTACGTCGCCCTCGCGGTCGGCCCGAGCCGAACGCTGAGGAGCTACGTGCGCAGCGCGCCCTCGAACTTCACCGGCGTCGGCATCGGCTACACGTTGACCGACGTGCTGCGCATGACAGGGCTCACCACGCAGGCCCAGACCTGCGCCAGTTGCACCCAGGAGCTGTCCTTCGTCGTCGTCGAGCGCGCCGCCGCTCCGAGGCTTTTCCTGGTTCGCCTCGACCGCTTCGGCTCGCCCTCGACGCTCGTCTCGACGCAGAGCCTGCAGGGGTGGTCGGCCGTGTCGCGTGGCGGACTCGTGGTGGTGGCCGCCTCCATCGACGGAGACGTCCGGCTCCTGGTGACCCCGAACGCAGGCTCGTCGTCGATGACGGACTTCAACGGGCCCCCGCGCGTGGGCTTCCCCAGCCCCCAACCGCCGCTCGACCTCGACCTCTTCTGCGAGGCCGCATGGCCGCACCTCGCGTTCATTGAAGACGCCCTCGTCGTCACCTGGCAGGAGCGCTGCGCGCCGCAGACCCGCTGGCGCATCGTCACCCGCGTCATCCGCTAAAAGGGCGCCTCGTCAGACCTGCGCGGCCCGGTCCGTCTCCTCGCGCGGGGCGTTTCGGGCGCTGGCACCATGGAAAGCGGTCGACTCCCTCCAGAGGGACTGGCCTTGCCATCGTCATCTGGTCGACCAACCCGTCCTTTCACGTCGGGTGTCCATCGCGCTCCGCCCCTCCTTCTTTCGTCGTCTCGAGGTTCATCATGAAGACCACCATCACCATCAAGCAGGGCTTCACCGGGCTGCTCTTCGAGGACGGCAAGCTGACGCGCGCACTCGAGGCCGGCCGCCACACCGTGGGCCGCTTCTTCGGCCCGAAGCCGACCGTCGAGCTCGTCGACCTGCGCGAGCGCTCGACCACCATCAAGAACCAGGAAATCCTCACGGCCGACAAGGTGTCGGTGCGGCTGTCGCTCCTGGTGTCCTTCCGGGTGACCGACCCGAAGGCCGCGGTGCTGAACGTCACCAACTACGAGGACCGGCTGTACGAAGACGTGCAGCTCTCGGCGCGGCGCTTCCTGGCCACGCGGTCGCTCGACCAGATTCTCAAGGACCGCAACGAGCTGTCCGAGGCGATTCAGGCCGACATCTCGGGCCCGGCGATGCAGTTCGGCGTCACCGTGCTGCGGGCCGACGTGAAGGACATCATCTTCCCCGGGCAGCTGCGGGAGCTGATGAACCGCGTCATCGAGACGGAGCGCCAGGCCGAGGCGAACCTCATCGCGGCGAAGTCGCGCGCCGACATCGCCACCCTCGACGCGAAGTCGCGCGCCGAAGTCTCGACCGTCGAGGCGACGACGGCGCTGGAGAACCAGCAGAAGAAGCTCGAGCTCGACCAGGCCCTCGCCGACCTGCTCGCGAAGAACCCCTCGCTGGTGCGGGTGAAGGAGCTCGAGGCGCTCAAGGACATGGGCAAGGCGGCCCAGACGCACTTCTACGTGGGGGTCGATCGCTTGAAGAGCGAGACGCGTGGGTAACGCCACGACCTCCCACGAAGAGGCTTCATCGCCACGGGGAAGGCCTCCTTCGGCAGCACGCCGGGGGAGGCCTTCGTCGTCTGTGGCTCCGTCAGGCGGGCCGGCGCCCTTCGTCGGCCTTCCACGCTCCCGTGGCTCAAGTCGGCAGAGCACCGGAAAACGGACCCACCGGTCCCCACAAGGGCGTTGGACGACCTGCTACCGCGTCGTGAAGAGCGGGTGTGGGGTGCGGGCACCGAGGTTGCGGATGCACCTGACGGGGTGTGGAGAACGTTCCGTCGGGGAAGCGCGTTTTCCCAAAGGCCTGCTTCATGTCCGACGGTGCGGGTTCGAGTCCCGTCGGGAGCTCATCGTTCGTTCGTTCGGCAGGCGCGCCCGGGCCAGCGCTACCCGGCGCCCTGCTTGATGGCGCGCGCGTCGAGCGAGTACTTCTTCACCAGCCGCTCGACCGACTTGCGGTGCAGGCCCGACTCGCGGGCGGCGCGCGAGATGTTGCCGTCACACCGCTTCAACACCTGGGTGATGTACTCGCGCTCGAAGTTCTCGAGCAGCTGCTCCTTGGCGTCCTTGAACGAGAGGTGCTCGTTGAACGGGAGCGGCTGCTCCTTCTGCTGCCCCTGGATGCGCGCCGGCAGGTGCGTGAGGTCGATCTCTTCGCCGTCCGAGAACGTCAGCACGTGCGAGACGACGTTGACGAGCTCGCGAATGTTCCCGGGCCACGAGTAGTTCTGCAGAATCGCCATCGCCGCCGGCAGCACGCGCTTCTTCCCGTGGCGCTGCACGATGTCGGGGTCGGCGAGCGCCTTGCGGATGATGAGGGGCACGTCTTCGCGGCGCTGGCGCAGCGGGGGCAGCTGAATGTTGATGACCGACAGGCGGAAGTAGAGGTCTTCGCGGAAGTTGCCGGCCTGAATCTCTTTCACCAGGTCGCGGTTGGTGGCGGCGATGACGCGCACGTCGACCTCGATGACGTCGTTGCCACCCACGCGCCGCACCTCGCGGTTCTCGAGCACGCGAAGGAGCTTGGGCTGCAGGTCGAGCCGCAGCTCGCCCAGCTCGTCGAGGAAGATGGTGCCGCCGTTGGCGCGCTCGAAGGCGCCGGGCCGCGAGCTGACCGCGCCGGTGAAGGCGCCCTTCTCGTGGCCGAACAGCTCGGACTCGATGAGGTTGGGCGGAATGGCGCCGCAGTCGAGCACCACGAAGGGCCCCCGCTTGCGCCCCGAGAGGTTGTGCACCGCGCGCGCGACCAGCTCCTTGCCGGTGCCGGTCTCGCCCTGAACGACGACCGACACGTCCATCGGCGCAAACTTGCGGATGAGGCCGAAGATCTGCCGCATCTTCACCGACTGCCCCACCATGCCCTCGAGCTCGCCGTCGCGGTCGGGCTCGACGGTCACCTCTTCGTCGATGGGCGCGAAGGTGACGACCGACTGGCCGGCGCGCACCTGGCTGCCGCTCGAGAGGTAGGCGCGCTCCACCCGGCGCCCGTCGAGAAAGGTGCCGTTGGTCGAGTTGAGGTCGATGACGAGGTAGCCGCGCTCGGTGTACTGAATCTCGAAGTGGTGGCGGCTCGCGGCGCGGTCTTCGGCCAGCACGAGGTCGTTCGACGAGTGGGCCCCGACGCGCAGCCGCTCCTTGTCGGTGACGATCTCTTTCCCCAGCTCGGGGCCGCCGGTGATGGACAAACGGCACTTGCGCACCTTGAGCGTGGTGCGGTTCTCGACGACGAGGGTGTGCGTCGTCGTGATGTACGGCTCTTCGAACGGGTCGAGCGCCGCCGCTTCTCCGGGGCTGGTGAGAATCTCGTCCTGCTGGTGGTCTTTCGGCTGGTTCGACATCGCGACGAGAGAGGTTAACCCCCGCGGGCCGCCATGGGTGGGGATTCGCCCCGACGCCCCATGGGCCACCCGCGCAGCGCCCACGTCAGGCCCACCCAGATGAGCACGACGGGGAGCAGCCCGTTCGTCACGTCGGTGGCGAGCTGCACGAGCGGCGTCACGTTGCGCAGGCTGCCGACGAGCATCAGCCCCGCGAGGACCCACGACGCGCGCCCCACCCAGCGGCCCGCCAGCGAGCGCGCGATGGCCACCAGCCAGAGCGCGAGGAACACCTCTCCGAGGAACTCGCCCACGACGTTGCCCAGCACCAGGTTGAGGCTGCCGAAGCGGGCCGACAGCGCGTCACGGGTGGGGCCGTCGGCGAGGGCCCACTGCTTTGCGAGGCTCCACTGCAGCGTCGACCACCGCACCAGGCCCGCGCTCATCGAGAGGCCGGCGGCCACGCCGAAGGCGCGGAAGACCCACGACTGCCGCTCGAACGACACCAGCGCGGCGGCGAGCGAGAGGGCGAGCGGCAACACCGCGTAGACGACCCACCCCAGGCGCAGGCTGGCGCCTCCTTCGAGCAAGGCAGGCAACACCTCGGCGGCGGGCCGGTCGAGCACGTCGGGGTACCCGAAGGCCGAGGCGAGGTACGTGAAGACGGCGATGAAGCCGAAGGCGGCCACCGTGAGGGTGACGCCAGCGACTCGGGGCGGGGCAGCAGGAGTGGTTGTCATGCCCGCACGATGCGCGCCCCGCGACCGGGTCGCCGTGGCCCCGAGCGACAACGGGTTGGCGTCTGGCGACAGGGCGCTCATGACGGGTGGCTCCGGTACCAGGCGATGGCGGCGCGCACGGTCTCGACGAGGGGCGTGGCGGTGACGCCGAGCAGGCGCTCGGCGCGAGACGCGTCGACGGTGAAGGGCTCGTAGAACATCGAGATGTTCTCGGTGAGGCCCCGCACGGGCGGCGTGACGAGGCCCACGAGCGGCAGGAGCAGGCGCGCGGCCGTTCTCGACGGCGCCGACAGCCGCGGCGCGTTCACGCCAGCCTCCCTGGCGATGAGGTGCACGAGCGCCTCGGGCGTCGGCGCGAGGCTGGGCGCGTGGAGCACCTGGCCGTGGGCCTTCGGCTCGAGCCCGGCCGCCACCAGCGTCCGCGCGAAGTCCTGCACCGAGGTGACGGCGTGGGGCAGCCGTGGCGCGGCCATCACCCGCACCGAGGCGTCGCCCGCGAGAATCGGCTGGAAGAGCTGCGCGCCGGCCATCGAGGCGATGACGCCGGGGCCGATGAGGTCCGACGCCCGCACCCGCACCACGGGCACGTCGGTCACGGCGGTGAGGGCCTTCGTCATCTCGACGCGCGTCGTGCTGCGCAGGCCACGGCCGTTGAGGGCGGTGTCCTCGGTGAGGGGCGCTCCGCCGTGCGGCCCGTAGACGTAGAGGTTCTCGACGGCCACGTAGACGGCCCCGTTGGCCCGCGCGCCCTCGAGGACTCCCCGCTGGAGCGGCGGGAACTGCTCGGGCCAGCGGTGGTACTGCGCGGCGTTGGTGCAATTATAGACATGGCTGGAATTGGCGGCGGCGCGGCGGGTGCTGACCGGGTCGGTGGCGTCGGCCTCGACGAAGCCGACCTCGGGCGCGAGCCAGTCGGGGCGCGGACCCCGCCCGGCGAGGACGACGGGGAGCTGGCGTGCCAGCGCCTCCGAGATGACGGCGCGGCCGACCGGGCCGGACCCAAAGACGAGGTGGTGGTGTGACATGACGGGACTCCGTGACGGAGCGCAGGAGCGCGCTGACGACACGGTGCCGCTGGCGCCTCACCGCCGCCGTGGCCACGGGCGACAGACGACTGGCCGCAGCCGCCAACAACGGACGGCGAGCGTCAGCGCCTTCGAGGCGGCGGCCATCGAGGTCGAAGACTCAGTACTGAAACCGTTCGAGCCGCACGCGCGAGGCGTCCACCCGGGGCTCCAGCCACGACGTCACGGCGGCCATGAAGGCCGGAGGCCCGCAGACGAAGACCGTCGCGCGGTCCAGCAGCCGGCTCGCGGCCAAGTCACCCGCCTGGAGCCGGCGGTGATGGAAGGCGTGAGGCCGCGCGTCCGGCGGTGAAGCGTTCGGGCTCGAGTCGAAGACCTTCACGTCCATGCCCTCGAGCTCCCGGACGAGCTGCACCTCGTCGAGTCGGCAGGCGTAGAGCAGCTCGACGTCGGGCATCGGCTGCCCCGCCTGACGCAGCGCCCGGTACATCGCCAGGAACGGCGTGAGGCCGACGCCGCCGGCGACCCACACCATGCGATTGAGCGCGCGACCCTCTTCGAAACAGGTGAACGTGCCTCCGTACCCCTTGAGGGTCACCGCCAGCGGCGCCGAGCGCATCGACAGCGAGTGGAGGAACGACGAGACCGCGCCCGACTTCTTGACGGTGATGGAGAGCCGGCGCCGGTCCGGCGAGAGCCGCGAGACGGTGTACGTCCGCACGTGGTCGTCGTTCAGGCTCTGCGGGTACCGGTCATTCATGTGCTGGTACCAGCGCTTCATGTGCTCGGAGAAGTCGAAGATGGCGTGCCCACCCGGAACGACGTCGGCGGGCGCGGGCAGCTCGAAGGTGAAGGTCGAGATGGCGCGGGCCTCCACCGTGATGTCGACGAGCTGCGCCTTCAGCTCGACGAGCGTGCGGTCGGCGGGCCGCTCACGGGCGAGCCGGCGAACGGGTGGGTTGTACGGCGACAGCGCTTCGGGACCGACCAGCTCGAGGTCCAGCGCGCCGGTGGTCAACGCCGCCGTGTCGATGGAGACGACCGTCACCAGCGTCGCCCCGGGCATGAGCCGGTCGGCCTCGTCGTCGAACAGGTTGCGCGCGCGGCCGCTCACCTGCAGGAGCGCTCCCGAGGCGAAGTCGGGCACCGCGAGCCCCATCACGGCGTCGGTCTCGACGTTGCCGAGCGACTGGTAGAAGCGGTTGCCGGAGTAGTCGGGCAGCACCAGGTGCCCGCCCGTCTCGTCCTCGAGGTAGCGCACGAAGCCCGGCCGGCCACCCCGGTGGTTGAGGCCGAGGTCGGACTCGCTGGGGTCGACGTCGATGTGTCGGGTGGCGACGAAGAGGGTGCTCGCCTCGAGGAGCAGCGCCTTCGCGTCGTCCGACAGGGTGCGCGACGACGTCGTCGTGTGCGGCGTACGGCGCGTGGGGCGCAGCTGGCGCGCGGTGATGTACTTGGGGCAGTTCCCCATGTGCTCGTTGGCGTGCACGCCGAGCACGAGCGTGCCGTCGGCTCCGAGCACCGCCGACTCGACGACGCCGCCCAGCTTGACCCGCGCCCGACGCGAGAAGTCGATCGCTACGCCCGCGAACGGCCGTGGCCCCGGGTGGGGCGCGGTGATGGCCCTGACGAACGGGTCCTCGGCGTTGACCCTCGCGCGGAGCTCGAGCCGCTCACTCGTCGGGGCTGACGTCACCGGGTTGCACAGCAGGGTGACGTGCAGGGCGCCGCGCTCGTCGGTCACCGCCAGCGGGAGGAACTGCAGGCCGCGGTAGAACTCGACCAGCCCGGGGGGCATGTCGTCCGAGATGGCGCCGGCGATCGACGCGGCGACCGAGGGAGGGACGCCCCGGCGCCGCTGCACCCGCAGCTCTCCGTCGTGCTGTCGGTGTGACTTGCGGATGCCGGTCATGAGTCCACGCCCCTTCCTCGAGCGGCCTGGCGTGGGGCCCTCCAGCCGGAGCGCCCCCGCCGCGCGACTTACATCGTGACGAGCCGGTACCCTTCGTCGAGGTAGCGCGACAGGTCGATGACGCCGCTCGTGCCGGGAATCATCGTCTCCCGCACCAGCTTCGCGCCAGCCGCGGTGGCCTTCTCGCGGGCTCCGAACACGTCGGCGCAGCCGCCGCAGACCCCGGCCACCTTGTCGGCGACGAGCGCATACAGCGCGTGGGCTGGGTGGTCAGGTCGCACCACCTCGCTCGCCCAGCGGGTGCCTGCGCCCTGGAAGATGAGCGCGACCTCCTGGCCCTTCTGCTTGAGCTCCCAGGTGAGGAAGAGCGAATTGAACAGGCGGCCGAGCGCCTCTTCGGTGTTGGTGCTGGGGTCGGCGAACACGACGATGGCGGTCTTCATGAGGTCCTTCGGGTGATGGGTCGCGGTGGTTCGTTCCACCGTGCCCGGCACCATGCGCGGCCTCAGGAGGCGGATAAATGGGGCCGATTGCACGAGACTCTTCCGGAAGCCGGAATAATCTGTCGGGCATGGACCGGCTCTTCGCCATGCAGGCCTTCGCCGAGATTGCCCGCCGCGGGAGCCTGACCGCCGCCGCGGACGCGCTGGACCGGTCCCCTCCTACCGTGGTGCGGCTGCTGGCCGGGCTCGAGCGCGAGCTGAAGGTGAAGCTGGTGCATCGCACGACCCGCCGGCTCTCGCTCACCGACGAGGGGCGCGTGTACCTCGACGTCTGTCGCCGCGTGCTCGCCGAGCTCGAGGAGGGCGAGCGCGCCCTGACCGACCGCCAGGCCGTGCCCGTTGGAACCGTGTCGGTCACCGCGCCGGTACGCTTCGGTGAGATGCACGTGGCCCCGCTGGTGATCCGCGTCCTCGCCACCCACGCGCAGGTCGAGGCGCGGCTGCTGCTCCTCGACCGGCCCATCGACCTGCTCGAGGAGGGCGTCGACGTGGCGGTGCGCATCGGGCGGCCCCGCGACTCGTCACTCATCGGCCGTCACGTCGGCCAGGTGCGTGAGGTCATCGTGGCCAGCCCGGCGCTGTTGGCGAAGCAGGGGACGCCGAAGCACCCGAGCGCGCTGGCACAGGCCCCGTGTGTGCGCTTCCTCGGGCTCGCCAGCGCCCCGACGTGGACGTTCGGCAGCGGCCCGCGCGCAACGCAGGTGCCCGTGACGGCGCGCCTGGTGTGCAACCACGCGGCGACGATGGTGGAGGCGTGCGTGGCCGGGCTCGGCTTCGGCCGTGCGCTGTCGTACCAGGTGATGCCAGAGCTGAGAGCGGGGCGCCTGCGCGTCGTGCTGGCCGAGTTCGAGCCCGACCCGCTGCCCGTCACCATCCTCTCGCCGCCCAACCGCGCCCCGGCGGCTGGAGTCCGGGCCCTGGTGGCGTGGCTGAGCGAAGGACTCACCCGCGCGTTGAAGATGCCACCCTCGGCGTCGTCAGCCGAGCGCCGCCCGAGCCAACGCTCAGCGCGGTGAGCGCGCGGTCGAGAAGACCGTCGAGAAGCTCCGAAACGAGCCCGCATCGCGAGCGCTGGAGTCTGCGCCGCTCGCGACGACCCGTTGCGTGTTAGGCCTTCGTCGTGGCTCCACGCGCATCGGCGACCTACTCCGTCTCGGGCGCGGGCCTCGCGGCGCTGCTGGCGTGGGTGAAGACGCGAGGCGTCGACCTGACGCCGATGTTGCCGGCGCTGGGGTTGTCGCTCTCGACGCTCTCGTCGAGTGACACGCGCGTGCCGGTCGAAGCCGCCGAGGGCTTGTGGGCGCACGCGGCGGAGCGCCTGGGCGACGGCGACTTCGGGCTGCGCTTCGCGGCGCGCCTCGACCTCGACGGGTTTCACGTCGTCGGCCACCTCGCGGCCTCGAGCGCGACGGTGGGCGAGGCGCTGGAGCGGGTGGTGGCCTACTCACGGCTGCTGCACGACGCAGGGCGCACCGAGCTCGAGGCGCACGGTGACGAGGTGCACGTCTTCCCGGGCTGTCGGGGCCTGCCCAGCGCGCCGCCCCGGCACATCGCCGAGTTCAACACCGCCAGCGCGGTCGCCCTCATCCGCTTCGTCGCCGCGCGAGCGGACTGGAAGCCGCAGGCGGTGCGCTTCTTCCACCCCGCGCCAGGCGACGTGAAGCCGCACCGCGCCTTCTTCGGCGTCACGCCCGACTTCAAGGCCCCCGAGACGCTGCTCGTCCTCACGCGCGCCGACCTGGCGTTGCCCGTGCGGGTGAGCGCGCCGTCACGATTGGGCCAGTACCTCGAGTCGTACGCGCAGCGGCTGCTCGCCGACCTTCCGAAGCGCGACGAGGCCCTGCGCGACCAGGTGCTGCGAGCGCTCGTCGCGGCGCTGCCAACCGGCGGCCTCACCATCGAGCAGGCGGCCGCGCGCTTCTCGATGACGCCGCGCACGCTGCAGCGCCGCCTCTCGGAGACGTCGGACTCGTTCTCGGCCCTCGTCGACGAGGCCCGCCTGGGCACCGCGGAGCGCTACCTCGCAGACGACACGCTCGCCCTCGGTGAAATCTCGTTCCTCCTCGGCTTTCAGGACCCGAGCACGTTCCACAAGGCGTTCCGGCGGTGGCGCGGAGTACCTCCGGGTGAGTGGCGGGCGCGTGCCCAGCAGGCGAAGGTGGCGCCCGGCGACAGTCGGGTGTCGTGAGGAGCCACTGCGCCCAGGCGCTCGTCGCGAGACACAGCGTGCATGACCACGCTCCTCCTGACGCTCCTTCTGTCGCAGGCGTCCCCTCCAGCCGAGACCGCGCCGACGCCGGCGGCGCCTCCTCGAACGCAGGTGTCGCTGCACGCGTTCCGCTCGCCCTCCATCGGCCTCGAGGTGCGCCAGGGCTTCCTGGGTCTGCACGTCGGTGCGTTTCCACTCATCATCGACACCTCGCCCGACGGCGGCGCGCGCACCACCTGGTTCCTCAAGGCCGGCCTCACCGCGTACTTCCTCCGGTACGACCTGGGCTCGGGCCGGCCGTCGAGCCTGTTCGCGTCGGTGTCGCTGGTGCAGGGGCTCAACAACGAGTGGAACGTGAACACCTCGGTGACGCGCGGCACGGGCGTGCACGGCGAGGTGGGGGTCGTGTGGGCGGCCTGGCGCGGGCTCGACGTGCGACTGGGGCTCGGCTTCCTGCTGGGCTTCGACGGAAGGTACAACTTCCACCCGACGCCGGGGTTCAGCTGGACGACGACGCTGTGACGCGCGTTCCCCGAGCGCTCGGGTCAGCACGGCCCGTCTTCGCGCTCGGCCCGCGACACCGTCCCCCGGGGCCTGGGGTGACGGCGGCGGAAAGTCCTTGATCACGTCGGCGACGGCCGGCTTGCGGGCACGCCTGACGTCCCGGCTGCCGCGAGAGAACGCCGGGGCGTGGCGTCAGCCCCGGTTCCTCGGAGCTCCTCAGGTCGTCCGCTCACCTCGAGGCGAGCGCCCACGGCTCGCGAGGTCGAGGCCGCCCTTCAGTTCGTCACCATCAGGCTCGTCCCCGCGCAGGTCGAGCCGAAAGGTGTCGACGTCGAGATGACTACTCCTCGCGACAGACCTGGAGGAGCGACTTGTTGCCAGCAATGACGGGATAAACGAAAGAACCTTGCCGGACAGCCATGTCTGGCTCGATGCGGAGAGCCTGTGGACGTCCTTCGAACAGCCTTCGTGCGGAGCGTGCCCCACGCGTCGTCAAGCTCACCTGAACGCGTATCCAAGCCCAGCGGGGTCTCTCGTGGGCAGTCGCTTCCACAGACCGCTTGTGTAAGTTTGTAGTCGCTCGGCTGTATTTCCAGCCGAGGAAACACCTTCTCCGGAGCCTTGTCGTCCCGCCGGAAGACGAGTGCGGCACAGAAGAACTCACCGTTCTCGGGCCTCAAGGCGAGGCTGAGTCGGGTCTGCTGAGGGCTGAGACAAGGCCCTGCGCCAAGGTTTGTCCCACCATCAACTACGATGACTGACCCCGGTTCGACTTCGAGCCGAGCAGGCGTAGGGGCACAACCGACCACGACGCTGGCTCCGAGGAGCCCAACCACGCATGGATGGGGCTTCAGCAAACTCGTGGACCTCAGGGAGGCATCGAAACGTCTACTCTTCCCGACAGACTTGGAGGAGCGACCAGTTGCCAGGAATGACAGGATAGACGAAGGAGCCCTGCCGAACAGCCGTGTTTGGCTCGATGCGGAGAGCCCGTGGACGTCCTTCGAACAGCCCGTTTGTGCGGAGCGTGCCCCATGCGTCGTCAAGCTCGCTTGAACGAGTGTCTAAGCCCAGCGGGGTCTCTCGTGGGCAGTCGCTTCCCCAGACAGCCTGTGTGAGTTTGTAATCGACTGGCTGTATTTCCAGCCCGGGAAACACCTTCTCCGGAGCCTTGTCATCCCGCCGGAAGACGAGTGCGGCACAGAAGAACTCCCCATTCTCGGGTCTCAAGGCGAGGATGAGTCGGGTCTGCTGAGGGCTGAGACAAGGCCCTGCGCCAAGGTTTGTCCCACCATCAACTACGATGACTCCCCCGGGTTCGACTTCAAGTTCAGACGGGAGCTGCTGGCAGCTCAGAACAAATCCGCCTGCGAGAAGTGATTGCATGACGCTACGCAATGCTTGCGCCGTCATTCTCGTAACGCTGTGTAGAGAGCGCCAAAGACAGGCGGGCAGGATCTTGAGACGGCTTGTGTGACGACGATCCGTTCGCTTGCCGCGAGAGGACGTGTCAAGTCAACAACGAGCGAATTGTACGCCTCGCCAATAACGATGAACGCGTCGTTGCTGCACTTGTCCCCATTCCAGAATGTGCCACAGACACGAACCGTGACGGTCGCACCGACGGCAACTCCGGTGAGAACAATCTGCCGGTCTCCAGTCCTTGGCTGAACGACCGTCGGTGCCCGACTTGCACAGCCCGCAAACGTGAAAGTTGAGGGGGCCGATTCCGATCCTGGACAAAGTTCCTGAGTAGCTACCACCGAATCGCCGGGCAAGGCCGGAATCAACGAAGGAGGCACACCGAATACACAGGGCTCTCCGCCTGCGCAGGATCTGCTCAATGAGAATGAGTTGCCAGCTCGCGAGTAAGTCGCTTTGACGACTGCGCCGTTCTCCACGCCTTGAACGGAGAACTGGGACACGCCCGCTACAAAGGAGATCCCAGATCCGGCCGTATTCTGGATCGTTTCCAACTGCGTCATCGGATATTTTTGCACTCGTAGGCCCGAAGACGTCGGACTCACGTTCCTCCTGCTGCAAGTATAATAAACCGACGAGACGGTTTCTCCCAAGACGAAGCCAGGCGTAACGTCACCAATAAAATCGTAATTGCCAAAGGTCGAGGGCACCGTGAAAAGGTTTGTCCCACCATCAACTACAATGACTGACCCCGGTTCGACTTCGAGCCGAGCGGGCGTAGGGGCACAACCGACCACGACGCTGGCCCCGAGGAGCCCAACCACCCAAGGATGGGACATCAGCATACTGATGGACCTCAGGGAGGCATCGAAACGTCTACTCTTCCCGACAGACTTGGAGGAGCGACCA
>JANRKQ010000138.1:0-103081 GCA_033763395.1 Myxococcaceae bacterium
ACCTCGAACGTCTTGTCGAAGGCTCCGTCGTCGATGTCGAGCATGGGCCCGAAGTACGGGTTGGTGGCGGCGTTGTTCACCAGCACGTCGACCTTCCCGAACGCGTCGACGGCGGCCTTCACCAGGTTCACCACGTCGTCCTTCTTGCCCGTGTGCGTGGGCACGGCGAGCGCGCGGCCGCCCTTCTTCGTGATGGCGTCTGCGACGGCGTGGAGCGCCTCGGGCTTGCGCGCGGCCAGCACCACGGCGGCGCCCGCGTCAGCGAAGGCATGCGCGATCGCCTCGCCGATGCCACGGGAGGCGCCAGTGATGATGGCGGTCTTCGACTGGAGGTGGATGAGGGGAGTCGTCATGGGCTGAGGGTTCTACCCCGGGTTGGAGCGCCGCCCCACGTCCCGCTCAGGTCCGCTGCTTCTTCCGGGGGCGCTTGCCCTGTCCCCGAGGCCCACGCCTGGAAGGAGATTTCGACTTCGACGAGGTGCTCGGGCCTTTCGCTCCAGGTGAGGGCTCGGGTTGGCTGGCGAGCCAGTCGAAGAAACGAGTCAATTCCGGCGGTGTCACCGGAGGGATCCATCTCGGAAGGGGAGCGGATCTGTCGGGCGGCGGCTCGCCAGCCGACTTCAGCTTTGCGAGAGCCTTGCGCCGTATGCGCTCGACCTCGCGCCGGATGGATCTGAACGGATCGGTCGATTGACGCTTCACGCAATCCTCTCGACTTGCCTCGGTGCTTCACCTGGAAGCACCGCTTCCAGGTGACTTCGCTCGCCGGTGAACCCTTCACCTGTGGCGTTCACCCGTCGCTGCCGGGTTCGATGGGGGCGCGCTGGGCGAGGAGTTGCTCGAGGCGCTCGCGGTGCGCCTTCTCTTCGCCGCTGTCGGACGGGTGGAAGAACCGCTCGCCGCGCAGCCCCTCGGGCAGGCCCTGGTCGGGCGTGAAGTGCCCCTCGAAGTCGTGCGGGTACTGGTAGCCCGAGCCGTAGCCGAGCGATTTCATCAGCTTCGTCGGGGCGTTGCGCAGGTGCATCGGCACCGGGAGCGGGCCGTGCTTCACCACCGCCTCTCTCGCCTTCGCGTACGTCGTCAGCGCGGTGTTCGATTTGGGCGCCATCGCCAGGTACGTCACGGCCTGCGTGAGCGGCAGCGTGCCCTCGGGCAGGCCCATGAGTTCGACCGCCTGCAGCGCCGAGACCGCCACCTGGAGCGCGCGGGGGTCGGCGTTGCCCACGTCTTCGCTCGCGAAGATCACCATGCGGCGCACGATGAAGCGCACGTCTTCGCCGGACTCGACCATGCGCGCCAGCCAGTACACGGCGGCGTCGGGGTCCGATGCGCGCATCGACTTGATGAAGGCCGAGATGACGTTGAAGTGCTCCTCGCCGGACTTGTCGTAGAGCAGCGTGCGCTGCTGCATCGCTTCTTCGGCCGAGGCCTTCGTCACCCTGGCCCCGCCGTGCTGGGCCGCGACCTCGAGGGCGGTGAGCGCGCGCCGGGCGTCTCCGGCCGCCATCATGGCGATGAAGGCCACCGCGTCGTCGTCGACAGAGACCGAGCCGCCCAGGCCGCGGGCGTCGTCGATGGCCCGTCGCAACACCCCGCGCAGCTCGTCTTCTTCCAGGCCCCGCAGGGTGAGCACGCGCATTCGCGAGAGCAGCGCCGCGTTCACCTCGAACGACGGGTTCTCGGTGGTGGCGCCCAGCAGCGTGATGGTGCCCTTCTCGACGTGGGGCAGCAGCGCGTCCTGCTGGCCCTTGTTGAACCGGTGGATCTCGTCGACGAACAGGAGCGTGCGCTTGCGGTTGAGCTTCCAGCGCTCCTCCGCGCGCGCCACGGCCTCACGCAGGTCCTTCACGCCTGAGAGCACCGCCGAGACGGCTTCGAAGTGCGCGCCGGTGGCGTTGGCGATGACACGGGCGAGCGTGGTCTTCCCGGTGCCGGGTGGCCCCCAGAAGATCATCGAGGGCACCTGGTCCTGCTCGATGGCCCGGCGCAGGAGCTTGCCGGGGCCGGTGAGGTGCTCCTGCCCGACGTACTCGTCGAGGGTGCGGGGGCGCATGCGCTCGGCCAGCGGGGCGCGCGCCTGGGCCTCGGTGGTGGCGGCGTGGTCGAACAGGTCCACGGAGGCCTTGTACACCCGAAGGGCCGTGGCTCCATGGGTGCGCTAAGTCACCGCGCTCCATGCGCTTCCTCGACGACAAGCAGCCGCCCTACGAACTCACCTACAACGACGTCTTCATGGCGCCGACGCGCTCGGCCGTCGGTTCCCGCCACGAGGTCGACCTGCGCCCGCCCGCGGCCGTCGGGCTCACGCTCCCCCTCATCGTCGCGAACATGACGGCGGTGGCGGGCCGGCGCATGGCAGAGACCATCGCGCGCCGTGGCGGGCTCACCGTGCTGCCGCAAGACATCCCCCTCGACATCGTTCGACAGAATGTCGACTCCGTGAAGTCTCGACACCCGATCTACGAGACGCCAATCACCCTCAAACCGCACGAGACGATTCAGGAGGCGCTCAACCTCATCCACAAGCGCGCCCACGGCGTGGTGATCGTCGTCGACGAGGGCGACGTGCCCGTGGGCATCTTCACCGAGCACGACGCCGAGGGGCATGATCGCTTCACTCAGCTCCACCGCGTCATGTCGACCGAGTTGCTCTCGTTCGAAGAGGGGACGCCGCTCGAGACGATGTACGAGCGACTCGCGGTCAAGCGGCTCACCTGCGCCCCGGTGCTGCGCGGCGCCGCGCTGGTGGGCGTCGTCACGCGGAAAGGGGCGCTCCGCTCGACGCTCTACCAGCCGGCGCTCGACGCGAAGGGCCGGCTCGTCGTCGGCGCGGCGGTGGGCATCAGCGGCGATGTCGTGGGTCGCGCAAAGGCGCTGCTCGAGTTCGGGGTCGATCTGCTGGTGATCGACGCGGCGCACGGGCACCAGGCGAAGATGCTCGAGGCCATCGAAGCGGTGCGCGCGCTGTCACCGAGGGTGCCGTTGATGGCGGGCAACGTGGTGACCCGTGAGGGCACGGCGGATCTGGTGAAGGCCGGTGTCGACATCGTGAAGGTGGGCGTGGGGCCGGGCGCGATGTGCACCACGCGCATGATGACGGGGGTGGGGCGGCCGCAGTTCTCGGCCGTGCTCGACTGCGCCTCCGAGGCGCGGCGCCTGGGCAAGACGATCTGCGCCGACGGAGGCGTGCGGCATCCGCGCGACGTGGCCCTCGCGCTGGCCGCTGGCGCCGGCACCGTGATGATCGGCTCATGGTTCGCGGGCACCGCCGAGAGCGCCGCTGACCTCCGGCAGGACTCGAACGGCCGCTTCTACAAGGAGAACTTCGGCATGGCCTCGCAGCGCGCGGTGAAGGCCCGCACCCAGAAGGACTCGCTCTTCGAGCGCGCCCGCAAGGAGATCTTCGAAGAGGGCATCAGCACCTCGCGCATGTACCTCGACCCGCAGCGGCCGGGCGTCGAGGACCTGGTCGATCACATCATCGCGGGCGTGAAGAGCGCCTGCACCTACGCCGGCGCCTCGACGCTCGAGGAGTTCCACCGCAACGCGCTGGTCGGCGTTCAAGGCGCGGCCGGCTTCGACGAGGGCAAGCCCGTGCGCCAGAGCTGGTGACGCGGGCGCCGCCGAAGGGGCCTGCACTTCGTCTCCGTTGACTCGAGAATCAACCGGCGTGCTATCTCGCCAGATCATGGCGAACGATCTCGCGGTGCTCACCTGCGCGCTGACCGGCGTGCTCACCGATCCCTCGCAGCACGGCGTGCCGGTGACACCGGAAGAGATGGCGAACGAGGCGCGACGCGCGCGTGACGCCGGGGCCTCGATCGTCCACGTGCACGTGCGCAACCAGGAGCCGGGCCTCGGCCGCTTGCCGAGCTGGGATCCCGACGACGCGCAGCGCGTGTGCGACGCCATTCGCGCCGAGTGCCCCGAGCTGATCATCAACCTCTCGACAGGGGTGGTGGGCCCCGACATCAGCGGGCCGGTCGCCTGCCTCGAGCGCGTGAAGCCCGAGATGGCGGCGCTGAACGCGGGCTCGCTCAACTACCTCAAGCTGCGCTCCAACAACGACTGGGCCTGGCCGCCCATGCTGTTCGACAACCCGGTCGAGAAGATCGAGGCGTTCGAGAAGGTGATGAAGGCCAATGGCATCGTCCCCGAGTGCGAGTGCTTCGACACCGGCATTCTGCGGAGCGTGGCGATGTTCGCGCGGCGCGGCATGGTGCCCAACCCGCCGCACGTCTCGCTGGTCATGGGCGTCGAGTCGGGCATGCCGAACAAGCCGGCGTGGCTGCCGTTGCTCCTCGAGGAGATGCTGCCGGGCACCCACTTCCAGGTCATCGCCATCGGCCGGCAGGAGGTGTGGCGCCTGCATCAGACCTGCGCCGAGCTGGGCGGCGACCTGCGCACCGGCCTGGAAGACACGTTCTACCTGCCCGATGGTCAGAAGGCGGCGAGCAACGGCGCGCTCATCGAAGCGCTGGCCCAGGTGGCGAAGAACGCAGGCCGGAAGGTGGCGTCTCCCGACGAGGCCCGCACCCGCCTCGGGCTGCGGCCGCGGGCTTCAGTTTTTCCTTAAGACCGCGCGCACGTTTTTCAAAAGTCGTATTGGCCGCCGCGCGGACGTGTTTATCCCTCAGAGGCGATGGCGAGCCCTGCGTTCGAGGTCAGCCTGCAAGCGGGTCGACGGCTCTTCGAGGCCGGGGCGTTCCACGCGGCGCACGAGGCCTTCGAGGACGGCTGGCGCGTGGTGCGCGGTGACGAGAAGCTCGTGCTCCAGGTCTTCGTGTTGTGGGTGGCGGCGCTGCACCAGCACGGGCAGGGCCGTGGCGGTGGCGCGCGGCGGCTGCTCGCGCGCGCTCTCGAGCGCCTCACGGCGGTGGCCGAGGCCTTCGATGGGGTCGATCTCGACTCGCTCAAGAGCGCCGTCATCGACACCTGGGGCCAGATCGTCTCGGGAGACGAGGTGCGGCCCGTGTGGCCCGCCGAGCTCCGCGCTGGGCCGGCGCTCGTCTCGCTCTTTCACGAGGCGCCGTGCCCGACGTGCGGCGAGCCGATGGCCCTCTCGATCGCTCCAGAGGACGCCGACGGCGCCTCGTACATCGAGGATTGTGGTGTGTGTTGCCGGCCCTCGGCCGTGTCGGTCTCACGCGAGGGGGTGACGGTGAGGCGCCTCGATGCGTGAGCAATCGGCTGCCGGGCCGGTCGTTTCGTCTGTCGGCGACGGGCGCCTCGTGGTCGACTCGTGAGCGCGATGGAAGGGTTCCTGCGAACGTTGCTCAGCTTTCCCGCGGTGCCGTTCACCGTGATGCTGGGCATTTCCTTCCTCTACTGGCTCTTCGTCTTGCTCGGGGTGGTGGCCTTCGACGGTGACGGCGCGCTCGAAGGGGGCGTGAAGGCCGCAGGAGACGCGCTCACAGGCGGGGTGAAGGCCGCCGGCGACGCGGTGACGGGAGGGCTCAAGGGCGCGGTAGAGGCCGCGGGCGACGCCGTGACGGGCGGCGTGAAGGCCGCCGGAGACGCGGTGACTGGCGGACTCAAGGGCGCAGCAGAGGCAGCAGGCGACGCCGTGACGGGCGGCTCCAGGGACGCGGGGGCGTCGCTCGAGGGGGCTTCATCTGGGAGCGACGGCCTGTTCTCGGTGCTGGGCTTCGGCAAGGTGCCGACCACCATCTCGGGCAGCCTGCTGGTGTTCTTCGGCTGGGTCTTCACGATGTTCGGCTCGTCGTGGCTCGGCGCCGATGCAGGCCTCGCCGCGAAGTCGGGCGTCCTGCTTGGCTCGATGCTGCTCAGCTTCGTCTCGACGTCGGTCGCCATTCGGCCCCTCATCAAGGCCTTTCACTCGGCGCCTCCGGCGCGGCGGCATCACTTCATCGGCAAGGTCTGTGAGATCACCTCGGGCCGCGTCGACGGGAGCTTCGGAACGGCCACCGTCGGTGACGGCGGCGCGGGGCTCAACCTGCACGTCGTCTGCGAGAAGGCCAACGGACTGAAGAAGGGCGACAAGGCGCTCATCATCGGCTTCGACGAGGGCACCGAGACCTGGGAGATCGAGCCGATGGACTGGCTCGAGCCGCAAGAGCTCGAGGCGCTCAATGACCCGGAGCGCATCGGTCAGGTCATCTCGTCGCGTATGCGGACGCGCGGCTGATGGGCTGACGGCACGGGTCAAGCGCGAAACGACCGATCAAGGACTTCCGCAAGCACGAAATCGTTGAAGGGGCGGGGCGTGTCCTTCCCCGTCGAGCGCCGTGAGGAATCCGATTCCATCACGGCGAAGGCGTGTCATCGTGGTGCCCAGACGTTCCTGGGGAGGATGGGAAACATGTCAGAGACTGCATTGATCGTCGGCGGTGTGATCATCGCCGGCTTCGTTCTCGCGCTGTTCATCGGCGTGATGATCTCCCGGTTCTACCGACAGGTGAGCCAGGGGCAGGTGCTCATCGTCAACACCATGGGGAAGGAACCCAAGGTGGCCTTCACAGGCTCGGTGGTGCTCCCGATCATCAACCGAGCCGAGGTGATGGACATCTCGCTGAAGACCATCGAGATCGACCGCCGCGGCAAGGAAGGGCTGATCTGCGCCGACAACATTCGCGCCGACATCAAGGTGAGCTTCTTCGTGCGGGTGAACAAGACCGTCGAAGACGTGCTCAAGGTGGCGCAGTCGGTCGGCTGCGCGCGCGCCTCGGAAGAGCGCACCCTGCAGGAGCTCTTCGAGGCCAAGTTCTCGGAGGCCCTCAAGACTGTCGGCAAGCGGCTCAACTTCGAAGACCTCTACAAGGAGCGCGAGGCCTTCAAGGACCAGATCGTTCAGGTCATCGGGAAGGATCTGAACGGCTACAACCTCGAAGACGCGGCCATCGACTACCTCGAGCAGACGCCGCTCGAGCTGCTCGACCCGCAGAACATCCTCGACGCGTCGGGCATCAGGAAGATCACCGAGCTGACGACGCAGCAGAACGTCGCCACCAACGACTTCCGCCAGACCGAGCGCAAGCAGATGACGAAGCAGAACGTCGAGGCCGACGAGGCGGTGTTCGCGCTCGAGCGGCAGCGCGCCGAGGCGGCGGCCAAGCAGAAGCGCGAGATCGAGACCATTCAGGCGCGCGAGCTCGCCGAGACCCAGCGCGTGCAGCAGGAAGAGAAGACCAAGGCCGAGCTGGCGCGCATCAAGGCCGACGAAGAGATCCTCATCAACGAGCAGAACAAGTCCCGCCAGGTCGAGGTCGCGCAGAAGAACCGTGAGCGCGTCGTCGGCATCGAGACCGAGCGCGTGCAGAAGGACCGCGATCTCGAGGCCATCTCGCGCGAGCGTGAGGTCGAGCTGCAGCGCATCACCAAGGAAAAGGCCCTCGAGCAGGAGCGCAAGGCCATCGCCGACGTCGTGTCCACGCGCATCGCCGTCGAGAAGAAGGTCGCCACTGAGGAAGAGGCCATCAAGCAGCTCCGCAAGGTGGCCGAGGCCCAGCGCAACAAGGAAGCGGCCGTCATCGAGGCCGAGGGCAAGGCGCAGCAGGGCGTGGTGGCCCAGGTGAAGGCCGCCGAGGCCGCCGAAGAGGTCGCCAAGCACCAGGCGAAGACGCGGCTCATCCAGGCCGACGCCGATCTCGAGGCCGCCGACAAGGAAGCGCGCGCCAAGATGCGCCTGTCGGAAGGCACGCAGGCCGAGCAGGCGGCCGAGGGCCTCGCGAAGGCGCGGGTGCTCGAGGCGCAGGCCATCGCCGAAGAGAAGAAGGGCCTCGCGGTGGTGCGCGTGAAGGAGGCCGAGGCTCAGGCCATCGAGAAGCAGGGGGCGGCCACCGCCAACGCGCTCAAGGCCAGGATGCTGGCCGAGGCCGAGGGCGAGGAGAAGAAGGGCATGGCGCGGGTCAACATCGAGCAGGTCGAGGCCGACGTGATCCAGAAGAAGGGTCTCGCCGAGGCCGAGTCCGTCAAGGCGAAGGTGCAGGCCGAGGCGCTGGGCGTGCAGGAGAAGCTGCTCGCCGAGGCGCGCGGTCTCCACGAGAAGGCCGCCGCCATGAAGCTCCTCGAGGGCGTCACCCGCGAGCACGAGGAGTTCCGCCTGAAGCTCGAGAAGGACAAGCAGGTCGAGCTCGAGGCGCTCCACGTGCGCAAGGACATCGCGGCCTCGCAGGCCCAGGTGCTCGCGCAGGCGATGGCGAACGCGAAGATCAACATCGTCGGCGGCGACGGCGCCTTCTTCGACCAGTTCGTCCGCGCGGTGTCGCTCGGCCAGTCGGTCGACGGCGCGGTCAACAACTCGGAGCAGCTCAAGGTGCTGCTCAAGGAGTACCTCGAGGGCGGTCGCTCGTTGCCGGACGACCTCAAGGCGATTCTGTCGCGCCCCGGCGCCAGCCAGGACGTGCAGAACCTCGCCTCGGCGGCGCTGATGAGCCGGCTGGTGCGCGACGAGAAGCCCACCAAGTGAGCTGACGCTCCGTCGACGCGTCGTTTTTCCGGGGCGGTCCGACAGCCATCATGCTGCGGGCCGCCTCGGCCCCTTTTCGTAGACGAACGGTTCGAGGCACGACGATGGCCACCGAGGCACCGGCGAAGGCCCAGGAGTCCACGCTCGAGGGCGGCAGCTATGAGGTCATTCGTGGCCGGCTCCTCGCGCAGGCGAAGGAGCTGGGCGGGAAGGTCGACGCCCTCAACGAGCGGCGCCGCAAGGAGTTCGGCGGCCAGGAGCTGACCGTCATCGGCTCGGAGCGGGTGCGCACCGAGAACAACTGCGTCGCCCGCAACATCGTGCCGGTCGGCAAGCACCTGCTCCTCGGCTTCAACGTCTTCATGGGCCTCAAGCAGGAGCGGGCGGTCAGCGACGTCTTCTCGATTCACGCCTTCGCGCGCACGCCCGAGGGCGGCTTCGACTTCTCCACGCTGCCCAACGCCGAGGCCGGCGGCTTCCTCGAAGACCGCCGCTTCGTGAAGGACTTCGAAGACCTCTTCAAGTTCTACAAGGACGCGCGCCTCGACCTGCTGACGAAGACCGAGTCACGGCTGCTGGCGGTGTTCCGCACCGGGCAGACCGATCGCGACGTGAAGGTCTTGCGCTTCTCGGTCGATACCTCGGGCCGCGTCACCTACGTCGACAACCGCGGCGAGGGCGACGTGCCGCGCGCGCCCTCGCACGACTTCGCGTGGACGCAGGCCACCCGCGAGAACTTCGTCACCGGCCGTTTCCCCCACGTCAACGTGCTCGACGAGGTCTTCATCGAGACGATGGGCGGCGACCTCACGGTGAAGGTCGAGAACAACACCGAGTCGGGGCAGGGCATCTACGCCGAGCCCGTCGACGAGGCCACGCAGTCGCTCGACGACGCCGAGTTCCACTACGCGAAGGTGGGCGCGCTCATTCTGCTGAAGGTGAAGCCCTTCCGCGAAGCGCAGTACCGCTACCTCGTCTTCAACACCCGCACCCTCACCGTGGCGCGCGTCGACGCCATCGGGGTGTCGTGCGTTCAGCTGCCAGAGGATCAGGGCATCATCTTCCCCGGCGGCTACGTGCTGCAGACGGGCGAGGTGAAGGTCTTCGACGCCGACGTCACCGGGCTCGAGTTCAGCCGGTCGGTGCGCTCCCCCAACGGCGAAGACGTGCTCTACGTCTTCTACGCGCGCGGCGCCGGCCGCTACGTGCTCTTGCCGTACAACCTCGTGCGCAAGGAGGTGGCGTCGCCCATTCACTGCCACGGGTACTCGATCTTCCCCGACGGTCAGATGGTGGTGTTCCGCTCGACCTCGGAAGAGCCGACGCGCGTGCACCCGATGCAGGTGTGGCAAACGCCGTTTATCTCGGCGGAGTTCGCCGCCGGGCAGCCGACGCCGCAGTCGGCGCTGGGGAAGCTGGGCAACGCCGAGCTCGTGCGCGGCATCTCAGAGGTGCTGACGCTCAAGCGCATCGCCGAAGAAGAGAAGCCCACGCGCCGCACCTACGAGGCGCTCATCTCGGGGTGTACCCGCGTCGTCGACGCCTTCCACTGGTTGGGTCAGGGCGAGATCGCCCTGCTGCAGTCGGTGCAGGCGCTCAAGAAGTCGGCGGAGCTGATCGTCGACGAGTTCGAGAAGGTGCTGGCGATGCAGAAGCGCGCCGGCCAGGAGCTGGCGAAGGCGACGGCCGAGCAGGAGCAGCTCGTGCGCGGCCTCACGCAGGAGGACTTGCGCTCGACGGACGCGCTGATGACGGCGCTGTCGTCGCTGCGCAAGCAGCGCGGCCACCTCATCACGCTGAAGGAGATCCGGTACATGGATCTCACGCGCGTCGACGGCCTCGAGGCCGAGGTGGTGAAGGCGTTCGATCAGGTGAGCGCGTGGACGGTCGAGTTCCTGCTGACGCCGGTGGCCTTCCAGCCGCTCCACGAGGCGGTCACGCGGCTCGACGCCGAGATCGTCAAGGCGACGAAGACGACCGAGCTCAAGACGCAGATGGAAGAGGTCGAGCGGCTGGGCACCGGGCTCACCGTGCTCGGCGAGGTGGTGGGCGGGCTGTCGTCGGGCGACGCCGTGCAGAAGGCGAAGATCCTCGAAGACATCAGCGAGGTCTTCTCGAAGCTCAACCGCGTGCGGGCCACCGTGCAGGGCCGCCGCAAGGAGCTGCTGGGCCAGGAGACGCGCGCCGAGTTCACCTCGCAGTTCAAGCTCTTCGCCCAGAGCATCGACAGCGCGCTCTCGCTCTCGGACACCCCCGAGAAGGTCGACGAGCAGCTCGCGAAGCTGTCGGTGCAGCTCGAAGAGCTCGAGGGCCGCTTCAGCGACGTCGACGAGTTCGCCGGTGAGCTGGCCCAGCGCCGTGAAGAGCTCTTCGACGCCTTCGCCCGGCGCCGCCAGGTGCTGGTCGACGAGCGCCAGCGCAAGGCCGCGAACCTTTTCTCGGCCGCCGAGCGGGTGCTGCAGGGCATCGCGCGCCGCGCCACCAGCTTCACCACCGACGACGAGCTCAACGCCTACTTCGCCTCCGACCCGACGGTGCAGAAGCTGCGGCAGTTCATTCAGCAGCTCATCGACCTGAAGGACCCCGTCAAGGCCGACGAGCTCGAGTCACGGCTCAAGACGGCGAAGCAGGAAGCGCTGCGCGCGCTCCGCGACAAGAAGGATCTCTTCGAGGGCGGCACCCAGGTGGTGCGCTTCGGTCCGCATCGCTTCAACGTCAACACCCAGCCGCTCGAGGCGACGGTGCTGCCGAAGGACGACGGCCTGTTCCTGCACCTCACTGGCTCGGACTATTTCCAGAAGCTCGTCGACCCGGCCATCGAGGCGGCGAAGCCGTACTGGGATCAGACGCTGCCGAGCGAGTCGCCCGACGTCGCCCGCGCCGAGTACCTCGCGTACTCGCTGCTGAAGCAGGCTGAGCGGGGGCAGGGTGGCCTCACGTTCGCCAGGCTGCACGAGCTGGTGCGCGACGGGCAGGGGCTGCTCGCCGTGACGAAGGAGGCGGCGCAGAGCCGGTACGACGAGGGCTACGAGCGGGGCGTGCACGACGTCGACGCGGCCAGGCTGCTCGAGGCGCTCCTCACGCTGCACGAGTCCGCGGGGCTGCTCCGCTACGACGCCTGGCCGCGCGCGCTGGCCACCCTCGGCTGGGCCGCGCAGGCCGACGACGTGGGCAAGCGGGTGCTCCAGCGGCGAGCCCAGAGCCTCGGTCGGCTGGTCGCCCAGTACGGACACGCGGCCGAGTTCGAGCGCCTCGCTGGAGAGCTCGCGCAGCGCCTCTCGGGCTGGGCCACGGCCGCCGGGCTCGAGGCCTCTCCTGGCGACGTCGCGCTGGCGGGCCGGTACCTCGCGGAGGAGCTCACGAAGCCCCAGCTGCGCTTCGTGGTGAGCCAGGACGCCGAGACGCTCAAGGAGGCGCTGCTGTCGTCGCTCGAGATCGCGGGCACCCGTCGCGCCTTCGACGACGACCTGCGCGCCGTCGAGGATCCCGCCGACCGGTTCAAGCTCACCCGCGCGTGGCTCCTCGCCCATGTCGAGAAGATGGGCCAGGCCGCCGCGCTCCAGGGGCCCGTGATCGAGGCCGCGGCGCTGTTCGCCGTCGAGGAGCGCGCGCTGTCTCGCGAGATCTCCGCCGCGCTGCGGGCCTCGGAGGTGTCGGGGCTGCTCAGCAACCACCCGCGCATCCAGGGGCAGAGGCTCGCGCTGCGGCTCGACGAGTTCGAGCGCCGCCTGGCCAGCTTCGTCGAGGAGCGTCTGCCCGCGTACCAGGCCTTCCGCGCGAAGGTGCGTGAGCTGCTCGAGCACGAGCGCAAGCGCCTGCGCCTCGACGAGCTCAAGCCGAAGGTGCTGTCGAGCTTCGTGCGGAACCGGCTCATCGGCGAGGTGTACCTGCCGCTCATCGGCGCCAACCTCGCCAAGCAGCTCGGCACCGCCGGCGAGAACAAGCGCACCGATCGCAACGGCCTCCTCCTGCTCGTCTCGCCACCCGGCTACGGCAAGACGACCCTGATGGAGTACGTGGCGAGCCGCCTGGGCCTCACGTTCGTCAAGGTGAACGGCCCTGCGCTCGGGCACGAGGTGACGAGCGTCGACCCCGCCGACGCGCCGAACAGCACCGCGCGGCTCGAGGTCGAGCGCATGAACTTCGCGTTCGAGCTCGGCAACAACGTGATGCTGTACCTCGACGACATTCAGCACACGAACCCGGAGCTGCTGCAGAAGTTCATCTCGCTCTGCGACGCGCAGCGGAAGATCGAGGGTGTGTGGAATGGCGTGACCCGCACGTACGATCTGCGCGGCAAGCGCTTCTGCGTGGTGATGGCCGGCAACCCGTACACGGAGTCCGGCGAGGTCTTCAAGATTCCCGACATGCTCGCCAACCGCGCCGACACGTACAACCTCGGCGACATTCTGTCGGGCCGCGATGATCTGTTCGCCTTGAGCTATCTCGAGAACTCGCTCACCGCGAACGGCGTCACCGCGCCGCTCACGACGCGCCCGCCGGCCGACATTCCCAAGCTTTTCAAGATGGCCGAGGGCGAGGTGGTGGCGTCGACCGATCTCGAGCACGGCTACTCGGCCGCGGAGCTCACCGAGATCGTCGAGGTCCTCAAGCGGCTCTTCTTCGTGCAGAAGGTGCTGCTCAAGGTCAACCTGCAGTACATCGCGTCGGCCTCGCAGGACGACAAGTTCCGCACGGAGCCGCCCTTCAAGCTCCAGGGCAGCTACCGGAACATGAACAAGCTCGCCGAGAAGATCGTCTCGGCGATGACGGACGACGAGCTCGAGACCCTGCTCGACGGGCACTACGCGGGTGAGTCTCAGACGCTCACCACGCTCGCCGAGCAGAACCTGCTGAAGCTCGCCGAGCTGCGCGACCGCATGACGCCGGAGCAGCGCGCCCGGTGGGACGAGATCAAGCGCGGGTACAAGCGCGTGCAGACGCAGGGCGGGAAGGACGACGACCCGGTGGTGCGCGTGACGGGAACGCTGGCCGCGCTGGGTGAAGAGCTCGGGCGAATTCGGGAAGCGGCGGGCGCGCTGGCGAACCGACCGGCCGAGGCTCCGCTGGCGCCGCACCTCGAGGCGCTGGGCCGGACGATCGCCGCGAGCACGAACAAACCCCGCCAGAGCGACCTGGGCCCGAAGCTCGATGCGCTCCGCGAGGCCGTGCTGCAGGCCGGCGAGGCGCTCAAGAGCACACCGCCGCCCCCGCCACCCGATCTGCGCCCCGTGCTCCAGAAGCTCACCGAGGTGTCGGCGCGGCCGCCGGTCGATCTGTCGCCGGCCATCGGTCAGCTCGCCCACGTCGCCGAGGCGATGGCGGCGCGCGCGCAGGCCTCGCAGGTCGATCTCACGCCGGTGCTCACGCAGCTCACCGAGCTGACGAAGCTCGTCCTCGAGCGTCCGCCCCCTGCTGATACGTCGAACCTCGGGCCGCTCCTCGAGAAGCTCGCGGCTCAGCAGGCGAGCGCCCCGGCGCGGCCGTCGAAGGAGTCGAACGCAGGCCCGCTGCCCGAAGAGGTGCGCAGGCAGATCTCCACGCTCGCCGACACGCTCTCTCCCATCGCCGCCGCGGCCCGGAGCGTGCTCCAGGTCGATGCGGACGGCGCGATGAAGGCCGTGGTCGTCTGGCAGCAGGTGAACGAGGCGATTCAGCTGGTGCGCGCGCTGGAAGATCGGATCTCGGGCCGCCCGCGCCGGCGTCAGGGCGGTTGAAGCGGCGGGGCTGTGTGTTCGGAGCCCTCGGGCGTCGGGGTGGGCCCGGTCCACGTGATCTGACCCTGGAGCCGCGACGCCACCACCCGGGTGGCCTCGACTCGAGCGTCGTGAAGGGGCCGCGCCCGGGGAAACGTTCGAACGCCAGGCCCGGTGAGCCCGCGCAGCCGATGCAGAGGGAGAAGGCCCCGCGCGTCTGCCCCGCGAAGGGCCGCCTCGAGCGAGGCAGCGCCGGGCGCCTGGGTGACGGGCGTCATCTGTTGCCGACGCGTCGCGAAGGTGGCGAACACGAGGCGCCAGCGGCCCAGCAGCGGGCTCCGACAACCCTCGCAGTGAAGGGGCGAGGTGAGCGGGGCACTACCGCCCGGCTCGAAGGCGTCAACCTGAGTCGATGCCCGCACGAAGGGCAGCAGGGGAACCCGCGCGCGGACCAGCAGCTCGGCCGCGTCCCTCGACAGCCCGCGCGACTCGACGACGCGCGCAGCCACCTGCACCGGGTCGCCGCGCAAGAGACAGGTCCAGATCTCCGGCTCTACCGCGGCGAGCGTCGTCACCAGCCGCGAGGCCTCGACCACGGGTTGCTGCGCGCCACAAGAGGGGCACGTCACTGCGCCGGCGCCGGGCGGCGTGCGCTGGCGGAAGCCCGAGGTGCAGCGGGCGCACGCCAGCTCAGGGAGCTCTGGCGCCAGGTCCCTCCTGGCTGGCGGCGCGGGCTTGCGCGCCTGCTTGAGGGCGGCGGGCACGTCGCGAGGGCACTCGAGCACGAAGGTGGCGTGACAGCTCGGACAGCCCCGTGGGGCTCCCACATACGCGGTCTCGGTCTCGAGCGGCGCCCGGCGGCGGGCACACGTCGTGCTGACTCGCACCTGAGGGTTGCCCTCCTCAACGGTGCCGATCCCCGAAGCCGCGTGACCGGCTCACGGCCCGACACCAAAGTGGCCTCAAATCGCGGTGACGCTACTTTGCGCCCATGCGTCCCTACGAAGTCATCAAAGCCAAGCGTGACGGGCGGGAGCTCGAGCCCGCGACCATTCGTGCGTTCCTCGAGGGCTACGTGCGGGGTGACGTCACCGACTACCAGATGTCGGCGATGACGATGGCCATCTACTTCCGGGGGCTCACCGCGAAGGAGCTTGGCGCGTGGACCCGCGCGATGCTCGAGAGCGGCGAGGTGCTCGACCTCTCCGAGACACCCGGCGTGAAGGTCGACAAGCACTCCACGGGCGGCGTCGGTGACAAGGTGTCGCTGAGCCTGGCGCCCCTGGCGGCCGCGTGCGGCGTGCCGGTGCCGATGATCTCGGGCCGCGGCCTGGGGCACACCGGTGGCACGCTGGACAAGCTCGAGTCGATCCCCGGGTTCCGAGTCGATCTGCAGATCCCCGACTACCGCCGGCTGGTGAAAGACGTGGGGGCGTGCCTCATCGGGCAGACCGCCACGCTCGCGCCGGCCGACAAGAAGCTCTACGCGCTGCGCGACGTCACCGCGACCGTCGACTGCATTCCCCTCATCGCGTCGTCGATCATGTCGAAGAAGCTCGCCGAGGGCATCGATGCGCTCGTGCTCGACGTCAAGGTGGGCTCTGGCGCGTTCATGAAGACGCTCGACGACGCGCGCACGCTCGCGCGGACGATGATCGGCATCGGCGGCGAGATGGGGAAGCAGGTGGTCGCGCTGTTGACCGACATGGACCAACCCCTGGGCCGAACGGTGGGCAACGCGCTCGAGGTGAAGGAGGCCGTCGAGATGCTCCGGGGACAGGCGCCCGCCGACTACACCGAGCTGACGCTGGCGTTGACGGCCGAGATGCTCGTGCTGGGCAAGCAGGCGCCGACGATCGACGAGGCGCGCGCGAAGCTCGACGCGGTGATTCGCAGCGGCGCGGCGGAGCGGAAGTTCCACGAGATCGTGCGCGCGCAGGGAGGCGACCCCGCGGCGATCGTCGATCTCTCGCGGCTGCCTCGCGCTGCGAAGACGGTGTCGATCACCTCGGAGCACGCTGGCTTCGTCACGGGCATCGACTCCGAAGCGATCGGGCTGGCCGCGATGGCGCTGGGCGCGGGCCGCGAGAAGACGAGCGACGTGATCGATCCGGCGGTGGGCTTCGTGCTCGAGCGCAAGCTGGGCGACCGGGTGGCGCCCGGCGAGCCGCTCGTCACGGCCCACGTGAACGACGAGCGCCGGCTGGACGAGGTGAAGCTGCGCGTCCGGGCAGCCTATCGCCTCGGGCCAGCAGCCCCGACGGCGCGGAGACTGGTCCTCGAGCGGTTGAGCTGAGCTCCGAAGCCGCTCAGCTGCGTCGTGTCGTGCGCACCAGGGACTCCGCCAACGCCACGGCCTCGCCGAGCCGCGCTGGCTTGGGCATGAAGGCATCAGCGCCTGCTTGCAGGGCCTCGTCCTTCACGTGGTCGCCCACGAGCGCCGTCAGCGTGATGATGCGCACGTCGCGACTGAAGGGCTCCTGCCGCAGTCGGCGAATCACCTCGCTCCCGTCCATGCCGGGCATGTGCCAGTCGAGGAATACGACCTGCGGTGCGCGCTGGGCCACGAGGGCGAGCGCGTCGGGGCCGTTCTCGGCGGTGCGCACGTCGACCCCGAGGCGGCCGAGGTACCGGCGCAGCGGCTCCACGTTGATGATGGTGTCGTCGACGATGAGCGCCGACTTGAGCGCGCGGACGATCGGTGTCGGCGTCGCGACGAGCGGCTCGACGTCGGGAGGCACGGGGAAGCGGGCGGTGAACGCGGCGCCACGGCCCGGCTCGCTGTCGAGCTCGATGCTGCCGCCGTGCAGATCGAGCAGGCGCTTCACGAGCGCGAGGCCCAGCCCGGCGCCGTCGTGTTTCCGCGTCCTCCCGCCGTCGGCCTGCACGAAGGGGTGGAACAGCCGGAGCTGATCGCTCCGGTCGATGCCGGGGCCTTCGTCGGTGACCGTGAAGGCCCAGGCTTCCTCCTCCCGGCGCACCGCGAGGCGAACGGCGCGGCCATCGGGCGAGAACTTCACCGCGTTCGACAGCAGGTTCGCGAGCACCTGCCGCGTGCGGAGCCGATCGAGCCAGGCCACGTCCTCGGCGCTGCAGCCATGCGTCTCGAGCTCGAGCGTCACCGATCGCGCGCGGGCCTGCGGGCGGACGAGGTGGAGCGCCTCCTGGGCGACCGCGACCAGCCCGACGGGCTCCCGATTGAGCGTCAGGGCTCCCGCCTCGAGCCGCGCGAGATCGAGCACCGTGTTGAGCAGCGAGAGCAGGTGCGTGCCGCTCGTGGTGATGACCGACAGCGCGTCGCGCATCGCGGGGGTGAGCGGGCCGAAGGTGCCCTCGGTGAGCGCCTGGGCCTGGCCGAGGACGGCGTTGAGCGGCGTGCGCAGCTCGTGGCTCATGCTCGAGAGGAAGTCCTCCCGGGCCGAAGCGACCCTCGCGAGCTCGACGTTGAGCGTGAGCAGGCGCGACTCCGCCGAGCGCAAGGCGTGAACGTCGACCTGCGCCGCGGTGGTGCCGAGCGGGCGGCCCTCGGCGTCGCGCGTCACCTGGAACACGGCCCGGAACCACCGGTGCTCGCCGTTGCGCACCCGAAGGCGGTACTCGCACTCGAAGGGCTCGGTCGCTCCAGAGGCGGTGACGGCGGTGAGCCGGGTGCGCACGTGGCCGACGTCGTCGGCGTGGAGGCGAGTGAAGAAGGCCTCGAGGCCGCTCCCCAGCTCGTCGCGTGACACGCCCAGCTGCGCACAGAACGCGTCGCTGAAGGCCGCCTGGCCCGAGGCAGTCCATTCGAAGCCGGCGGTGCGACCCGCGAGCTGGGAGAGCAGGGCGTTCATTCGGCAGCGGCCGGTGCCTTGTGCAGCCGAACGTGCACCGCGGTGCCTTGACCTGGCGCGGAGTCGATGCGCACCTCGCCGTCCCAGCGGGTGACGATCTGCTTCAGCACGGTGAGGCCGAGCCCCGTGCCCTGTCCGGGCGGCTTGGTGGTGAAGAAGGGGGTGAAGAGGCGCTCGCGCACCTCGGGAGGCATGCCGGGCCCGTTGTCGGCGACCGTCAAGCGGAGCCGGTCTTGCTCGTCGACGACCTGCACCTCGATGCGCGCCGTGCGCTCGTGGCCAAGCGCATCACAGGCGTTGCCGAGGAGGTTGAGGAGCACCTGCTGGGCCTCGAGCGGCGTGGCGCGGGCGAGGGGCGCGTGTTGTGGCACGAGCACCCGCACGTCGATGTGCCGCGTGCGGCCGGCGGCGCGCATCATCGAGACGACGTCCTTCACCACCGAAGGGAGATCGACCGACTCGTCGGTCGGGCCCGACACGCGCGACACCTTCAGGACGGACTGCGCGAGCTCGGCGGCGTGCTGGGTCGACTGCTTGAGCGCCAGGTGGGCCTCGTCGTCGAGCAGATAGCCGCCCGGCGCCTTTTCGAGCGTGCCGAGCATCGATGAGAACACCGCCACGATGTTCTTGAGCTCGTGGCTGATGCCGGCGGCGAAGGTGCCGAGGGTGGCGAGGCGCTCCGCGTGGAAGAGCTGCTGCTGCACCTCACCCACCTGACGCCGGGCCGCTTCGCGCTCGGCTTCGAGCCACTTCCGGTACGCGCCCACCTGCAAGAGGTTGGTCACCCGCGCGCGGAGCTCGGGCCCGTGCACCGGCTTGCTCAAGAAGTCGTCAGCGCCCGCCTCGAGCCCCGCGACCCGGTCGGCGGCGCCGTCGAGCGCCGTCACGAGCACGATCGGCACCGCGGCCAGCTCAGGCCGTTGGCGCAGCCGCCGCGTGAGCTCGAAGCCATCGAGGCCGGGCATCATCACGTCGCACAACACGAGATCGGGAACGCCGCTCGCCAGCCCCTCAAGGAAGGCGCCGCCGCTGGCCCAGGTGCGGACGTCATGACCGAGCGGCGTGAGGAGATCCGTCGCGGTCTTCCGGCTGCCGGGGTCGTCGTCCACCACGGCGATGTGCGGAGGCGCTGCCATGGCTCCAAAGGTGTCGCCGAAGCGGCTGCACCGCAATGCGGGGTTCTCGTGAACGAATGTCGATTTCCGTGCGGGCTGGAACAGCACCATTACTTAGGCGCACCCTGAACAAACCTTGAACAGGGGTTTGGGCCGGAACGTCGTCTCAGGAAGCACTCAACCAAGGAGAATCACGAATGAAAATGGGCGCGCACAGCGTCGGTGGTGTTGTGTTGTCTGCAGCACTGGCAGTGGTGTTGGCCGGATGCCCCGGACCGATGGACATGCCTGACGGCGGGTCGACGGGCGGCGGTTCATCGGCGGGTGGCTCGGCCGGCGGGAGCGCGGGCGGCTCGGCTGGTGGGAGCGCGGGCGGCTCGGCTGGTGGGAGCGCGGGCGGCTCGGCTGGCGGCGCCGGCGGCGGAATGGCGGCGGGCGACATCGTCGCGGTGGCGTCGGCCAACAACGACTTCTCGATTCTCGTGCAGGCGGTCCAGCGCGCTGGCCTCGTGAGCACCCTGCAGGCGGCCACGCCGCGCAAGACGGTGTTCGCGCCCAACAACGCGGCCTTCACGCGGCTCTTCACGGCGCTCGGGGTCAGCAGCGTCAACGACCTGAGCGTCGACCAGCTGACCGTGGTGCTGAAGTACCACGTGCTCGAGGTCGAGGTGAACGGAGCGGCCGCCACGGCGCTCGCGGGCCAGACGCCTCCGGCGAACCGGGCCACCTCGCTCGGCGGCAGCATCGCGCTGACGCTGCAGGGCTCGACGATTCGCCTCGACGAGCGCGCCTCGGTCGTCGCTGCAGACGTGCCTGCGAGCAACGGCATCATCCACGGGATCTCCGAGGTGTTGCTCCCGTCGATCCTCGACGTCGCGACGACGGACACGCGGTTCTCGAGCCTCGCCGCTGTTGTGGTGGCGTCGAATCAGCCCGCGTTGGTGGCGGCGCTCGACACCACGCGCGCCGACGGCGGCACGTACACCGTCTTCGCGCCGACGAACGCGGGCTTCGACGCGCTGGTGGGGGCGCTGCGCGGCGCTGACGACGGCGGCACCACGGGCATCAATGGCCTCGGCAGCTTCACGCCGGCGCAGCTGCGCCCGGTGCTGGCGTACCACGTGCTCCCGACCCAGGTGACGGCCGCCGCGGTCCCGACGACCGCGACCAGCGTTCCCACCCTCGGCGGGAACGTGACGGTGCAGCGCACGACCAGCCCCGCGGCGGTGACGGTGGACGGCGTGACGGTCGCGATCGCCGACATCTACACGGCCAACGGCGTCATCCACGCCATCCCGTCGGTCCTCCTGCCCAGCATCACCGACATCGCGATCGGCTCGACCGGAACGCCGAACTTCACCAGCCTGGTGGCTGCGCTGCAGCTCGCCGACACGCTCCCTGACGGTGGGACGAACACCAACGGTCTGGTGGCGGCGCTCGACACGACGCGCGCTGACGGTGGGCTCTACACGGTGTTCGCGCCCCCGAACCCGGCGTTCGATGCGACGGTGGCCGCCCTTCGTGGCACCGATGACGGCGGCACGACGGGCATCAACGCGCTCACGAGCTTCACGCCCGCCCAGATCACGCCGATCTTGAAGTACCACGTGGTGCCTTCGCAGATCCTCGCGTCTCAGGTCCCGACGACGGCCACCGCGGTCGCGACGCTGGGCGGCAACGTGCAAGCGCAGCGCACGGGCGCCAGCGTCACCGTCGATGGCCGTGCGGTGACGGCCGCCAACATCTTCGCGAAGAACGGCGTCATTCATGTGATCGATGGCGTGATGCTCCCCAGCATCGCGGACGTCGTGACGACGGAGCCGAGCCTGTCGGGTCTGGCGTCGCTCGTCGGTGGCGCCTCGACGGTGGCGACCGCGCTCGACGGCACGACAGCCTTCACGCTGTTTGCGCCCAACAACGCGGCGGTGGCGGGCATCCCCGCGCCGGCGCCGACGGGCCAGGCGCTGGCGAACGTCCTGCTCCTCCACGCCGGCACGTCGGTGGGCTCTGGCGCGGGGGCCGTCAACTCGCCGATCTACGCGACCACGGTGCTCGGGCTGTCGGGGCCGGTCGACCTCTCGACGGCGCTGACGGCGCGCACGCTCCGTGTCGGGCCGCTGACCGGGACCGTCCGCGTGGCGGCGAACCCGGCGTCTGGTGGCCCGGCGACCCTCACCGGCTCGTCGTTCCAGGTGACCCAGCCGAACCTGTTCACCTCGAACGGCGTCATCCACATCATCAACGGCGTACTCCTGCCGTAGTCGGTCCTCTGGGCTGACGTGGCGGGGCGGTGGAGCCAGACCTCCACCGCCCCGTTTTCTTTTTGGGGTGGCCGCGGTGCGGTGGGCCACGCCCGGGTGGGCTGCCACGCGAGCGCCGTGGGGCTGCTGTCGCGCACCTCACACGTCGCCGCGTCGCTCGCCGCGATGCGCGACGGAGCCCGCTTCAGCTCAAACGTCACCACCTGGCCCTCGACTCGCTTCACCGCCGAGCGCTGGTCCCAGGTCATGCCACCATCGGCTGCTGCCGCTCCGAGCTGGAGGCCGTGCTCTTTGGTGCGCTGCGCCGCTGGTCGTCCCCGACGTGGTGGCGCGAACGCCGGGGCTGGGGCAGACAGCGGGGCATGGTGACCGCCAACCTGCGAGTGCCCCCGCCGTCGAATGAACCCGTGAAGTCCTACGCGCCCGGCTCGCCGGAGCGGGTCGAGCTCAAGGCCGCCCTCAGCCGCCTGGTGAGCGAGCGCCCCGAGATCCCCGTGCGCATCGGTTCGCGGGCGGTGAGCACCGGCCGGCTCGAGACCATTCGTTCGCCCCATCGGCACAGCCAGGTGCTGGGCACGTTTCACGAAGCCGGGGCGGACGACGCGAAGGCCGCGATCGACGTGGCGCTCGCTGCGAAGCCAGCGTGGAGCTCGATGGCGTTCGGCGATCGCGCCGCCATCTTCCTGCGCGCCGCCGAGCTGCTCACCACGAGGTACCGCCCCCTGCTCAACGCCGCCACGATGCTGGGCCAGTCGAAGACGGCGCATCAGGCCGAGATCGACGCGGCCTGTGAGGCCATCGACTTCCTGCGCTTCAACGTGCACTTCGCGCAGACGCTGCTCGATCAGCAGCCGCTGTCGGCGCCCGGCATGTGGAACCAGACGGACTACCGGCCGCTCGACGGCTTCGTCTTCGCCGTCACGCCCTTCAACTTCACCGCCATCGCGCTCAACCTCTGCACCGCGCCCGCGCTCATGGGCAACGTGGTGGTCTTCAAGCCGGCCCAGACGGCGATGCTCTCGGCGCACTGGATCATGGAGCTGTTGCGCGAGGCAGGGCTCCCCGACGGGGTCATCACGATGTTGCCCGGCCCCGGCCCTGCCATCGGAGGCGTGGCGCTGAACCACCCGGACCTCGGAGGGCTCCACTTCACCGGCTCCACCAGCACGTTCAACATGATGTGGCGCACGGTGGGCGAGAACATCGCCCGGTACCGACAGTACCCGCGGCTCGTCGGCGAGACCGGCGGGAAGGACTTCATCTTCGTTCACCCGTCGGCTGCCGACGATCTCGACGCGGTGGCGACGGCCATCGTGCGCGGCGGCTTCGAGTTCCAGGGGCAGAAGTGCTCGGCCTGCTCGCGCGTCTTCGTGCCGCAGTCGTTGTGGCCGAAGCTGAAAGAGCGCCTGGTGCCGATGATCGAGGCGCTGCGCATGGGCGACGTCGCCGACTTCCGCAACTTCATGGGCGCGGTCATCGACGAGAAGAGCTTCGCGAACGCGTCGAAGTACCTCGAGCTGGCGAAGGGCCCTGACGCGAAGGTGCTCGCCGGGGGCACGGCCGATCGGAGCGAAGGCTGGTACATTCGGCCCACGCTGGTCGAGTGCGCCACTCCGACCCACCGCCTGATGGTCGAAGAGATCTTCGCGCCCATCGTGAGCCTGGTGACGTACCCCGACGCCCAGGTGGTCGAGGCGCTGCGGGCCTGCGACCGGGCCTCGCCCTACGCCTTGACGGGCGCGGTCTTCGCGCGCGACCGGCAGGCCATTGCCCTGGCCTCACACGAGCTGCGTCACGCGGCCGGCAACTTCTATGTGAACGACAAGCCCACTGGCGCCGTCGTCGGCCAGCAGCCCTTCGGCGGGAGCCGTGCCTCGGGCACCAACGACAAGGCCGGCTCGCTCCTCAACCTCGTGCGGTGGACGTCGCCGCGCACCATCAAGGAGACCTTCGCGCCGCCGACCACGGTCGGGTACCCGTTCATGGGCGCCGAGTAGCGCGCTCCGTGCAAATGCAACTGGAAATCGGGGGTCGGCCTGGGTTACACCTGCAACAGTCATGGCCTACGATCTCACGCCGTCCCTCGATGAGCTGAAGTCCACCATTCGGAAAGCAGGCTTGCGCAGCACGGCGCCGCGCATCGCGGTGCTCCGGCGGCTGTCGGTCGCCAGCACGCCGGTGTCGCACGGAGAGCTGGTCGACGTGCTCGCCTCAGATGGAATGGATCGCACGACGATCTACCGGAACCTGGTCGATCTGACCGAGGTGGGCCTGGTGTCGCGCACCGATCTCGGCGACCACGTGTGGCGCTTCGAGCTCAAGCGCAGCAAGGGCAACGGCGACGACGCCCGGCACCCGCACTTCACGTGCTCCACGTGCGGGGCGGTGTCCTGCCTACCTGAGGTCACGCTGAAGGTGAAGCCGGGCAAGGGCGTGCCGAAGGCGCTCGCGAAGCAGCAGGTCGAGATTCAGCTCCGCGGTACGTGTGACACCTGCGCCGCGGCATGACCCCCGCGAGCGAGGTCACCGAGGCCGACTGCTCGGCCCGCCAGGCGCCCCCCGTTCCCCACGGCGGAGAGCGGCGCACCCGCGTCGTCGTGGGGCTGACCGCGGTGATGATGGTCGCCGAGCTGATCGCCGGCTACCTCACGCACTCCCTCGCCCTCACGGCCGACGGCTGGCACATGGCCACCCATGTCGGCGCGCTGGGGCTGTCGGCGGTCGCCTACTGGTACGCCCGCACGCGCGCGGCCGAGACCCGCTTCGCGTTCGGCACCGGCAAGGTCTACGCGCTCGCGGGCTTCACCAGTTCGACGTTGCTGCTGCTGGTCTCGTTCGAGATGGTGTCGAGTGGAATTCAGCGCCTCATCGAGCCCGAGGCCGTGCACTTCGCCGATGCGCTCCCGGTCGCGATCATCGGCCTGTTGGTGAACCTCGCGTCAGCGTGGCTGCTCGGGGGCTCGCACGATCACGGCCATCATGATCATGCGCACCACGATCACGCCCATCACGGTCACGCGCACCACGACGGTCACGGCCATTCTCATGCCAACGAGGCCACGACGGCGGGCGCAGTCGACGGGAGCGCCGAGCTTCGGAAGTCACTGCACGAGCACGGCCATGACCAGAACTTGAGGGCCGCCTATCTGCACGTCGTTGCGGACGCGCTGACCAGCCTCCTGGCGATCCTCGCGCTGGTGGCCGGCCGGTCCTTCGCGGTCACCTGGCTCGATCCCGTGGTGGCGCTCGTGGCGGCGGCGGTGATTCTCCGGTGGGCCTGGGGCCTCATCACCGACTGTGCGCGTCAGCTCATCGATCTCGGTCCTTCCGTTGCCCTGCGCGAGAAGGTCAAGGCGACGCTCGAGGGGCTCGGGGACACGGAGGTGCGCGATCTCCACCTCTGGCACGTGGGGCCGACGCAGCTCGTCTGCGTGGCCTCGGTGACCTCGAGCGGCGCGGTGTCTCTCGCGGACTACAAGCGCGCCGTTCGCGCGGTCGTGCCCGTCGATCACCTCACCATCGAGATCGGTCCTCGGGGCGACGCCGCCTGACATGTCGAGCGCGGGGCTCGTGGACGTCCGCTGGGCGTGGGACGAGGCGCTGTTCCACGCCCTCAACGGTCTGGGCTTCGGGTGGCTCGACGCGATCTTCGTCGCGGCCTCGTCGCGGGAGTTCGGCGTGGTGTCGCTGCTTGGCTTCGTCGCGCTGCTGTCGGTGCGGCTCAAGGGGCAGGTGCTGCTGCCGCTGGCCCAGCTCACCATCGCCTTCGGGCTCTCGGACAGCGTTGGGGCGCGCATCCTCAAGCCGATGTTCGCTCGGCTGAGGCCCAGCTTCGCGTTGGGGGACGCCGCGCGGGTGTTGAGCCCCGCCGCGAATGTCGGCTCGATGCCCTCACTGCATGCCGCGAACGCCTTTGCGGTGGCGACGGTGGTGACGCTGGCGTGGCCGCGGGCCGGGCTGGTGGCGCTCCCGATCGCGACGCTCATCGCCGTCAGCCGCGTCGGCGTCGGTGTTCACTGGCCGAGCGACGTCCTCGCAGGGCTGGCCTGGGGCACGTTGGTGGCACTGGGCGTCGTGTTCGGATCGCGGGCGCTGCTCACCCGCCGGCGGGGCCCACCGCCGACGTCATGACGGAGCGACGCCTTGTGGGGTGAGCCGTCGCAGCGACGCTCGGTTCACTCCTCCGAGAGGCCGTACTCCTTCAGCTTTCGTCCCAGCGTGTTGCGCCCGATGTCGAGCCACTTCGCGGCCTGGGTCCGGTTGCCCCGGGCGCGTTCGAGCACCGCGAGAATGTGCCGGCGCTCGATCTCGGCGAGGGGAAGAATCGGCGCGGCCTCGGTTGCGCCCGCCTGCGCGAGGGCCGGAGGGGGCGGCGGGAGCCTGGAGGCGTCGGGCAGCGGCAGGTGCTCCGGGAGGATCTCGTCGTCGCACAACACCACCGCGCTCTCGAGGCAGTTCTCGAGCTCGCGCACGTTCCCGGGCCAGCTCCACGCCTTGAGGCGGTCGAGCGCACTCTGTGAGAGGCGGGGTTCGTGGGCGAGGTGGTGCTTGCGCGTCGAGCTCGCGATGAAGTGCCGGGCGATGCGCTCGAGATCTTCTGGGCCGCGGTCGCGCAGCGCGGGCAGGAGCAGCTCCACCACCTTGATGCGGTAGTACAGGTCTTCGCGGAACTTCCCCTCGCGCACCATCTGGGCCAGGTCGCGGTGCGTGGCCGCGACGATGCGCACGTCGACCTGCACCGTCTGGGTCCCGCCCACGCGCTCGAACTCCCGGTCCTGCAGCACACGCAGCAGCTTCCCCTGCACCGGCAAGGGGAGCTCGCCGAGCTCGTCGATGAACACGGTGCCGCCGCTGGCCACCTCGAACTTGCCCATCTGCCGCTGCTCCGCGCCGGTGAAGGCGCCGCGCTCGTGGCCGAAGAGCTCGTTCTCGATGAGGGAGCCGGGCAGGGCGGCGCAGTCGACCTTCACGAAGGGCTTGTCGCGCCGCCGCGAGTTGACATGCACCGCGCGCGCGAACAGCTCCTTGCCCGTACCCGACTCGCCCCGCAGCAGCACCGTGGCGTCCGTCTGGGCTGCCTTCTGCACCACCTTGTAGATGGCCTTCATCGGCGCCGACTCGCCGATGACCTTGTTGAAGAAATAGCCGACGGGCTGCTCGGGCCGTGCGCGGGCGCGCTTGAGCTCGGTGTAGAGCGACGTCGCCTGGAGCGCCTGGCTCACCTCGTTCGCGATGCTGGCGAGGCGCTTCTCATCGTCGTCGTCGAAGCGGCCGCCGCCGAGCCGATTGAGCACCTGGAGGACGCCGAACACCTCGTTCGCCGCGTCCCGCAGGGGCACGGCGAGCAACGAGCTGGTGCGGTAGCCCGTCATCTTGTCGATGTCGGGGTTGAAGCGCTGCTCTTCGCGCGCCGCGGGAATGTTCACGACGTCGCCCGACTGGGCGACCGCACCGGCGACGCCGTGGCCCAGCTTCAACCGAATCTGCTTGATCTCGGGCAGGTGCGCCGCGCGGCTGAAGATCTCTCCGCGCGCGTGATCGACGAGGTACAGCGTGCCGCGGTCGGCCTGCATGGTCGCCGCCACCCGGTCGACGACCTGGTGGAGGAACGCGTCGAGGTTGACCTCCTGGCCGACGAGGCCACCGACCGACAACAGCACCGCGCTCGGGTCGTCCTTGCTCTTCGTCATGGTCACCAGGTCAGCGAGGAGCGAGTCCACCGCGTGACCGGGGGCTGGGCAAGTCTGGAGTGCGCTCATGGAAGCCGCGCCTCTCATGCTCACAGGGTGATGTGTTTGCCTTCGCGCGCCGGCTCGGCGAGCGGGAAGACGTGCCGGGCGGCCTCGGCCATCTCTTCGACCTGATCGTCCGAGTGCGCCGGGTCGTGGTGGAAGAGGAAGAGGCGCTGCGCGTCGGTGGCCCTGGCGATGCGCGCTGCCTCGATCATCGTCGAGTGGCCCCAGCCCTTCCTCGGCAGACCGGCCCGCCCTTCGTACTCATCGGGTGTGTACTGCGCGTCGAGCACCAGCGCGTCGACGCCTTCGATGACGCGGCCCAGCCGGCCATCGAGCCCCTCGAGGGTCAGCTCGACGTCCGTGCAGTAGGCGAAGCGCCGTCCGTCGGCCTCGATGTGGTACCCGATGCAGCCCTGGGGGTGCGGCAGCTCGACGGGCGTGATGCGGAACGGGCCCGTCTCGATCACCTCACCGGGCCGCGCCGACCGGAAGTCGAGCGAGGCGCGCATGGCCGAGAGCGGGACGGGGAAGTTGGGCGGCTCCATCTGCCGGGCGAGCACCGATCGGAGCTGCTGCTCGCCGTTGATGCCTGGCCCATAGAGCACGAACTGCGAGCTCGGCAGGTACGCCGGGGTGAAGAACGGGAAGCCCTGCACATGATCCCAGTGCAGGTGTGAGAAGAGCATCGTGGCGGCGATCGGTTGCTTCGGCATGAGGGTCTCGCCGAGCTGCCGCAGCCCCGTGCCGGCGTCGAGGATCAGCCGGTGCCCCTGGCTCTCGACCTCGAGGCACGAGGTGTTGCCGCCGATGCGGGCGACGTGTGAACCCGACGACGCCACGCTGCCACGAACACCCCAGAATCGGACTTCCATCGATGGGCTCCCTTGCGACCGCGACGAGAATGCCGCGCGTGAGGGAGGGCTGAGCACGCGCAGTGCCAGTGCCGAAGCCCGTGGAACCTCGACCTTCGACGCTGGTGCTGCACCGGTTCGGCGCGCTGGGGTGAGCCGGCTCTGCTCAGCGGCGGCGGCGAACGAGCACCAGCGCCGCGACGATGAGCCAGCCCCCCGGTGCCGCGGCGCAGCCGGTCTTCGGCGCCGGAGACTCGGCGACGACGATCGGCTCGACGAAGATCGGCTGGGGTGTGCAGACGCTGACGTCGTTCTGCGCGCGCGCGCAGTAGTCGGTCGCATCACATTGCGTGTCGAGCACGCAGGTCTCCCGACATGTCGTTGGTTGCCCCGCCAGCCCGGTGCACGCCGTTCCGCCGAGGCAGCGGGTGAGGCCGATGGTGCAGGGTGCGCCTTCGCTCGCTTCGGGCGGCTTCGGTTCGCAGACGCGCAGGCCCGCGGCTCCATCGACGCACTCGCGGTCAGCCGGGCATTGCGCCGAGGTCGTGCACGTGGCGCGGCACGTGGTGGGCCCGGCCGTCGTTCCCGCGCACGCAGTGCCGTTCTCACAGCGGGTGAGGCCCGGCGTGCAGGGAGCGCCCGCGGCGACGGGCGGCACCCGCATCACGCAGATCCGAACGGAGCCCGAGCCCATGACGCACTCATCGGTGGCGGCGCACTGCGCGTCGCTCGTGCAGGTGGCGCGGCACGTCGTGGGCCCGCCGGGCAGCCCGGTGCACGTGGTCCCGCCGAGGCAGCGCGTCACCGACGGCATGCAGGCCTCGCCCGGCATCGCCTCGGGCGGCTTCCGCTCGCAGATTCGCACGGCGTTCTGACCCGTGACGCACTCGTCGGTGCTGGGGCAGTTCGCGTCGCTCGTGCAGGTGGCGCGGCAGGTGGTGGCCCCGCCCGGCGCGCCCGAGCAGGTGCCCGAGGTGCAGAAGGTTCCGCCGATGGTGCAGGCCTCTCCGAGAGCGGCCGTTGGGAGCTGCGGCTGAAGGCAGACGGTGCCGGCGCAGGTCGTCCCCGTGGTGCACGTCGCCGAGCACGGCCGTGTGCAGTAGCGCTGCAGGCGCTGCGGGTCGGTCGCGCAGGTTCGGTACTGGCACTGGCTGTCCATGGTGCAGGCGGCGAGCTCGCTCGTGCAGTCGGGATCGGGCCGGGGGCAGCTCGCCGTCGCGCACACACCATTCGCCACGCAGTCGGTCGGGCAGTCGGGATCGCTCAGGAGGTTGGGGCACTGCCCGTTGCACATGCCGTCGGCCAGGCACACGCAGTCTGGGTCGGGCGACGCGCAGCCGCTCGCGCACAGGCCGTCTTCCACACAGCTCGCGCCGCCCGTGTCCATCAGGAACTGGCGAATGAACGGACCGAACTGATCGACCCGAGCGTCGAGGCCGTCCATGCAGTTGCCCCCGGGCTGCGTCCACGAGTGCACGCCCACCACCCGACGAATGCCGTCGCGATCGACGAGGAACGAGGGCCCGCCCGAGTCGCCGTTGCAGATGCCGGCGGTGCTCATGTTGCCGAGCTGAACGTGCTGGGTGGTGAGGCCTCTCAGCGGGAGCGACACGAAGCGCCGGGTGCCGACGCCGGTGCCGCCCATGCTCGTCATGCCGTAGCCGACGACCTCCATCGGCCGGTTGACGTCAGCGGCGACCAGCGTTCGGCGGCCATACGGCGAAGGCCTGACCGTTGAGAGCGGAGCCGGGAGCTGGACGGCGCCCACGTCGTTGTTCATCGGTGAACCACTCGACCACGACGGGTGCCGACGCCACGACGCCGCTGCGACCCACAGCGGTGAGGTCGTCGGAGGCGCGACGTCGAAGTTGTGGAACGTCACCGCCGTCAGCGTGTACCCGGGAGGCCCACCACGCTCGTTGAGGCAGTGGGCGGCGGTGAGCACGACGGTGGGGGTGATGAGGGTGCCGCTGCAGGCAAAGCCCTGGGTCATTCCGGCGTCGTTGCTGAACACCGCGCGCAGCATCACGACGTCTGGGTAGCCGCCATCGTCGGGCTGCCCGCCGACGATCGGGTCCTGTCGGGTCCCGACTGGAGGGCTGTCGACCACGCCGCACGCACCACAAAGCACCGCGACGGCTGCGACGACGAGGCGCATGGGCTCCCTTTGGTTGGAACGTCACGATTCTACGGATCGAGCGGCCGCGATTTCCATGTGGGTTCTGGTCCGATGCGGCGTCGAGCCTATTCCTTCCAGAGCATCTTCCATGGGTGCTTACGGAGGTCGGCCAGCAGCGACTTGAGATCGTCGTAGACCTGTTTGTCCTTCGCGAGGGCGCCGAGCGTGCCGTCTCCGGCCTCGAGCTTCTTCATGAGCGTGTCGGCCCGCGTGGCGAGCGCGTCGACCTTCTCGCCAGCCTGCTGGTACTTCACCAGCATCGCCTTGAGGCGCTGACCGTCTTCTTCGGTGAACTGCCCCGACACGGCCGCGAGCCCACCCAGCGCCGTCGACGCCTTCTTCGACAGGTCGGGCAGGTCGGTGCGGGCCACGCGCGCGGCCGCGGCGGCGTCGTCGAGCATCACGGTGGTGCGCCCGCCCGGCTCGAGCTCCTTGCGCGCGATGGCGGCGAGCACCCGCAGGTCCTTCGCGGCGACCGAGAGCTCCTGTGCCAGATCGTGAATCTGCGTGCGGTTCTCGGTCAGCACGCCGTCGACGGTGGTGGTGAGGCCGCCGAAGCCGTTGACGAGCTTCGACACCGCCTCGGGGTCGCTCTCGAGCACCTTCGAGGCCGAGTCGAGGAACTTCGCGAGCCGGTTCGAGACGATGTCGATGCGGGGCGCGTCGACGCCACGAATGGGGGCCGTGGCGAGGTGCACCTGGGCATCGCTGCCGGGCCAGATCTCGAGGTACGGCTCGCCGAGGGGGCCCTGGCTCGAGACGGTGATGGCGCAGTCGGTGCGCAGCGCCTTCTCGGTGGCCTCCGAGATGCTGACCGTCATGCGCACGGGCATGGGGTCGCCCCGGCTGTCGCGGCGATCGGCGAGCAGCTCGACCGCGTCGACGCGCCCCACCACCACGCCGCCCAGCTTCACCGGCGCGCCCTTCACCACGTTGCCGGTGTGCGAGAAGTCGACCACCACCGTGCGCCCGCTCGAGAAGGACAGCTCGCCCATCGCGTAGAGGAGGCCGAGGGTGCCCACCACCGCGGCCAGCATCAGCGCGCCCACCTTCAGCTCGAGACGAGACTCGTCCATACGGGTCCTTTCGATTACCCCGCTTGGGCCAGAAAGCCCGCTTTTGGCCCCTGGTAGCCCACGACGCCCTGACGCACCTCGACCACCCGGTCGGCCAGGCGCGAGAGCGCTCCGTAGTCGTGGGACACGACGAGCGCTCCCAGGCCCGCGGCGCGCACCGCTTCGAGCGCTTCGTTCACCTGGCCTGCCGCCACCGAGTCGAGGCCGGTGGTGGGCTCGTCGAGCAGCAGGCACGTCGGCTCGAGCACCAGCGCCCGCGCGATGGCCGCACGTTTGCGGATGCCGGGACCCACCTGGGGCGGGTACCGATCTCGCAGCGCCGACAAGCCCATGCGCTCGATGGCGCGCTCGACCCGCCCACCGTCCGCCGCGCCTTTCGTCGCCAGCGCCACGTTCGCCTCGAGCGTGAGCCAGTCGAGGAGCGCCGGGCCCTGCACGAGGTAGGGCACCTTCGCGCGCACGTCGACGAGGCGGCGCTCGGGCAGCGTGTCGATGCGCTCTCCCAGGAGCGTCACGGCGCCTGCGTCGGGCTTGAGCAGGCCCACCGCGAGCCGGCACAGCACGGATTTCCCCGAGCCGGAGCGGCCCACGATGAAGGTCAGGCCCTCGAGCGGAATCGAGACCGACAGTCCGTCGAGCACCGTCACCTCGCCGAAGCGCTTCACGATGCCGTCGAGGACGAGCGCGTTCACGGCGACTCACACCCCGATGAGGAGGAAGGCGGCGGCCACCACGAAGTCGATGAGGAGGCAGCCCATCGACGCGTCCACCACCGCCGACGTCACCGCCTCTCCGACGGCCGGAGCGCCGCCCTTCGCCTTGAGCCCCCGCGCCGCCGCCGCCAGCGGAATGAAGGCGCCGCACAACAGGGCCTTGACGAGCGCGCACACCAGGTCGGGCGGGTCGACGAAGCGCGCGTCGGTGAACGAGCCTCCGTCGGCGCCAAAGGCGAAGGTGACGACCAGGTTCGCCGAGATCGCCGAGGCCGCGGTGCCCACCGCCATCAGCGCCGGCAGGGCGATGAGCGAGGCCACCAGCCGCGGGCTCACCAGCTCCGACACGGGATCCGCCGCCGACAGCTCGAGCGCCTCGAGCTGCTCGTTCACCGACATGGCCGCCAGCTCAGCGCTCGTCGCCGCGCCGACGCGAGAGGCTGCCAGCACCGCCACCAACAGCGGCGCGAACTCGCGCAGCATCAGCTCGAAGTAGGCCGGCCCCACCACCGTGATGTTGCCGGTGTACTTGCGCGCCTGGGCCCAGGCGATCGTCACCATCACCGCGCCGAAGAAGGACAGCCCCGCGACGATGAGGAGCGTGGACTTCGAGCCGATCTCCACCAACTGCACCATGGTGGCGCGGCCATCGAGGCCGTTTCGCCGCAGCGCGGACACCGTGCGCGCGAACAACACCGCCGGCGCGCCGAAGATGCGCAGGAGCGCCGTCAAGACAGCACCTTCGTGAGGAACGGGGTGAGCAGCAGGTCGAGCGAGAAGATGGCGGCGCACGAGAGCACCACCGCCGAGGCCGCCGCGCGCCCGACGCCGACCGCGCCTCCCTCCGCCCGCAGGCCAGCCACCGTCGAGACCAGCGCGATCGCCAGCCCGAAGGCGAGCGTCTTCACCAACCCGCCCAGCAGATCGCCCGGCCGCAGCATGTCGGTGAAGGACGAGAAGAACACGCGCAGCGGCAGCTCGAGTGAGAAGTAGCTGGCGATGGCCTCGAACACGACGGCCACCAGGAAGGTGACGCTCCCCAGGGCGGTGATGGCGACGGCGCTGCCGACGACGCGCGGCGCAACCAGCAGGCGGAAGGGGTCGAGCGAGATGCCGCGCAGGCCCTCGAGCTGGCCGTTGATCGACAAGAGGGCGAGCTCGGCGGCGTTGCGGGCGCCGATGCGCGCCGCCATCACCAGGCCCAGCAGGAGCGGGCCGAACTCGCGCATCAGCGCGTAGCCCGCGGCCCAGCCCGTGTAGAGCCGCGCGCCGAACTTCACCGCGTACACGCCCGCCTGCAGCACCACGGTGGAGCCGATCAGCATCGCCGCCAGCAGCGCCAGCGGCAGCGACCGGTAGCCGAAGAGGACGATGCTGCGCAGCAGCTCGCGGCGATCGAGCGAGGGCAGGTGGAGGGCCGTGCGCGCCAGCACCAGGCCGAGCGCGCCGGTGAGCCGCGTGACCGCGAGCCCGAAGGCCCCGATGGAGCGGATCACCCGAGCCCTCCGTCGTGCACCAGGCGGCCAGCCTCGAAGCGCAGCACCCGCGGCAGGGGGAGGGCCGGGGTCGGGTCGGGCAGGGCGGCGATCAACGTGCAGCCGTGCGACACCTCGAGGAGCAGCTCGCCGATGCTGCGCTCGGTGGCGGGGTCGAGCCCGGCGAAGGGGTCGTCGGCCAGCAGCACCGAGGGCCGCGAGACGATCGCGCGCGCCACGCCGACCCGCTTCTTCATGCCGCCGGACAACGACTCGGGCCGTCGGGACGCCGCGGCCTCGAGGCCCACCCGAGCCAGCGCCTCCCGCGCGCTCTCCTCCGCCTCGGCCTTCGGCACCTGGCGCTTCACCAGCGGCAGCAGCACGTTGTCGAGCACCGTCATCGAGTCGAAGAGCGCGTCACTCTGGAACACCATGCCGAAGGCGGCCTGCCGGCTGCGGCGCCCGGTGGCGTCGAGCGCGGCCACGACGACGTCGTCCCACCGCACCGTCCCCGTCGTCGGGCGCTGGAGGCCCGCGAGACACTTGAGCCACGTCGTCTTCCCCGACGCGGCCTGGCCCGTCACCACCACCCGCGTCGCGGCGCCGACATCGACGGTGACGTCTTCGAGCGCGGTGACGGCTCCGAAACGAACGCCCAGGCCATCGGTGCGGAGGCGAACGGGCGGCTGACGACTCGAGGGCGACACGGCGGCTGTCCACTGTACCCGTTCGAGGCGACCTGTCGCGTGCACGGCCAACCCGGGTTGACGCCGCGGGGGCCGTCGCACATGAGAGGCCCGTGCGGTGGCTCGTCCCCTGTCTCCTCCTCGTCCTCGGCGGCTGTCTGCCGACGATCGATCTCGAGCCGCCACCGCGCTGTGACGTCTTCGACGGCGGCCTCTCGACGCCCTCGGGCCGGGCCGTCTTCGTCGGGCGGGAAACCATGGTGGTGGCCTCGCGGCGCGCGCCAACGTGCCCTCCAGCCGAGGGGGTGACCGCGCAGGTGCGCGTGACGGATCCCGCCCAGGCGCTCGTGCCGGCCGAGGTCGAGGGCCCCTTCGTGCGGGGGCAGTTCCACGGCGTCGAGGTGCGCTTCACCCCCACGGTGCCGGGCCCGTGGCGCGTCGACGCCGTCTTCGAGCCAGCGCTCGGCCGCGCGCTCAACGAGGTGTGGGCCGTCGAGGTGTTCGAGCCGACGATGCGCCGCGGAGCGATTCCAGAGGAGCAGCGCTGCGCCGCCGAGGGCCTCACCGCCCAGGGCACCATGGTGTGCCTGTCCTTCGAGGGGGCGCAGGTGTCGTTCTGGCGCGACGGCCAGCAGCTGCAGGCCGTGCCGGGGCTCGCCATCGACGTGCGCGGCGACAGCGTCTTCGTCGTCGGGCCGGGCCGGGTGGAGCGCTTCGTCGACTCTGGCGGCGCGTTCCTGCGCCGGGTTCCCGACGTGGCGCTCACCTTCGACGCCTCATTGCTCCCGCTCGATGCGGTGGTGGCGCTCGACGAGGAGCGCCTCCTGGTCGCGTCCGGCGGGCGGGTGTTGACGTTCTCGGTGACGAGCGCTCCCTTCGCGCCACAGGCCGTCGTCACGCTGCCCCAGGGCCTCTGCATCGAAGCGCCGCGGCTGATCCCGGGAGGGGTGGCCGGGTTTCAGCTGGCCTGCACCTCGCGGCCCGGCGCCTCGCGCTTCTGCCGAACGTTCGATGCCCAGCCCGACGCGTGCTTCGAGGTCCGCGGCCGCCTGGTGGGCGCCGACGCCGAGGGGCTGTGGGTCAACGATGGGCAGACGATCGCCCGGGTGAGAAGCTCCAACCTGTCGAGGTCGCTCCAGCTTCCAGCCGGCTGGACCGTGCTCGGCGTGCGACGCTGGGCCGGGTCGCTGCACCCGCTCGTCGTCGAGCCGACCGGCCGCGCCTTCCTCGTGCGAGAGGGAGCCGCCGGCGTGGTGCTGTCGGGCCTCGAGGGCACCGCCCAGCTCCTCGCTGCGCCACCCGGGCTGGTGCTGCTGAGCGCGTCGGACCAACGCCTCGCGTTCTCTCGCTGACGCGTGTTGTGTCACCCGAACTGCCGTGGTTGTCTTGTCATGGGGAAGGGGGCTTGTTGTGACGGAGCGCCGCGCCCGATCGCCCGAAGTTGACGCCGTGCTCGACAACCTCGACGTGGGGGTGGTCGTTCACGCCTCTGACGGGGCCATCGTCTTCGCCAACACCGCCGCCTGCGCGTTCCTCGGCCTGTCGAAGAGCGAGATCGCCGCGCGCTCGACCCGCGACGGGGGGTGGGACGTCATTCACCCCGATGGAACGGCCTTTCAGCCCGGAGAGTTTCCGGTCGAGGTCTGTCTGCGAACGGGTGAGCCCGTGCGTGGGTCGGTGCAAGGCGTGGCCCGGCCAGGTGATGGGCGCATCTGGCTGCGGGTGACGGCGCAGCCGGTGCGCGACAGCGCCGGCTCGATCGTCGAAGTGTTCGTCTCTTTCACCGACATCTCGGACGAGCGCCGCCGGGTCGACGACGAGAAGCAGGTGCGCGAGGCAAGCGAGCAGCTGTACGCCTCGGTGCTGCGCGCGATGTCCGAAGGGGTCGCGGTGCATGATCCGACGGGCCGCATCCGCTTCAGCAACCCTGCGGCCGAGCGCATTCTGGGGCTCACCACGGCGCAGCTCCTCGGCCGCGAAGCCGTCGATGCCAGGTGGGCCCTGCGCCAGCCAGATGGTGGGGCGCTGCCGCCGGCAGAGATTCCCTCGGAGCTCACCCGCCTCACCGGCCAGCCCGTCTTCGAGCGGCACCTGGTCGTCTCGAAGCCGGACGGCTCGCGCGCGCACCTCGCCGTCTCGACCGACCCGATCGCCGGCACCGTCGACAGCTCGCCGTGGGTCGTCGCGACCTTCACCGACATCACCGCGCAGGAAGACGCGCGCGAGGCCCTGCGCGCCACTGCCCAGCGCCTCGAGGCGGTGACGAACGCGGTGCCGGGCATCTTGTTCCAGTACTTGATTCCGCCCGGCGGAGGCCCGGGGCGGTACGTCTTCGTCAGCGGCGATACGCGCTCGATGCTGGGGGTCGAGCCCGAAGCGGTGGTGGAGAACGCCCAGGCGCTCGTCGACCGGGTCGTGCCCGAAGATCTGCCGAGGCTCTCCGCGGCCGTGAATGAGGCGCTCGCTCGACGGTCGCCGCTCGACTTCGAGTTCCGCCTCCGGGCTGCGACAGGTGACCGCTGGTGCCGCTCCCGCGCGACGCTGACGCCGCACGCCGAGGGCACCGTGCTGACGGGCCTCATCGTCGACGTCACCGAGCAGAAGCGCCTCGAGGAGGGGCTTCGCCGAGCTCAGCGGCGCGAGGTGCTCGGCGATCTCGCCGCGGGCATCGCCCACAACTTCAACAACATGCTCTCCATCGTGCTGGCGAACCTCGAAGAGGCCCGGCGCGTCACGCCAGAGGCCTCGGCGGTGCTCGACGACGCGCTGGTCGCCTCGCGGCGCTCCGTCGAGCTCGTTCGACAGCTCATGCGGGTGGCCCGGGGTGAGCCCGAGGGGCAGGCCGAGGTGACCGAGCTGTCGGCGCTGGTGAGCGAAGTGGCGCGGCTGTGCGGGCGCACCTTCGACGCGGGCATCGAGGTGGTGACGTCGCTGCCGGCCGGGCCCGTTCACGTCAGGGCCGACGCGTCCCAGCTCCAGCAGGCGGTGCTGAACCTCGCGGTGAACGCGCGCGACGCCATGGAGGGCCGTCCGCTCCGCAGGCTCACGCTCGCCGTTCGCGACGGGCCAGTCGCCGCCATCGAGGTGCGCGACACGGGCCATGGCATCAGCGCCGGGCACCTGCCGCGCCTGGGCGAGGTCTTCTTCACCACGAAGTCGCCCACGAAGGGCACCGGGCTCGGGCTGGCGACGATCGCCACCATGCTCCGGGAAGTGGGCGGCGCGATGAAGGTGGCGTCGACGCCGGGTGAGGGCTCGACCTTCACCCTCGAGCTGCCGCGCGCGGTCCCGTCCGAGCCGACGGTGCGCCCCGAGCGTGACGGCCAGGTGGTGTCACACCGCCTGCGCGTGCTGGTGGTCGACGACGAGCCGCTCCTGCGCAAGGCGCTCGCGCGGGTGCTGACCCCACAGTGTGAATCGGTGACGCTCGTCGCGTCTGGCGACGAGGCGATCACCCTGGTCGCGGCCCAGCCCCAGGCGTTCGATCTCGTGCTGCTCGATCTCTCGATGCCGGGCCTCGCGGGCCACGACGTGCTCCAGCGCCTGCAGGCGCTCGCGGCCGGGCTCCCGATCGTCGTGCTGTCGGGGAACGTCAACGCGCGGGAGCGGCTGGCGGGGGCCTTCGACGTCGTCGAGAAGCCGATCTCGGGCCACCAGCTCGCGACGCTCCTGGGTCGGGTGCCCCGGCGGGCCTGAAGGCGCTCACTTCTTCCCGAGGAAGCGCTTGATCGACACCTTCCGGAAGCCGCCGAGCACCTGCCGCACCACCGCCGTCGAGAAGAGGAACACCGACGCGCCGATGCCGAGCAGGCCCAGCACCGGAATGCCGGCGATCTCCCACTGCTTGGGCGCGAACGCGATGAAGGTGCCGATGATGAAGCCGCACGCACACAGGCCCGCGAAGGCCACCACCGCCAGCGCGCGCAGGTTGTTGTTGAGCGACTCGATCTGATCGGGCTTCAGCGTGACGGTGAACTTGCCCGACTCGAGGTCGAGCATGATCTGCTGGAGCTGGAGCGGCAGCTCGCTCGCCGCGCTCTGCAGTCGCAGGAGCGTCTTCATCGCGCTCCCTTGCAGCTGGGCGGGGTCGTACCGGTCGGCGAGCATCTTCTTCGCGTACGGCATGAAGATCTCGCCGATGGGCATCTCGGGGTACAGCGAGCGCAAGATGCCCTCGATGGCCACCGCCGCCCGCGCGAGAATGGCGTACTCGCGCGGCACCTTGACCCGGTACTTCACGGCGAGGTTCAGCAGATCGCGCAAGAGGAGCTTGGCGTTCACGTCCTTGATGGCCGTGGGCAGGTAGGCGTTCAAGATGCCGTCGATGTCGGTCTTGAACTGCAGCAGGTTCGCGCGGCTGTCCGGCGTGCCGAGGCGGTAGAGCTGCCGGGCGAGCGACTCCGAGTCCCGCAGGGCGATCGAGAGGATGAGCTGAATGAGCGCGTCCTGCATCTGGCGGGTGACGCGGCCGACCAGGCCGAAGTCGATGATCGCCAGCACCGGCCCCTCTTCGAAGACGAGCAGGTTGCCGGGGTGCGGGTCGCCGTGGAACAGGCCGTCTTCGAACAGCTCCTTGAAGGCCTCCTCGAGGATGATGCGGGCCAGGCGCTGCTTCGCATCGTCGTCGAGCTGCGCGTTCGACAGCTTGGGCGCGCGCAGGAACTCGAGCGTCAGCACCGTGCGGCCCGTCAGCTCGTCGTACACCTTCGGAATGCGAACGTTCGCGCGGCCCTCGTGGCTCCGCCCGAACGCGCGGATGTTGGCCGCCTCGTTCAAGAAGTCGAGCTCGTCGTGCACCGCGCGATCGAACTCTTCGATGATGCCCGTGGGCGACGAGACGCTCACCTCTTCGACGACGGCCTCGAGCGCGCGGGCCAGCGTGTGCAACACCGAGAGATCGGCCCGTATCTGTTCGGTGATGCCCGGACGCTGCACCTTCACCACCACCTCGACGCCCTCGAGCGTGCGGGCCCGGTGCACCTGCGCCATCGAGGCCGCGGCGAGCGGGGCGGGGTCGAACTCGGCGTAGAGCGCTTCGAGCGGCTTGCCGAACGCGGCCTTCACCTGCACGCGCACCTCGTCCATCCCGAAGGGGGGCACCTGATCCTGCAGCGTCGACAACTCCTCGATGAAGTCGGCCGGGAGCAGATCGCCGCGCGTCGACAGCACCTGGCCCAGCTTGACGAAGGTGGGGCCCAGCTCGGCCAGCAGCATGCGGAAGCGGCGGGCCACCGACAGGCTGCGGGTCGCGGCGTCGGCCTCGGGCGCATCAGGGACCTGCTTGCGCAGGCCGGCGCGGTCGAGCAGGTCGGCGAAGCCATACTTCGCGGCGATCACCGCGATCTGTCGCACCCGGTTGAGATCCTGAAAGGCGGAGCGGATCACACCCACACCGTCGCATGAGGTGCGCTCCGGGGCAAAAGCCCGGCCTCACCGCACGGCGGAATAGTGACGCATCACCTTCGCGACGTAGTGCTCGGTCTCGCCGTTCTGAGGCACCGCGCCGCGGACCGCGCCCGGCCCGGCGTTGTAGGCCGCCACCGCCAGCCGCACGTCGTGGAACCGGTCGAGCTGGGCCTTGAGGTAGCGCGCGCCGGCATCGAGCGCCTGGGGTGGGTCGAACGGATCCTCGACGCCCAGGAGGCTCGCGGTGCCCGGCATGAGCTGCGCGGGCCCCATCGCGCCCGCGAACGAGATGCGGTGGGCCTTCGCGTTCGACTCGGTCTGCACCACCGCCCACAAGAGGCCCTTTGGGAGCCCGTGCCGGCGCTCGGCCTTCGCTGCCAGCGCCTCGAGATCGCCATGGCCTGACACGAGACACCCCGGCCGGTGCAGCGCGTACGTCTTGAGCGCCTCGAGCTTCTCGGAGAGGAAGAACGGCGAGAGCGGAAACACCACCGAGCTGCCGAAGAACGCCACCGCGCCGTTGATGCTGAGGAGCGGCGCACACGCCAGCACCACGAGCTTCTGCCCGAAGGAGAGCCTCCAGAAGAGCTTGAGCGGCAGCGTCAGCACCCAGCGCACGGTACCGGGAGGAACGCACGGCGCGAGGAATCGATCCCGCCCGCCCACCAGGAACGCCAAGCGCCCGGGATTACTGGCAGGTGAGGCGCCCGCTCATCGACGGCTGGCAGGTGAGGCCGGGGGCGCAGTCATTCGTCGAGGCGCAGCCCACGCCCACGAGGCAGTCACGCGCCCGTCCGCCGGACAGGTTCGAGACGACGAGATCGGTGTCGCTCGACGTGCTGGTGGTGTTGCCGCGGCTCCCTGCGACGGTGTTGGTGAGGCTCGCGGTGGAGCCGCTCCCCCCTGCGGTGATGGTGAAGCCCATCAGGCCGGTGAAGGCGCCCCGAATGGCGTCGCAGACGTCCGCGCCGCTCCCACCGCCCGTCGAGAGATCCACCCGGCGGTTCCCCATGCCCACCGTCGGCATCATGTCGGTGTCGAACTCGAAGGTGAGGGTGGTGACGCCGTCGTTGAGCACGAAGGTGTCGCCATCGTCGAGGGCGGACCGGCTGGGGCACGTGATGGAGCCGGTGGCCGCCGCCAGTGCCTGGTTCGTCGAACAGCGCATCGCCATCGCGCCGCCGCACGTGCCGCAGGTCTCGGTGTTGCCGTCGTCGCAGGTCTCGTTGGTGGCGTCGCGCACGCCGTCGCCGCAGACGTTCCCGGTGACGCCGGAGACGGTGCGGCACGACGAGTCACAGATGGAGCAGCTCGCCGTGCCGTACGGGCAGCCGACCTCGGTGACGGTGTTGTTGTCGTCGCACTGCTCTGGCGCCTGCTGGGTGCCATCGCCGCAGGTGCCGCCGCTCGTGCGCATCACCACGGCGGTGCAGGTGGCGTTGCACGACGGGCAGCTCGCCTGGCCGTAGGGGCACGCGCCCACCTCAGTCACGGTGTTGCCGTCGTCGCAGACCTCGCCGTTGCTCATCTGCGTGACGCCGTCGCCGCAGTAGGTGCCGGTGAGGTTGAGCACCGCAGAGCAGGTGCCGTTGCAGCGGGTGCACGTGGCCTGGCCGTAGGGGCAGCTCATCTCGGTGTCCATGTTGCCGTCGTCGCACACCTCGGGCGTGCCGCTGGTGCGCACGAAGCCGTCGCCGCAGGTCGCCGTCCGGCAGCTCGTGAGGCAGATGTCGGTGTTGCTCATGTTGCCGTCGTCGCACTGCTCGCCCGCGGCGGTGTTGGGCGTGCCGTCTCCACACGCGGCGACGGTGCAGTTGCTGTCACAGGCCGCCGTGGGGGTGGTGTTGACGCCGACGGTGTCGCACTGCTCGCCGCGTACCGGGTTGACGGTGCCGTCGCCGCACGACGCGTTGGTGCAGTCGGTGTCGCAGCTCATCGTCGGCGTCACGTTGACGCCCGGGGTGTCGCACTGCTCGCCGCGGGTGGCGTTGACGGTGCCGTCGCCGCACGAGGCGTTGGTGCAGTCGCTGTCGCAGACGAGCGTGGGGGTGGTGTTGACGCCGACGGTGTCGCACTGCTCGTTGGCCACCGCGTTGACGAAGCCGTCGCCGCAGGCGCGCGGGGTGCAGTCGGCGTCGCAGCTCATCGAGCTGGTGAGTCCCGGATCGCACTGCTCCCCGGCCGCGGTGTTGGTGGTGCCGTCGCCGCAGAACGCGGTGGTGCAGTTGCTGTCGCAGGTCGCGGTCGGAGTCGTGTTGACGCCCACGGTGTCGCACTGCTCGCCGGCGGTGCGGTTGATGACGCCGTCGCCGCACGTGCGCGCGGTGCAGTCGAGGTCGCACGAGGCCGTCTCGCCCATGCCGTCACACGTCTCGCCGGCCATGGTGTTGGTGATGCCGTCGCCGCAGCGGGCGGTGGTGCACGAGGGCGCGCCGTTGCAGCGGGCGGTGGCCGCCATGCCATCGTCGCACTGCTCGCCGCTGGCGCGGTTGAGCAGCCCGTCACCGCAGGCCGGCGTCGTGCAGTCCGAGTCGCACAGCATGGTGTTGACGCCAGAGCTGTCACAGGCCTCGCCGCGCCGGGTGTTGACGACGCCGTCACCGCAGAAGGCCACGGTGCAGTTGAAGTTGCAGGTGGGCGTGCCGCCATCGGTGACGCCGACGGTGTCGCACTGCTCGCCGGCCCTGACGTTCACGATGCCGTCGCCGCACACGCGGGTGGTGCAGTTGGCGTTGCAGGTCGACGACTCTCCGCCGGTGTCGCATTGCTCGACGCGCGGCGCGGAGCCGCTCGTGTTGACGATGGTGTCTCCGCAGAACGTGAGGGTGCAGGTGGGGCTGCAGTCGTCGTTGGGCAGCAGGTTGCCGTCGTCGCAGGCCTCGGTGTCGCTGCGCACGCCGTTGCCGCAGCCGACGCCGGAGCGGCAGGTATTCGAGCAGCCGTCACCTTCGATCATGTTGCCGTCGTCGCAGTCCTCGTTGAGCGTCGCGTTGGGGAACTGGTTGTCGACGATGCCGTTGCCGCAGCGCTCGGTGGACTGGCAGTTCGCCGAGCAGCCGTCGCCGTTGGTGGTGTTGCCGTCGTCGCACGCCTCGCGGAAGCCGCCGTCGGGGAAGACGTCGCGCACACGGTTGCCGCACGTCTCGTTGGAGCGGCAGTCGGCCGAGCACCCGTCGCCGCCGTCGGCGTTGCCATCGTCGCACACCTCGCCGCGGGCCGAGTCGATGTACGTGTTGCCGCAGAACTCGGTGGAGCGGCAGTCGGCCGAGCAGCCATCGCCGGAGCGGTTGTTGCCGTCGTCGCACGTCTCGTTGACGAGGCCGGCGTCGGCGGGGAACTGGTTGTCGAGCACGTTGTTGCCGCAGCTCTCCTGCGAGCGGCAGTCGGCCGAACACCCGTCACCGGGCGTGGTGTTGCCGTCGTCACACACCTCGCCACGAATGCCGTCGATGTAGCGGTTGCCGCAGAACTCGGTCGACTGGCAGTCCGACGAGCAGCCGTCGCCGGAGCGGTTGTTGCCATCGTCGCACAGCTCGTCCGTGCGCCCCCCGTCGGCCGGGTACATGTTGTCGAGGCGCCCGTTGCCGCACGTCTCGGTGGAGCGGCAGTCGGCCGAGCACCCGTCGCCCGTCACCGTGTTGCCGTCGTCGCACACCTCGCCGACGGCCGTGTCGACGATGGTGTTGCCGCAGCGCTCCGTCGACAGGCACGTCTGCGAGCAGCCGTCGCCGTTGCGCGTGTTGCCGTCGTCGCACACCTCGTTCGGAATGCCCGAGTCGGCCGAGAACGTGTTGTCGACGATGCCGTTGCCGCAGTTCTCGAGCGAGAAGCAGTCCGCCGAGCAGCCGTCTCCGCTGCGGGTGTTGCCGTCGTCGCACACCTCGTTGCGGCGCCCGCTGCCCATCGCGAAGGCGTTGTCGATGACGTTGTTCCCGCACACCTCGGTCGAGCGGCAGGTGGACGAGCAGCCGTCACCTTCGATCGTGTTGCCGTCGTCGCACACCTCACCGGCGGCGCGGTCGACGACCCCGTTGGGGCACGCCTCGCTCGAGCGGCAGTCGGCCGAGCAGCCGTCGCCCGCGCGCGTGTTGCCATCGTCGCAGAGCTCGCCCTTGAGCGGGTCGACGACGCGGTTGCCGCACGTCTCGTTCGAAGCGCAGTCGGCGCGGCAGCCGTCGTTCGAGGTGACGTTCCCGTCGTCGCACACCTCGCCCTCGTCGACGGCGCCGTTGCCGCAGGCGGTCCGGGTGCAGGTGGTGCCGTCAGCGGAGCAGCGGCTGCCAGCGGGGCAGACGATGCCGCTCTGACAGGCGGTGGACGCCGGCTCGAAGCAGGCCGGGGCCAGCCCAAGGAGCGCGGCAGGAACGAGGACGCGGAGGAGGCGCATGGGGCTTTTTCTAGAAGGCGAAGAAGAGCGTGGCGCCGGCGCCGTCGCGGCCGACGGTGGGGACCAGGTGGAAGGCCGACTCGACCTTCACGTCAGCGCGGTAGGGCTGCAGGCGGTTGACGTACAGCAGCACCGCGCCGGTCACGATGGCGGCTCCACCGATGCCGTAGAGGGCCATGGCGCCGGCCTGCTGTGAGCGCCCCTGGCTGGCTTGCGCCGCCAGATCGAGCGACGGCACGCAGCCGCCGGTCGCTGCGTCGGTGCAGCCCTCGATGCCGCGATCGTACGCGGCGAACTGGTTGCGGGCCGACAGGTGCAGCCCCACCCCGCCTCCCGCGAGCGCGACGCCGGCGCCGAGCACCGTCCACGGAATCCACGCGGCGAAGAGCCGGCGGTACTCGACGGCCTGCTCGGCCGGCACCAGCGTCAGCTCGAGCTTGCGGCGCTCACCGCCGTACAGCGTGGGGCTCTGCTCGTTGGTGAGGAAGCCCTCTTTCGTCGCGGTGACGGTGATGGGCCCCGCGCGCACCAGGCCCTTGTACTGGTTGGGGATCACCGAGCCGTTCAGCTTCACCACCGCGCCCTCGACGTCGCAGACGATCTCGACGGTGGCGACCTGCTTCTCCACCAGGGCCTTGTAGCGCTGGGCCTGCTCGAACTTGTCGGAGTCCAGCGGCGCGGCGCCGAACCGCAGGGCCGCCACCAGCCGCTCGTACGTCTCGATGGGCTGATCGAGCTGCAGCAGCGCCAACGCCAGGTTGTAGTTGATGGCCGGGTGGTCCCACAGGGCCAGGGCCGCGCGGTAACGATCGGCCGCGATGCGCCACTGCGACTCCTTCAGCGCCGAGTTGCCCTGCCGGAAGATCTCGAGGGCTTCTCTCTGCTTCGCCGGAGGAACGCCCTTCGCCCACGGGCGCTCGGGTTCCTGCCCACGCCCCGTCGCGGCGCCCAGCGCCAGCACGAGGCACGTCCACCGCGTCATCGTCGTCAACCGGCCAGCGAGCGTCATCGCTCTCCTCTGCACTTCCGAAACGGGGGTCTCACTTCAAGACGTCGATCACGCCGCCGCCGAGCTGCTCCTCGAGCCGCTTGGCGCGATCCTGCTCCTTGGCGTAGGCCTGCTGCAGATCTCGCCGGGCCTCTTCCACGGCCCGTCGTGCACGGTCGGACGCCTGGCGCGCCTTCTCGGCCTCGACGGCGTTCTTGATCGCGCTCTTCTGCGACTGCTCCGCCGCCTGCCGCGCGTCCTCGGCTGCCTTGAGGGCCAGCTCGAGCTTCTTGCTCTTCTCGCTCAGGTCGCGCGACAGCTTGTTGGCCTCTTCTTCGTTCTTCTTCGCCTCGTCGGCGTTGCGCTTGGCCTCGTCCGCGTTCTTCCGCGCCTCGTCGGCGTTCTTCCGAGCCTCGGCCTCGGCCACCGTCGCAGCCTCCGCCTGGCGCTGGGCCTCGGCGCGCGCGCCCTGGATGACGATGAGCGCGACGAACGACGCCGCCACGAGCAGCGACAGGCCCGCGACCGCGCCCACCAGCACGCTGCGGCGCTTGCGGGCCGCCGCGCCGATCTGCTCGACGACCGCCTCTAGGAAGGCCTTCTGCTGTTCGCCCAGCGGGCCCTTGTACCGGCGCTGGAAGCGCTGGGCCTCGTCGGCGAGCTCGCCCCGCCAGAGCAGATCGGCCGGGCGGTTCTTGGTGGCCCAGGTGCGTGACGCCTGCCTCAGCTGCTCGAGGAAGGCCGCGTCCTCGCCGCTCTCTTCGAGCCACCGCCGCAGCGTAGGCCAGCCCGAGATGAGCGACTCGTGCACGATCTCGACGGTCGCGAGCCCGCCGCCGGTCTGCACCACCAGCAGGCGCGCCTGCACCAGTTCGTCCACCACGGCCTTGAGCTCGGCGGGCTCGGCCTGGCCCTCTTCCAGCTCGTCGAGGCCGACGATGGCCCGCGTTCGATCGGACGTGACGAGGCGCAGGAACACCGCGCGGGTGATGGCGACCTTCTGCGCCGACATCTTCTGGAGCACGGCGTCGGCGTGGCTGGCCAGCGCCCCCGCCACACCGCCGATGGCCTCGTAGGCCAGCTTGGTGAGCAGCTTCTTCGCGGGGTCGCGGTTCTCCCACAGCATCGAGGCCGCGAACTGGAGCAGCGGCAGCGCGCCCTGCGTGTTCTGCAGGTGGCCGATCATGTCGTCGACGATCGAGGGCGACTCGAACTTGTAGCCGCCGAGCTCCGCGGGCTGGACGATGGCCTCGCGCAGGCCGTCAGGGCCGGGCGACGAGAGGAACACCAGGCCCTGGCTCAGCTCCGCCATGAAGCGGGGATCCTCGGCGGCGCGGTCGAGGAAGTCCGAGCGCACCGACAGCACCAGGCGGATGGGCGAGGTCGGATCGTCGGCGATGCCGGCGAGCGCGGCGGTGAAGGCGCGGCGCTCCTTCTCGTCGGGCACGAGCGTGTAGAGCTCCTCGAACTGGTCGACGAACACGATCAGGTTCTTCTTGTCCCGGCGCGCGAGCGAGCGCAGCACTGAGCCCACGTAGCCCGGCTCGGCGGCGATCTTCTGGGCCAGCTTCTTCTGCTCGGCGACGTCGTCGGCCACCGAGGTGGCGGTGCCGATGATGGGCGAGACGAGCGTCGCCAGCGCCGAGAGGGGCGCGCGCCCGGGCCGCATCACCAGCGCGTCCCACGCTTCGCCGGAGCGCTTGAGCGCGGGCACCAGGCCGGCGCGAACGAACGACGACTTGCCGGCGCCCGAGGGGCCGACGATGCCGAGGAGCGGCCGCTCCCGAATGCGGTTCACCACCGCGGCGATCTCGTGGCGGCGGCCGAAGAAGCGCGCGGCGTCGGCTTCCTGGAACGACGAGAGGCCGGCGTACGGGCTCTCGTCGATCTTGATCTCCTGCGTGTAGCGCCCCGGCAGGAACGGCTCGAGCGCGCGCAAGAGCGTCACCGCGTCGGGCCAGCGCTCCTCCTTGCGCTTGGCGAGGCACTTGTCGACGATCTGCGCCAGCGGCACCGGCACGTCGGGCGCCTTCGACGACAGCGTCGGCATCGGCTTGTCGAGCATGCCCGTCACCATCAGCTGGTGGCCGCGCAGCGGATCGAGCGGGTGCTTCCCCGAGAGCATCTTGAACAACATGATGCCGACGGCCCAGATGTCGGCGCGGTGATCGATCGGCACGCCGATGCCCCACTGCTCGGGAGCCATGTACGACATGGTGCCCATCATCGCGCCCTTCTGGGTCAGCTCGCTGTCGTCCTCGTCCTCGAGGCTGGTGCGCGGCGCGCGGGGCCGGGCGACGAACTCGGGCGCCTTCTCGTCACCCTGGAGCACCTTGGCGATGCCGAAGTCGAGCACCTTGGTGATGCCGGCATCGGTGACGAAGATGTTGTCGGGCTTGAGGTCGCGGTGAACGATGCCCTGGCTGTGGGCCGAGGCGAGCGCGCGGACGACCGGCACCAACAGCTCGACGGCGCGCGCGGGCGGCACCGGCTTGCCATCGGGGACCACCCGGGTCAGCGGCTTGCCCTGGAGGTACTCGAACACCATGAAGGGCGAGCCCTGCCAGGCGTCGACCTCGAAGATGACGACGATGTTCTCGTGCGCGACCGCCGCCGTCGTGCGCGCCTCGAGGATGAAGCGCTTCGTCATGTCCGCCGAGTGCGTGCGCAGGAACTTGATGGCCACCTTGCGCCCGAGGCGGATGTCGCGCGCCAGGTAGACGCTGCCCATGCCGCCGCGGCCGAGCAGCTTGATGATCTCGTAGTGGTGGAGCCGCGTGCCGGGCTCCGGGTCCGTCACGGCCTGCAGATCGGGGGAGGTGTAGCTGTTCTTCGAGCCGCTCTGGCTGCCGGCGCCGGTGGGAGCGGGCGTCGGACCGGTGCCGGTGCCCGTGGCGGCGGGGCGCGGGGCGGCGACGGGCGCGACGGCGGGCGGGCGTGGCGCATCGGCCGTGGGGCTCACGTTGCCCTCAGGGCGGATCATCGTCTCGAGGCCGAGCTGGGTGTCGTCGGCGGGCGAGTTGCTCACGGGAGGCCTCTGCGGGGGAGCGGGGAAACGGCTGACAGCGGGGCTGGAACTGTACCGCGTGAACGGCTGCGGCGTCAGTCTTCCCCACGAATGATGGCCTCGAGCGACTTCGACGCGTCGAGGTACTCGGCGAACTTCCGGGTGAGGTACTTCTGGGCCTGGCCGCGCAGGAGCATGCCGGGGTCGCTCGCCTCGCCGGCGATCTTGTGGCCGAGCACCTCGAGGTTGCCGTCGACCGACACGCCCACCGCCTTGCCCTTCATGGCGGCCTTCGAGCCGTCCCACTGGGCGGTGATGCCGTACTTCCGGTTCCAGTACGAGAGCAGCGCCTCGACGCGCTTCTTCGCGTCTTCGACAGGCAGGGTGTTGGGGACTTCGAACTTGAGCATGCCCATGGGAGTGCCTTTCGTGGGTGTGGGGAAACGAGTCAGGTGCGCCGCGCGGTCTGGTGGAGCTCGAGCACGATGTTGCCGTCCTTGAAGAGGCGCACCGCGCCCGAGGTCTGGCTCACCACCATCGCGATGCACTTCGTGGTGGCGGTGATCCCAGCTGCGGCCGCGTGGCGGGCGCCGAGGCCGAGCGGAATCTTCACGTCGTCGTCCTTCGACGACAGGTAGCGCCCGGCGGCCAGCACCACGCCGTCTTCGCGGATGATGAAGGCCCCGTCGAGGACCGAGAAGTTCTTGATCGCCTCGCGGATCTTCGGGTCGAGCACGTTGCGCTCGGCTTCCGAGAGGCCCTGGAACGGGTTGATGGTGAGCTGCCGGCTGGTCTCGAGCACGGCGGTGTGATCGCCGATGCAGATGATGGTGCCGATGGGGTGGCCTTCGAAGCCCTCCTGGCCGATCTGCAGCGCGAGCTGAATGAGGGCGTCGACGACCTGGCTGTTGAACTCGTCGCCCAGCTTCACGCCCTCGATCGCCACGCGATCGTCGAGGCTGCCGCCGATGCGCATCTGCATGAGCGTGTCGACCTGCCGGCCGATGCGGCCGGTGAGGCAGAGCACGAGGTCGGTCTCTTTGAAGAAGCCCTGGCTCAGCGCCGAGACGACGGCCATCTTCACGCGCTCGGTGCGCGAGTAGTCGTAGGCGGGAATGACGACGGCGCGCTCCTTCTTCGCGATGAGCTCGGCGGCGATGACGTCGCTGGTGACGGCGTAGAGGAGCTTCTTGCGGGCCTTGCGCCCCCGCAGCTCCGCCGGCGGAATCGGCGTGTCGGCGATGTACAAGAGGTGGGTGACCTCGGACTGGTTGGCGAGCGCCAACGCCGTCTTGAGGAACTCCCGATCGAATCGTGACGAGTCCGACATGCGCGCCCCAGTCTATCCGGTGAGCGTGAAATCAAGGGGTTCATTCGTCATTGCTTGACAGTGCGGGAGATGGTGCACAAACCTACGGCGCCTTTTTTCCCCGCAGGTCGGAGAGTTTCGACGCCATGTCCGAACGTGGATCCCTCAGCGCGAAAGACCTCAAGCGCTTCAAGAAGCTGCTGGAGGAGAGCCGGGCCGCCATCCTCGCGAAGGCGCGGAAGACGATGGAGGAGGAGTCGAACTTCGACACGGACGACCTGCCCGACGAGATCGATCAGGCCTCGAGCGAGTACGCGCAGTCGATGGCCTTCCGGCTGCTCGACCGCGAGAAGCTGCTCCTCATGAAGATCGAGAAGGCGATCGCCCGCATCGATGACGGGAGCTTCGGGCTCTGCGAGCGCTGCGAGGAGCCCATCTCGGTGAAGCGCCTCGAGGCGCGCCCGGTGACGACGCTCTGCATCCGCTGCAAGGAAGAGCAGGAGAAAAAAGAGAAGTCGTACGGCTGATCCTGGTCGTCGAGGGTCCGGCTCAGGCGAGCCGGGCCTTCACCCACGTGGCCGCCCGGGCCATCGCGGCGCGCGACTCGGGCAGGCCCTGCAGGTTGAAGAACCCGTGCGTGACGCCCGGCACCTCGTCGAGCGTCACCTGCGCCCCTTCGGCTTCGAGCTTCTTCGCGTACGCGACGCCTTCGTCGTGCAGCACGTCGTGGCTCGCGAGCAGCACGTACGCGTCGGTCGTCTTCACGACAGGCGCCTCGAGCGGGCTCGCGTCGGGGTGCCGTCTGTCGACGCCAGCGCCGAGGAACGTGTCCTTGTAGAAGCGCATCGTCTCGCGCGTGAGGAAGTAGCCGGTAGCGAACCGCTCGTACGAGGCTGACTCGGTGGCGCACGTCGTCACCGGATAGATGAGCAGCTGGCCCGCGAGCCCGGGCTCGTTCGCCAGGCGCCGCGCTACGACGGCCGCGAGGTGTCCGCCAGCGCTGTCTCCGGCGACCACGACGCGGGTGCTCTCGAGGACGGCGCGGGTGACGGCCAGCGCGTCGTCGATGGCAGCCGGGAAGGGGTGCTCGGGCGCGAGCCGGTAGTCGACCGAGATCACCTCATGGCCGGTCTGCGCGCACAGGTGCCGGAGCGGCCGGTCATGCGACGCGAGATCGCCCACCACCCAGCCGCCGCCGTGGAAGTAGACGACCGTACCCGCGGTGCGTGCGTTCGGCGTGTACCGGCGAACGAGGACTCCAGCGAGCTCCTCGTCGCGAACGTCGCCGAGCGTGGGTGGCGTGCCGAAGAGGAAGTCGAACCCGCCCGTGTTCTCCCGCATCGCCTCGCGCGCGCGGGCAGGGCCGACGATCTCGACCTCGGGGGACACGAATCGCGCAAGCCACGTGAAGAGTCGGAACGAGAAGCGCAGCGAGCTCATCGCGCGCCCCGCGGTGCCAGGGCCCGTCCGAAACGGGGCCGGAGAATGCCTGTACCCCTCGAGCGCGAGTCGAGCGCGTGCGGGCGCGTGTCCCCACGGTGCGGTCCGGGACGTCGCGACGCCATGACGTGGAGGGTCATGAGGCAGTCCCACGAAGGCGGAGTGGCCCCCAGGACGCACTCGAGGAGCCCGGTCAGGAATGGTCGACGCATGCGCACACCCTACGATGACAGGGCCTTGAACGAGCGCCCGCACGCGGGTTGGGCGATGTTGGCGCCGACGTGGCTCCCGGGCGTGGCGCCGCTCGCCGACACGCTGGCCTCAACCGCCGCCGTGCCAGCTCTGCAGCAGCTTCACGTAGTTCGTCCGCTCGTACCCCGACGGATCCGGGCAGCGCGCGAGGTTCATGCTGCCGGAGAGCTGAGCGATCGACGCGTACTCGTGCTCCTCCAGGAAGCGCCGCAGCCCGTCGAGCAGAAGCGAGACCATCTGCGGCCCGTGGTGCAGCACCGCCGACACCACCTGCGTCACCTGCGCGCCGGCCATGAGCGCCTTCACCACGTCGACGGGTTCGTGCACGCCTCCCGAGCAGGCCAGCGTCATGCGCGTGTGCGGCGACAGAATCGCGAGCCACCGAAGCCTCAGCAGCAGCTCGCTCCGATCGGACAGGCTCAGCACGCGCTTCAGCGACAACGTCTCGACGTCGAGGTCGGGCTGGTAGAGCCGGTTGAAGAGCACGAGGCCCGCGACGCCGGCGTGCTCCAGCTTCGCCACGAAGGCCGGCAGCGACGAGTAGAACGGCGAGAGCTTCACCGCGACAGGAATTCGAATCGACTCCTGGACCTGCCGGATCACGTCGAGCTGCTGGTGCTCGACATCGGCGCCCGGCACCTTCGGGTCGCCGGGCAGATCGTAGAGGTTGAGCTCGAGGGCATGCGCGCCCGCCTGCTCGATCAGCTTCGCGTACTTGAGCCAGCCGCCCGGGGTGGTGCCGTTGAGCGAGCCGATGACGGGGAGATCGACCGCGCGGCGAATGCGGCTCACCTGCTCGAGGTACGCGTCGGGGCCGAGCTTGAAGTCACCGGTCGAGGGTAGCCACGAGGGCGCTTCGGCGAAGGCGTCGGCCGGTCCGTCGAGGAAGCGGTGCGCCGCGAGCTGCTCGGCCACCAGCTGCTCCTCGAAGAGCGAGTGCATGGTGATGGCGCTCGCGCCGGCGTCCTCGAGCTTCTTCACCGTGTCGAGATCGTCCACGAGCGGCGAGGCGCCGGGGAAGATCGGGTGCTTCAGCTTCAGGCCCAGCCAGCGGGTCGAGAGGTCGATCACGGCTGACGCTCCTTGGTGACGGGGTGGACGCGGGCGAGCTGCTCGTAGAGGGCGCGACGTCGGGCGGCGTGCGCATCGGCGGCGTCGAGCAGCGCCGCGTAGCGCTTCGCGTCCTTCAGCTCGACCAGTCGGAACCGGCCTTCATTCTTCATGAAGTCGCGGGCCTTGAGCTTCGGCGCGGGCGAGTCGAGCTGGAGCGGCGGCTCTCCGGCCTCGGTGCGTCGGGGATCGAAGCGATACAGCGGCCAGATGCCGGACTCGACCGCGAGGCGCTGCTGCTCCGCGCCCAGCTTCAAGTCGAACGCGTGCGCGATGCAGTGGCTGTACGCGATGACGAGCGCCGGGCCGGGAAAGGCCTCGGCTTCGCGGAGCGCCTTGAGCGCCTGCCCGTCCTTCGCCCCCAGCGCGATGCTCGCCACGTAGGCGTTGCCGTACGACATCGCGAGCAGGCCGAGGTCCTTCTTCCCCTGCGCCTTGCCCGCCACCGCGAACTTCGCGCTCGCACCGAGCGGCGTGGCCTTCGACTGCTGCCCGCCCGTGTTCGAGTACACCTCGGTGTCGAGCACCAGCGCCTTCACCGGCGCGCCCGTCGAGAGCACGTGATCGAGCCCGCCGAAGCCGATGTCGTAGGCCCAGCCGTCGCCACCGACGAGCCAGACCGACTTCTTCACCAGCATGTCGGCGACGAGTCCCAGCCGGCGCGCGTCGTCGCCGCGGAGTGACTTCAGCGCCTCTTTCAGCGCCTGCACCCGCGCGCGCTGCTCGGCGATGGCGGCCTCGGTGTCTTGCGAGGCGGTCAGGAGTCCGTCGACGAGCGCCGCCGGCAACTGGTTCGCCAGGGCGGTGAGCAGCAGCCGCGCCTGCGTCTGCTGCGCCTCGACCGAGAGCGAGAGGCCGTACCCGAACTCGGCGTTGTCTTCGAAGAGCGAGTTGGCCCACGCCGGTCCACGCCCGTCGCGGTTGGTGGTGTACGGCGTCGTGGGCAGGTTGCCGCCGTAGATCGACGTGCAGCCGGTGGCGTTCGCGATGAGGAGCCGGTCTCCGACGAGCTGGGTGAGCAGCTTGAGGTACGGCGTCTCGCCGCAGCCCGCGCAGGCGCCCGAGAATTCGAACAAGGGCTCGAGGAACTGCGAGGCCTTCACGTCGTCCTTCACGGCGGCGCGATCGATGGACGGCAGCGTCTCGAAGAAGGCCCAGTTGCGGCGCTCCCGTTCCCGAAGCGGCTCCACCGGCGCCATGTCGATGGCCTTGTGGCGCGGCGTCGCCTTGTCCCTCGCGGGACACACCTGCACGCAGAGGCCACACCCGGTGCAGTCGTCGGGCGCGACCTGCAGGGCGTACTTCCACGGCGCGCCGCTGGGGGCCGTTCCGAGCTCCTTCGAGCGGAAGTCGGTGGTGACGAAGCCCTCGGGTGCAGCGGTCAGGCCCGCGGGATCGATCAGCTGACTGCGAATCGACGCGTGCGGGCAGATGAGCGCGCACTTGTTGCACTGAATGCACAGCGCCTCGTCCCAGGTGGGGATCTCGAGCGCGATCGCGCGACGCTCCCACTTCGTGGTGCCGGTGGGCCACGTGCCGTCGACCGGGAACGCGCTCACCGGGAGCAGATCGCCTTCGCCCCGCAGCATCGTGGCCGTCACCCGCTGCACGAAGTCGGGCGCTGCCTGGGGGACCGTCGGCGGTCGTGGCCTACCTGACCCTGCCGAGCCGAGGGGTACGGACCTCAGGTTCGCGAGCGTCAGCTCGATGGCCCGGTGGTTTCGTTCGACCACCTCGCTCCCGCGCTTGCCGTACGCCTTCTCGACCGCCTCGCGAATGCGCGCCCGCGCCTCGTCCTTCGGCAGCACGCCCGAGAGCTCGAAGAAGCACGTCTGCATCACCGCGCTGATGTGTCGGCCCAGCCCCGCCTGGCTCGCCACCTTGAAGGCGTCGATGACGAAGAAGCGCAGGCCCTTCTCGAGCACCTGCCGCTGCGCCTCCCGCGGGAGCGCCTCGAAGGCCCGCTCGGCCGGGGTCGCCGTGTTGAGGAGGAAGGTCGCGCCGGGCGCCGCCGTCGCGAGCACGTCATGGCGCTCGAGCAGCGGCGCGTAGTGACAGGCGACGAAGCTCGCGTGGCGGATCTTGTAGGTCGAGCGGATGGGCCGGGGCCCGAAGCGCAGGTGCGACACCGTCACCGCGCCCGCCTTCTTCGAGTCGTAGACGAAGAAGCCCTGGGCCTCGTGGCCGGCGTATTCGCCGATGATCTTGATCGTCTGCTTGTTGCTCGACACCGTGCCGTCCGAGCCCAGGCCGTAGAAGAGCGCGCGCACCGTCTCGGGGGGCTCGAGATCGAACGCCTCATCGAAGGGGAGCGACAGCCCCGTCACGTCGTCGGTGATGCCCACGGTGAAGCGACGGCGTGGCGTGGGCTTGTTCAGCTCGTCGAACACCGCGCGCGCCATCGCGGGGGTGAACTCCTTCGACGACAGGCCGTAGCGCCCGCCGATGACGGGAATCGCGCGGCCCACTTCAGCCAGGGCCGTCACCACGTCTTGAAAGAGGGGCTCTCCGACGGCCCCGGGCTCCTTCGTGCGATCGAGGACGGCCAGGCGCTGCACCGAGGCGGGCAGGGTGGCGACGAAGGCCTCGACGTCGAAGGGCCGGAACAGCCGCACCACCACGCCCGCGACCTTCTCGCCCCGCGTGACGAGCCAGTCGACGGTCTCCTGCAGCGCGCCGGTGGCGGAGCCCATGGCGATGATGACGCGCTCCGGCTCGGGGTGGCCGAAGCGCTCGAACAGGCGGTACTGGCGGCCGGTCGCGGCGGCGAAGCGCTCCATCGTGCGCTGGACGTGGCCCGGCACCGCGTCGTGCCACCGGTTGGCGGCCTCGCGGGCCTGGAAGAAGGTGTCGGGGTTCTGCGCGGTGCCTCGAATCACCGGCGCGTCGGGCGTGAGCTTGCGCGCCCGAAAGGCCGACAGCGCCTCGTCCGACACGAGCCCCTTCAGCGTGTCGTCGTCGATGGAGACGACGCGCGCGTACTCGTGCGAGGTGCGGAAGCCGTCGAAGAAGTGGAGGAACGGCACCCGCGCCTCCAGCGTCGCGGCGTGCGAGATGGCCGCGAAGTCCTGCGCTTCCTGCACGCTGCTCGCGCACAGCATGGCGAAGCCCGTCGTGCGCGCCGCCATCACGTCGGAGTGATCGCAGAAGATCGACAGCCCATGCGTGGCCACCGTGCGCGCGGCGACGTGCACGACGAAGGGCGACAGCTCTCCGGCGATCTTGAACATGTTGGGCAGCATCAGCAGCAGCCCTTGTGACGCGGTGAACGTCGTCGCGAGGGCGCCGCCCTGGAGCGCTCCGTGCACCGCGCCCGCGGCGCCCCCTTCACTCTGCATCTCGACCGTCTGGGGTACCTGGTTCCAGAGGTTGGGCCGGCTCGCGGCGGACCACTCGTCGCACGCCTCGCCCATCGGAGACGCGGGGGTGATCGGGTACAGCGCGATGACTTCGCTCAGGCGGTAGGCGACCGAGGCGACGGCTTCGTTCGCGTCGAGGGTGACGAATCGAGGGGAGGGCACGACCCCAGGCCGTGCAAGGGGTTGGCCACGGACGCTCATCCGCTGCGTCGGGCCGAGGAGCACAGGAGACCGACTGATTCGGTCTGGCGTGCTCCTCGATCTCGCGCTCGGCGCATCGCCCTGCGCCTGGCGCGCAAGGCTTGCGCGTCAGCCCGGCATTCCGAAGTGACGGCGCAGGTGGTTCACGGCGTCTGTGGACACAGCTCGGTCGTCGAGAAGTCGCCGTGGGCGCTCAGCCAGCGCTCCGACGCGCAGTGCGCGGCCAGGTGGGCAAGCAGCTCGCCGGCGAGCCGCGGTCGGTCGACGGTCCCCAGTGGAAAGGCCTGCGGGCCGCACTCGTGATGCCAACCACCTTCTGGCGTGGTGACGACGCGTGCCTCAGCGCCGTCGTTGCACTTCACGTCGAGCCCGGGCCCGTGGGGCTCGCGGTCGCGATACGCCTCGATGGGCGTCGTCTTCGCCAGAATCGTGGCCGGCACGTAGAAGCCATGGCCGTCCGTTCCGCGGCGAATCGGAGGCGGGCCCTGCTCGAGGTTGGGCTGGTGGCACGCGGGGCACTGGTTCTGGGTGCGCAGCCGCTGCACGGCGCCGTCGTCGAGCTTGAGCGCTCGTTGGAAGCCCGCGAGCACCCCCTCGGACACCGTGCGGTGTCGATCGCCCGCCCACTCAGCGCCCACCCAGGTGCTCCCTGGCGCGAGGCGCATGGGGCGCCGCAACGAATACCGCTGAAGCCCCGACGGCTCGAGGCGCGTGCCCCGGGCGTCGGCCAGCACCCACAGCCCTGGCGCCGGCTCCGGGCGCGTGCGCCACAGCTCCAGTCGAATCACTTCGCTGCCCGGGGGAAACACCGGTCGGCCACGATCATCGTGAGAGAGCCGCGCGCCGTCAGGGAGCCGGGCCCACACCTCGATGCGCATGCGGCCGTCGCTCGAGGTCGGCAGCGGCACCGCGGGGACGAGGGGAACGAACCCCTGGTCTCTCCAGAATGACTGCGCGTCGCTGGCGGCGGGGGCGGTCTCGGAGAACGTCGTCACGCCCTCGGGCCAGGCCGGCGCGCAGCCAACCGCGAAGGCCGCGACGCCGAGGCAGCTCAGGCGGCCCATGGCGCTCCCGTGGGCATGGCCGACAGGAGCCCGACGTGCACGAGGCGCTGGGCTCCACTCGAGAGGGCTGGCGACGAAAGGCCGACGGCCTCTGCGTCTGCGAGCGACGCTTCCCCTCGAACGAGGCCGAAGGCGAGCAGCTCGGCGAGGTCCGGGAGGTGATGGTGGACGAGGCCGGTCGACTGACTGCGGAAGACGATGAGCACCACGGGCGCTGGCGCCACCGCGGACGGCGGGCCGCTGCGAACCGCACGCACCGCGAGGTCGACGCGGTGGGTGTACTGCCGGGTGGTCGCGGTGCGGTTGTCCAGCCGGCCGGGCTCGAAGGCCTCGACGGGCCGCGCGCAGTCGAGCTCGATCGAGTGCAGGTCGGCCGCCTCCGAGAGCGCGGCCTCGTCTGGGAAGCGGCTGGCGATGAAGTCGGCGAAGCCGGTGGCCCAGTGGTTGAGATCCCAGTGGGCCGACGGGTGAACGCTGGCCCAGTCGCGGCAGACGGCGTCGAAGCGCGGGCCCAGGAGCACCGAGACCAGCGGGAACAGCGCCTCGAGGGTGTGCACGACGTTGGCGTGCATCAGCCGTTGGTAGAAGACGAGCCCATCGGTGTCTCGACGCGACAGGCGGGTGGTCGTCAGCACTTCGAGACCGGCGCGCCCTTCGAGGAGCGGCGCAGCGAGGCGGAAGAAGGTCGCCGGGCTCATCAGGCGGCGACCCCGGCGCTGGAGAGATCGCGCGTCGCCTCGTCGAGCACGGCGCGTACGCGGTCGGCCTCGTCGAGCACGACGTCGAGCGCCGGAATGTCAGTGTCCCACTCGAGGAGCGTGGGCAGTGGCCCGGTGCGGCGCAGGGCCTCGGCGTAGAGCGCCAGCACCTCGTCGGCGACGGGCGCTCCGTGCGAGTCGACCAGACGGCCGTGCCGTCGGTGGTGACCCGCGACGTGGATCTCGCGCGCCGACTCGAGGGGCAGGCTGTGGAGGAGCTCGAGTGGCTCGAGCCCGAGGTTCGTCGCGGTGACGAAGACGTTGTTGACGTCGAGCAACAGGCCAGCGCCCGTCTCGGCCAGGACGGCGCGCGTGAACGCCCCCTCGTCGAGCTCGGCGCCAGGCATGCGGGCATAGGCGCTGATGTTCTCGAGCAGCATCTGCCGGCCCAGCACGTCCTGGATCACGTTCACCCGCGCGGCGACGTGCCGCACGAAGGCCTCGGTGAAGGGCACGGGCAGCAGGTCGAGGAAGTTGCGCTCGCTCGTCGTCGACCAGCACAGGTGCTCGCTGACGAGCGGGAACTGGTAGCGCTCGTCGAGCCGGCGAATCCCCCGGAGCAGCTCCATGGGCAACGGCGTGGGGCCCGCCACGTTGAGGGCGACCCCGTGTGAGGCGATGCCGACTCGTTCGGCGAGCCGCTCGAGCTGTTGCTCGGTCCGCCCGTGGACGGCGATGACGTTCTCGGGGATCAGCTCGAGCCAATCGACGCGCCGGCTCGTCTTCACGAGCGCATCGGCCAGCTCACGTCGAAGCCCGATCCCGACCCCCGAGAGCGCCATGGTGGGTCAGCCTCGCATCGTGTTGGGGCAGCCGGCCGGACAGCCCGCAGCGCAGCCAGCGTCCTTCTTGCCGGCGTCCTGGGTGGGGCAGCCCGCCGGGCAGCCGCCGGGGCAGCCGGCCATGGCGCCGCCGTCCTGGGCGGTCGTCGGCGTCGGAGCAGGGCCGCACGCAATGCCAGCGACGGCCAGACCGCCGGCGACGACCGCGACGCCAATGATGGACTTCAGATCTCGTTTCACGGGGACTCCTCGAAATAGCGGGGGAAAAGCGTAGGGTGTACGCCCTGCCCGAAATTCCGTTACACGGCGGCGCTTCGGGGAGGACGAGCATGGTCTGGGCCTGCGTCTGGCAACTGCTGGTCGGAAACATCGCGGCGTCCCGGGCCGAACCGGCGACGGCTGGCGTCGAGTGGTCGCCCGACGTGGCCGTGAAGGCCGAGACGCTCGACTTCGTGTGCGGGCTCGAGCAGGGCGAGCCGAGCTGCCGCTTCTTCGCGACCTACGAGCTCGAGCCCCTCACTGCCGAGCCGCCGGCCATCGACGTTCGTTTCGTCGGAACGAAGACGAGCGACGTGGTGCTCGAGCTCGATGGAGCGCGGGTCACCGGGTCGGTTCGAATCGGCCAGCGGTCACGCCTCATCGCCCGTGGAGTGATTCACCCGGGCCAGTTCGTCGAGCCGTCCTACGCACGCAGCGCGATGTCGGTTCGTCACCCCCTCTTCGGTGCGCCCGTGCACCGGTCGCACCGGTTCGACTTCGAGTACGCGATCGCGCCGATTCGCACCTTTGCCGGCCCTCCGCCGAAGGTGACGCTGCACGTCGAGTATCGCCGGGCTGGAAGATCGAGGTCGCCGGTGACGACGAGATCTTCGAGACCATCGGGCGCGGCGGTGAAGCGGAGCTGGACGCCTCGACACTGTTCGCGCTGCGCGTCCGCCTGCAGGTGCCACCGCCGACATTCTTCCCGGGCGGCCCCTTCGCCGCCGTGGGCTGGATGAGCGGGCACGGCGTCTGGGCGCGCGTCGGGTACGAGCTCGCCTCGCCCGCGCCGATGTTCTACTCGCTCAGCGGAGAGACCGACTTTCGCCGAGTGGTGACGCTGGTGCCGCTCGTGTCGTTCGCTTCGGAGTCCGTCCTCGGCATCATTCCGTCGTTCTCGGCCGGCGCAGGGTTTCCCATCGACCTGCTCGACGGCCCCGCGCGCCTCGGCCTTCGCGGCCAGCTCGGGCTCCAGTGGCCGTACGTCGGAGTCGTGGGCGGACTCGACGTGATGTCGGGAACGAGTTCGCTGCTGTTACGGGGCTTCGTGATGCTGCAAGTGGGGCTTTGAGGGGCATCTTGACGCTCAGGAACGCGCGCATCACGATGCCGCCATGCGGACGACCCTGACCCTCGACGACGACCTCGTCGCTCGCCTGAAGGATGAAGTGCACCGGCGTCGCGTCCCCTTTCGAGACGTGGTGAACGACGCCATCAGGCGTGGCCTCGGAGGCAATCGGAAGAAGAAGCGGGTCAAGGTGCGGACGTTCAAGACCACGCTGCGCCCCGGCTTCGATCCGAACGGGTTCAACCGCCTGGTCGACGAACTCGAAGACGAAGCCTTCCTGGCGAAGCTCGGAGCACGAGGTCGATGATCCTGTGTGACGTCAACCTGCTGGTGCAGGCCACGATGCGAGGCATGCCGCTCCACCAGCGCGCGCGGGCGTGGCTCGAGGAGGTTCTCGAGCAGGGTCGCCTCGGCGCTTCCCACACGGCCCTGTTCGGGTTCATTCGCATCGTGACGAACCGCCGCATCTTCGACCCGCCCCGTGCCGTCGACGACGCCGTCTCGGACGTCCAGCACTGGCTCGACGAAGGTGCGCTCCTGGTGACGCCGGGCCCAAGGCACCTGGCCATCGCGTTTCACCTGCTGCGCGAGCTGGGCACCGCCGGAAACCTCGCCTCCGACGTCCAGCTTGCAGCGCTGGCCATCGAGAACCAGGCCGAACTCGCCTCGGCCGATACCGACTTCGGCCGGTTCAAGGGCCTTCGCTGGGTGAACCCGCTCAGGTGACGCTGCGACCTCACCCCAGCGGCGCGGGCGCGATGCCCCAGATGTCCTTCGCGTATTCCCGAATCGTCCGGTCCGACGAGAAGAACCCGGTGCGCGCCACGTTGAGCAGGGCCGAGCGCCACCATCGCTTCGGGTCGACGTAGGCCTTCGCCACCTCGCGCTGCGCCGCCACGTACGCGTCGAAGTCCGCCATCACCAGGTACCGGTCCTCGTTCAGGAGCGAGTCGACGAGCGGCTTGAACAGGTCCTTGTCCTCCGGGCTGAAGAACCCGGAGCCGATGAGATCGATCACCTCGCGCAGCGACGCGTTCGTCTCGTACACCTGCCGGCCGCGATAGCCGCTCGCCTTCGTCGCCTCGACCTCTTCGGCGGTCTGCCCGAAGAGGAAGAAGTGCTCGGGCCCCACCTTCTCGCGGATCTCGATGTTCGCGCCGTCGAGCGTGCCGACGGTGAGCGCGCCGTTCATCGCGAACTTCATGTTGCCGGTGCCCGAGGCCTCCATGCCGGCCGTCGAGATCTGCTCCGACACGTCGGCCGCCGGAATGATGCGCTCAGCGAGCGACACCCGGTAGTTCGGCACGAAGCACACCTTGAGGCCCGTCTTCGCGGCCTCGTCGTTCACCACCTCGGCGATGCCGTTGATGAGGCGGATGATCAGCTTCGCCATGCGGTAGCCCGGCGCCGCCTTCGCGCCGAACACGAACGTGCGCGGGTGGATGATCGACGCGGGATCCTTCCGGGCATCGATCCACAGCCGCACGATGTGCAGCGCGTTGAGCAGCTGCCGCTTGTACTCGTGCAGCCGCTTGATCTGCACGTCCATGATGGCCGAGGGGTCGACGTTCACCCACATGAGATCGCGCAGGAAGCCCGCGAGCTCGACCTTGTTCGCCAGCTTCGCCTCGCGGAACGCCGCCACGAACGACGGGTCGTCGGCGAACGCCTCGAGCTTCGTCAGCCGGTCGAGATCCTTCGCCCAGCCGGGCCCGATGGCCTCGGTGATGAGCCTCGCCAGCCTCGGGTTGCACGCGAGCAGCCACCGCCGCGGCGTCACACCGTTGGTCTTGTTGTTGAAGCGCTCGGGGAACATCTCGGCGAAGTCCTTGAGCACCGTCTCCTGCAGCAGCTTCGAGTGGAGCGCCGCGACGCCGTTCACCGAGTGCGAGCCCACCACCGCGAGCGCGGCCATGCGCACCTGCTTCTCCTTGCCCTCTTCGATGAGCGACAGCGCGGCCTGCTTCTGCCCGTCCATCGGCCAGCGGATCTGCACCTGCCGCAGGTGCCGCTGGTTCACCTCGTAGATGATCTGCAGGTGCCGCGGCAGCAGCCGCTCGAAGAGCGCCACCGACCACTTCTCGAGCGCCTCGGGGAGCAGCGTGTGGTTGGTGTACCCGACGCACGCCTGCGTGAGCGCCCACGCCTCGTCCCACGGCACGCGCTTCTCGTCGACGAGCACCCGCATCAGCTCGGCCACCGCGATCGCCGGGTGCGTGTCGTTGAGCTGAATGGCCACCCGCTTCGGCAGGCTGACGAAGTCGGTGTGCTTGCGCAGGTAGCGCCGCATGATGTCGGCGATGGAGCAGGCGACGAAGAAGTACTCCTGCTTGAGGCGCAGCTCCTTGCCGGCCTGGTTCTGATCGTTCGGGTAGAGGACCTTCGAGATCACCTCGGAGTCGTTCTTCTCGACCACCGAGCGCTCGTAGTCGCCGTCGTTGAAGAGGGCGAAGTCGAACTCGGCCGAGGCGCGCGCCTGCCACAGCCGCAGCGTGTTGACGGTCTGCCCGCCATAGCCCGCCACCGGCGTGTCCCACGGCACGCCCATGACCGTCTTGCCGCCCACCCAGCGCGCCACCGTCGAGCCGTCGGCCGCCTGGTGGTGCTCGACGTGCCCGTAGAAGCGCACCGGCACGATGCGATCGGGCCGCACCAGCTCCCACGGTTGGCCGAACTTGAGCCACTCGTCGGCGCGCTCCACCTGGTAGCCGTTGATGATCTCCTGCGTGAAGATGCCGAACTCGTAGCGAATGCCGTAGCCCATGCCGGGCATGTCGAGCGTGGCGAGCGAGTCGAGGAAACACGCCGCGAGCCGCCCCAGGCCGCCGTTGCCCAGGCCCGGGTCGGGCTCCATCTCGAGCATCGAGGTGAGATCGATGCCGAGCTCGTGGAGCGCGTCCTTCGCGGTGTCCCACAAGTCGACCGAGATCAGGTTGTTCCCCAGCGCGCGGCCAAGCAGGTACTCGGCCGAGAGGTAGTAGGCGCGCTTGACGTCGTGCTTCGCGTAGCGCCGCTGCGTCTCGACCCACCGCTTCGCCAGCCGGTCCCGCACGGTGATCGCCAGCGCGTGGTAGCGGTCGAACGCGCTCGACTGGTCGAAGCTCTTCCCGCGCGTGTACTCGACGTGATCGACGAACGACTTCCGAATGGCCGAGGCCGAGGTGGCGGCCCGATCTCCCTGCGGCGGCGAGTCGAAGTTCATGAACGGCGCCTTACCGCACCCGGGCCGAACACGAAGTGCTTGTTTTTAGACACGTTGGGCGCAGCCCGACGCAACGCATCGAATGAACGCATGAAGCACTTTCATATGAAGGGCCTTGTGCGTCCATGTGTGTTCGAGGCATACGCCCGCGCCATGAACAAGCACATCGCAGGGATCGTGGGGGCGCTGTTGGTTGGCTGTGGGCCCGAGTCGACGGCGGTGATCGACGCCGAGTCCGACGTGCTGGCCGGTCCGCAGGCCGACGCGTCGGAGACGACCGAGCAGGCGCTGACGGCGACGAACTTCTTCCCGCTGCGCGCGGGCAACACGTGGAACCTGTCAGATGGCATGACGACGAAGACGGTGCGGGTGGTGCGCTCGTCGGGCTCGGTGCACCTCGTCGAGGGCCTCTCGTCGACCCCCGTGTGGATGGCGTTCGCCGGCACGCGCCTGTGGGTGTGGAACGCGACCGAGCGCACGTGGCAGACCTTCGTGAACTTTGGCGCCGCGACGCAGACGCGCTTCTCGTTCGGCGGCCCCTGCGAGACGTTCACCGTGCGCCAGGCCGGCAACAAGATCGCGCTCATGACGCCGGCTGGCTCGTTCTCGCCGGCGGTGCGCTACGAGTTCACGCTGGCCCCGCCGCCGTACGTTCGCTGCGCCATGCCGATGCTCGCGGCGCTCACCTTCGCCGAGAACGCGGGCCTGGTCGAGCTGCGCAACCCCAACCAGGAGACCTGGGCGCTCGCGACGGCCACGGTGAACGGCCGCGCCTGGCCGGCGCCCACGGCGAAGGCCACGCTGACGATGGATCAGGCCCGCTACCAGCTCGCCGCCGACGGGAGCGCCACGCTGCGCGCCACCTTCGTGGTGAAGAACGAGACGACCCGCCCGATGACGTTCAACTTCGCCTCGAGCCAGCAGTTCGAGCTCTCGGTCGAGACGGCGACGGGTGAGACGGCCTACTTCTGGTCGGCGGACAAGTCGTTCCTCTCGGCGCTGTCGAGCTTCACGCTCCAGCCGAACCGCTCGCGCACCTTCACCGAGACCTTCACCGTCTCGAACGCGAAGGCCGGCTGGCACACGGTGACCGCGTGGCTGCCCACGTCGTCGGGCGGGAAGCCCGAGGCCGGCACCAAGGTCGAGTTCCTCGCGGCCCCGAGCCGGTGCTACGTCGGCGGCTGCTCGAGCCACGTGTGCAGCGACCGCCCCGACGTCATCACCACCTGCGAGTGGCGCCCGCAGTACGCGTGCTACCGCACGGCGACGTGTGAGCGTCAGGCGAACGGCCAGTGCGGGTGGACCCAGACGACCGCGCTGACGCAGTGCCTGGCGCGCTGAGTCCCGCGCGCCCGCGGTGATCACGTGGTGTCGAGGGCCAGGGCGGCCTTGCGCTGAGCCCTGGCGCGGCGGAGGCGCACCTTCACGTTCGCCTCCGACAACCCCAGCCGCGTCGCGCACGTCACCGTGTCGAGCCCTTCGACCTCGCGCAAGACGAAGACCTCGAGGCGCGAAGGAGCCAGGCTCGTCGGCCGGCCCGAGCGTGGGCGCGAGGAGGAGTCTGGACGCGCGGCTCGAGGTTACAGCGGCGGCCGGAACCGCACCCACGCCGCGCTCGCCCGGCCGTCGGGGTCCCGCGCGTCGAGCTCGGCCCCGATCGCCGTCAGGTCGTCGAGCACCGCCGCATCGGCCGAGCCCCGGCTCAAGAGCCCGTTGGCGGCTTCCTGCCAGGCGCGCAGCACGAAGACAGGGTCGGCCGACGTCTTCCACCCGCTGCGCGCCTGCTTCACCACCCGGTCCCACGAGAAGGCGTCGAGCGCCGTCGCCAGCTCGTTGAGCGAAGGCTCGGCCGGGCGCGTGTCGACCAGCTCGACGAACGCCGCTTCCTTCCGCAGACCACCGAAGTCGGGGTGCGCGCGGGCGAGCGCCGTGAAGTCCTGGCCCGGCGTGGCGTGCGCGAGCGCATCTTTCAGCGCGGCGATGGCCTTCGCGGCGCGCCCACCTCGGGCATGAAGGCACGCGAGCGCGAAGTCGGTCTCGGCGTCGGCCGGGTCGAGCGTCTTGGCGCGCACCAGCACCTTGAACGCCTCGACCGGGTTCCCGGTGCGGCGCTCGAGATCGTCGGCGAGGAGGCGCAGCCCCAGCGGGAGCCCGACGCCAAGCCGCTCCAGCAGCTCGGCGACCGCGAGCGCATCGGCGGCCCATGACAGCTCCGACTCGAGCAGCAACGACGCCAGGGTGTCGCGCGTGTCGTCCTGCCCCGTCATGCCGGCGAACGCCTGCTTGAGGCCCGCTTCGGCCACGCTGCGCTGTCCCAGCTTCCAGTCGGCCAGCGCGCGCCAGGCCTGGGCCAGCGGCGTCGTCTCGGTGGACGCGCGGGTGTGCACGGCCTGGTAGTCCTTGCGGTACCAGGCCTGCTCGACCGCCTCCTGCACGTCGGGTGACACGAGCGGCGTTGCTCCTGAAGGTCAGAACACCTGGCGGGCGCGATCGTAGTAGCGCTGCCGGTCGGCCATGCCGTTGTAGCCGCCGTTGATGCGGCGGGTGATCTCGCGGAAGTTGCCCTGGTCGGCCAGCCCGTTGAGCCCGCGCGACTGCCAGTACCAGGTGGCGATGCGGAAGGCGACGTCGGGGTCGGCGGCGCGCTCCGGGTTGCGCTCGAGATCGATGCCGAGCGCCTGACCGGCGGCGCGGTAGTTGGCGCGCCCGGTGAGCTGAATGGGGCCGCGGCCCTTGTAGCGGCGGCCGTCGCCTGGCTGGGTGTTGCCGAGATCGCGCCGGCCCTCGTACGCGGCACCCGAGGCGATCTCCTCCATGTAGCGGAGCTCACCCGACTCGTGCGCGAGCTGCGCGAGGAAGGCGGAGCGGCGCGCTGGCGTGGTGATGCCGGCCTCGTTCATCGCCGAGTTGAGGTAGGGCAGGTAGCGCTGGGCCAGCTCCGGCGAGAGGTTCGGCATGACGCGCCTGAGCTCGTCGGCGGTGATGCCGTTCGTATCACCGCGCGGAGGCTCGACTTCGTCCACGCCCTGGGGCCGGCTCGCGCCTGGCTGAGACGGCCGATTCTGCGGCACCGCTCCGGGCGCTGAGGGACGCGACGCGCCGTACGAGTCCGGCAGGCGCAGCGTGGCGCCCGCGTAGATGAGATCCGGGTTCTTGATGTTGTTGAGCCGGGCCAGCGCGCTCACGCTCGTGCCGAACCGGGAGGCGAGGGCGCTCAACGTATCTCCGCGACGGATCTGGTAGGTGCTCATGCAGGAATGATCGTCGGCTCGCGACTTCTGGGTTTTCGAGAAGCTGTCAGACCACTTGGCAGTTTCACCCCAGTTTCGCGGGGTTCAAGGTGTGTCGAACAGCGCCAAGGTGCTGCGCTGTCCTACCTCTGAGTCAGCGGCTGCCGAACGCGGCCACCGACTCGGCCTCGAGCTGAGCGCGGAGCTCGGCGGTCTTCGTCTCGAAGTCCTGCATCAGCTTTGCGGGGAGCGGGTCGGCCTTGGGGAAGTTCTGGCTCATCGGGTTCACCCAGCGGCCCCCGCGCTTCATTCCGTAGTGCAGGTGCGGGCCCGTCGACAGGCCGGTGTTCCCCGACTCGCCGACGACGTGCTTCTGGGCGACGCGCTCGCCGACGTGCACGTTGATCTTCGAGAGGTGCAGGTAACAGGTCTCGAAGCTCATCACGTGCTTGAGGCACACCATGTTGCCGCCACCCTGGTCCCAGCCGGCCCTGGTGACGGTGCCGTCGGACGCTGCCCACACGGGCGTGCCGATGGGCGTGCCGTAGTCGACGCCGTTGTGCTGGCCGAACTGGTTGATGATGGGGTGGAAGCGACCGCCGAAGCCGGAGGTGACGGGAGCGAACTTGAGCGGTGACTTGAGGAACGTCTTGCGGGCGCTGGTGCCATCTTCGTTGAAGTACGACTCGGTGCCGTCGGGCAGGGCGTAGCGAAACATCTTCTTCGTGCCCACGCTCGAGCCCACGTAGGTCGCGGCGAGCACGGTGCCGTAGTCGATGAGGCGGCCCTTCGAGACGACCTTCTCGATGACGGCGCGCATGCGATCGCCCTTCTGCACGTCGCGGTAGAAGTCGATGTCCCACGCGAAGACGTCGGACAGGGTGATGGCGATCTCGGGTTTTTCTCCCGCGGCGCTCGCGGCGGCCCAGACCGAGGACTCGACGGTGAGCTCGACGACCTCGACGCGGCGCTCGCGCTCGATCTCGCGCTTCTTGCCGACGTAGCGGTCTCCCTCCCGGCGCACCTGCCACTCGGTCAGGAGGTTGCGGCGGTAGTCCAGCACGTCGAGCACGCCGTGGCGGAAGACGAGCCGGAGCTGATCGCCAGCCCGCGCGCGCTTGAAGTTGAACTCCGCCGCCATGAGCGCGCCCTGGACTTCCGAGAGCGTGGCGTTGTCGAGCCCGGCGGCCTCGAGGGCCTTCGCGACGGTCTGGTTCTTCTCGAGCCGGCGGTTCTTGACCTGGGCCTGGTCGGCGGTGAGGGTGAGGCTGAGGGTCGCGGCGGCGAAAAGAGCCAGCATGGAGCTGGGAACCTATCGCGGATCGGCCGGCCCCGAGAGTTTCCGGTTGGCTTCGCCGGGCGCGCTCCGAGAGGCTGCGCGCCCGGCGGCCGGGTTGGTTCGAAGAAGCGTGACTACCGAACGAGGAAGGACGCCCCGAGTCCGCTCAGCGCGCCCCAGCGGCCAGCGCCGAGGAACTGGAGCTCGAGCGCCGCATTCGCGCCGGCCGTGATGGACCCAGCGGTGCCGGTGGTCGTGGTCGCGGTCGGGCTCGGCCCGGTGACCGACTTGAGAACCTGGGTCCCGGGCGACGAGAGGAAGCGGGCCTCGCCGTAGTACAGCGTGGTCAGGTCGCCCGATGCGGCGAAAGAGGAGAGTGACCGGCCCATCGGCGTGAGGGTCGTGGTCCAGGTCAGGCCGCGGTCGTTCGAGCTGAAGACGCCCACCTGAAACGGCGCGGGAGCGAGGGGCGGCTGGCCGATGCCGACCACGATGATCCGCTGACCGTCATTCGCCGCGATGGGATTTCCGCGGGCGAACGTGCTGCCAGAGCTCGTCCACGTCGCTCCCAGGTCGGCGGTCGAGAAGACCGGGACGTCACCGACGTCAGAGGCCACCACGATCAGGCTCCCGTTTCGGGCGACGTTGACGATCTGGGCCCGGTTCTGAAAGGGGCCGCCCACGCCGCTCGGAGACCAGGTCGTCCCACTGTTCCCGGACAGAAAGACGGGCGTTGAAGGACAGCTGCCCGCGCCGTTCCCGCCGACCGCGATGACCGTTCCATCCGTGGACGTGCTGACGCTACCGAAGCACACGTTCGCGGGCGTTCCAGGGATCGCGATGGGCGTCCACGTCGCGCCGTTGTCGGTGCTGCGGTGGAGCGCGGGCGTCGTGCTCGGGGGGAGCGTTCCGATCGCCAGCACGCCTCCGGTGTACGCAGCGATGGCGGCGACGTTCAGGAGGGTCTGTCGCTGCGTCCACGTCGCACCCGTGTCGGTCGAGACATACAGGCCCTGCAGCCCGTCGAACGAGACGATGTACATGTTCGTTCCGTTCGGAGAGATCGTGGCAAAGCCGAGGTTCGGGTCGGTGAACGGCGTGGTGGTGGTGAAGGTCTGCCCACCGTTGGTGCTGACCCGAATGGTCGTCGAGTAGCTGTTCATCACGAGCAGGGTAGCGCCATCGGCCGACGTGGCGACCCGGCTCTCGTAGACCGAGGTCCCGGTGTTCAGGATCGGCGACCACGCCGTCCCCGACTGCGACGTGGCGTTGAGCCCCGAGATGTTGATCGACTGCCCGGCGTTCTGAGCCACCACGAAGCCGGGGCTCGAGCCGTTCTTGAAGCGAACGATGTCACCGGGGGTCGCGGTCGCTGGCAGCGTGAACGTCACTGCGCCCGAGGTGTTGTTGGCGATGTAGCCGGTGTTGACCGCGGTCTGAATCGACGCCGTGGTGACGTTGACCCAGAGGAGCCCCGGGTCATTGCAGATGAAGCTGGTGGCGGTCACCTCGGCGGTGTCGAGCGTATTGTTGCCATTCGTGTCGACGCCCGTGGTGATCCGGCGACCTCCGGTCGCGCAGTTGGAGCCCGCCGGTTCGGCGACGTTGTTGATGAGGCTGTTCCGACCAGCCGCGCCGGGCGCCCCTGCCGCCCCAGCATCTCCGGGTGCGCCGTTGCACACGAAGCCAGTCGAGGTCACCTCGCCGGCCTCGAGCGTCCCATTGCCGTTGGTGTCGAGTCCTGCCTGAACCCGGGTGCCGCCAAAGGCGCAGTTGGCCCCAGCCGACTCAGCTGCCGTCGAGCTGAGGGTCGACCGGCCGTTGGCGCCGGCCATTCCAGCGCTGCCAGCCGCTCCCGAGCACACGTACTGGGTGGTGGTGACTTCAGCCATGTCGAGCGTGCCGTTCGCGTTCGTGTCGGGGCCCGAGGCCACCCGGGTGCCACCGGCGGGGCAGTTGGCTCCAGCGGCTTCGGCGGTGAGGCTCACGAGCGCTGAGAGGCCACTGGTGCCCGGCATTCCATCAGAGCCGTTGCGGCCCGCGTCCCCCGGTGATCCCGTCGGACCTGCGGGTCCAGCCGGTCCGGCGGGTCCTGCGGGTCCGGCCGGTCCAGCGGCACCCGTGGGGCCAGCGGGCCCTTCGCAACCGGCGACGGTGAGGATGAGGACGATGCTCCAGAGACCTTTCGAGGCGTGCACGAGACTCCCGTGGTGGATTCTGCTGGCGCAACATTCTTGAAAGCCTGCTGTATCGCAACGCATGCCCTCGTCTGGGTGACGCGCGACACTCGAAGCGTGGGTTGCCGGCGCTGATGGCACCACATGAGCCCACCGTCTTCGGAAGGGGCCAGAGTATGGTGCACCGCCGATGCGCGTCGCGAGCCTCCTGGTCGTGGTCTCTCTCTGGCTGTCGGGTTGCCGGGTCCACACTCTGCAAGACGGCGCGTACGACGTGCGGCTGGTCGAGGCGCTGCGCGACGACTGCCAGCTGGCGGCGCAGCGCGAGGTCTTCGCCCGGGGCACGCTGCTCACGGCGGGCCACATCGTCCGCTTCTCCTCCGAGTACCTCGGCGCCGAGCTCGCCGGCACGTACCGCTACGGGCTGGAAGAAATGACGCTCGACGCGACGCTGGCGAACGTGCGCACGCGGCTGCGCGGCCAGGACTGCCAGGTCGACACGGTCTCCGTCGCGCTCGACAGCGTCACCCAGTCGCCGGTGCGCTTCACGGGTCAGCTCAACTACCAGTTCACCTCGAAGTCGAGCGATGCCTGCAGCTGCCGCTTCTTCTTCCGTTACGAGGCCACCCGCGCCGGAGGTCCCTGACCATGAGTGAGTTCTCGACCGTGCTGTCCGAGTCCCGTCGGTTCCCACCGCCGCCAGACTTCGCGGCGAAGGCGCACCTGTCGTCGATGGAGGACTACCGCCGGCTGTGCGCCGAGGCCGAGGCGAACCCGGACGCGTACTGGGCCGCCCGCGCGAAGGAAGAGCTGTTCTGGAAGACCCCGTTCCACACGGTGTGCGAGTGGAAGCCGCCGCACGCGAAGTGGTTCCTCGGTGGCACCACCAACCTCTCGTACAACGCGCTCGATCGGCACCTCGCGACGCAGGGTGACAAGGTGGCGATCCGCTTCGAGGGAGAGCCCGGCGATCGCGAAGACGTGACGTACGCCGAGCTTCACGCGCGGGTGTGCCGCCTGGCGAACGGGCTGCGCTCGCTGGGCGTGAAGGCCGGCGATCGGGTGGGTATCTACCTGCCGCTCATTCCCGAAGCGGCGGTGGCGATGCTGGCCTGCGCGCGCATCGGGGCGACGCACTCGGTGGTGTTCGGTGGGTTCTCGGCCGAGGCGCTGCGCGACCGCATGAACGACGCGCAGGCGAAGGTGCTCATCACCTCGGACGGCGGGTGGCGAAAGGGCGCGGTGGTGCCGCTGCTCGAGAACGTGCGCGCGTCGGTGGCGCACGGGATCCCCACGATGGAGAAGGTGATCGTCGCCCGCCGCACGGGCCAGACGCTGCCGGCGCTCCGGGACAACGAGGTGGCGTGGGACGCGCTGACGGCCGGCCAGCCCGCGACGTGCGAGCCCGAGTGGGTCGATGCCGAGCACCCGCTGTTCATCCTCTACACCTCGGGCTCGACGGGAACGCCGAAGGGCGTCCTGCACACCACCGGCGGCTACGGCGTGTGGACCTCGCTCACGACACGCTGGGTGTTCGATCTCAAGCCGACCGATACGTACTGGTGTACGGCCGACGTCGGCTGGGTGACGGGGCACTCGTACGTCGTCTACGGACCGCTGATGAACGGCGCGACGGTGGTGCTGTACGAGGGCGCGCCCACCACGCCGGGCCCGGGTCGCTTCTGGGACCTCGTCGAGCGGCACCGGGTGACGATCCTCTACACGGCGCCCACGGCCATTCGGGCCTTCATGCGGCTGGGTGACGAGCACCCGAAGAAGCACGATCTGTCGAGCCTGCGCCTGCTCGGCACGGTGGGAGAGCCCATCAACCCCGAGGCGTGGATGTGGTACCGCGAGATCATCGGCGGCGGCCGGTGCCCCATCGTCGACACGTGGTGGCAGACCGAGACGGGCGGCATCCTCATCTCGCCGCTGCCGGGCGTGACGACGACGAAGCCGGGCTCGGCGACGCTCCCGCTGCCGGGCATTCACCCGAAGATCCTCGACAAGCAGCACCAGGAGGTCCGCGAGGGCGCCGGCAAGCTGTTCCTCACGCGGCCGTGGCCGTCGATGCTGCGCACCATCTGGGGCAACGACGCGCGCTTCAAGGCCGGGTACTTCGGTGAGCACCCCGACTTCTATTTCACCGGCGATGGCGCCCGGCGCGACGCCGACGGGTACTTCTGGATCATCGGCCGCGTGGACGACGTGGTGAACGTCGCCGGGCACCGGCTGGGCACGGCCGAGGTCGAGAGCGCGCTGGTGTCGAACGGCAAGGTGGCCGAGGCCGCGGTGGTGGGGCGCCCCGACTCACTCAAGGGCACGGCGCTGGTGGCCTTCGTGACGGTGAAGGCCGGCGTGCCGACGTCGAAGGAGCTCGAGACCGAGCTCGCCGCGCACGTGACGAAAGAGATCGGCGCCATCGCCCGGCCAGACGAGATCCGCTTCGCGTCAGCGCTGCCCAAGACGCGCTCGGGGAAGATCATGCGCCGGCTCTTGCGTGACGTGGCGGCGGGCCAGGAGTCGAAGGGTGACACCTCGACGCTCGAGGACCTCTCGGTGCTGGCGGCGCTGCGAAACGACGACGAGTAGTCAGCGCCCGAACAGCTTCGAGAAGAACCCGCTCTTGTTCGACACCGGCTTCTCGGCCTCGCCCGGCAGCGGCGCCTCGGCGAGCAGCTTCGCCTGCACCTCGTCGCTCGCCTCCTGGGTCGAGAACACGAGCTCGGCCTGCTTCCCCGTCGGCGTGGTGGCTGACAGGAGCAGCCGGCCGTCAGCGCTCACCGAGAAGCGCAGCGACAGCTCGCCCGTGCGGTCCACCGTGGTGCTGAGCGCGCCCAGGTAGTCGTTGTCTTCGGCCTTCGCCGAGGCGCCCTGGAACACCGCCAGTCGAACGGGCTGCGCCGCCTGCACTGGAACACTCAGCGTCTTCTCGGCCGGCAGCCGCGTGTTGCGCTCGAGCACCTTGCGGAAGCCGCCGCCCTTCACCCCGATGCCGATGGGGGCCGAGAGCACTTCCGTCAGCTGGAGGCCGCGCTTGCCGCGCTCCTTCAGCACCAGGCTGTGGCCGAGCAGCGCGGCGCCCATCGCCACGGCGCCCTGTGGGTCGACGTCGGTGCGCGGTGCGCGGCCCAGCATCTGCTCGAGGCGGGCGCGCACGGCCGGGGAGCGGCTCTGCCCGCCCACCATCACCACCTCGTCGAGCGACTGCGGCGAGAGCTTCGCGGCCTCGAGCACCACCTGCGTCACGCCCACCGTCCGCTCGACGAGATCGTTCGTGTTCTGCTCGAGGTACAGGCGCTCGACGTCGACGCGCAGGTCGACCGGCTTGCCGTCGTCTCCGGTCGAGGCGAAGGGCACGTGCACCGGGGCGATGGTCTTGTCCGACAGGGCGATCTTCGCGATCTCGGCGGCGTCGCGCACGCGCTCCATCGTCACCTTCGACTCGAGCAGCCGGTTGCGCGGCGTCTCGTCCATCGTGGCTACCAGCGCGTCGGCGAGGCGGGCGTCGAAGTCCATGCCCCCCAGGAAGTTGTCGCCGCCCGTCGAGACGACCTCGAGATCGTCGCCGGTGATCTCGACCACCGACGCGTCGAAGGTGCCGCCGCCCAGGTCGTAGACGAGCACCCGCTTGCGGGCGAGGCCCTTGCCGTAGCCGAACGCGAGCGCGACCGCCGACGGCTCGTTGAGGATGCGCAAGACGTCGAGGCCCGCCAGCCGCCCCGCCTCGAGCACCGCCGAGCGCTGGTGATCGGTGTACCAGGCCGGCACGCACAGCACCGCGCGAGACAGGGGCCGCCCGAGCTCGTTCTGGGCCGCGTTCTTCAGCTCCTTGAGCAGCTCGGCGGCCAGCTCCGAGAGCGAGAACACACGCCCGCCGATCTCGATGCCGCAGTCACCCTCGGGATCGGGCGCGATGGGGAAGGGGATGCGCGCCGACAGCTCCTTGATTCGGCGCGAGCGCGCGCGTCGGCCCATCAGCCGCTTGAAGCCGGCCACGGCGCGCTCGGGGTGATCGACGCGGTACCGGCGGGCGGCGCCGCCGACGAGCAGCCGCTCCTGGGTGTGATCGAGCGCCACGATGCTGGGCATGGCCACGCCACGCTCCGAGGCGATCGACAGGACGCGCGGGGCCCCGTCGAGGAACACCGCGACCCGGCACGTCGTCGTACCGAGATCGATGCCGAGCACGACGTCATCGGCCAGCGGCACCGGCTTGCCCGCGGCGGGGCTCGCCATGGGCGTCTTGAGCTTCCAGGCGCCCGACGGCGTCGAGGGCTGCGGCGCTGGCTCCGGAGGCTGGCTGGGCGCTGGGGGCGGCTCGGCGCGCGCCAGGCCCTCCCGCTGCGCGACGATGCGATCGATCAGCGCGCGGGTGCGTGCGTCGATGCGGGTGAAGCGCACCGTCATACCCGAGCGGCCCGGCTGCTCGTCGGCGATCACCTGGTGTACGACGCCTTCGCCGCGCATCACGCGGGTGCCATCGGCGAGCACCAGCTCGAACGACAACGGCGTGCCCTCGGCCTTGGCCGCCTTGGTGGCGATGAAGATGCCGCCCTTGCCGACGTGCACCCCGTACCGGTCGACGAACTCGTCTTCGGTGGCGAACGGGAGCCGGATGCGCAGAGGCACCTTCTTCGGCTCGCTGGGTGGCGGCTGGGTCATGAGGACGACGTGGCGTTCGACTACTGGAGCGGCGCGGTGAGTGTACCCCCCGACACCGGGAGCACCAGAGACAAACCCGTGCCGACCGCCGACGCGGGCACCTCGAAGTAGAGGACGAGATCCTGCGAGACCCCGGCGCCGAGTGACGCACCCAGGGGGCTGCCCTGGCCGACGCGCTGGACGTCGCGCGCCACGCCGTACACGTCGCTCCCGTGGGTGAGGGTGGCCTTCGACAGATCGAGCGCCTCGTCCTTCGTCGTCGAGACCGCGACCACCAGGCGCACGAAGCGGTCGGTCGTCGTCAGCTTCACCTTGTTGCCCGAGATGATCTGCGCGGTCTCCATGCGGCGCGGCGTGACCGTCACGGCACCGACGGTGGTGGGCGTTTCCTTCACGCTCACCGCGACGGGCGTGTCGGGCACCTGTTGGGCGAGCTCCGCCAGCGGGTTGGGCGAGCCGGCGCTCCCGGGAGGTCCCCCCGGCGCACCACCCTTCGCGAGCCGTTCTTGTTCGGCCTTCAGCTTCTGGATGAGCGGGTCGCTCTCGTCGACGGCCCGCTTCTCCGGGCAACCGGCCAGCACCAGCACCGACACGAGGAGCGCGTGCCGCACCCGTCAGGCGCCCTTCACGTGGGCGATGAGCTTCTCGAACGCCTGGGGCAGCTTCGACGGATCTGTTCCGCCGGCCTGCGCCATGTCGGGCTTGCCGCCGCCCTTGCCGCCGAGCTCGGCCGCCATCGCCTTGATCGCGTCGCCCGACTTGAAGCCCTTCTCGACGAGATCCTTCGTGGCGGCGACGAGGACGATCGCCTTGCCGTCGGCCGTGGAGCCGCCGAGCCCGATGACGCCCGAGCGCAGCTTGTCGCGGTACTTGTCGGCGAGCTGCTTGAGCAGGTTCGCGTCGGCGCCATCGACCCGGTGGGTGAGCACCTTGATGCCGTTCACTTCCTGCACCGACTCGGCGTCGCTCGACGCGCTCGCGGCCTTGAGCTGGGCCTCTTCGAGCTTCTTCTCGAGCTCCTTCACGCGCTTCTGAGAGGCCTGGATGCGCCTGGGGAGCTCGTCGGGTGAGGTCTTGTAGAGGCTGGCCGACGCGAGCAGCGTGCGCTCGAGCCCGCGCAGGTGATTCACGGCCGCGCTGCCGGTCAGCGCCACCACGCGCCGAACGCCCGCGGCGATGGCGGACTCTTCGGTGATCTTGAACAGCCCGATGTCGCCGGAGCGGAACACGTGCGTGCCGCCGCAGAGCTCGGTCGACTCTGGGTGCACCGTCACCACGCGCACCTTCTCACCGTACTTCTCTCCGAAGAGCGCGATGGCGCCGGCGGCCTTCGCGTCGGAAAGGCCCATCACCTTCGTCTCGGCGCCCTTGTTCTCGCGCACCCATGCGTTGACGAGATCCTCGACGCGATCGATCTGGTCCGGCGTCAGCGCCTGGTAGGCCGAGAAGTCGAAGCGCAGGTAGTCGGGGTGAACGATCGAGCCCTTCTGGTTCACCGTCTCACCCAGCACGATCTTGAGCGCGCGGTGGAGCAGGTGCGTGGCCGAGTGGTTCGCGCGAATGCGGTTTCTCCGCTCGACGTCGACCGAGAGCGACAGCGTGTCGTGCACCGCGACGGAGCCCTGCGTCACCTTCGCCTTGTGCACGAAAAGGCCGCCGGCTGGCTTGTGCACGTCGAGCACCTCGAGCTTCACGCCGCTGGCCGACATCGCGCCGGTGTCGCCGACCTGGCCGCCGGACTCGGCGTAGAAGGGCGTCTGATCGAGCACGAGCTCGACGGTGTCTCCGGCCTTCGCGACCTCGGCCTTGACGCCCGCCTTCAGGATGGCGAGCACCTTGCCGGAGCCCGAGACGCCTTCGCCGTCGTACCCGAGGAACTTCGTCTCGGGCACCTCGGCGGCGAGCTTCATGTACACGTCGGCGATCGCCCCGCCCACGCCGAGCGAGCCGCCGGCCTTCGCGCGCTCCTGCTCCTGCTCGAGCAACGCGTCGAAGCCCTTCTTGTCGATGGAGAGGTCGAGCTCCTTCGCCATGACTTCGGTGAGATCCCACGGGAAGCCGTAGGTCTGGTGCAGGTCCCACACGATCGCGCCTGAGATCACCTTCGACTTCGAGGCCTCGAGCCGGGCGACCTCCTTCATGAGCAGCGCGCGGCCCGAGCGCAGCGTGCGGCGGAAGGCCTCTTCTTCATGCCGCGTCACCTCGAGCACGAAGTCGCGCTTCTCTTTCAGCTCCGGGTACTGCCCGTGCATCGACGTGATGATCGCGTCGACGGCCTCGTGGAAGAACGGCTCCGACAGATCGAGGTTCTGATCGCCGTGCCGGATCGCGCGGCGCATGATCCGCCGCAGCACGTAGCCCCGGCCTTCGTTCGACGGCTGCACGCCATCGGCGATGAGGAACGCGGCCGTGCGCGAGTGATCGGCGATGACGCGCATGGCGGCGTCCTGCACGCTGTTCCACGAGCCTCCGTACGGGCGCTTCGCGAGCCGAGACACCGTCTGAATCACGCCCTGGAAGAGATCGATGTCGTAGTTCGAGCCCTTGCCCTGCACGACGCTGGTGACGCGCTCGAGGCCCGCGCCGGTGTCGATGCTGGGCTTCGGCAGGGGGAAGAGCTTTCCGCCGGCCTCCTTGCGCTCGAACTGCATGAACACGAGGTTCCAGATCTCGAGCCAGTTGTCCGACTCGCCGGGCTTCTCGTCTTCCTTCACCGGGTGGTTCGGCAGGTAGAAGTAGATCTCGGAGCACGGCCCGCAGGGCCCCGTGTCTCCGGCGGCCCAGAAGTTGTCCTTGAGCCCCAGCGCGTGAATGCGGTGCCGCGGCACGCCGGCCTTCGCCCACAGCTCGCGCGCCTCGTCATCGGCCGGAATGCCCTCTTCGCCCTTGAACACCGTGACGCTCAGGCGCTCGACGGGGAGCTTGATCACCTGCGTGACGAACTCCCACGCCCAGGTGATGGCGTCGGCCTTGAAGTAGTCGCCGAACGAGAAGTTACCGAGCATCTCGAAGAACGTGTGGTGGCGGGCCGTGAAGCCGACGTTCTCGAGGTCGTTGTGCTTTCCACCAGCGCGCACGCACTTCTGCGCGGTCGCGGCGCGGGTGTAGTCGCGCGTCTCGCGGCCGGTGAACAGATCCTTGAACTGCACCATGCCGGCGACGGTGAAGAGCAGGGTGGGGTCGTTGCTGGGCACGAGGCTCGAAGAAGCCACCACCCGGTGCTGCTTCGACTCGAAGAACTTGAGGAACGCGTCACGGACTTGCGCCGTGGTCAGCTGAGACGTCGACATGGATGGCCTTCTGCCACACGGACGAGGGCCCCGCACCAACCGGACGTGAACGGTCAGGCCTCCCGAGGCCCGGCGTGAGAGGGGAGCGCCCGGGGCGGTCCCGGGCCCGTTGGAGGTGTCCCCCATGAAGATCGAGATCCTCGTCCACGAGCGTGCCTTCGTCCTCATCGACGGCAAGCCGACCCGCTACCTCACGCCGGGCGTTCACCGGGTGGTGTCGCTCCTCAAGCCGGTGAAGGTCGAGAAGCTCAACGTCTCGGGCCTGCTCGCCGAGCTCGACGAGCAGCGGCTCGCGCTGGTGCCGGCGGCCGATCTCTCGGTGCTGACGCTGGCCGAGCACGAGCGCGCGCTGGTTCGCCGCCGCGGCAAGCCGGCGCTGTGGCTCGGCGCGGGCGTGCACCAGGTGTGGACCGTCGATCGCCTCGTCGATCGCAAGACGCTCGCCACGAAGGACCTGGTGACCATCGAGACGTTCGACACCTCGGCCGTCGAGGCGAAGGTGCTGTCGCCCGACGTGGCCGCGCTCGCGAAGGGCAAGGACTACGTCGAGGTGCAGGCGCCGGCCGGCTCGGTCGCCATTCGCTGGGTCGACGGCAGCCTCGACGAGGTGCTGCCGGCCGGGCGCTACGCCGCGTGGACCACGCTCCGCACGGTGCAGTTCACGGTCATCGAGCTCAAGGAGCGCCAGCTCCACGTCACCGGCCAGGAGGTCATGACGAAGGACCGCGTCACGCTGCGGCTCAACGTCTCGGCCTCGTTCCGCGTGAGCGATCCGCGTCGCCTGGCCGTCGTCGCCCGCACCCCGGACGACGTCGTCTACCTCGCGATGCAGCTGTCGGCCCGTGACGCGATCACCGTCAAGACGCTCGACGAGCTGCTGCAGGCGCGCGACGAGCTGGCGAAGGAGATGACGCCGGCGGTGAAGGCCCGCGCCGAGGCCGTGGGCCTCGAGCTCATCGAGCTGGGCGTGAAGGACGTCGTGCTGCCCGGCGACATGAAGGAGCTGCTCAACAAGGTCATCGAGGCCCAGAAGCAGGCCGAGGCCAACGTCATCCTCCGCCGTGAGGAGACCAACGCCACCCGCTCGCTGGCCGAGACCGCGAAGCTGCTTGCTGACAACCCGCTGCTGCTCAAGCTGAAGGAGCTCGAGGCCTACACCGAGCTCGCCGGCAAGGTGGGGCAGGTGCATGTGGTGATGGGCCAGGGCGGGCTGCCGACGCTCCAGCTCACCAGCGGAAAGTAGACGTGTCGGGCGGAGGGGCCCTGGAAAAGCCTCTCCGCCCGAGGCGTGTCGTCCCCACGGCTCCGCGCCGAAGCAGGTGCGCTCGGAGCTCCTGAACGTCGGTCAGGTCTTCTGACGGACGTCGCTCATCGACGACTTCTCCTGGGGGCTTGCGCCTCGCTCGACACGGTGTCGGGCGGGGCGTGGTCTTTTGCGGGCGTGATGCGATAGAGGCGCCGCGATGCTGTCGCTCACCCTCGCCCTCGTCCTCGCGCAGCCCGCCCTCTCGCCCGACGGCTTCTGGACCGACTGCGGCCTCGAGTGGCCCGGCATGCCCACGCCCGCGCCCGTGCCCCCGAAGGCGTTCGAGGTGCCGTGGCGGGCCGACGAGCCGCCCATCGTCCGCCGTGAGACGAACGTGGTGCACTACTTCTCGGGCGTGCCAGCGGGGCGCTTCACCAACGCCGGCGCGCTGTCGGGCAAGAGCGTGTACCTCTCGGCCGGCCACGGCTTCACCTGGACGAGCATCAGCGGCACGTTCTTCTGGCGCACCCAGCGCGGCAACACGAACGACATCGTCGAGGATCTCGTCTCGACCGAGACGGTGCACCAGTGGCTGGTGCCGATGCTCCAGAACGCCGGGGCGCGCGTGTTCACCGTGCGTGAGAGCGACACCAACCCCGACCTTGTGCTTGTCGACAACGGAGAGGCTGGCTACGCCGAGTCCGGCGCCATGACGGCGTTCTCGACGTCGTCGCTGATGGCCTGGGGCCGCCCGATGTTCCCCATGGCCGGCGACGTGAACCCCTTCGCGCTGGGCTCCAATCGGCTCATGACGGTGAGCCCGACGGTGACGGCGAGCGCCACGTGGACCGCGCAGATCCCGCGTGACGGCTTCTACGAGGTGTCGATCTCGTACACGGCCTTCACCGCGCGGGTGACCGACGCGCACTTCCTCGTGCGACACGCGGGGGGCGAGACGTCGTTCCGCGTCAACCAGCAGCGCCATGGCGGCACATGGGTGACGCTCGGCACGTTCTATTTCCGCGCCGGGGGTACGGCGCAGGTGGTGGCGCAGAACGACTCGCAGGACGTGCGCAACCCCGCCAACGTCTCGCTCGACGCGGTGAAGTTCGGCGGTGGCGTGGGGCTCATCGATCGGGGCGGCGGGGTGAGCGGACGCGGGCGCTTCGAGGAGTCCGCGCGCTACCAGGCGCAGTGGGCCGGAGCTCCCGAGAGCGTGTACGCCCCTGGCGGGAACGCCGCGGCGGCCGATCGCAACAACGACATCTCGGCGCGGCCTCGCTTCGCTGCCTGGGTGCGTGAAGCCGGAGAGCCCGCCGTCTACGTCGCCTGGCACACCAACGCCGCCAACTCGATGGCCCGCGGAACGCAGACGTATGTCTACGGGACCGACAGCGTTGGCATGTGCTCGCTGGCGACCGAGTACGCGGGCGTGCAGGGCAGCCGTGAGCTCGGCGACTTCTTGCGCACCGAGCTGGTGAACGACTTCCGGCAGGACGCCGGGTGGAACGAGCCGACGTGGCGGGACTACGGCACCCTGTGCGCCAACTTTGGAGAGCTGAACCCGACGAACAACGCCGAGACGCCCGCGGTGCTGCTCGAGATCGCCTTCCACGACAACGCGACCGACGCCAACCGGCTCAAGGAGCCGCAGTTCCGGTACGTCGCCGCGCGCGCCATCACCCAGGGCATCATCCGCTACTTCGCGAGCGTCGACGCGGTGACGCCGCAGTTCCCGCCCGAGGCGCCCACCTCGGTCCGCGCGCGCTCGCTCATGAATGGCCGCGCTGAGGTGAGCTGGAGCCCCTCGGCGACCGACCTGCAGAACGTCGGTGGCCAGGCCGCGACGCGGTATCGCGTGTACTCGAGCGACGACGGCCTCGCCTGGGACGACGGGGTCGAGACGATGAACACCTCGCTCGATCTCGCGCTGCCTTCAGGGCGGGCCAGGTACTTCCGCGTCACCGGCGTCAACGCGGGCGGTGAGAGCTTTCCCTCGGTGGTGGTCGGCGTGAAGGCCGGCTCGCCCCGGCTCCTCATCGTGAACGGGTTCGATCGGTTCGAGGCGGCCCAGGCGCAGCTCGAGGCGTTTCCCGCGCGGTACGCGATCAACACCGTCGTGCGCGTGTACCCCCGGCGGATCAACGACGGCACCAGCGTGCGTCTGCACGGCGAGGCCGTCGATCTCGCGGGCTTTGGCTTCGACAGCGCGAGCGACGAGGCGGTCGAGGCCGGCGTCGTCACGCCGTCGAGCTACGCCGCGCTGAGCTGGATCGCTGGCCGCGGAAGGGCCCAGGGGAGCGCGCCGTCGGCCGCGGCGCAGACGGCACTGCGTGCGGCGCTCACGGCCAGCACGAAGGTGATCTTCAGCGGTGAAGCGGCGACCGACCTGGCCTTCCTCCAGGACGTCGGAGGCGCGGCCGCGGGCGCAGGGCTCGGCTCGCGTGCGCTCACCGGGGGGGGCCCGCTCCAGGGGCTCTCGTGGACGATGGATGATGGTACCGCGGGCTCGTACGACGTCGGTGGCGCCGATGGGGGCTCGCTCGACGTCGTAGCCCCGATGGGGGCGGCGCAACGTCTGGCCTCGTACGCGACGGGTGCGCCCGCGGCGTCGGGAGTCGCGGGTCGGTCGGCGCTGTTCGGCTTTCCGCTCGAGGGCATCACAGGGCGCGCGACGCGCAACGAGGTGTTTCGTCGGCTGCTCGTGTTCGCGCTCGACGGCGGCAACGACACCGATGGCGGGGTCTTCGTCGAGCCTGACGCCGGCATGGGTGGCGGCGCGGCTGGCGGGGGATCCGCAGGCGGCGGGAGCGCAGGCGGTGAGCCCCTCGCCGGTGGTTCAGCCGGCGGAGACATGGGTGGGGGCGCCGCGGGCGGAGTTGGTGGAGGTGAGGGCCCGGGCCTCATGGGCGGAGGCGCTGCGCCGCCGCAAGTCCTCGCCTTCCAGGGTGGCGGGTGTCAGGTCGCCCCCTCGTGGCTCGGCGGCGCGGCGCTCGTCGTCTTCATGCGTCGTCGCCGGCAGCTGCGCGCGCGGTGAAGCGCTCAGCCCTGACGCCGGGCGAGCCTGAGAACCCGCTGCGCCGCGCTGAACCGGTCGCGGCCCCACGATTCGTCACCGCTCAGGTGACAGCGACCCCACGACGACGCCACACTTCGCCTGTGCGCTGGGCACTGTTCGCGATGGGACTCGTGGCCTGCTCCGCCGGGCCAGCGACGAGCTTCGAGATCGTCCGACCACTCGCGCCCTTCGATTGTCGACGCGTCTTCCAGCGGACGGGGAGTCCTGGCCCCGAGGTGTTGCTCCGCGGAGAACGCACCCGCTTGCGCCTCGACTTCATCGCCCACGTCGAGTGCCCGCAGGGGGTCCTTCCTCCTGATGAAGTCCGCGTCGCGCTCTCCAACGCCGATGGCCTCGAGATCCCCGCCGGCGTCGAAGTGCAGGTGCGCAACGAGCTCGTGGGCTTCACGGGCGAGCGCTACGCGGTTCGCGTCTACGTCGAGTTCGACGTGCCGCAGACGTCTCGCGTGCTGGTGCGTGTCGACGCCGAGCCCGCCATCGGGTCGGAGCAGCTGTTCATCGAGGCGCTCCCCTTGTCTGGCCGCACCTGGGAGATTGCCGGCGCCGGCGCGATCGGCCACCTCGACGGCCCGCTCGGCCGGGTGTGGCTGACGTCCTCCAGCGCCGTGATGCCGTCCGGTGAGTCGCTCCGGCAGCAGGCCGTCGCGGTGACCTCGACCGACGTCTGGCTCTTCGACGAGCGCCGACGGGTGCGGTGGCGGCCGGACGCGGGGTTCACCGAGTGGCCTGGCTCGCCGCCCTCGAGCGTGTCGGCGCTGGGCCCCAGCCTCGCCATCGTCGACCCCCTGGGGCTCGCCCTCATCACCGAAGATGGAGGTCGCACTCCGGTGCTCCGCGGCCTGAGCAGCGGGGCCCGTGCGCACTTCTCGACCCCCGAGGTGATCACCGTCGCCGACTTCGGCGCCGTCAGTCGCGTCGCGATCGCGAACCCTTCACCCGTGAGGCCCGGCTCGGGGCCCTCGCTCGCCATGGTGAGCCGTGAGGGCCTGTGGCAACTCGAGCGTGGGCAGGTGCGGTTCATCAGCCCCGACGGCGGGGCGCAGTTCGTGGCCTTCCCGGGCACCATCGCCAACCTCCCGCCCCTCACCGACGACACGGTTCCGGTGTTCTCCATCATCCTCGAGGGCGGGCGCTTCGTCGCGGCGGTGCCGGTCTTCGACGCGGCCGGAGCCGTGGGGCTCGAGCTCATCGAACTGCCCCGCGGGGTCAGGGCGACCTGGTCGTCGTCCGACTGGCTCTTCGGCGCCGATGCCGAGAACGGGCTGTGGCGCGCGAGGCGCCGCTGACAGCCGACGATCGGGGACGCCTCGCGCGTGACTGCCGTGCGCGGGACCGCCAGACTCGCTCGCATGCAGGGTCTGTCGTCTGGCGTCGGCCCACGCGAGCTTCGAGCATGAGCTTCCGACGAGGCGTCGATCGTGAAGTCGTGCCGAGGTCGGCGCTGGTTGCGGTGGGGCTGCTCCTCGCCACGTGCGGCCCCGAGCCCGCGTCCCGGTTCGAGATTCTGCGGCCGATCGCTCCGTTCGATTGTCAGCGCGTCTTCATGCTGCAGGGCGCGCTCCCGCCGGCCGCCCTCACGGTGGGCGACCGCGTTGCGCTCGCACTCCAGTTCGTGATCGAGCTGCGCTGTCCCCAGGGGCCGGTGCCGCCGGATTCGGTCGACGTGGAGGTGCGGGACGCGGAAGGGGCCGTGGTGGCTTCGGCGCCGGTGGTCCAGACCGGCCTGTTCGAGGTCGGCGCGAGGCGACAGCACCAGACGACGATTCGGCTCGAGGTCGTGGTCCCCGCCACCTCGCGGCTGTCGCTGCGCATCTCGGCAGAGCCGGCCATCGGCGTGGTGGTGGTGCCGCTCCTCGTGTTTCAGCCGCGGGTCCGCACCTGGCGGCAGCTCCCGGACGGGGTCACCGGCATCGTCGAGGGCCCGGTGGGGAGTGATCCAGTGATCGTCGGCACCCTTGGAGTCGTCCTGCCGCCAGGCGTGACTGAGCGCGCCGAGGTGCTGGCCGTGACGACGTCAGATGTCTGGCTCTTCACGCTGGACCGTCGCATTCGGTTCCGCCCCGACGCCGGGCGCTCCGAGTGGGTGTCCCCCCGCACGACGGCCGCCTCTCCGCTGGGGTCGAGCCTCGTCGTGTCAGATGCCGAGGGCCTGGCGCTCATCACCGAAGACGGAGCCCGTCAGGTGGTCCTCCCCAGCGCGAGCCCGTTCGATGTGATCCACTTCGCGAACGAACGGACCGTCACGCTGCTCCGGGGCGGACAACTGATGCGCGTCGATCTCCGACAACCTGTCCCGCTGCCGCCGCTCGGATTTCCGGAGCAGGACGCCAGCTCGAGTCGCGAAGGCCTCTGGTTCCGGCGGGGGAGCGTGTTGACGCTGGTCGACGCGGAGGGCCGCCAGTCGTCGATCGACTTCCCCAGCTCGATCAACCGGAACGTCAGCGTTCCGACGAGGGAGCGGGTACCCGTCGGTGACTTCGCAGACGCCGCCGGTCGCCGCTTCATGGTCGTCCCTCGCCGGGCGGACGGCGGCCTCGAGCTCGAGGCCGTCCAGGTTCCAGCAGGCACGATGCCGTATTGGGCGAGCTCGACGCGACTGTTCGCGATCTCCAACGCCCCCATGAGCAGCGCCGTGTGGGAGGCCAGCCGCGATCCGTAGAGTTGGCGACGTCGTCACCCGGGGACGGGATGGATTACGACGCACCCCGGCGCGGTCGCGACCGGAGGTCTCCTGTTCGGTGCGCTCGCGCTCACTCGAGCGTGACGTCTGCGTACAGGTCGTCGATCGCGAAGCGGACCGACGGCGTCTCGAGCACCACGTGTTCGCCACCGATGACCTCGAGCGCAGCCCAGCCCGTGGGCGTTCGGGTGACCGACGTGACGCGTCGGCTCCGGTGCGAGATGAGCAACACCGCCTGGAGCGAGGAGAGCTGCTTGTACGCACTCAACTTCTCGCCGCGGTCGTAGTCCTCGGTGCCCTTGCTGGTGACCTCGACGAGGATCGACGGGTTCGTGCAGGCGTTGCGATCGACGGGCGACGGCACGACCGGGCCGCACACCACGGACGCGTCGGGGTACGTCGACTGATCGAGGCTGTCGATGCGCACCATGAGGTCCGACGAGTAGACAAGGCACCGGCCGAGGAGACTCTGGCCGAGCAGCCGAATCGCCGAGGCCGCGAGCGCCGCGTGCGTCGGCGTTCCTCCCGCCATCGCGTACACGGTGCCCTCGCAGTACTCGAGCTTGAGGTCCGAGACCGCGAGCATGCGCAGGTAGTCTTCGTACGAGTGGTGGAGCTGCCGTGCCGTGCTCATGGAGCCGAGGCTACCACGGTGGCCAGACGCCCTCTCGGGGCGGTCGACTTGGGCCACCGGGGCGGGTAAGGGAGCCTCGTTTTCGAAGCGTCACCCACCTCTGGAGAACGACATGGCCCTCAAGTTCGCGATCAACGGTTTTGGCCGCATCGGCCGCATGGTGCTGCGCGCTGCCCTCTCCCGGAAGGAGACCGACATCGAGATCGTCGCCATCAACGATCTCGACAAGCCCTCCACGCTGGCGCACCTCTTCAAGTACGACTCGGTGCACCGCAACTGGCCCGGCACCGTCACCCACGCCGAGAACAGCATCACCATCGACGGGAAGACCTACCGCGTCACCAGCGAGAAGGACGCCTCGAAGCTCCCGTGGAAGGAGCTCGGCGTCGACGTGGTGCTCGAGTGCTCCGGCAAGTACACCGCGCAGGAGAAGGCCGTGCTGCACCTGCAGGCCGGCGCGAAGAAGGTGCTGATCAGCGCGCCCGGCAAGGGCGTCGACCTCACCGTCGCCTTCGGCATCAACCACACCCTGTACGATCCGGCGAAGCACCACACGGTGTCGAACGCCTCGTGCACCACCAACTGCCTCGCGCCCGTCGCCAAGGTGCTCAACGACACCTTCGGCATCGAGCGCGGCCTCATGACGACGATTCACTCGTACACGAACGATCAGCGCATCCTCGACCTCGTGCACGAGGACCCGCGGCGCGCCCGCGCGGCGGCGCTCTCGATGATCCCCACCTCGACTGGCGCGGCGAAGGCCATCGGAGAGGTGATCCCCGAGCTCAAGGGCAAGCTCAACGGCGCCGCCATTCGCGTGCCGACGCCCAACGTCTCGCTCGTCGACCTCACCGTGAACATCAAGAAGGCCACAACCGTCGACGAGGTGCACCAGGCGGTGAAGGGCGCGGCCGAGGGCGCGATGAGGGGCGTGCTCCAGTACGACACCGAGCCGACGGTGAGCATCGACTACAACGACAACCCGCACTCGTCGATCTTCGACTCGACGCAGACCCAGCTCATCGACGGCACCTTCCTCAAGGTCTTCGCCTGGTACGACAACGAGTGGGGCTACTCGATGCGCATGGTCGACGTCGCGAAGTTCCTCGCCTCGAAGAAGTAAGCCGCTTCGAAAGCACCACCATGACCGTCAAGTACCTCGACGAGCTGTCGCTTTCGGGCAAGCGGGTCTTCATTCGCGTCGACTTCAACGTGCCGCTCGACGAGCAGCAGCGCGTGACGGACGACACCCGCATTCGGGAAGCGCTCCCGACGATCACGAAGGCGCTCGAGCTGGGTGGCAAGGTGGTGCTCGCGTCGCACCTGGGCCGGCCGAAGGGCCCCGACAAGAAGCTCTCGCTCATGCCCGCCGCGAAGCGCCTTTCCGAGCTGCTCGGCCGCACCCACGAGGTGCTCATGGCCGACGACTGCGTGGGCGAGGGCGTGGGCAAGATGGCGAAGGATCTCAAGCCCGGTCAGGTGCTGATGCTCGAGAACCTGCGCTTCCACAAACAGGAAGAGGCCAACGACGAGGCCTTCGCGCGCGAGCTGGCGAGCTTCGCCGACGTGTACTGCAACGACGCCTTCGGCACCGCGCACCGCGCCCACGCGTCGACCGCCGGCATGGCCGCCTTCGTGAAAGAGAAGTGCGCCGGCTTCTTGATGCGCAAGGAGATCGAGAAGCTCGGCAAGGTGGTGAAGAGCCCCGACAAGCCCTTCGTCGTGATCCTCGGCGGCGCCAAGGTGTCCGACAAGATCAAGGTGATCGAGAACCTGCTGCCGAAGTGCAACGCGATGCTGATCGGCGGGGCCATGGCCTACACGTTCCTCAAGGCCGAGGGCGCGCAGGTGGGCAAAAGCCGGGTGGAAGAAGACAAGGTGCCGCTCGCGACGCGGCTCCTCGACGTGGCGAAGCAGCAGGGGGTCGAGCTCGTGCTGCCGGTCGATCACGTCGTGGGCACCTCGCCCGATGACAAGAGCGAGGCCGTCGACGTGGCTGATCGCAACATCCCCGCGGACAAGATGGGCCTCGACATCGGCTCGAAGACGCGGGCGCTCTTCACCCAGCACATCCGCAACGCGAAGACGGTGCTGTGGAACGGGCCGATGGGGCTGTTCGAGGTCGCGAAGTTCTCGGAAGGCACGAAGTCGGTCGCCGCGGCGATGGCCCTCAACAGCAGCGCCCTCACCGTGGTGGGCGGCGGGAACTCGGCGGCGGCGGTGAACGAGCTCGGCTACGCCCAGAAGATCTCACACGTGTCGACCGGCGGTGGCGCCTCGCTCGAGCTGCTCGAGGGGCTCAAGCTGCCTGGCATCGCGGCCCTCGAGGCCTGACGTCGCTCCACCACAGAAGGACGGGAGGCTGCACATGACGGCGCGGCGCTGCTTCATCGCGGGCAACTGGAAGATGAACAAGACGGTCACCGAGTCGCTCGCGCTCGCTCGCGAACTGCGGGGGCTGGTCTCGATGGTGCGGCACGTCGACATCGCCGTCGCGCCGACGTTCCCCGCGCTTCACCCGGTGGCGAAGGCGCTCGAAGACTCGAACGTGCAGGTGGCCGCGCAGACCTGCCACGCCGAGGCGTCCGGCGCCTTCACGGGAGAGACCGCCGCCCCCATGATCAAGGACGCGGGCGCGTCGTGGGTCATCCTCGGGCACTCGGAGCGCCGCCAGTTCTTCCAGGAGACCGACGCGGGCGTGAACCGGAAGATCGGCGCGGTGCTCAAGGCGGGCCTCTTGCCGATCGTCTGTGTCGGCGAGACGCTCGCGGAGCGCGAGGCCAACCGCACGCTCGAGGTCGTCTCGACACAGGTGAAGGGGTGCCTCGACGGCTTCAAGGCCGACGTGGGCGCGCAGTTCGTCATCGCGTACGAGCCGGTGTGGGCCATCGGCACCGGCAAGACGGCGACGTCGCGCCAGGCGCAGGAAGTCCATGCCCACATCCGCACGTTGCTCACGGGGCTGTGGGGCGCCGACACCGCGGCGCAGGTGCGCCTTCAGTACGGCGGCTCGGTGAAGGCCGACAACGCCGCCGAGCTGCTCGCCCAGCCCGACATCGACGGCGCGCTGGTGGGCGGCGCCAGCCTCAAGGCCGCCGACTTCGCGGCCATCGTGAAGGCGAAGGCGTGAGAGCGCTCCTCGTCGCGATGGCCGCCGCGGGCACGGCCTGCACGCCTGCGTATCGACCCGACGCGTACCCGGAAGGGCACCCCTGTCGCGTGCTCCGCGGGTGCGCCTCGTACGTCACGCTCGCCGACGGAGGCGCCGCGCCCGCTGACGCTGGCGTGCCGGGCCGCCCGGCGCTCTGTGAGCCGTGCGAGGGGTAAGCCGCTTGAACTTCGGCTGAACCCTGCGTAAGGCGCCTTCCCCATGTTGGCTTTCTTCACGACCATTCACGTCCTGCTGTGCATCTTCATGATCTTCGTGATCCTCCTGCAGCCGGGGAAGGACGCGGGCATGGGCGCGGCGCTCGGCGGCGGTGCGGCCTCGTCGGCCTTCGGTGGCCGCGGCGCGGTGACGTTCCTCACCAAGCTGACGGCGGCGTGCGCGGTGGCCTTCTTCGTCACCTCGCTCGGCCTCTCGCTCGTCGGCCTCAAGACGTCGCTCGTCTCGAAGTCGTCGCTCGTCACCGAGCAGCAGCTGAAGGCCGACCAGGAGAAGGCCGAGAAGGCGAAGGCCGACGCCGAGAAGGCCACCGGCACCACCACGGCGACGCCCACCGAGGTGAAGCCCGGCGACGTCGTTCCGCCGCAGCCTGCCCAGCCGCCCGCCGACGCGCCCAAGGCCACCGACGCGGTGCCGTCCCAGAAGCTGCCCTGACGAAGTTGCTTCACTCTCCGTCAGGTTGTCTGGTAGTGGGCCGTCCCCGCAGAGCGCAGCACACAACTGAATGCTGTTCCTCGCCCAGGTGGTGGAATTGGTAGACACACCAGCTTGAGGGGCTGGCGCCGCGAGGCGTGGGGGTTCGAATCCCCCCTTGGGCACACGAGACCTTCGGGAGCTTTCCCGGAGGTCTTTTCGTTTCGAGCGACCCTCAGCGCGTCGGGCCGCCGATGAGGCCCCGCACGACGTCGAGCCGCTGCGGGTCGGCCTTGTTGACGAAGCCCAGCACGCCACACTCGGCCGCGCGGGCGCGCAGCGCGTCGCCCGTCAGCTTCGAGTGCAGCACCACCGGCACGTGCCCCAGGCCGTTCTTCCGCATCGCGTCCGCCACCACCTTGCCCGTCACCGTCACCAGCTCGCTCTCGAGCAGCACGAGATCGGCGGGAGTGCGGCGCAGCGTCACCGCCACCATCATCGGGTTGTCCAGCACGTGGGCGTCGTAGCCGGCCGCCTCGAGGGCCTGCCGCGTGGCCTCGAGCGAGGCGTGATCGTCGTCCACCACCAGCACCCGTCGGCGCTTCGGCTGGGCGGCGCTCGCCGGTGTGCCCACAGAGACGCCCTTCGTCTGCGCCACCGCCCACGCGGCGAGCTGATCGAGCGGCATCGCCAGATCGGTGGCGCCCACCTCGAGGGCCGCGCGAGGCATGCCGAACACCGCGCACGTCACCCGATCCTGGACGGCGGTGCGCGCCCCCATGCGGCGCATGCGCAGCAGACCCTGCGCGCCGTCGTCTCCCATGCCCGTCAGCAGAATGCCCAGGCCGCGCCCCTTGAGCGCCGTCGCCATCGAGAAGAAGAGGCTGTCGACCGACGGAGAGATGAGCTGGCCCGGGGGCGGGTTGAGCAGCTTGACGGTGAGGTTCTCGCGAACGAAGAGCTCCTGGCGGGGTGGGGCGACGCAGATGGTGCCCGGCACCAGCGGCAGCTCGGCGGCGCCCAGCACCACCCGCCGGCGCGTCGAATCGGACAAGAAGCGCACGAAGGACTCGAAGAAGTCCTCGGCCATGTGCTGCACCACGACGATCGGCAGCGGGAAGTCGATCGGCAGCTCGGCGAAGAAGCGCGCCAGCGCCTTCGGGCCTCCCGTCGACGAGCCCAACCCGAGCAGCACCGGCGCCTCGGTGGTGACGGGAATCGGCGGCAGCGGGGACGACAGGGTGGGGCGCTCGTCGGCCAGGCCCTCCTCGGCCATGCGGCGAATGCGCTCGGCGAAGCGGCGCACGTCATCGGGGCCCTGGCCGAACACCGATGACTTCGGCACCAGCTCGAGCGCCCCTCGCGAGAGCGCCTCGTAGTTGTAGTCCACCACCCCTGCCGAGCTGCGCTCGCTGATCACCACGATCGGCGTCGGCCGCTCGCGCATGATCACCTCGATGGCCTTGAGACCGCCCATGCCGGGCATCTGCAGATCCATCGTCACCAGATCGGGCGACAGCGCGCGCACGAGTTCGATCGACTCCTCGCCCGTCTTCGCCTCGCCCACCACCTTGAGGCGCGGGTCGAGCTCGAGGGTGCGGCGCAGCGTCTCGCGCGTCAGCGCCGAGTCATCGACCACGAGGATGCGGAAGGGAGCGGGCATCGGAGACGTCACTGAAAACGACAGGCGGTGTTGCTGCTCTGCAGCTGATCATCGGGCGAGATGGTGGACGAGACGATGTCGCACAGATCGGTCGAGCGGGCGGTGTCGAAGCGAATTCGGCCGCGGCTCCCACCACCACCGCCGCCACCCGGGAGATCGACGGGGCCTGAGCTCCCCGTCCCGCCGTTCGTCCCATTCACGGGCGCGGTGTCGCCGGCGCCACCGAAGCCGCCGTTCCCACCGCAACAGTTCCCGTTGGTGCCTCCATCGGCTGGAACGGCCGTCGAAAAGGCGCCGGCCAGCCCGGGCCTTCCGTTGGTTCGCGTCATGTTCTCGCGGGTGCCGCCCTCACCGCCGCCGCCCCCGTTGGCGGTGATCGTCGAGTTGAGGACGGTGATCGACGCCGCCTGAATCAGGAACGCGCCGCCCGAGCCGCCGCCGCCTCCTCCACCGCCGTCGATCCCGCCCAGCCCGCCGAGGCCGCTGGCGCCCAGCCCGCCGTCGAGGAGCGCGAAGGCTCCGGCCGCTGAGATCTGCAGCGCGCCCGCGCCGAACCCGCCGTCGATGCCGAGCCACCCGAGCCCGCCAGAGCACCCCCCCCGCAGCGGCACGAGATCGTCGTTGCCGTTCGCCAGCCCACCAGAGGGGCTGAGGGCTCGCCCACCCGAGCCGCCGTCGTCGCGAAAGCCGCCGCCCCCGCCACCTTCGCGCTCGGCCGCCTGCCCGGCCAGCCCGCGCCCGCACGCCGGAGAATCGGCTCCGGCGCCGCGGAAGGCCGAACCCAACGCGCGCAGATCGATCCGGCCCCGAATCGTCACCTCACCGTGAATCAGCAGAACGGCCGGCCGCTGGCCCACGAAGCGAACGAGCGCGCCCGGCTCGACGGAGAGCGACGTCCCCGAGAAGGCGAGCACGTCGACGCCGCCCGCGCCCTGGCTCAGCAGCACTGGCGGCGGGGTTGGCCAGGTGCAGGTGACGCCGGCCATGCCGACGGGAACCGGGGCTCCCGCGCCCGTCGTGTCGTAGGCGTAGACGCAGTTGGTGGCGAACGTGAGGGCGACTGCGGGGTAGGGCGCGAGGGCCGGGTTGACGTTCGAGGCGCGCAGCTGCGGGCGGCACTGGGCGTTCGCATAGCAGACCGCGCCGGCGTCGCACGTGGCGCCTGGCGGCTCCTGCCGAAAGGAGCAGCCGCCGTCGCTCGCGCACTGGAGCAGCGGGCGGAGGCAGGGGTTGGTCGTATTGCACTCGGCGAAGGTCGGCTCGCAGGTGCCCACGGCCGAGCAGACGCCCTGGCGCGCGCACGGTCGCCCCGCGTCGCAGGCATCTCCCTGAAGACAGGCCACGCATGCCCCGGCGCCGTTGCAGAGGCCTCCGTCACAGGGGGTGCGCGCGGCCTCGGGTGTCTGGGTGCAGCCCGTCGCCGTGCACAGGGCGGTGGCGCAGGCGCTGCTCTGACAGGTGGACAGCTCACACGCGCCGCCGTCGGTCCCCGCGTCAGGTTGGCCCGCGTCCTCGGCCCCCGCGTCGGGCGCACCAGCATCAGGAACGGCGGCGTCAGGACTGCCACCGTCTGGCTGGCCCGCGTCGGGCATCGGCAGGCCCCCGTCGGGACGGCCGAAGCGGAACACCACCGGCACGATGGGCGGCTGCGAGAGCGCCGCGGTGCGCGTCTGCGTCGCCACGGGCCGGCCGGAGCAGTCCTCCGAGGTGAAGGCTGACAGCGTCAGCCGCAGCTCTCCGGTGAAGTCGGGCTCCTCCGAGATCCCCACGCGCACCGAGCGGCGATCGCCCAGCTGCACGTCGACCTCACCGATGCGGTTCGTCACCAGCGACTGCGCCGACAGCCGCACGCAGCGAAGGCCGGTGCCCTCCTCGAGCTCGATGAAGACCGCCATGGCATCGTAGAACCCGGTCGGGCGGCAGGCGCTCAGTGCCAGAAGACCCGCCGCGAGCCACGGTCCCACGCGCTTCACGGGGCCGACTCTATCGCGCCGGTGCTACAGGCGTGCAGCAAACCGGCAGGAAAATTCCCCTCGGGAGCGCGGCCCCTATCGTCGGCTCGCGCATGAAAAAAGACGACCGTCAGCTCGACCTGCCGCTGTCCGAACGCCCGAAGCTCCGCGTCATCAACGGCCTGGGCCAGAAGCAGCACGAAGCCCTCGCCGACCGCGACGCCGTGGCGCGCGTGCTGATCGAGGCGGGCGCGGACCTGCTGCTGCGTCGCATCTCGTCCGAGCGCGCCGAGGCCATCGAGCGCGACGTCGACGAGGTGCTCTCACTCTTCGACAAGGTCGACCGCAACCCGCTGCTGATGCCGGTGCTGAAGAAGAAGCTCGACGCGCTCGAGCAGTTGGTGCGCGAGACCCGCGAGAAGAAGAGCCTGCGCAAGCGCCGCACCTTCTGATCGGGGTGGAACTTTTCCGCTCCGACGTTTGATCAGCCCTCGCACGGGGCCTACCATCGACGGCTCACGGGAACGACGTGTCGCTCGAGACCTACGGCCGATACCAGCTGATCAAGAAGCTCGCGACCGGCGGGATGGCGCAGATCTATCTCGCGCGGCAGCTCGGCGTGCAGGGCTTCGAGAAGCTGCTGGTGGTCAAGCGCATTCTCCCGCACCTCGCCGAGAACGAAGACTTCATCACCATGTTCCTCGACGAGGCGCGCATCGCGGCGCGGCTCAACCACCCGAACGTGGTGCAGATCTTCGACCTCGGCCAGCAGGACGACACCTTCTACATCGCCATGGAATACATCCACGGCGAAGACGTGCGGAAGGTGTGGAAGCAGGCCGAGCGGCAGGGCACGCAGATTCCGCTCCCGCTGATCTGCCGCATCATCATCGAGGCGTGCGCCGGCCTCGACTACGCCCACAAGAAGGCCGACCCGGGTGGCCGCCCGCTCAACATCGTGCACCGCGACATCTCGCCGCAGAACATCCTCGTGTCCTTCGAGGGCGGCGTGAAGGTGGTGGACTTCGGCATCGCCAAGGCAGCCGACCAGGCGACAGTGACGAAGTCGGGCGTGCTCAAGGGCAAGTACTCGTACATGTCGCCGGAGCAGGCACAGGGAAAGCCGGTCGACGCGCGCACTGACGTCTTCGCCCTCGGCGTGGTGCTCTACGAGCTCCTCACCGGCACCCGGCTCTTCAAGCGGGCCAATGACATTCAGACGCTCAACGCGGTGACGGAGTGCAAGGTCGAGCCGCCCTCGGCGATCGACGAGCGGCTCCCGAAAGAGCTCGACGCCATCGTGATGCGCGCGCTCGCGAAGGACCGTGGCGACCGCTACGCCGACGCGCGAGAGCTGCAGGAGGCGCTCGAGGCCTGGCTGCTGAAGAACAAGCTGCCCTCGGGCTCGGTGCACCTCGCGGCCTTCATGCAGGACATCTACGCCGAGCGGCTGGCGCGCGAGGCCGAAGAGGGGCGGCTGCTCTTCACCGAGTCCGGGCAGGACGGCTCGTATGGAGACGGGCCCGAGAAGGCCACGCCGAACGTGGCCAGGCCCACGAAGTCGATCCGGTCGCAGGCCTCGCGCCAGTCGGTGCCCCGGGTGCCATCGCGCGATCAGCTGACGCGGGCCGAGGCAGGGCGCTCGGCGTCGAACCCCAGGCCGGTCGAGCTCGGCGCTGACGTGAAGGTGCAGCCGACCGAGAACAGCCTGCCGACCCAGCAGGGCGGTGGCCGCAAGGGGCCGCTCATCGCGCTGGGCGTGGTGGTGGGCCTGGCCGCGGTGCTGGCGGCGGTGGCGGTGCTGCGGCCGAGCCGCGCGCATGTGGTGGTGACGAGCGACCCGCCCGGCGCGACGGTTCGGTTCGGCGGTCGCGCCATCGACTGCCGCACCCCCTGCACCCTGCCCGCCGTCGCTGGCGGGGAGTACCCGCTCGAGCTCGCGAAGAAGGGGTTTCGGCCGCTGAAGACGTCGCTGGTGATTCCGGCGGGCGGGGAGCAGACCTCCCCCTTCAGTCTCGAGCCGGATCCGACCGAGGGGGCTGGGCCGGCGGTGGCCGCTCCGCTGGTGGCGGTGACGCTGACGAGCGAGCCCGCAGGCGCGACGGTGACGATCGATGGAGAGAAGCAGGCGGGCCGGACGCCGCTGACGGTGCAGCGCCCAGCGGGGACCACGGCGTCGCTGATCGTCGAGCTCGACGGGCACCAGGGGCAGTCGCTGCAGCTCGAGGTGCCGGCCGGCCAGACGACGCTCGAGCGCGCCTTCGTGCTCAAGCCCGACGTGCCCACGAAGCCGACCGCGGCGACGAAGCCGCCGGGCGCGGTGAAGCCGCCGGTGGTGCAGCCCGCGGTGAAGCCGCCCGAGGTGCGCGCGACCGGCAGTGGCACCGTGCGCTTCGTGGCGACGCCCTACGCGACGGTCGAGTGCCCGCCGTACCGGTTCGGCGACACGCCCTTCGGCGACAAGCAGATGGCGGCGGGGGAATACCGCTGCACGTTCACCAACGCCGAGCTCGGCAAGTCGCAGACGAAGACGATTCGCGTCGAAGCGAACGACGTGCTGAAGGTGAAGGTGTCGTTCGAGTGATCAGCGCGCCAGCGCGTTGAGCTCTCCCAGCGCCACGCCCACGTCGCCCGGCACGTCGAGGCCCGAGCGCGAGGTGTAGGCGAGCCAGGTGCGCTCGCTGAGGCGCTCCGCGCATTGGCGGGCCAGGGGCGTCTTCGGGTTCTCGCGCACGCAGGCCTCGAGGAGGATCCACTCGAGCCGCCAGAGGGACGGGTCGGTGGTGGCAGCGGCGACGGTGCCGAGGAGCAGGAGCGCCTCACCGCGGAACGAGCCCTGCGGCTCGCGTCGCAGCGCCTCCTGCAGGTACCCGGCGGCGCGAAGGTGGCTGACGAGGCGGTTCTCGTCGGGCGTCGGAGACTTCGTGATGCCGGAGTTGGCGAGGAGGGCCCGGGCGCGGGCCACGAGCTCGGCAGGCGCCTTGCGACTCGCGTCGAACCTCTCGGCCTGCCACCCCTTCGCCTCGGTGAGCCAGCGGGCCATCTGCCGCGTCATGAAGCCGGGCAGCTCTGGCCGAGCCGAGTTGCGCGCCAGCAGCGCGATGGTGGCCTTCGCGTCGTCCTGCCCCTGAATGATGACGACGAGGGCGGCGCGAACGGCCTGGGCCTGCTCGAAGGCCTCGACGTCGTTCTTCGGAGGCTGGGCGAGGGCCGCCTGCCACTCGGCGAGGGCGCGGTCGAACTGCCGGGTGGTGGCGAAGAAGGCGGCGCGCTCGAGGGGAGGCAGTGCGAGCGCCTCGACGAGGGGCGCGGCTGCGGCGACGTCTTGTTCGGTCGGCGTGCGTACGTGGCAGCCGAAGCACATCGAGGTGACGGCCCGCAGGCGGAAGCGGGCGGCCTCGGTGTCTTTGGCGTCGAACTCGGTGCGCGCGCGGCTCACCTCGCGGGCGAAGAGGGTGGCGATGGCCGAGTCGGTCGCGCCCTGGGGCTTCGAGAAGAAGTGCTCCAGCGGCGAGAGCACGTCGAGCGCCGCACGAATGCGCGGGGCGTTGGCCGGGTCGCGGAAGGCGGGCGGGCTCGACAGGAGCGGCGTCAGGCCGACGACGGCCGTGAGCGCGGCCTGCATCGAGGGCTTGAGCGCCCCGGCGTCAGGCGGCGGGGCGGTGAGGACGAGGGAGAAGACAAGCGCTGGCAGGGCCACGGGGCGATGCGCTGCACGGCGTACGCCACCTGGAGTTCGCGAGGCGCGTGTCGTTCTGACATGCAGTCCGTGCGGGCTCGGAGCGCTTCCGCGCGAACTGTGCACCGCTTCACGGGATGTAGCGCAGCACGAGATCTCCGTTCGACTTGAGGTAGACGATGCCGACCGTCGTGCCGACCTCCACGACGCGGATGTTGGTCGAGCCTTCGACGTCGAGGGTGCCCACGGCGGTGAAGTTGTTGCCGATGTTCGCCTGAGGGCAGCTGTTGACGTTCGTGGTCCTGACGACGGTCGCGCTGCCATTGCCGAGGAGCCAGGCACCCCAGTGGCCACCGGCGCTCCGTGGAGCGACCGTGAACCCCGCCCCCGGCGCGAGGTCGCTCGAGCCGGCCGAGGGGACGGTCGCGTACCTCCCGGGGCGGTTCGCGTAGACGCGGCGAAGATCGAAGAGCGAGTCGAACGAGTAGATGAGGCAGCCCTCGGGTGAGACCGCGCCCGAAAGGGTATTCATCACGCTGGCGGGCACGGTGCTCGTCTGGGTGCCCTGAAAGAAGTTGCAGAAAAACGTGGCTGGGTTGCTGAGGAAGTTCTCACCACACGCACGCTGCGCCACCCGGAGGGTGCTGTTGGGCCCGTCGAGACTGAGCGCAGTCCAGGTCGTGCTTCCAGGAATGATCTTCGTGTGAACTGCACTGAGTGTCGTGGAGATGGTGGAGCGGTTGTAGGTGTCGAAGTTGAGTGCGCCAGTCGCGCTCGTCCCGTCTTCGACTCGAATCGGCGGCGTGAGGACTGGAATTCCAGAGGTCACCCCTGTCGCCGTCTGGTCGTTGAAGCTGACGAGGCTGTCGGTGCAACAGTTCTCGGTTGCCGTGAGGGACCGATGGCGGGAGAGCGAAAGGTCAGCGTTGATGGTTGACCAGACCTGAACGTCGACCTGTCGCCAGTTCCGGGGGCCGAAGGTGAGGTTGGCGGGGTTCGAGGTGTAGCCCCCGTTGGTGCCGTTGAGCTGGGTCGTGAGCACCGAAGTCACGCCGCTGCCAGCCCAGGCCATGAAGGGGTGGCCATCGCCGTCACTCATGACATCGAAGGCCGCGACGCCCGTGGCAATCACTTGCGGGTTGAACGGCGGCAGGGCAACGCCCGTGTGGAATCGCCACGCCGGGAAGCCAGTCACTGCGTTCCCCGCGAGGTCGGTGGCCGAAGGGTTCATCGTGGGGGCGAACACCGTCGAGCCAGCCAACCCCTGCGATTCCCAGCGGGTGTTGAAGTTCGTCCACGAGCCGGTGCCGACCCCGTTGAGCGCCGCGACCGTCGCGCTCATCACCTCCGAGAACACGATCGAGGCCTGCCGAAAGGCGACCCGTCGGCTTCCGTTCGCCGGCGTGACTGACACGACCGTCGGAGCCACCCGGTCGACAGTGAACGTCCGGCTCGCGGGCGACGACACGTTCCCGGCGCGGTCCGCCATCGTCACCGTCGCCGTGTACTGCACCCCGTTGTCGGACGCGTTCGTCCCGATGGTGCCGCTCGTCGTGCTCGTCGTGGTCCCGTTGAACGACTGCACCGTCCGAGTCGGATCGCCGTCCGTCACCGTCCACGTCACGTTCACCGTGCTCCCACCGCCGAAGCTCGCGATGTTGAACACCTGGCCGGCGTTCGGCGCTGTCATCGTCACCACCGGCGCCACGCGGTCGACGAAGACGCTGCGCATGATGGTCGTCGCGTTGCCTTCCGCGTCGGTCGCCGTCACCGTGATCGGCGTCGACACGTAGTCCACGGTCGGGAGCGTGAGGCCAGTGCTCCAGTTCGATCCCGTCGGCGTCGCCGTGCTCGTCGCCCCGTTGAACGTCACCTGCAGCGGGCTCACGAGCGAGCCATCGGTCACCGTGCCCGAAACGGCCAGCATCGTCTGCGCCGGACCTCCGACGATCGCCCCACTCGCCGGAGCCGTGAACGCCACCACCGGCGCGACCGTGTCGACGAAGAAGCTCCGCGTCAGGGTCGTCACGTTCGCGAGGCTGTCGGTCGCCGTCGCGCTGCAGGTGAACGAGGTGTTGTCGGCGGTCGGCAGGGGCCACGTGACGGACCAGGTCCCGGCGGAGATCGTCGCCGTGCGATTGCCTCCCGAGTCGGCGCAGTTCAACGTGACGCCCGTGAGCGCGGTCGAGTCCGACGCCGCGCCCGTCACCACCTGCATCGTCGGAACGCCGAGCCGCTCACTTGCGGCGGGTGACGTGAACGTCAGCGTCGGGCCCTGCGTGTCGACGAGCACCATGGCTGTCACCGTCGCCTGGTTCCCGACCGCGTCCGTCCCGCGCAGCGTCACCGTGCGCATCACCCGATCGAGGTTCATCGGGAACGTCGCCTGCGTCGTCCATGCGCCAGACACCACCGTCAGCGGCGTTGGGCCCGAGCCGAGATCGATCGTCACGTTCATGGGCGCTCCACTCGAGTCGGTGGCCGTTCCACTCAATGTCGCCATGCGGCCCACCGGGACGTTCGGTGCTGGGCTCGTGAGCGCGAGCGCTGGCGGCTGCGTGTCAACGAGCACCGAGAACATGCCGGTCGACGAGTTCGCGAGCGCGTCGGTCGCCGTGTAGGTGAGCGTTCTCGCTTGCCGGTCGATATTCGCGGGGAAGGCGACGGTCGCGGTCCAGGTGGTGCCGGTGACGGTGGGGGTGACGCTCGAGGAGCCTCCGGAGATCGAGAAGCTCGCCGGCGGCAGCGACGCATCCGCGATGGTGCCAGTGAGCATCACCGAGGCGCCCACGACGGTCGCCGACGTCGGCGTCGTCAGCGCCACCTGCGGCCCTCGGGTGTCGATGAGCACCTGGACGGTCGCGCTCGTCGTCTGCGCGGACTGGTCGGTGATCGACAACGTGAAGGTGCGGGTGCCTTCCACCCCGGTCGGCAGCGGCACCGTCACCCGCCACGTCGTCGGCGTGAGCGTGAGGGGGCGCGCGACGCCGTCACCCACGTCGATGGTCGCAGCCGTCACCTCGCGCCCGGCCGAGGCCGACACCGCTCCCACGAGCTCGAACATCGCTCCGGAGATCGCGACGCCAGCCGCCGGAGTCGTCAGCGTGAGGACCGGCGCTGGAATCGGCGCGCCTCCACCCATGCCGCCCGCGGAGCCTCCCGCCGTTCCGCCCGCGCTGCCGCCAGCGGAGCCGCCAGCCGCACCGCCTGCGTCACCACCGGCGGAGCCACCCGCCATCCCGCCCGCGTCACCACCGGCAAAGCCGCCAGCAGCGCCGCCCGCGTCACCACCGGCGGAGCCCCCCGCGATCCCGCCCGCGTCACCCCCAGCAGAGCCACCAGCAGCGCCGCCCGCAGCACCACCGGCGGAGCCCCCCGCGATCCCGCCCGCGTCACCCCCAGCCGTGCCACCCGCCGTCCCCCCGCTGGCACCACCCGCCGCTCCGCCCGCCATGGGAGCGTCTCGCACACACAGGTTCGTCGCCGTGTCGCAGCGCGTTCCTCCAGGGCAGCCCTGGTCACACGTCTGCACGTCGTTCGAGCACGCACCCAGGCTCACGGCCACCGCCACCACTCCGAACCACCGCATCGTCGTCGACATGTCGCCCCCGTCCCCAAAGGACCGGCATGGGATACCGCACGTGGGCACCCTTCGTCAGCCCGGCTTCGTCCCGGCTGGAGTTTTCCAACAGAGAAGAACTCGTCGAGCCGTTCAGGCGCGCGGCGGGCGCGGGAAGAACGCGCTCGTGCGGGCGACGTACTCGGCATACCCGGGCCGGTGCTTCATGGCCGACTCCAGCATGGGCACGCCCGAGACGCGCATGAGCAGGAAGGTCATCACCCCGGCGCTGAGCACCGTGGGCCAGACTCCAGCGGCGATGCCAAAACAGGCGAGGCCACACCAGGTGACGGCGTCTCCGAAGTAGTTGGGATGGCGCGTGTACCGCCACAGACCAGACGTGATGATCTGTCCCTTGTTGGCTGGGTTGGCCTTGAAGCGCGCGAGCTGGAGGTCTCCGACGGTCTCGAAGGTGACGCCGATGAGCACGAGGGCGGTCGCGACGGCGTCGAGCCAGCCGACGTCTCCGAGGGAGCGGATCGCGAACTGCACCGGCATCGAGATGAGCCACATGAGGAGGCCCTGGAAGCCGAAGACGACGAAGAGGCTGCGGAGTGGCCACGCAGCGCCGGCCTTCGCGCGCATGGCGGCGTAGCGGGGGTCTTCCCCGCGGCCGTGGTTGCGCCAGGTGAGGTAGACGGACAGCCGCAGGCCCCAGAGCGAGACCAGGCCTGCCACGAGCCAACCGCGCGGCGACGGCGAGTGGAGCCACATCGACAGCCACGCGATCACCACGAAGCCTGCGCCCCAGAAGAGATCGACGATGCTCGAGTCCTTCAGGCGCAGGGACAGGAGCCACAGCCCGAACATGATGGAGAGGGTGACGCCGAAGGTGACGACGAGGGCGATCATCCGGCAGCTCGCAGGGGTGGTGCGGGCGACTCAGGCTCGGTGGTGGAGAGCCATGCGTCCATGCGCTCCCAGCAGCGTTGTAGCCAGGCCAGACGCTCGTCGCGGCTGGCTGGAATGGAGTCGGCGCGCTCCCGCCAGAAGCGGATGTGAATGGTGCGGCCGGTGAGGCGCCCGCTCCAGATCTCCTTGAAGCTCGAGAAGCCCTCGAGGCCCGAGTGGCCGACGAAGAGCACGTCGCAGGCGGGCGCGGCGTCGAGCAGGGCGAGGGCGCCGCCGGGGCGGGGGAGCAGGAGGTGGACGAGGCGTGAGGCGCGTTCGTGCGCCAGCGGGTCGGCCTTGAGCCGCTCGAGGGAGCGCGTTCGTTTGCCGGACGAGAAGCGGGTGCCCTCGGGGTAGAGCAGCACGCCCTGGTTGGGGCCGAGGTTCTCCTTCAGCGCGCGCACCTTCGCGATCTCGCGGTCGGAGTCGGAGCCGTCACGCGAGACGAAGTGGTTGGGCAGCCAGTTGCCGGCGATGTCGAGGCAGGGGTCGACGAGGAGCTCCTTCTTGAGCACGTAGCGGAGCTCGACGAGGTGCCGGTTGGCGATGAACACGCCGGGGATGATGGTGTCGACGATGCTCGAGTGGCGGACGAAGACGAGCAGCGGGCCGGGGCGAACGAGCTCGTCGCCCTCGACGTGGAAGCGCAGGGAGAAGAGGCGCTCGACGAACCACATGTGCATGCCGACGTAGCGGCGTTGCACGGTCCAGGCGCGGCGGGCGAGGCGCTCCTTCGAGCCGAGGCAGGCGAGCCAGAGGGCGAAGAGCTGCACCAGCCCGATGGACTCCGTGAAGAGGTAGGACAGGAAGAAGCCGGCGAGCCGGGTGGTCGGGAGCGTCGGCCGGCGCCGGGCGAGATCGACGAGGACGCACGCGGGGAGCGCGAGGGGGGCGAGGGCGAGGGCGAAGACGAAGCCGAGCATCACCGCGGGAATGGTGACGGCCCGGCGGGCGTAGCGGGAAGGGTCGGCGCTCATGGTTCGGCGGGGCGGAGGAGCTGAATCGAGGTGGCGGCCATCCACACGAGCCAGGCGGGGCCGGCGAGGGCGAGCAGGCGGGCGGCGTCGGCCGAGGCCCACTGGAAGGCGACGGGCAGCGAGAGGAGGCCCGAGGCGAGGGCGAGCCATCGCCAGCGGGTGTCGGGGGTGGCGACGAAGGCGGCGATGAGGCCGACGCCGAGGCAGCCGTTGAAGGTGGCGTCGAGGAGGAGCGTGAAGCGCAGGAAGGCCTGGCCGAGCGCGGGCTCGGTGTTGAGGGCGACGAGGGGCGCGGGCGTACCGGCGGCGTCGAGGAGCGCGCCGAAGGCGATGAAGGCGCCGGCGATGACGGCGGGCCCGGTGCGGCGCAGGAGGGCGAACCCGAGGCCGAAGGTGGCGAGGGCGACGAGGCCGAAGGTGAAGGAGAACGACGAGACGGCGGTGCGCACGGGGTATTGAACGCAGCTGGCCAGCCACCCGGGAATGTCGGCGGGCGAGTAGGGCGAGGTGAAGGGCTGCAGCGCGCCGACGGCGACGATGTTCAAGACGACGCCGATGAGGCCGAAGAGGCCGATGGCGCGAGGGCTCCCGGTCATAGAGGGAGGTGTAGTGCGCCCTTCGTCAGGATTCGGCCACGATTTCCCTCCTTGACGGCACCGGCCGAACTCACGTAGTGACGCCGCACATCTCGCGGGGTGGAGCAGCCAGGTAGCTCGTCGGGCTCATAACCCGAAGGTCGCAGGTTCAAATCCTGCCCCCGCAACTACCGGCAGGCCATCCTGATCTCCCCTTCGCAGGGGAATCAGGAGGTTCTGCAGGAAGGCAGACCCGGACACCTCGTAGTACCAGGTGGACCGGGTCTTTCCTTTTCCGGCCTCGACTCGAACTTCCTTTGGCCTCAGGCGGAGCTCGCCACCGAGGAGCGCCTTGAGCAGCTCCTTGGACGAGTTCGGGTCCGACTCCAACAGGCGCTTGAGCTCCATGAGGGCCGAGCGGAGCGTGTCAGAGGCGATGTCCGGGGCGACCATGGTGGGCTGCGCCAGGAGTCCTTCGAGCTGCGCTTGGAACTCGGTGAGGCGCCGCTCGGCCTCGGTGACCCGGCTCCGCACCCCTTGAGACTGGCCCTCGGCCAGGGCGTCGATGAGACGGTCCAGCCGGGCTTGCTGGTTCTCGATGTCCTTCTCCAACTCGGCGATGCGCTGCTGCTTGCCCTCCGTGCGCAACGTCTCCTCGTAGACCGGGCGGAACTCCTGCTCGAAGAGAGCGACGCAGTCTTGCGAGAACAGGGTCTCGGAGAGCTTGCCGAGGACGGCGCCCTCCAGCTTGTCCTTCGAGATGCTGAGCTTGTTCTTGCAGAGGGTGGGGCCGCTGCGATGGGCCGCAGGGCAGCGGTAGCACCGGTAGACCTTCGTGCCGTCGTCCGACTTCTTGCCCCCGTAGATGCTCATGGCGACGCCGCACTCGGCGCAGCGGGCGATGCCCGAGAGCAAGTAGGTCGCACGGGTAGCGCCGGGCTTCGAGCCGCCCAATTGGCCGTTCGACGACCGGCGGTACTTATCGCTGCGCTCGTCGAGCATGGCCTGC